>CAZIOH010000014.1:86602-90521 GCA_964540815.1 uncultured Myxococcales bacterium | reverse complement strand
TAGAGCAGCGGCCTTCTAAGCCGCGGGTCGGGGGTTCGACTCCCTCCGGGCGCGCTCGGCAAGGTTGGGCAGAGATCCGATGGTCCCGTTCGAAAAACTGAATAGCGATACGTTTGGTGGGCGTAGCTCAATTGGTAGAGCACCGCACTGTGGCTGCGGGGGTTGCGGGTTCAATCCCCGTCGCTCACCCAAAATCTTGATGGTTGCAATAGGTCTGGCCTCGTTGGTTCGCCAGGCCCGAGGTGCAGGTAGCGGTTCGTAGACGATCCTGTTGTGGGTGCCTTAGTCCAAGGCCTCATTTTGTTTCGACGTGGCGCATGCTCGCCAGGTTGACCTGACGATGAACGAGGCCCGGGCGATGTTGAGGCGCTTTGGACGCGTGCTCCGACAGGTTCACATCAGAGTGAGATCGACGCCGCTGGGCACCACGAACGCATCTCAATGACGACGATTCTTTCCACCCGGAAGATCGCGTCCTTCATCGGTGCGGACATCCCGATCATCATCGAGTGCCGTGTCGCCACCGAAGACCTTGATCGGGAACTCAATGCCGTCGAATCGGCGCTGACGCCGGTGGTGAGCAGGCCCTCAACGGGCGAGAGCGTCGACTGGGGAGAATTGGCGTACCAAAGGAAGAACTCGACGAGGCAAAACGCGGCACAATAACGCATTGTGACGTAGGGCTTCCTGGTCTCAGTCCAGTTGTTCGGCGAGCTTCTTGGCCTTGGCGTCGTAGAAGCGGGCGGAGGCGGCGTTGCCGGACTTGTTGAAGCGATCGCTGACGGCCTTGGCGGCCGCGCTGGCTGCGTCGAAAGACTGGAGAATTATCGAGCGGTCGTCCGTATCCACGACGCGGCCGTGCTCGAACCTGCCTGCGATGAATCCGTCGGCGGTGTCCATGACCCCCACCTTCAACTCGCCCTTCTCCATGGATCCGAAGAAGATACGATCGACCCGCGTCTTATCGAGTGCCTTGAGGGCCCCATTACCATGGGCCTTGCCGTCGAGGCATTCACCCTCCCACTTTAATTTGAATCGCGACCAACCCTCGGGGACGGCGAATTGACAATCCTTGGCGCCGGACATCGCTGGGTGGGCTGGCTTGCCTTCGGCCAACGCCGGTTGCTGCCGGAGCACCAGCGTTATTGCCACGGCGAACAGGTACATGGGAGGACCGGGGTTCAGGGTCAAGTGAGTGCACCAGCCCAGGAGTCCAGCAATGAGCGGCTGGCCTCGAAGTGCATTCCGTCCTCGGTTGGGAACGCAGCTCCCCAGTACCAGCCAAAACGGTTGAAGATTGGTGCGATCAAGGTCAGCCCGAACTGCACGCGACCGTTGCCGCGTGCATCGAGCACGCCGTTGATCTTGATGTCGATCGCGGTTCCCCATGAGTGGTTGGAGATCGACGTGGTGGAACCTCGGACCCAGCGGGCACACAACATACCTGCCGTGCCGAGGCCGCGATAGACCTCGGGTTGGGCATCGCGAATGGCGTCGACCACTTGCTGCAGGCTCAGGACGGCCGGCTTGAGCCCGGTGACCCGAAAGGGCCCCACTGACATGCTGAGGATATGGCGCCGCAGGCGCTCGTTGGTCACAGGTTGGCAGTCCGCGGAGAACGAGTCACGCGGAGCCCCGAGCTTCGCGGTCATGTAGGAATTGTTGACGGCCTTCAGGCCATTGTTGATCGTGGAGCTATCCGGCTTCGGCACGAGGCGGGTGAGCGGTCCACCCGTGGTGACGGGCGCCGGCTGCTCGGCTACCAAGTGACGCCATGTCACACCACCGGGATCCACCCGTCCGTCGGGATTGTGAAGGAACCCTCGTTGGAAGGTCTTGATGGCGGCGCGGGTTCGCCCACCACAAAGACCGTCCGGAAGGCCGACGATGAAACCGCGCGAGACCAGTTGCTTCTGAACGACGAGCACGTCACTTGTGCCGTTTTCGCCGCCCTCACCCACAGATGCCGACAATTCCATCGCCATGAGCCCGTCCCCTTCGATGTCGGATACGCCATGTGTAGTGCGCCCGAGCAGCCGATGTCAACGGTGCTTGCTGGGGCTCGCTCCTGGCTCGGCGACAACCATCCCTGCGATTGCCCGACGACCCTCGTGGTCGACCCCGGTCCAGGGAGGGCCACTTGTCCGTCACATCAGGGAAAGGGACACAGTTGTCGTGGTCTCCATCGAGAGCGGGGCTACCCGACCCCGGCTCACAGGTCCGCGAGCCATCGCAACTTCTGTTTGACCTCGCACAGAAGCATGAGGGGAAGGACTCCAGTCTTCTTGGTCAACCGGCGGTTGTCTATGGCGCGGCTCTGATCGATCCTCACCTTGCACGCGCGCGGATTTCCCGCCAGCCCACGGGGAGCCGCACCCGAAGCAGCTTTTCGCCGACCGTCCTGGTCGTGCAGGGAAGGACCCAGGTCGAGGGGTGGCCGGTGGCGTTCAAGAGGTGGATCACCACCTGCTCGAGGCCGGATCAAGTCCGGTGACGACGTGGCAGCCGCCAGAAGACCGCGCGCACGCTCGATCGCCGTCAGGCCCGCCGTGATGAACGTTCGTGATCGTGAATCGGGTCGGAAGGGTCGACATCTCAGAGCTCGGACGGGGAGCCGAGGCGGGACCTCGCCAGCAAGACGAGGGCGGTGGTCATGAAGGCACCGGCCGCGAGGGCCAGCGACAGGTGGACGGTCGTGAGGCTGCCGACGATCCCGACCGTGATGCCGCTGAAGGCGCGCAGCCCGGCCGACGACATGTTGAAGAGCCCGAGCACGCGCCCGCGCACGGCCGGCGGCGCATGGACCTGCACGATGGTCTGGGTCATGCTGCTGAACGACAGCTCGAAGAAGCCGGCCAGGAACAGGAGGCCGAGCGCCAGCCCGTAGGAGCGGGTCAGGGCGAAGGCCCCGAGGGCCGCGGCCCACAGCGCGGCCAGCCAGAAGGCGGAGGTGGTGGCGGTGCGGAAGAAGCGCCGCCCGCTCTCGAGCAGCAGCCCACCCAGCAGCGCCCCCGCCGCATCCGCCCCGAGCAACGCGGTGTAGGCGGCGCCGGGATCGCCGTGGCCGAGATCGCTGGCGAACGCCGGCATCTGCGCCTGGTAGCTGTTGCCGATGAAGAACGAGGCTGCCCCCGCCAGGAGGATCATCCCAGCCAGCACCGGGATCGCGCGCACGTCCCGCACGGTCTCGAGGATGTCGCCGAGCCCGCGGACCGCGCGGCGCGGAGGCGCGCGGGTCCGGAACTTCGGGCCGAACGGCGCCCGCCAGAGCCACACGATGAGCGGCAGATAGAACGTCGCGTTCAGCAGCATCCCGTGGGTCGGGCCGATGGTCCGCATGATGAGGCTCCCCACCCCTGGTCCGGCCAGCATGCCGAGGTAGCGGGCCGTGGCGTTCAGGCGCACGGCGCTCTCGATGGCGCCGGCGCCGACCACGTCGAAGAGCAGCACCTGGCTCGAGATCAGCCAGAAGACCCCGGCGCAGCCGTGCATCACCAGGAGCAGCATCGCGTGCCAGATCTGGAGCGTGCCCGTGATGAAGAAGTACCCCCAGCCGAGCGAGACCAGCATGAACAGACCCGCCCCGATCTGGATCAGCCGCCGCGAATCGAGGCGGTCGTTCAGCACCCCGACCGGAACGGAGAACAGCAAGTACGGGAGCCAGTGGGACACCACCGCGAATCCGCCGAGCGCCGAGGAGTGGAACCTCTGGAATGCCACCCAGTAGCTCATCACGTGCTCGATGTTGTCAGCCATCATCGTGAGCATGAAGGTGCCGAGGAACGCACGAAACCCGGACATTCGAAGCGCCGCGAAGGGCAGGGCAGCGGCGTTTTTTTCAGGAAGGTCGGTCATGGTCCCGGCGTTTTTCGCTGTCTCCCCGTTTACCACGACGAAGACAGTCGACCGCGGACGTCGG
>CAZIOH010000014.1:0-86502 GCA_964540815.1 uncultured Myxococcales bacterium | reverse complement strand
CCACGACGAGATCCAGACGTCGGCCACGACGAGATCCAGACGTCGGCCACGACGAGATCCAGACGTCGGCCACGACGACGACCTCAGAGGTCACGCCGACGACCCCCAGAGCCAGAAAGGCAATTTGCAAGAACCGGAAAAAACGCGTACCTTGCTGCGGTGCCGGTCTATTTGCACCCTCCTCGTGGGCTCCGCACACCGCGCACGCGCGGTGTCCGCAGCGGGGCAGGGAGCCACCTGGAGACGACATCCACCTGGGGGAATCACGATGAAGGAGCGGTCTGGTGCAGGCGTTTCGGGCAGAGGCGGATTCTCGCGGCCGCGTGGTCAGACTCCGCCGGTTGATGGCGCGATCGAGCGGCTGCGCACTGGGGCGATGCCTCCTCATCATCATCGCCCGTTGATCCCCCGCGGAGGCCGCGGCGCCGCAACCATCGTCGTCACCATCCTGGCCATGGCGATGGCCGTCGCCGGTCAGGCCCACGCCCAGCAATCGCGCAACCTGGATCTCCCGAGGCTGGAGCCATCCTCGCCGGGCGACGTCTTCTTCGCGGTGCCCTCGCCCGACACCATCGGGGCCGCCACGCTCCGCGCCGGGGCCCTGCTCGACTACGCCCGCAATCCCCTGGTGATCGGGGACTCGAACGGCAACACCGTCGGGCGGGTCGTGCAGCACCAACTGCTCCTGCACGTCAGCGTGGCGCTGGCGCTGGCCGAGCGCATCGCGATCAACCTCGATCTGCCGTTCGCGCTGGTGAACAAGGGCGATGGCACCTTCGAGGCCGGGACGTACACCGGCGCGAACGCGTTCGTCTCGCCCTCCGGAACCGCCGTCGGCGACCTGCGCATCGGGGCCCGGCTGCGCCTCTTTGGCTCGTCCCGGGCCCCGGTGGGCCTCGCCATCGGCGGCTACCTGTGGGTCCCGACCGCGACCCGCGACGCGTTTCTCACCGACACCAAGGTCCGCGGGCAGGCCCACGTGCTGCTCGGCGGCACCATCGAGCGCTTCATCTGGACCGCGATGGTCGGGCCGACCTTTCGCACGGCGCAGACCTACGGCGGCGTTCGCGTGGGCTCGCAGCTGGCGTGGGGCGCCGGCGCCGGCTTGCTGCTCGGCCCCGACCGCAAGGTGACGGTCGGGGTGGAGAGCACCGGGGGCACGACCCTGGTGGACACGAGCCGGGTGCTGAGCGCCGAGGCCCTGCTCGGGGTCAAGATCCGCGTGCTCGATCCGCTGGAGATCGGCGTCGCCGGCGGGCGTGGGTTCGCGCATGGCCTCGGGACGCCGGACTTCCGCGGGCTGCTCACGATCGCCTATGCGCCGTCGGGAGACAAGCCCGACCCCGACAGCGATGGGGACGGCGTGCGTGACTCGCAGGACGCCTGTCCGAACGAGCCCGGCATCCCCAGCGCCGATCCGCGCACCAACGGCTGTCCCCCCCCACCGCCCGCGGACCAGGATCACGACGGCATCGCCGACGCGCACGACGCGTGTCCGTCCGAGCCCGGTCCCGCCAGCGCCGATCCGACCAAGAACGGTTGCCCCCCGCGCGACGCCGACAAGGACGGCATCCTGGATGACGCCGACGCGTGTCCCAACGAGCCCGGGCCGGCCAGCGACGATCCCAAGAGGAACGGTTGCCCCCCGCCCCCCGACGCCGATGGTGACGGGATCCCGGATGGGAGCGATGCCTGCCCCAAGCTCGCCGGGGTCAAGTCCGATGATCCGGCGGCGAACGGCTGTCCGCCCGATTCGGACGGGGATGGCTTCCGCGACGATCAGGATGCCTGCCCGCACGAGAAGGGGGTGGACAGCAGCGATCCCGCCAAGCGCGGCTGCCCGAGGCTGGTGCGGGTCACCAGCACCGAGATCGTGATCCTCGAGCAGGTGCAGTTCGACACCAACAAGGCCAAGATCAAGCCGGCCTCGGACGCCCTCTTGCAGTCGGTGGCCGAGGTGCTGAAGGAGCACCCGGAGATCCTCTCCCTCGAGGTCCAGGGGCACACCGACGACCGCGGCAAGCCGAAGCACAACGCCACGCTCTCGCAGGCGCGCGCGGACGCGGTGGTCGCGGTGCTGGTCAGCCGGGGCGTCCCGGCCTCGCGGCTCACGGCCAAGGGCTACGGTCAGGACGTCCCGCTCGCGTCCAACGCGACCGAGGAAGGCCGCCAGAAGAACCGGCGCGTGCAGTTCGTGGTCACATCCAAGAGGGAGCAGAGCACGCCGGATACCAGGTCCGGCGATGCGCCCGCCCCACCGTTCGTTCCATAGCCTAGCCTAGCTCGCTAGCCCAGAGCCAGACGTCAGACGTCGAGGAGTCGATATGCGAAGAGGTCATCGGGTCGAATCGTGCGCGGTCGTACTGGGCGGGCTCGCCATCGGGCTCGCCGGCTGCGGGGAGCAATCGCACCCCGCGGGTCTCGCGGGCGACTCCATCGGCGTCGCCCACGAGGCCGTCTTCGTCAACGGCGACTTCGAATCGGACGCCATCGGTGCCGTGCCGAGCGGCTGGACGGTCGAGCACTACTATGATCCAGGGATCACCGACACGGTATCGGTTCCCCCAAACGCGACATCGGTGCCGCAGACCCTGGCCAGCTTGAATCTGAGAGGGACGGGCTCGGACGCCAACGGCACCAACGGAATACTTGCGACGTTGATCGTCGGCGGCGCCACCGAATCGGTGACCGACCCCGACCCGTTGATGGGAACCGCCGCCTCGCTCCGCTATCCCAAGTACGGCACCCGGGCGGCGCGGCTCAACTACAACCCGACGGGGAGTCCCGCGACGGCCGGAGCGTTGAACAACGTCAACGCTCTTCGCCAGACGATGACCGTCGCCAACGGCGACGTCGACGCCGCTGACAACAAGGTGCACATCCGCTTCGCTGTCGCGCCCGTGCTCCAGAACCCGAACCACGCCTACACCCAGCAGCCGTACTACTTCGTTCGGCTGCAGAACATCTCCAAGGGCACGACCCTGTATTCGGATTTCAACACCAGCGGACAGCCGGGAGTGCCCTGGAAGATCGTGGGCAGCGTGGCCGGTGGCAACGCCATCTACTACACGGACTGGCAGCTCGTGGACATCGCGCCGGGCAATGTCGGGCTGGCGGTCGGCGATCAGGTCGAGCTCCTGGTGATCGCCTCCGGCTGCGCGGCAGGTGGCCACTGGGGGCGGGTTTACGTCGACGGGATCGGGTCGACCATCCCCGGGATCTACACCTCGGCGACCGGGCCGACCTCGGCCAACGCCGGGTCGGACATCACGTACGTCGTCACGTACAAGAACGGCGGCACTGCGACCGCGCTCGCGTCTCAGCTCAACGTGGTCATCCCCACGAACACGACCTACAAGTCGACCAACCTGCCAAGCGCCTGCTCCGGGGTGGCCGTCGGCGCCACCGGGACCTTGACCTGCTCGCTCGGCGCCCTGGCTGCCGGCGCGAGCGGGTCGTTCACCGTGACGGTGAACATCAACTCCGCGACGGCCGCCGGGAGCATCATCACCAACGGCAATTACTCGATCCAGGCGACGGGCGTCACCGCCCTGCTCGGCCCGAAGGTCCTGACCACCGTGACCTCGGGGGTCACCTACGCCGACATCGCGGTGACCAAGACCGACGGGGTGGCCGCGGTCGGGTTCGGACAGGCCGTGACCTACGTCGTGCAAGCCACCAACGCCGGCCCGGGTGCGGCCGGGAGCGTGACCATCGCCGACACCATGCCGGCCCAGCTCACCGGCGTGACCTGGACCTGCGCCGGGAGCGGCGGGGGGACGTGCTCGGCGGCGTCGGGGACCGGGAACCTCGGCGGCACCCTGTCGCTGCCGGTCGGCGCCTCGGCGACGTACACCGTCCAGGCCAACGTCATCGCGGGCACGGGGACGGGCACCGTGACCAACACGGCCACGGCGACCCTCGGCGGCGGGGTGGTGGATCCCGACACCAGCAACAACGCCGCGGTCGACACCGACTCGATCGGCGTCCTGCGCACCCTGTCGGTCAGCAAGACCAACGGGAACGGGGGCTCGGTGATCACCGTGCCGGCGTCGATCAGCTGCGGCACCTCGTGCACCAGCGCGACCGGCTCGTTCGTGAACGGCACCGCGGTGGTCCTCACCGCCTCGCCGGTCTCCGGCGCTTCCTTCACCTCGTGGGGAGGGGCCTGCACCGGCACCTCGCCGACCTGCACCGTGACGATGAACAGCGATCTCAGCGTCACCGCCGCCTTCACGCCGCCGCCGACGGTCAACCTCACCACCGGCAACAACCAGGGCGCGGCGCTCGGGACACCCTTCGCGACGCCCCTGCAGGTCCGGGTCCTCGACAGCTCGGGAAACCCCATCGCGGGCGCGACCGTTCTGTTCTCGGTTTCCTCGAGCGGCGCCTCGGCCAGCCTCAGCAGCACCTCGGTCACCACCAGCGCCACCGGCTTCGCCAGCGTCACCGCCACGGCCAACGGCACCGCCGGGGCCTACTCGGTGATGGCGGCGTTGTCGGGAACCCCCACCACCGGGACGTTCTCGCTCTGGAACTACGGGGCCGCGACCGCCGTCGCGGTCAGCGGCGGCAGCGGCCAGTCGGCCACCGTGGGGACCGCCTTCGGCGCCCCGCTGGTGGTCATCGTGCGCGACGCCGCCAACCAGCCGGTCCCGGGCGTCACCGTCGGCTTCACCGCCCCGGCCTCGGGCGCCACCGCCGCGCTCAGCGGCGCCTCGGCCAGCACCGGCGCGTCCGGGACCGCCAGCCTCACCGCGACCGCGGGTCAGCTGGTCGGCGCCTACGGCGTGACCGCCTCCGTGTCCGGCATCGCCGTGCCCGCGACGTTCGCGCTCCGCAACACCGCGGGAGCGGCAGCCTCCGTCACCGCCAGCAGCGGCGGCGGCGGGCAGCAGCTGGCCGGGATCGGAACAGCCTTCTCCACCCTGCTCGCGGTCACCGTCAAGGACGGCTTCGGAAATGCCATCCCGGGGGTGACCGTGACCTTCGCGTCGCCGGGCTCGGGGGCCTCGGCCGCGCTCTCGTCCGGCTCGGTCACCACCAACGCCTCCGGCCAGGCCAGCGTCACCGCCACCGCCAACGCCACCGTCGGGAGTTACACGGTCACCGCCTCGGTCGCGGGCGTCCCCGGGACCGTCACCTTCGCGCTCGCGAACTACGGACCGCTCGTGCTCTCGCCGGCCAGCATCACCGTGCCACCGCGGGGAACCGTCAGCTTCGGTGCGACCGGCGATCCGACCGGTGGCTACGTCTACGGGCTGCCCACCAACGCCTCCGGGGGGATGGTGAACCCCACGAACGGCACGTACACCGCCGGCCCCACCGGCGGCGTGACCGACATCGTGTCGGTCAGCAACACGCTGGTACCGACCGCCACCGCCACCGTCACCGTTGGCCCGGGGGTCACCATCAGCCCCACCCCGACCGCCGTCCCCCCGCGCGCCACCACGGTCTTCTCCGCCACCGGCGGCAGTGGCACCGGGTTCACCTATTCCCTCACCACCAACGCGTCGGGTGGTGCCGTCGTCGCCGCGACCGGGGTGTACACCGCTGGCACCGCCGGAGGCGGGACGGACGCGGTCACGGTCACCGACTCGCTCGGCAACAGCGCGACGGCCACGATCACGGTCGGAGCGGGCATCAGCCTCAGCCCGAGCCCGACCAGCGTGTCCCCGCGCGGGACCAAGACCTTCACCGCCAGCGGCGGCAGCGGCACCACCTACACGTACGCGCTCACCACCAACGGCTCGGGTGGCAACGTCGATCCGACCACGGGAGCCTACACCGCCGGGGCGACCGGCAGCACGACGGACGTGGTCACGGTCACCGACCCGCTCGGCAACACCGCGACCGTCACCATCTCCGTCAACGCCGGGGTCAGCCTCGCGCCGGCGACCGCGAGCACCCCGCCCGGCGGACCGGTCTTGCTGGCCGCCAGCGGCGGCAGCGGCACCGGCTACGTGTACTCCGTCACCACCAATCTCTCCGGGGCCACCGTCGACGCGTCAGGCGGCTACGTGGCGGGCAGCACCGGCGCCGTGGTCGACGTGGTGACGGCCACCGATTCGCTCGGGAACACCGCCACCAGCTCGATCACCGTCGGCCCGGCCGTGACCCTCCTCGCCAGCGCTCCGCGGACCGCCCCGCGCGGGACCCTCACGCTCACCGCCAGCGGCGGCAGCGGCGCGGGCTACGTCTACCGCCTGGGGACCAACGCCTCGGGCGGCACCATCGATCCGGCCACGGGCGTGTACACCGCCGGGACCTCCGATTCGGTCACCGACACGGTGGTGGTGACGGACTCCCTCGGCAACGTGGCCTCGGTCAACGTCGCGGTCGGGGCGGGCCTCTCGATCTCGCCGGCCTCTCCGGCCGTCGCGCCGCGCGGTCAGGTCAACCTGGTCGCGAGCGGCGGCAGCGGCACCGGGTACGTCTTCACGCTCGTCACCAACGTCTCGGGGGCGTCCGTCGACGCGGCGACGGGGCGCTTCACCGCGGGCGGCGTCGGTGCCTCGGTCGACGTGGTCAGGGTCACCGACTCGCTCGGCAACACCGCGACGGTTGCCATCTCGGTCGGCAATGGTCTCACGCTCAACCCCACCGCCCCGTCGCTGGCGCCCCTGCAGGCGCAGCTCTTCAGCGCGGTGGGCGGCAGCGGAACCGGCTTCGTCTTCGCCGTCTCGACCAACGGCTCGGGTGGCATCATCGACGCCACCACCGGCGCCTACCGGGCTGGAACCGCCGGGAACAAGACCGACGTGGTGACCGTGACCGATTCGCTCGGCAACATGGCCTCCGCCGCGGTCACGGTTGGACCGGGCCTGGTGGTGTCGCCGGCCGTCCTGTCGCTCGCGCCCCTCGGGACCCAGACCTTCTCGGTCTCGGGAGGAAGCGGCGCCGGCTATGGCTTCGTGCTCGCCAGCAACCCCTCGGGTGGCTCGGTGGATCCGTCGATCGGCGCCTACACCGCCGGCGTCCTCGGCGGCGTGACGGACGTGCTGACCGTGACCGACTCGCTCGGCAACACCATCTCGGTGAACATCGGCGTCACCGCGGCGCTGTCGGCGCCGAGCCCCATGCTCTCGGCGTCCCCGCGGGGCGCGCTGACCCTGGGGGTCACTGGCGGCAGCGGCCCGTACACCTTCGCGCTCACCACCAACGGCTCGGGGGCCACGCTCGACCCGCACACCGGCGCGTACGTCGCGGGCACCACCGGGAGCACCAGCGATCTCGTGACGGTGACCGACGCGAACGGGGCCACCACCACCATCCGGGTGAACCTGTCGGCCGGCGTCTCGCTGGCGCCCGCCAACCCCACCGCGGCGCCGCGCGGGCCGCTGTCCTTCACGGCGACCGGGGGCAGCGGCACCGGGTACCGCTACAGCATCCACTCGAACCACTCGGGGGGGACCATCGACGCGACCACCGGCGCCTATCAGGCGGGCGGGGCATCGAACGTCGTCGACGTGGTGCAGGTGGTCGACTCGCTCGGGAACACGGCCAGCGTGACGGTCTCGATCGGTGGCGGCCTCGCCGTCAACCCGGCGGCGCCTCAGGTGGCGCCGCGGGCGACCGTCACCTTCGCGGCGGCGGGCGGCAGCGGGAAGGGCTTCGTCTACGTCCTCACCACCAACGCCTCCGGGGGCTCGATCGTCGCCGACACCGGGGTCTACCGGGCCGGCGCCACCCCCAACGTGGCCGACCAGGTGACCGTCACCGACTCGCTCGGAAACTCCACCACCGCGACCATCTCGGTGGGCGGCGGTGTGCTGGTGGCACCGGCCTCGGCGAAGGTCGCCCCGGGCGGACCGCTGGCGCTCAGCGCCTCCGGTGGCAGCGGCACGGGGTATCTCTTCACCCTCGGCACCAACAACTCGGGAGGGACGGTCGACGGCTCGACGGGGGCCTACACCGCGGGAACGACCTCCAACGTCACCGACACGGTCACCGTCACCGACTCGCTCGGGAACACCGGGACCGCCACGCTCCACGTCGGCGCCGGCGTTTCGATCATCGCCCCGTCGATCACCGTTCCCCCGCGCGGCGGGCTGGCCTTGAAGGCGAGCGGCGGCTCGGGGAACTACACCTTCACCCTGCGGGCGAACGGCTCGGGGGCGACCATCGTCTCGGCCACCGGGAAGTACGTGGCCGGGGCCACCCCGGGCACGACCGATCTGGTCGAGGTGAGCGATGATCTCGGCAATCGAGACAGCGTCCAGATCACCGTCGGTCCTGGGATCACCGTGACACCGCCGGCGCCGGTCGTAGCACCCGGCGGGCCAGTCGCCTTCGCGGCCGTCGGCGGCAGCGGGACCGGGTACGTCTTTGCGCTGACCACCAACGGCTCGGGCGGCACCATCGACATGCAGACGGGCGCCTACCTGGCGGGCGTCGGAACCGACACCACCGACACCGTGACGGTCACCGATTCGCTTGGCAACCAGGCCAGCGTCAGCGTGGTGATCGGCGACCGGCTCGCGATCAACCCGCCGGTCTCGATGGCGGCCCCACGCGCCACCGTGCCGCTCACCGCCAGCGGCGGCACCGGCTCGAGCTACATGTTCTCGATCGTCACCAACTCGTCGGGCGCGACCATCGATCCCACGACCGGGGTCTACGTGGCCGGGACTGTCGCCAACGTCAGCGACATCGTCAAGGTGACCGATTCCCTCGGCAAGACCGCGACCGCCGAGATCGTGGTGGGCGCCGGCGTCGCCATCACGCCGACGGCGACCACCATCGGCCCCGAGGGCACCATCCGCTTCAACGTCTCGGGAGGCAGCGGGACCGGCTACCGGTTCGCGCTCGCCCCCGGAGGTTCGGGCGGGACCATCGACCCCGCTCACGGCGACTACCAGGCGGGCCCCACCGGCAACACGAGCGACGCCATCACGGTGACCGATGCGCTCGGCAACACGGTGACCGCGACCATCACCATCGGGAACGGGCTGTCGATCTCACCGTCGAGCAGCACCGTCCCGCCCCGTGGATCGCTGGCGCTCACCGCCTCGGGCGGCACCGCGCCCTACGCCTTCGTGCTGACCACGAACGCCTCGGGGGGCACCATCGATGCATCCTCGGGCGCCTACTCGGCTGGCGCCACTCCCAAGGTCACGGACGTCGTGACGGTGACCGACGCCAACGGGGTCACGGTCACCGTCACCATCGCGGTGGGCGCCGGGATCGCCATCGCCCCATCGGCCCCCAAGGTGGCGCCGGGCGCGACGGTTCAGCTGGTGGCGACGGGCGGGGCTGGCTCGGGCTACGCCTGGCGCCTGGTCGACAACAGCGCCGGGGGCGCGGTGGATGCCACCACCGGGCTCTACACGGCTGGAACCAAGGTGCCGATCGCCGGGGCCTCCGACGTGGTCGAGGTCAAGGACAACCTCGGGAACACTGCGCGCATCACCATCAGCCCGGCGAGCGCCGCCAGCGTGTCCGCCAGCGGTGGCTCGTCGGGGTGCAACTGCACCACGGCGAGCGCGTCGATGGGCAAGACCCGGTGGTCCCTGCTCGCCTCGATCTTGACCGGTGGGCTCCTCGCCGGAACCCGCCGGCGTCGGGGGCGAGCCCCCGCCCGGCGCCGGTAGACGGCGCCTGGAGACGATGACCGGGCGAGCATTGGGCCCGGCGAGGCGCTAGAACCCCGGCAGGGGTGACCACCGATGGCCGAGACCGGACCGAAGTCAGGAGACAAGCGACCGCCGCAGTTCCCGCTACCCGAGGAGCCGTCGACCTCGCGCCGGATGCTGCTGCTCTTGCCGCTGATGCTGGCGGCCATGTGGTTCTGGAAGTCCACCACCGAGGAGGCCGCCCAGCCCCCCATCGCCTACTCGCAGCTCTACCAGTGGGTCCAGCAGGGCAAGGTCGAGGCGGTCCTGCTCGACGGCGACGTCATCGACGCCACCCTCAGGGCTCCCGAGAAGCTGGACGGTCGCTCGATCAAGCTGCTCGAGACCAACCTCCCCCCGAACGATGCGCAGCTCCTGCCGCTCCTGCGCGAAAAGGGCGTGAAGATCACCGTCAAGAGCCAGAAGCAGCCGTTTGGGGTGCAGGTGCTGCTCACCTTGCTCCCCTGGGCGCTCATCATCGGCGTCTGGGTGTGGATGTCCAAGCGGGCCAAGGGCATGCTCGGCAGCGGCGGGATCCTGGGGGGCTTCAGCAAGAGCCAGAGCCGCAAGTTCGACAAGGCCACCTCGGTCAGCGTGACCTTCGACGACATCGCCGGGCTCAAGGCCGCCAAGTCGGATCTGCAGGAGATCGTCCAGTTCCTGAAGGAGCCCGAGCGCTTCCGCCGGCTCGGGGGCAAGGTCCCGCGCGGGGTGCTGCTGGCGGGCCCACCCGGGACCGGCAAGACCCTGCTGGCGCGGGCGGTGGCCGGTGAGTCGGGGGTGCCGTTCTTCTCGATCAGCGCCTCGGAGTTCATCGAGATGTTCGTGGGCCTCGGCGCCGCCCGGGTGCGCGATCTCTTCAAGGAGGCCAAGAAGAGCGCGCCCACCATCGTGTTCATCGACGAGATCGACGCGGTCGGCAGATCGCGGGGCGCCGGGATGGGCGGGGGCAACGACGAGCGCGAGCAGACCCTCAACCAGCTGCTCTCGGAGATGGATGGGTTCGAGCGCACCGATCTGGTGGTGGTCATCGCCGCGACCAACCGCCCGGACGTCCTCGATCCGGCCCTGCTGCGGCCGGGGCGCTTCGACCGCCGCATCCTGGTGGACCGGCCCGAGCTCGCGGCGAGGCGCGCGATCCTCGGGGTTCACGTCAAGGGCAAGCCCCTGGCGGCGGACGTCAACCTGCAGAGCATCGCCGAGAACACCCCGGGGTTCTCGGGGGCGGACCTCGCGAACCTGGCCAACGAGGCGGCCCTGTCGGCCACCCGCAAGGGCAAGAACGAGATCGGCGCGACCGACTTCGCCGAGGCGTACGACAAGATCGTCCTCGGCGATCCGCGCGAGGCCAAGCTCGACCTCAAGGAGAAGCGCCGCGTGGCGGTCCACGAGTCGGGACACGCGATCGTGGCGCGCTTCTCACCCGACGCCGAGCACCTGCACCGGGTCACCATCATCCCGCGCGGCATGGCGCTCGGGGCCACCCAGCAGAGCCCCGGCGCCGACCGTCACCTGATGGCGCAGGCCGAGCTCGAGTCCCGCCTGCGGGTCCTCATGGGGGGCTACGCGGCCGAGCGTCTGGTCCTCTCCAGCATCTCGACCGGCGCGGAGAATGACCTCAAGGAGGCGACCCGCCTGGCCTCGCACATGGTGGCCCACTACGGGATGAGCGATCGCCTGGGCCCGGTCTACTACGATCACGACGCCGAGCACCCCTTCCTCGGGCAGCGGATGGCCACCGAGAGCGGCACCAGCCCCTCGACCATCGCGGTCATCGAGGAGGAAGCCCGGCGGATCCTCGGTCGCGCGCTGGAGGAGGCGGGAGAGATGCTGACCCGCCACCGGGCCGATCTCGATCGCCTGGTGACCGCCCTGCTCGAGCACGAGACCCTGGAGCGCAAGGAGCTCGCCGAGCTGCTCGGCACCTCCGAAGGGATCGAGGCCGCCGCCGAGGCCCGACCGGCCACGAGCTGAGCCGTCCGCGTCCACGGGTCCGCCACGATCACGGTGACGGGGCTCGACGGGCGCGGCTCTCGAGCTAGGGTCCTCAGCTCGCTGGCCGGGCCAGCGCCACCACGGCAAGGGTGGGGCCGGGCGCGACCTGCTGCCGGCGCCGCTCGAGCGCCGCCTCCACCTCGATCACCGAGCCGAGCCCGCTCACCTCGCGGGCGAGGGCCGCCGCCGCATCCAGGGTGACGGCGCGGATCGCGTTCTTGACCTCGAGCATCTCCCCGGGGGCCACGCTGAAGGTCCGCAGTCCGAGCCCGATCAGCAGCTCGGTGTACTCGGGCGCCCCCGCCATCTCCCCGCAGATGGTGAGCGGGCAGTGCGCGAGGCGCGCGGCGGTGGCCACCGACTCGATGAGGTGCAGGACCGCCGGGTGGTGCGGGCGGTACTGATCCGCCACCGTCTCGTTCTCGCGATCGGCGGCCAGCACGTACTGCACGAGATCGTTGGTCCCGAGGCTGAGGAAGTCCACCTCGCGGGCGAGCGCCCCCGCCAGCACCGCCGCCGAGGGGACCTCGATCATCGCGCCCACCGGGACCTCGGGGTTGAAGCGCTTGCCCTCGGCGGTGAGCTGCTCCATCGCGCGGGCGATCACCCGGCGCACCGCGCGCACCTCGTCGAGCCCCCCCACCACGGGCAGGAGGATGGACACCGGATGGTCGGCGCTCACCCGCAGGAAAGCCCGCAGCTGACCGAGGAGGATGTCGGGGTACCGCAGCAGGAGCCGGACCCCCCGCTGGCCGAGCGCCGGGTTGCGGGACACCGGGAGCGGCATGTACGGGAGTTCCTTGTCACCGCCCACGTCGAGCAAGCGCAGCACGATCTTGCGCGGGTGGATCCGGGCCGCCGCGCGCTCGAGGATGTCGTACTGATCCTCCTCGGTTGGAAAGGCCGCGCGCACCGAGAAGCCGAACTCGGTGCGATAAAGACCGATCCCGTCGGCCTTGTACAGGCACGCCGCCTCGGTGTCGGAGAGCTTGCTGGCGTTGGCCAGGAGGCCGATCTGCGTGCCGTCCAGGGTGACCGCGGGCAGATCGACGATCTTGTGCAGATCGTCCCGGTAGCCGCGCAGCTCCCCCTCGAGGCGGGCGTATTCGCGGAGGACGCCCTCCCCCGGGTTGACGAACACCACCCCGGAGATCCCGTCGACGATCAGGGCATCGCCGGTCTTGATCCCGAGGGTGACGTCCGGCAGCCCCGTGACCGCCGGCAGCCGCATCGAGCGCGCCAGGATCGAGGTGTGGGAGAACTTGCCGCCCCGATCGGAGACCAGCGCGCGCACGCGGCCGAGATCGAGGAGCGCGGCCGCCGAGGGCAAGAGCTCGTCGACCACCAGGATCGAGCCCTCCGGGATGGCGCTGGGGTCGAAGCCGGCGCTCTTGGTGAGCGCGCCGAGCAGGCGTCGGCCCACGTCGCGCACGTCGGCGGCCCGCTCGCGCAGGTAGGGATCGGTGATCTGATCGAAGGTGCGCGTGAACTTTTCGACCACCTCCGCGACCGCGGCCTCCACGTTGATCCGGTGATCGCGCACGATGCTCACCACCTGGCCGAGGAACACGTGGTCCCGCGCCACCAGCGCCTGGGCCGTGAAGACCTCGGCCTCGTCGCTGCCCACCCGGGCCGCGACGTCCTTGCTGAGCGCCAGCAGGTCGCGCTCCGCCTTGTCGAGCGCGACCTCGAGGCGGGCAATTTCGCCCTCGATCTCATCGGGCTCGATCCCCCGGCAGGGCACGGCCGCGTGGTCGGCGGCGAAGGTGAGCACGTAGGCCGCGCCCTGCGCGATCCCGGTGGAGACGGCCGTTCCCCTGAAGATGTCCTGGTCCGCCACGGCGAGGACTCTTTTACCAGAATCGGTCCGGGTCCGTCCGGAGCGTGTGAGCGCGCACGGATCCGGGGGGAGATTTCTGGGCCATTTCCAGGTGATTTCGGGCTCAGTCCTGCTGCGTTTCCTGTGGGTTCTATTGTTGGGCCACCGACGAGAAGGACTACCCGGAGCGTCAATCGGAGATAGAGTCTTTTTCGATTCGAGGCTCTTTTTTCGGGGTTTCTCATTTGCCCCCTCGGGGGCGCGGTGGACGGCGCAATGGATACCGACATGGCAGCGGGCATACCGGCGGGAACCAAGCGATGCATCGATGGGGTCTGGCGCGTGTACTACGACGGCTACTGGGTGAAGGCCTACGAGGTGCCGGCCGACACCCTGCTCGCCAAGAAGCGGCTCATCGAGGCGTCGACCCGCCGCCTCTTCAACCACGTCGAGCACGGCCTCAACGTGCCGAGCACGCGCCTCGAGGAGGTGCGGCGGGCCTTCGACACCGAGAGCGATCCCCAGCGCAAGCGGGTCAAGGGGGCGATGCTGGCCGGCGCGCTCTTCAACCGGGCCGCCGACGTGTTCACCAAGCTGGTGGACATCCAAGCGTGCGGGGTGGACATCCTGCCCGACAATGCGCTCATGCGACAGTGTGGAAAGCACCTGGAGGAAGCGCTGGTGCTGGGCCAGATGGTGCTCCACCGCAGCGGGGAAGAGGGCATCGATGAGCTGTGGGGGGAGCCCTTCAAGGCCTTCGCCTTCCCCATCGAGGAGTTCTACAAGAACCGCTACATCAAGATTGCCCATGCCATGCGGGCCATCGACCGCATCGCCGACGAGCTGGCGCTGACCCTCGGTGGGCGGCCGATGTTTTTCGGGATCGAGCCCCTGGTGCGGGCGTTCGCGGAGGCGGCCAAGCTCAAGTGCGAGACCTTGCGGACCGAGACGGACGTGTTCGACGTCTGGGCCTCGTTCGTGGTCACCGGCGAGCGGTTGTCGGGATTCGAGCCCCGGCTCCCGGCCGAGCCCATGCTGGCCGACGAGGTGGCCGCCTCGCAGGGGCTGATCCTCGTGCGCCAGAGCAGGGATCTGGTCGGGTACATCGCGCGGGCGCGGGTGCCCATGCCGAAGAGCACGAGCGAGCTCGTCCAGCGGTGCGAGCAATATCGGGCGGCGGGGGCGGTGCGATCCTTCGGGGCCTTCCTCGGACACACCCCGGCCGCGGGACTGACGGTGCCCCGTGAGACGGCCATGCACCAGCGATAGGGCGGCCCTGCTTTTCGAGGCGCGAGGGACTTGACCCCGGGCCCCGGGGAGCTGCTACTGTGGGGCTGCTGGGGGAGATCCAATTCGTGCCGTCGTCGAGAGAGCGAAGGTTTTTTGAAGAAGGACGAAGTCGTCCGGTGCCGTGGACCACGCACGATAACGGTCATCGAGGAGCCGAGCGATGCTTCGCAAATGTCGCCGAGGGCCCGTGAAAAGCCGTCTAGCATGAGGGACATTGGGCGCTCGCGATCGTCGTGAGCGTCAGCTGGCCGGGGGGACCCGGGGAAGGAAAGAGTCCGATGCCACGAACGCCACTGTTGCGCGCCTTTCGTAAGTTGTTCGAGGATGCCCATATCGCCCGTCGAAGCGGCATCGCCATGTCCGACATTCCCGAGCTGCGCGCGTCCGCCAAGTTTGAGCTATCCAGGCGGGCCGAGCAGCCCGAGGGCGCCGAGCGGCTGATGATCAGCCGGCGGCGGATCCTCACGGCGGCGGGGGCCGGGGTCGGGGCTGGCGCGCTCGCGTTCGGCGCGCCCCGGGTCGCGGGCGCCAAGGGGCAGCCGACCATCGCCATCGTGGGCGGGGGGATCGCCGGCCTGTCGTGCGCGTTGAAGCTCGCCGACCATGGCTACGCCTCGACGGTCTACGAGGCGTCGGGGCGGATCGGGGGCCGGATGTTCTCGAACACGAACTACTGGGATCAGGGCCAGGTGAGCGAGTGGTGCGGGGAGCTCATCGACACCGGCCACGTCACGGTTCAGGCGCTGGCCAAGCGGTTTCGATTGCAGCTCGACAACCTGCACAAGGCCGAGCCGTCGGGGTCCGAGGACACCTACAAGTTCTTCGGGAAGTACTATCTGCAGAGCAAGGCCACCTCCGATTTCCTCGGCAAGGTGGCGTCGCGGGTTGCCTTCGAGGCGACTGACTATCCCACGACCTTCGATTCGTCGACGCCGCTCACAGCGAAGCTCGACAACACGAGCGTGTACGACTGGATCGAGACCCGGGTCCCGGGCGGCCACAAGTCCCCGTTCGGGCAGCTCCTCGACGTGGCGTACAACATCGAGTACGGCTCCGACACCACCGACCAGTCGTCGTTGAACCTGGTGTACTTGCTCGGGTACCAGCCGGACACGACGGGCCTGTCGATCTTCGGGGCGTCCGACGAGACGTACCACATCCGGGGGGGCAACCAGCGCTTGCCGGCGGCCATCGCGGCGTCGCTCGGCAACGTCCAGACGGGATATGCCCTGCAGAAGCTCTCCAAGACCTCGGCCGGACGGTACGATCTGGTGTTCGATCGGGGCACCGGGGCGGCGAGCGCGACGGTGACCGCCGACTACGTGGTCCTGGCGCTGCCGTTCGCGGTGCTGTCGGGGCTCGATACGTCGAAGGCCGGGTTCGATGCCCTGAAGAAGGAGGCCATCAACGATCTCGGGCGTGGACACAACGGCAAGACGCAGTTGCAGTTCTCGAGCCGGCTGTGGAACAAGAAGGGGGGGTGGCACGGGATCAGCAACGGGTCGAGCTACTCGGACACCGGGTACCAGGCGGGCTGGGACGTCACGCGGGCGCAGCCCGGCGCGGCGGGGATCATGGTGTTCTACTCGGGGGGCTCGGTCACGGACGCGATGACGGCGACGCAGGCGTACTCCACGGTCGCCGGGGATGGGGTTCAGGCGGACGCGACGACGACCTTGCAGCGGGCGGAGGCGGTCTTCCCGGGGTTGACCGCGGCGTGGGGCGGGAAGGCGACGCAGTCGCTTCCCCACAAGAGCTCGCTCATCAAGTGCGCGTACTCCTACTGGCGGGTCGGGCAGTACACGTCGTTCGGGGGGTACGAAGGGGTGGCGCAGGGCCGGGTGCTCTTTGCCGGTGAGCACACCTCCCAGGACTTCCAGGGTTTCATGGAGGGGGCAGCCTCCGAGGGACAGCGGGCGGGGGATGACCTGATCACGGCCATCCGCGGCTGAGTCGCTCGGGCCTCGGGCCTCGGCCCTCGGCTTCCCTGAAGCCCGAGGTCCGAGGCCGTTGAATGTTTAAGGCTTGGCCCCGCCGGTGATCCAGGCCGCGATGGTGGCGATGTCCGCGTCGGGCAGCGCCGGCCGGGTGGCCAGCATTCCGCGGTGGGGCATCCGTTCGCCAAAGCAAGGCGTCGCCTGGGTGACCTTCGCGTAGAGGTAGCTCTTCGCGGGATCGCCAGGGGTCACGAGGGTTCCCCCGCACGCCTGGGTCGCGGCCTTGTTGACGAGGGCCGCATAGGCGCCCGTGGCCGTGAGGTTCATCGCGACATAGGTCGTGGTCTCCGGTACGAACGGGTGGGCCGGATCATGGCAGGTCACACAGTTCTGGGCGAAGATGGCCTGGACCGCCGAGAAGGGCACGCTGGCCGTCGTTCCATCGGGCGATGAACCATCGGGTGTCGGACCGCCCCCGTCCGGGCCGGGGCCCGCGCCGGCGCCACCTGGGCCGCCGTCGGGCGGCGTCCCTGCATCTGCCCCGGAGGTTCCGCCAGTGGCCGGCGCCTTCCCGCCTGTTCCTGGGCTTCCGCCGGTGCCCGCCGGGCTTCCGGCGGTGCCGCCGTTTCCGCCCTGGCCGCCCGACTTGCCCGCGGTTCCGGTTCCACCGGCTCCGCCTCCGCTTCCGCCTCCGCGGCCCCCCGAGGACGTCCCGCCCGTGAGGCTTCCGCCGGTTCCGCCCGAGGCGAGCGCACCACCAGTTCCCGGCGAGTGCCCGCCGGTCCCGGGGACGGACGCTCCTCCCGTGCCGACGGAGGGACCCCCAGCCGCACCGCCGACGGCGCCATGGCCCCCGCTGCCGCTGCCCGAGGGCGCACTATCGGAGCAGCCGGCGCCCGACAGGATCAAGCCGGTCAAACCAACGAAGAGGACACTCGCGATTCTGGATGTCTGACGAAGCATGGCCGCACGCCGTGCAAGCGTGGAGCCAATGCCAGGTCGGTGATCGGTGAGACGGCGCTGCGGCGACTTCGAGCGACGAGCGGATTCCGTCCGCCCCCTTGGCTCATCAGTTTTCTGACGCCATCGCCAAATTTCCTCCGGCGCCGTCGGCCAGGCCGCCGCCCTGTCCACCGCCCCCAGCCGCCCCCCCGTTCGCCCCCGCACCGCTCCCGCCAGCGGCACCGGTGCCCCCAGCGTCGGTGCCAGAGACCCCCGCGGTACCAGCGTCGGTGCTGCTGCCGGCGTCGGTGCTGCCAGCGTCGGTGCCAGACCCCCCCCCGGTGGACACTCCGCCGGTGCTGGACACTCCGCCGGTGCCAGACACCATCCCCCCGGTGCCAGACACCATCCCCCCGGTGCCAGACACCATCCCGCCGGTGCCTGACACCTCTCCGCCGGTGCCAGACACCACCCCGCCGGTGCCAGACACCTCTCCGCCGGTGCCAGACACCACCCCGCCGGTGCCAGACATCCCGCCGGTGCCAGACAGCTGTCCGCCGGAGCCCGACACCCCGCCGGAGCCGGGGGCGCCGCCGGAGGAGGTGGACGGGAGGCTGGAATCAGCCGCGGCGTCTGGGGGCATTGCGCTGCCGGCGTCGGGCGGCGGCGGCGCGCTGGCATCTTGCGCTGGGGGAGGGGCCGCCGGCGGCATGCCGGCGATCCACGCGGCGATCCGGGCGTCGTTCACCTCATCGACCAGGTTGGTGGCGATGGGGGGCATCTGCATGCCCATGCCCCGGTGCGAAATCAGTTGATAGATCAGGCTCTGCTGGGGCGATCCAGGCACGATGCGCGTCTGGCCACTCCAGTTCGGCGTCCCGACCACCACGCCGACCGTCGTCCTCACGGGATCGAACGTGGCATCGACCGCCCGCCCATCGAGCTCGGCAGGGGAGAGCCTGAGCAGCATGCCCGCCGCATAGGCCGTGGAGTTGGAGTTGTCGTTGTGGCAGGTCACGCCGCAGTTGACGTGCAGCCACCCCAGCGCCGGCGCGGCCGCGCCCGTGCCATCATCCCCGATGGCGAGGGCCGTGCTCGCCGGCGGAGCGCTGAGCTTGCCCTGCTGGACCAGGGTATCGAGCGTCAGCCCGGTGGCCCCGGGCAGCCCGAGCAGGACCTGCTCGAATCCCAGGATGTGTTCGGTGCGCCCTCGATGGCACTTCTCGCACTCGTCCTGGGTCGGGATGTGGTAGGCGCTCCCGTCGTCGAGCACGATGTCGCCGCCCCCCCCGAGGACCCCGGCCGATTCGTCGGCGTTCCAGACGTACGTCCCATCCACCCAGTATCCGTTTCGGACCTTCTGCCAGAGCCTCGTCTCGACCCGCTGCCCACCCCGGCTGAACTCCTTCCAGACCTTGGTGCCGACCGGAAAGATCCACTCCTCCGGATTGGAGCTGTCGATGATCCCGCCCGCTGGCAGCGCGATCCACCGCTGTTTCGTCGCACCGTCCGACCACAGCGGAATCGCCGGCGCGTACGGCGCCACCCCGGGCGCCGTCACCTTGCCGACGATGTCCTCGTAAAGACCCGTGCAGACCAGGTTCTTGGGCGGAATCAGCGTGTCGGTGGCGCAGATCTCCGGAAGAACCAGCGGCAGCGGCCCAACCTCGCCGGCCGACGAGCCGTCCGCGAGGCCACCATCCCCGGGCCCAGAGATCGCCTGCGCGTCATCCGAGTCTCCGAACGCCCGGACCTCGCCGTCGGCGGAGATGTCGTTCACGTCCGCCGGTTTCGACCGACCGCACGTCATCGACCCGCCGACCGCGAGCCCGAGAATGATGGAACCAAAGAGCCTGGAGTTCATCCGCTGGCGCGCCCCTCACGCGCCCATCGTCGAGCTACGGACCGGTCCCGCCTCCGCCGCCGGCCCCTGCCGTCCCCGTGTCGCCGCCCGCGCCGCCCGCTCCGCCCCGTCCGCCACCGCGCATGCCCATCCCGCCGTCCCGACCACCCCCGCGAACGCCGCCGTCGAACATCCCGCCGAAGTTCGAGGTGCCCGTCTGGGCTGTCGGGGTCAGCGACCGGAGGTAGACGATGATGCCCTTGGCCTCGTCCGCGGTCATGTCCCACTTGTGAAAGGTTTGCCACTGCGCGTACGTGACGATGTTCGGGTCGAAGTAGCCGCCATCCGGGATCATCCCGTTCATGAAGATGTTCTGCAGCTGGCTGTCACTGAAGCCGCCGGTCTGCTCGGGCGTGTGCGCGACCGTCTTGAACTGCAGCAAGGTGGCCGTGTCGCCGTGGCAGTTGGTGCATGCCGCCTGGGTCGGCAGGGCGGCATCCGTGCCCGCGTCGCCCGCGACGCCGCCGTCGGCGTTCGGCCCGCCACCGTTCGGTCCCCCTCCGCCCCGTCCTACCCCGGGAACATTCCGCAGCACCACGCCATCGTTGTAGCGCGCGTTACCCGCCGCCCAGTCGTCGGCGGTGGCATCGGTGATGGTCAGGGTGGACGAGCCACAGAGCGAGCCGGCCGAGGCGATGATGTCCACGGTCCCGGCCTTCTGAATGGTGATCATGACGCCGCCCGTGGTCGGATCGTTGGCCAGGTCGACCATCGTGGGATCCGAGGCGCTCCAGGTGACGACGGACTCGTCGATGCCGTTGACCACCGCCGGAATCTGGTAGGTGTGGGTCGACTCGTAGGCGGAGTACATGGGCGCGAAAACCACCTTGATGACACTCTGGGCGCAGCTCGTCGGCGCGCCGGCGTCGGCGACCGCCGTGCCACCGCCGGTCCCGGTCGTGCCTGTGCCTGCACCCGTACCGGTCCCGGTCCCGCTGGTGGTCCCGCCACCGGTTCCGCTGATGGACTTGGTGCTGCTCGAACAGGTGATGCCGGCGACCCCGGCGACGAGCGATGAAACCGCGAGCAATGCGAACGTTTTCGTGCGAGCCATACAGCCCTCCAGTCCGAGAAGACAAGAAAGAATCGAGCTGCCATCCCGGAGGCAACCTCCGTGATCGACATCTCTGGGTCGTTTGTATCCGTTCCGGGCGCAATCCCATCACCCAAAAACATTCCGAAACAGTTTCTCGGACTTCAGCCCCGGACTTCAGCCCCGGACTTCAGTCCCGGATCTGGCTTCGTTCCTGCCCCCGGGCCCGGGCCTTGGCGGCCTCGATCTCGCGGTTCCGGCTCGGCGCGTTGGTGACGAGCGAATGCACCAGGCGGTGCGCCACCTCGAAGACCTCGTCCACCGCCTGGTCGAACGTCGCCTGGTTGGCCTTCGACGGGACCGTGAACCCGCTCAGCTTGCGCACGAACTGCAGGGACGCCGCCCGGATCTCCGCGTCGGTGGCTGGCGGCTCGAAATTGAACAGCGTCTTGATGCTTCGACACATGGTCTGTGCTCCCCGAGTCCGGTTTCTGCGTCCGATTCTTCCACACTTCAGCCGAGCTGGCGTCGCCGCCACAGGAAATACACCGCCGGGTAGACCAGCAGCTCCATGGCGAACGACGTGACCAGCCCCCCCACCATTGGCGCCGCGATGCGCTTCATCAGGTCGGCGCCCGCTCCGGTCGACCACATGATGGGCAAGAGCCCCAGGAACGCCGCGCAGACGGTCATGGCCTTCGGCCGCACCCGCTTGACCGCGCCGTGCACGATCGCCTCCTCGAGCTGCCCCACGGTCCTCAGCTCCCCGCGCGCCTTGGCCTCGTCGTAGGCGAGATCGAGGAACAGCAGCATGAACACCCCGGTCTCCGCGTCGAGCCCCATGAGCGCGATGAGCCCGACCCACACCGCGATGGAGATGTGATAGCCGAGGGCGTACAGCAGCCACACCGCCCCCACCGCCGAGAACGGGACCGCCAGCATGACCAGCGCCGCCTTGAAGCCTGAACGGGTGTTCATGTACAAGAGCGCGAAGATCAGCGCCAGGGTCAGCGGCAAGATGAACCGCAGCCGCTTCTCGACCCGCAGCATGTTCTCGTACTGCCCGCTCCAGGTCAGCGAGGTCCCGGGCGGCAGGCCGACGGTGTCCGCCACCTTGCGCTTGGCCCGCTCGACGTATCCCCCGATGTCCACCTGGTCGGTGTCGAAGTCGACGTAGACGTACCCGGTGAGGAGCCCGTCCTCGTCGCGGATCATCGACGGCCCCTCGGCCAGGTGGATGTCCGCGATCTCCGACATCGGGATCTGTCCCCGCCCGCTCGGCAGCGGCAGCAGCACCCGCTTGAGCGCGTCGAGATCGTCGCGGTAGCTGCGCGCGTAGCGCACGCTCACCCCGTAGCGTTGCCGGCCCTCGATGGTGGTGGTCTGGTTGTCCCCGCCGACGGCGGTCATGACCATCATGTTGGCGTCGTCGACCGACAGCCCGTAGCGCGCCAGCCGCTCGCGATCCAGCACGAAGTCGAGGAAGAACCCGCCCGCCGCCCGCTCGGCGAACACGCTCCTCGTATCGGGCAGCTGTCCGAGCGCGCGCTCCACCTCGAGCGCGACGCGCTGGATGACCTGCAGGTTCTCGCCGTGGACCTTGATCCCGACCGGGGTGCGAATCCCGGTCGACAGCATGTCGAGCCGGGCCTTGATGGGCATGGTCCAGGCGTTGCTGATCCCCGGCATGCGCAGCGCCGCGTTCATCTCGGCGATGAGCTGCTCCTCGCCGATCCGATCCCGCCAGAACGGCCGCAGCATGCGCTGCAGCCACTCCGGCGCGCGCGCCGAGTACCAGCGCGGCCTGAGCCGCCACTCGCCCTCGGGCCTGAGCAGGATGGTGGTCTCGAACATCGACAGCGGCGCCGGATCGGTCGAGGTCCCGGCCCGTCCGGCCTTGCCGAAGACCCGCGCCACCTCGGGGAAGGTCATGAGGACCTTGTCCTGCACCTGCAGGGCCCGCGCGGCCTCGGCCACCGACATGCCGGGCTCGACGGCCGACGGCATGTAGAGCAAGGTCCCCTCCCGCAGCGGAGGCATGAACTCCGAGCCGAGCCGGCGGTAGACCGGCACCGCCGAGGCCATCACCAGCACGCTCGCCAGCACCGTCGCCACCGGGTACCGCAGCACCAGCCGGCAGGGCGGCTCGTACAGGCGATGCAGCACCCGCGTCACCGGGTGGCGCTCCTCGGAGTGGTAGGTCCCGACGAGGAGCCGGGTGGCGATCCAGGCCAGCGGCCGCGGCCGGAACCGGAAAGGGTCGACCCGCACGAACAGCATGCGCACCGCGGGATCGAGCGTGATGGCCAGCAGCGCCGCGATGGCCATGGCCAGGTTCTTGGAATACGCCAGCGGCCGGAAGAGCCGCCCCTCCTGATCCACCAGGGTGAAGATCGGCATGAAGGCCACCGCGATCACCAGCAGCGAGAAGAACACCGCCGGTCCGACCTCCATCAGCGCCTGCAGCCGGACCGCGTGGAAGTCGCCCGGGCGCCCCGCGGCCTGCCAGGCGTGGATCCGGTTGTAGGCGTTCTCGACCTCGACGATCGCCCCGTCCACCAGCACGCCGACCGAGATGGCGATCCCCGCCAGCGACATCAGGTTGGCGCCGAGGCCCATCAGGTACATGGGGATGAAGGCCAGGGCCACGCTGACCGGGATGGTCACGATGGGGACGATCGACGACGGGACGTGCCACAGGAAGAGCAGGATCACCGCCGAGACGATCACGATCTCCTCGATCAGCTTGTCCTTCACGGTGTGGATGGCCCGCCCGATCAGGTCGGACCGGTCGTAGGTCGTCACGATCTCCACCCCGGCCGGCAGCGACGGCTCGAGCTCGTGCAGCTTGGCCTTCACCCGCTCGATGACCCGCAGGGCGTTCTCCCCCTGGCGCATCACCACGATGCCCCCCACCACGTCGCCCTCCCCGTCGTAGTCGGCGATGCCCCGCCGCATCTCCGGGCCGAGCGCCACGGTCGCCACGTCCTTGACCTGGATGGGGGTGCCGCCGTCGGTCTTCAGCACCAGCTTCTCGAGATCGGCGATCGACTTGACGTACCCGCGCCCGCGCACCATGTACTCGCGCCCCGACAGCTCGACCAGCCGTCCGCCCACGTCGGCGTTGCCGTGGCGCACCGCCGAGATCACCGCCTCGAGGGGCAGCTTCTGGGCGGCCAGGCGGGTGGGGTCCACGGTGATCTGGTACTGGCGGACCTGCCCGCCCACCGCCGCCACCTCGGCCACCCCGCCCACGCTCTGGACCGCGTAGCGCACGAACCAGTCCTGCAGGCTCCGCAGCTCGTCGCCGGTGTGGCGCCCCGTGCGATCGAGCAGCGCGTACTGGAAGACCCAGCCCACGCTGTTGGCGTCCGGCCCGAGCTCGGTCTGCACCCCGGCCGGCAGGGTGGGGGTGATCTTGGAGAGGGCCTCGAGCACCCGGGTGCGGGCCCAGTAGGTGTCGGTCCCGTCCTCGAAGATCACGTAGACGTAGCTGAAGCCGAAGTCCGAATAGCCGCGGATGGCCTTGACCCGCGGCGCGCCGAGCAGCCCGCTCACGATGGGATAGGTCACCTGATCCTCGAGGATGTCCGGGCTGCGATCCCAGCGCGAGTAGACGATCACCTGGGTGTCCGAGAGATCCGGCAGGGCGTCGAGCGGGATCTCGCGCATGGCCACCACGGCGCCCGCCAGCGCCAGGGCGGTGGCGGCGATCACCAGCAGGCGGTGCTCCGCGGAGAAGCGGATGATGCGTCCGAGCATCACTTGCCCGCCAGACTGGCCAGCGAGGCCCGCAGCCGCGACTCCGAGTCGACCAGGAAGTTGGCGCGCGTCACCACCTCCTGCCCTTCCTCGAGGCCGCTCGCGATCTCCACGAACTCCCCATCGCTCGCCCCGATCCGCACCTCGTGCGGGGCGAACTTGCCGGCGCCGAGCGCCACGAACACCACGTCCTTCTCCCCGGTGCGGATGATGGCGTCCGAGGGGACCCGCAGCGCTTGGCGGGGGCCGGCCCGGAACACGATCTCCCCGAACATCTCGGGCTTGAGGGCCCCGGCCGGGTTGGCGAAATGCAAGTGGACTTTTGCCGTTCGGCTGCCCGGGTCGACCATCGGGTCGACGAACTCGACCCGCCCCTCGAAGACCCGGCTCGGATAGGCGCCGAGGGTCAGGGTGGCCCTCATCCCGACCCGCACCCGGGTGATGTCCGACTCGTAGGCGTCGGCCATCACCCAGACCATGCTGAGATCGGTGATCTCGTAGGGGGTGTCGCCCGGGCGCAAGGTGGCACCCTCCACCACGTTCTTGGTGGTGACCACCCCCGAGATGGGCGAGACGAAGGTCAGGTTCTTGGCGGCGATCCCGGTCTGCGCCAGCTGCGCGATGGCCTCGGCCGGGACGTCCCACAGCTCGAGCTTGCGCCGCGAGGCGGCCACCAGATCGTCGCCCGAGCTGCCTGGCATCCCGGCGGCGGTCAGCCGGTCGCGGGTCCTGACCGCGAGCAGGTACTCCTCCTCGGCGGCGAGCAGGCTCGGGCTGTACACCGACATCAGCGGCTGCCCCTTGCGGACCGGCTTGCCGACGAAGTCCACGAAGACCCGCTCGACGTAGCTCTCCACCTTGACGTTCACGCGGCGGACCCGGGTGGGGTCGACCTCGACCCGGCCCACGGTGCGCCAGACGGTGGCCATGGTGGAACGGGTGGCGCGGGTGGTGCGCAGCCCGATCATCTGCTGCCGGGCCGGGTCGATGGAGACGGTCGCCAGGCCATCGACCGGCGGCGCGCCCGGGCGCGCGACGCCCGCTGCCGCTCCGGTGGCGGCGCCCTGGACCCCGCCGCCCGGCTTCCCGGTGCCCCCCCCGCGTGGCGTGGGCGCGTCGTCTGCCGTCGGCTGCTCGTGTTCATCGGTCGCCGCATCGAGCACCAGGGTCATCCCGCAGATGGGACAGACCCCGGGGTGATCGGAGGTGATGGCCGGATGCATGGGACAGCGGTAGACCGCCTTCCTCGGCGCGCTGGCGGTGGCGTGGCCGTCCGCTCCGGCGGCTCGTTGCGCCGCCGGGCCTCCCGCGTCGTCGGCGGTGTGCGGAGGGGAGGCCCGCATGGCCAGATACACGCCCGCTCCTCCGCCGAGCCCGCCCAGAATCAGCACGATCGGCAAAGCCAGGGGAGCCGAACTCCGGGTGGTTGCCCGGCTGGTTTCCCGGTCGGGGGCCTGGTTGGTTTCATTGGTCATGGTCCATTCCTTTCACGACTCGACTCCGCTCCACTCACATCTTCGACATGGAGGCGGCCCCGCTGGCCGAGGCGCCCGACGCCGGGCGTGTGCCTCCGGCGGACTCCTCGCCTCCGCCGGTGCTCCCTTGGCCCGTGGCCGCCCCCCCCGACGGAGCGCCGCCGCCCCCGGGGGCGGCGAGCTCGGCACCCGCGTCGCCGAGGCTGATCTCCCGCTCGGCGATGGCCAGGCGCTGGGCCGACGCGATCGATGCGAGATAGCCATCCATGTCCCCGAGGTAGCCGGCCATCGCGTCCAGCACCGAGGTCATCGGCACCTTGCCCACGCGGTACTGCGCCAGCGTGCTCGCCACCGTCGCCTCGGATTGAATGAGCAGGCCGGACCGGTAGATGTGGGTGGTCTCGACCAGCGCGGCGAGCAGGGTGTGGCGCTCGCGGACCCGTTGCTCGAGCAGGCAGCGCAGGCCTTCCGTGGTGGCCTCGGCGGCGTCGATGCGGGCCTGGTTCTCCGCCACCGCGTGGGTGGTGCGGTCGAGGGACCACACCGGCAAGCTGAGCGACAGGCCGGCTTGCCACATGGTCTCGAACGGTCCCCCGCGCGGCATGACCCCGGCGCTTACCGTGACGTCCGGGTAGAAGTCGGTCCGTGCGAGGGCGAGCTGGCGCGCGGCCCGCTGGCGCTCGTCGGCGGCGCCGCGCAGCTCGGGGCTGGCGGCCCTGGCCTCCTCGATGGCCCGCGCGACCTCGGGCACGATCGGATCGGCCAGCTCCGTCAGCCGGCGCCCCGGCGCGAGGGGCAGGGACGCCGGCTGCCCGCGCAAGCGATTGAGCACCAGCGTCCGACGGGTGGTCTCGGCGTCGAGCGCGAGCAGGCGCAGCCGCAGGCGGTTGCGGGCGAGCTGTGCCCGCAGCAGATCCGACTGCACGCCCTCCCCGGTCTCGTAGCGGGTGCGTGCGATGCCTTCCGACTGCGACCAGAGGGCGTCGGTCCGTGCGAAGAGCTCGACCTCGGCCACCACCTGGAGCAGATCCAGGTAGGCGCGCTCGATCTCCGCGCGCACCGTGAGGGTCGCGCGGCCGAGCTCCGCCTCCGCCCGCCGGACCTGGGACTCGGCCACTTCGGCGCGCAGATCGCGCTTGCCGAACCAGGGGAAGCTCTGGGACGCCATGATGGTGGTCCAGCTGGTCTCCATCTTCCCGATCTGCAGGCGGGAGAACCCATCGTTCTGGATCCCGAGCGTGAGCACCGGATCGGCGAGGCTCCGGGTCTGCGGGACGCGCGCGTGCTCGGCGGCGATGCGCGCCCGGGTCTGGCGAAGCTCCGGGCGCGCGTCGATGGCCTCCGCCACCAGGCGCTCGAGCACGGGATCCTCGAGAAAAGGGACCAGGGGCGACGCCGTCGGCGGTGCCGGCGCCGCCGCCGCGACGGCCGTGGTCGCCGCGAGCGCGCCCGGATGACCGCCGACGAGCAGGGCCCCCCCGAGCAGGCTCGGGAGCGCGGCCAGCGAGGCCATGCGGAATGGGCGGTGATGAGGGAGTGAGAACATGGAAGTCGACCTCCTCGACGGCAGGTGCGCCGAGAGCTTTCGTGGGTGGGGACGGGACGCGCTCCGGGGAGGGAGTCGGCGAGGCGGCTCGGGAGCATGCGTGTTCGAGGGGCGTGCTCGAGTCCGAGCTCGTGGGCGTGTTCGAGTTCGCGGGCGAGCTCGTGCTCGTGGCGAGCTCGGTGGGCGAGCTCGTGCTCGGGCGGAGCGAGGAGGGTCCGGCCCGCGCGTGCGCTCCGTCGCGCTCAGCTCAGGCGGATCAGATCAGAAACGATCCCTTGAGGACCACGAGCGTCGCGCCACCGGCGTGCCACCATGCGTTCGGGCCCGAGTTTGCCCCGGGCGCCCTGGCGAGGAAGCGATAGGGCGGACGGTAGATCGGGGGCGGAAAGCTCAGCACCAGCAGCCTCGGTGCTTCCAGCGGCTGCAGGCTGCGTGGGTCCGGTCCTGCCTTGATCACCGAGCTCTGCGCGGCCTGGCGTTCGCAACAGCCTGGAGCGTCGAGCCGCGCGTGCGAGATCTCGCCCGTCGCGGTGTCGGGACAGGCGCCATCTGGAATCACCGCGCCCGTCAGCCGGCAACGCATCAGATCGTGCGTGAACGAGGTGGCGACCAGCAGCAGGGGAACGAGCAAGGCCCCCGCCACCATCCGTCGAACCGCTGTGCACCACCACGACATACGCTCTGAGGATGCGGCGAACTCCGTTCCGGGTCAAGCGCGCCGCGGTCGGTCGAGCTCCCCGACCTGCTTTCTGCGCAGGTATCGAAGACCGGTCGCGATGGGCTGCTCGCCCGCGAAGGCGTGCTCCAGGGCCTCGAGATCATCGACCAGCGCCCGCGCGAGGGCGGGCCCCGCGGCCCCGCTCGTGTCGGTCCTCGCCAGCAACGTCTCGAGCAGGTTCCACCGCAGGAGCCAGTCGTCCGGATGCTCGCGGCCCACCGACTCACGGAGGACGGTGAGCGCGTCGACGAGCTCGCCTGCACGGACCTTCCGGGCGGCCACCTCGGCCTGTCCGTAGAGGAGCATGAGCTCCCGCTCCTTCGCAGGGAGCTCGCGCGCCCGCGGCACCCGCGGCACCCGCGCCACCCGCGCCACCGTCGACCGCTCGGCTCCCTCGGCTCGGCCATCAGCCGGGTCCCGGCCGAGCGCCAGGTGGAAAGCGGGATCGCTGGCTCCGGCCCGGGCGGTGATGACCTCGCCCACGGCCCACACGCAGATCCGCGCGCGCCCATGCTGCCCACGTCCGGGAAGCCCGACCCGCGCATCCGCCAGCTCGAGGCCCCCAAGGCGCCCGTCGGTGCGCAGCCGCCGCCGCACCACCCGTCCCTCCACCGATACGCCGCTCGCGAAGTCGAAGCGGTGACGCCCGGCTCGGCCGACCAGGTGGCCGTCGAGCGCGGCCTCCGTGGCCAGCGCCTCCAGCCACCCGCCATCGGAGAGCGGCCCCGTGAAGACGAGGGTGCTCGCCTCCCGGCCGGCCTGGTCCTGGTCCTCGTCCTGGTCCTCGTCGGCGCGCCGCCACGTCCCGCGGGGATGGGTGAACGCGAACGGACCTTCGAAGCCGAGCCACGCGGGCCCGCGCGCTCCCGCCGGCTCCGCGCCGGGCTCCGCCGCCCCTCCCAGCTCCGCGAGCACGCCGATGGCCGCGCCCCCCGACGAGAAGGTCACGCTGGCGATCTCTCGGCTGCGCAGCGCCCGCGCGAGGGCCGTCGCCCGATCGCGCCGCAGGCGATCCTCGACCGCGTCGAGGACCCGATGCAGGTGCTCGAACGAGGGTGCCACGTAGAGCTGCGGTTGCGGACGGGTGATGTCGTAGGGGACGTCCAGGCAACCTGCGTCGAGCGGCACCTTGCGCACGGCCGCTGCCCGACAGGAATGGCTCTCTCCGAGCGAGGACAGGAGCCCGGCCCCGTAGAGCTTGAAATCCTCCGGCGCGCCGACGAGCCCATATTCCGCGGTCCACCAGTAGAGGCGCGACAGCAGCGCCGCCTCGCTCACCTCCGGCACGCCGGCGAGGGCCGCTTGCAAGCGCGCCTCGGCGCGGGCGATCGGCTCGGCCGGCACCCCGGGGCGCTCCTTGATCTCCGAGAGGAAGTGAATGGCATCGAAGACCGCGCTCTCCTCGGGCAAGGTGAAGGCCTCGGCCCCGAGCGCTCCCAGCCGTCGCAGGTAGGCCGCGTACACCGGATCGGGGAGGATCGGAGCGTGGCCCGCGGCCTCGTGGATGATGTCCGGCGCGGGCGTGTACGGCAGGTGCTGCCGCGACCGGATGTCCCCCGCGATGGGCAAGATCCCGGCGGCCTGAAACTCCTGGAAGACCCGCGGAGGCACGAAGCCGTCCACGCACACGGCCCCCCAGCCGAAGCGGGCGAGCCGGGCGTTCATCTCCGGGATGCGCGGGATGCGATCCACCGAGATCCCCGTGGCCTCGAGGCCCGCGCGGTAGCTCGCGTGCGCGCCGTCCGCCAGCTGCGCCTCGAGCTGGAGCAGCACGAACCGCCACACCGCCTGATCGATGGCGCTGTACTGCCCATAATCCTGCTCGACCACGAACCGGCGCAGGTGGGCCGGCACGAACGGAGGCTCCGCTTCTCGCATGGTGTCCCCCTCACCTTCGAGGATAGCCGGCACATCCTCGACGCGCATGCGACCGCGGCGCGCGTGCCACGCGCGTGCCCCGCGCGCGTGGCACGCGCAAGGGACGGGCGGCAGGCAGGGTCCCGCCGATCTGCTACGCTTCACCACGTCACCATGCGCCTTGGCACCTTGCGCGATGGCACCCGGGACGGCGCGCTCGTCGTGGTCGACGCGTCGGCGACCCGCTGTGCCCTGGCCAGGGTCGTCGCGCCCACCTTGCAGGCGGCGCTCGACGACTGGGCTCGGGCCGCCCCGGCCTTGCGGGGCCTCGCGGCCGCCCTCGAGGCCGGCGACGTTCGCGGCGAGCCCTTCGATCCGCGGCGGCTGGCGGCGCCCTTGCCGCGCGCCTACGAGTGGCTCGACGGCTCGGCGTACCTCAACCATATCCGTCTGGTGCGGGCGGCCCGCAAGGCCGAGCTGCCCCCGGGGTTGACGTCCGATCCCCTCATCTACCAGGGTGGTTCGGGCGTGCTGCTCGGTCCCTGCGATCCCATCTCCTTGCCCGACCCCGCCCTGGGCCTCGACTTCGAGTCCGAGGTCTGCGCCATCCTCGGGGACGTCCCGTGCGGAGCCCCGGCCGAGCGCCTGCGGGAGCTCGAGCCCATTCGTCTCCTCATGGTCGCCAACGATCTGACCTATCGGAACCTGGTGGCGGATGAGCTCGCCAAGGGGTTCGGGTTCGTGCTGTCGAAGCCCGCGACCTCCTTTTCTCCCCTGGCGGTGACCCCCGACGAGCTCGGCGCCGATTTTCGCGAAGGTCGGGCCTTCCTGAAGCTGCGCTCGACCTACAATGGAGCCGTGGTGGGAGACACCGAGACCGGACCCGAGATGCACTTCTCGTTCCTCGATCTCATCGCCCACCTGGCGCGGACGCGGGCCCTGACGGCGGGCACCATCCTCGGCAGCGGGACGGTGTCCAACCAGGATCGGGCGCGCGGGGTGTCCTGCCTCGCCGAGCGGCGCATGCTCGAGACCATCGACCAGGGTGCGCCGACCACGCCCTTCATGCAGCGCGGGGATACGATCCGCATCGAGGCCTTCGCCGCGGGCGGCCGCAGCGTGTGCGGAGCCATCGACCAGCAGGTGATCTGAGGGACTTCCGCGGGCATGCGACTCTACGGATACTGGCGGAGCAGCTCGGCGTGGCGGGTGCGCATCGCGCTCGCGTACAAGGATCTCGCCTGCGAGATCGTGCCGGTTCACCTGGTGCGCGGTGGCGGCGAACAGCACCTGCCGGCGTTTCTCCGGCACAACCCGATGGGGCAAGTCCCGGTGCTCGAGCTCGACGGCGGCTCCGGCCCCTGGTACCTGACGCAGTCCATGGCGATCCTCGAGCACCTGGAGGAGATCCATCCCGAGCCGCCGCTGCTCCCGGCCGACCGGGTGGGCCGCGCGCGCGCCCGTCAGCTCGCCGAGATCGTCAACTCCGGAACCCAGCCGCTGCAGAACCTCAAGCTGCAGCAGACCCTGCGCGCGGCGGGCACCGATCCGGCCCCGCTGGTGCGCGGCTTCATCGCGACCGGGCTGTCGGCCCTCGAGACGCTGTCCACCTCGACGGCGGGGCGCTTCCTGGTGGGCGACCAGCCGACCTTCGCCGACGTCTTCCTGGTTCCGCAGCTGTTCGCGGCGCGCCGCATGCAACTCGACCTGGCGGCGTTCCCGACCCTGTTGCGCGTCGAATCGACCTGCGCGGCCCTGCCGGCGTTCGTGGCCGCGCACCCCGACGCCCAGCCCGACCGCGAGGCGTCTCCGCCAGCACCGTGAGCGAAGGCGGGCGCGCGGGACGCACCGTCGATTCCGCCTGCTAGACTTTCCAGCATGGCGAATGCAGCAGGCCTCGGTATTCGTCGGATCGAAGCCCTTCACACCTACGTGCGCGATCTCGAGCGGAGCCGCAGGTTCTACACAGAGCGGCTGGACTTCGCCGAGGTCGCCGAGAGCAGCGCGGCGCTGAACCAGCGCGGGCGTCAGCGCTCGGTGATCTTCGAGGCGGGCGCCTGTCGGGTGGTCTGCTCGTCGCCGGCCGGGGCGGCGGGGGGCCGCGCCGATCGCTACCTCCGCAAGCACCCCGACGGCATCGGGAGCATCGTGTTCGAGGTCGAGGACATCGCCCACACCTTCGCCACGCTCGAGGCCCGCGGGGGCACGCCGATCGACGACATCGTCGCCACCGCCGGTCCCCGTGGGGTCTTCAAGACCTTCGTGATCGCCACGCCCTTCGGGGACACCACCTTCCGCTTCGTCGAGCGCCAGGGCGAATTCCCGCTGTACCCGGGGTTCGACGTCCACCCGATCCCGCGGGGAGGTCGCAACGCGTGCGGCTTCTCCGCCTTCGATCACGTCACCAGCAACTTCGAGACCCTGGCGCCTGCGCTCCTGTGGCTCGAGCACGTGATGGGCTTCGAGCGGTTCTGGCAGGTGGAGTTTCACACCAACGACGTGACCGCGCATGCCCCCGACGCCCGTCGGGCCGATTTCGCCGATTCCGCCGACCCCGCCGGCTCCGGCCTGCGGTCGGTGGTGATGTGGGATCCGGCGAGCGGCATCAAGTTCGCGAACAACGAGCCCCAGCGTCCGAGCTTCAAGAGCTCGCAGATCAACGTCTTTCACGAGGACAACCGGGGCGATGGCGTCCAGCACGCAGCCCTGCTGGTCGATCGGATCACCGAGGCGGTCCGGGAGCTGAGGCGGCGCCAGGTGTCCTTCATGCCCACGCCGGGTGCCTACTACCGTGCGCTGCCCGAGCGGCTGCGACAGATCGGGGTCGCGAGCGCCCTGCGCGAGAAGCTCGGGGAGCTCGAGGAGCTCGAGATCTTGGTCGACGGAGACGGGCCCGGACGCTATCTGCTGCAGATCTTCCTCAAGGACTCGGCCGGCACCCACGGCACGCCCGAGGCGGGGCCCTTCTTCTTCGAGATCATCGAGCGGCGTGGGGACGAGGGGTTCGGGGCCGGGAACTTCCGCGCGCTCTTCGAGAGCATCGAGCGCGAGCAGGGCTCACCGCGCTCGGGATGAGGATGGTCACCGATGCTCGAGCGAATCAGCGCCGGAGAGCTGCCAGCCAAGCCGCACACCGTGTTCCGGACCGCGGCAGGTGAGCGGACCTACGAGGAGTGTCTGACCCGCGGCGGGTTCGAGGGTCCGTACTCCATCCTCTACCACCTCCACCGACCGCACGAGGCGATGCCGGTCGAGACCACGGCGGGCTTTCCAGTCCCGGTCGGTGGGGCGGCCGAGGCTGGCGCCGACCTGCGCCGGCGCCGCTTCCACTGCCTCGGCCTCCCGGGGCCGCGGCGGGACGCCGGCGGTCGAGGGGCGGACGCGACGCCGCTCGACGGTCGAGTCCCCTTGCTGTTCAACGGCGACGTGGTCATCGGGTTCGTGCAGGCCACCCGGGCGGCGTCGACCTACTTCGTGAACGCGGACGCCGACGAGCTGTTCTTCATCTGGCGCGGCGGCGGGACCCTGCGGTCGGTGTTCGGGGCGTTGCCGTTCCGGCAGGGCGACTACGTCTGCGTTCCCAAGGGCACCATTCACCGCTTCATGCCCGATGCCGCCCTCGCGCAGGCCTGGCTGTCCATCGAGTGCAAGCGCGGCCTCGATCTCCCGCGCCACTACCGGAACGGGGCTGGCCAGCTGCGGATGGACGCGCCCTATGGCCACCGCGACTTTCGCCATCCCCGCCTCGAGGCGATCGGCGCTGCCGACGGTCCGCGCGACATCCTCGTCAAGCGGGGCGATCGGTTCTTCGGCTTCCGGTCGCCCCACGATCCGCTGGACGTGGTCGGCTGGGACGGCGCGGTCTACCCCTTCGCGTTCCCGATCCTCTCGTTCTCACCCCGGGTGGGGCAGGTTCACCTGCCGCCGTCGGTGCACGCGACGTTCGAGGCGGGCGGGGCGCTGATCTGCAGCTTCGTCCCGCGGCCGCTCGATTTTCATCCGGCCGCCAATCCCTGTCCCTATCCCCATGCGTCGGTCGACGTGGACGAGGTGCTGTTCTACGCCAACGATGGCTTCGCGTCGCGCCCCGGTGTCGGCGGTGGAAGCCTGTCGCTGCACCCGGCGGGGATCCCCCACGGGCCGCACCCCGGAGCCTACGAGCTCGCACCGGGGGGGACCCACACGGGCGAGCTCGCGGTCATGCTCGACTGCTCCGCGCCGCTGACCAGCACCGTGGCGGCGCGAAGCATCGAGGATCCCGATTACCACCAGAGCTTCGCCGAGGCTCGGTGAGGACCGATTTCGACCTACGGCGACATGACGCGGCCGGGGGCCGCGTTGGAGCCGTTCACGGTGTGGCAGCTGTTGCACGCGCCACTCGTCTGCGGGCTCACCATCATGCGCGAATTGGCACCGTTGGTGAGCTTGACCGTGAAGGGTGTGGTCACGTTGGTGTTCGAGTAGAAGTTGCCCGACGAGTTCGGCGTCAGGGTCAGGACCTGTCCGGTCGAGCCCGTGATGACCACCTTGACCCCTGCCGTGCCGTTGACCCCGATGCAGTTGTCGGGCTCGTGGGCGGTCGGGTACACGGTCCCGGCGATCGCGAAGTTGTGGCAGCCGTTGCAATCGGCGCCAGGCCGCATGCTCTGACCATTTCCGCCCGAGTAGTTCATCTTGCTGGTGCACACCGCAGCCGTGGCACCGGTCCCTGCCGCGCCACCGGTCGCTCGCCCACCGGTCCCCGCGCCGACCCCGCCGTCCGGCGCCCCCTGGATGCCGCCGCTCCCGGCGCCGACTCCCGCATCGGCGCTTCCCATCGCGCCGCCGGTCCCGACCTTTCCGCCGCTTCCCGTCACGCCACCGGAGCCGACCGGCGCGCCGCCGGTCCCGGGCGCACCGCCGGTCCCGGGCGCACCGCCGCTTGCAGTGAACTGCTGACCCCCTGTGCCGGACGGAGCCCCGCCGGTTCCTGCCGACACCGAGATACCCCCCGTTCCAGCCCCGGTCGAGCCCAGCGGGTCCGTCGAGGAGCCATCCTCGGATGGGACGCAGCTCGCGAGCGCGATCAGGACCAAGGGCAAAAGTCTCGGGAGCGGTCGGCTCATGGGGGCTCTCCTGTTGATGGAAACGGCGGGTCCGGTCACGCAACCGGAGTCACATGATTCCAGTGTCCTGCCCAGTACCGTGAGGCTCTTATCGTCAGGCAATAAAAAAAGTCAATGCGCGAATCGACGCCATGTGTCATTCCGCAGGGGTGGGCGACTCGCGTTCCGCTCGACGATCGAGGCCCGTGCGCGCCTCCGGGTCCGGTCCCTGCAGGGCTCCAGCCCCGAGGATGAGCCGAAGGTTGAAGGCCGCAAACAGCAAGAGCGGCCCTAGCTGCAGCGCGTGATAAACGAGGGCGAACGCCAGGCCCTGCGGACGTGGGACGCCGAGCACATCGAGCGCCACCACCGCTCCGGCCTCGAGCGCCCCGATGTTTCCCGGGGTCGATGGGATCACCAGCGCGGCATTGGTCACGAGCAGCACGAACGCGGCCCCCCCGAACCCATGCGAGATGTGGAACGCGCCGAGCGTCAGCCACAGCGTCCCGAGGTCGAACACCCCGGCCGCCAGCGCCGCCCCCAGCGCCTTCACGAGGATACCGGGCTCCCTGAGGATGCTGATCTGGCCCAGGAACGCGCCGAGTCGGCGCCCCGGCCTCATGTACCGGGTGATCAGCACCGCCCCCGCCAGCAGCGTCACGGCCCCGATGGCGAGGCCAAACACCGCCCGCGCGGTCCAGGGGGGCAGCGGCAGGGCCAGCCACGGCAGCGGGGCCACGAGGACCACCAGCGCCAGTCCGTCGAGCAGCTTCTCCGCCAGGGCCGCACCGGCCGATCGCGCGTACGAGATCTGGTGGTGGCGCCGCAGCAGCCACAGCCGCAAGACCTCTCCCGCGCGCGCCGGGGTGAGCGCCGAGGCTGCGAAGGCGGCCACGGTGTAGCGAACCAGCCGGCCGATCGGCAACGGCCGCTCCTCGTGCAGCATGATCCGCCACATCACCGCCCGGAACAGAAAATTCCCCGCGTTGCAGCCGATGGCCAGCAACAGCAACCCTGGCCGCGCCCGCGTCAAGGCCGCGCGCAAGGCCGCGAAGTCCAGACGCCGGAGGATGAGGTATGCGGCCACGCCCACGGCCACCACCGCGACGAACCGCGCCACCTGCGCCACCCGGTGACCCACGTTCGTCATGAAGGACATTGACATGGATGGGCCGGCGGCGTTTGCTTCGCCTCCGTGACGCCCGAGCCTGGATCTTCGTCGGCCCTGGATGCGCCGACACTCCCGGCTTCCGGGAATGTCGGCGCGGTCGTCGGCGTCGCCTCCGCGGCGGCCGCGGCCGCGGCGGCAGCCAGTTTGGCCCCCGCCGTCCCCGGCACCGGCCGACGCTGGGTCGTCGCGGCGCTGGCCGCCGTGGGTCCCGATTTCGGTCTCGTGCTCGCGTTCCTCGGCGTGCTGGCCGGGCTGGTGGTGGCGTACGGTGCCTCGTTCGTGTGGTCGGAAGGTCCCATCGTGGTGGCTGGCGGCATCGGTCTCGGGCTCATCACCTGCAGCTTCGTGTATCGGCTGCCCCGCATCCTGAACGGCTCGGCCAAGGCTGGCCAGGAATTCTTCACCGCCGTGAAGCGCATCGCCCGAGACTGGGGCCCCCTCACGGTCATCATGTGGGCCTTCGAGAGCATGGAGACGTACACCGGGGTGATTCGCAAGAACGCCATCGACGATGTCCTCTACCGGATCGACGTGCGGCTGTTCGGTGCGGAGCCGAGCGTCTGGGCCGGGCGCTTTCACCACCCGCTGTTGACCGACTGGATGTCATTCACCTACGCCCTCTATTTCATCCTGCCCATGTTCCTCGCCACCTGCCTCGCGCTCCGCGGTCGCCGGCCGGATTTCCGCGAGATGTCCACGGCGGTTGTGGTGCAGATGGGCCTCGGATTCATCCTCTTCCTGTTCTTCCCGGCGGGCCCGCCGCGCTACTACGAACCGCTCCTCCATGGGGGCTCGGCGGGCTTCCAGCCGGCGCACCTTCACTCGTTCTTCGGGCTCTACGAGCTTCAACAGGGCGCGTTCGACACCGCCGATCCCCTGCGGGTGCGGTCGGCCTTCCCGTCGCTGCACTGCTCGATCGCGCTCTTGACCCTCTTTTATGCCTGGCGCTTCGGGGACGGCATCTTTCCCCGTCGGCCGCGCCTGTACTTCTGGATCTGTCTGCCGCTCGTGGTGTCACTGTGGATCTCCACGATCTATCTGCGGCACCACTGGATCCCGGACATCGTGGCGGGGTTGCTCCTCGGCTACACGTCGAGCGTGGTGTCGCCCTGGATCCGGTTGCGCTGGCCCCAGGCCGACAGCGGCGGCGCCGCGGACGCCGCTTCCTGAAGCCGCGCCTGGACGGCGGGCTTGGCGAGACCGAGGGCCCGCGCGCCAGATCGGGCCATCCGTCGCTGACGGATCGCCGCCAGGTAGAGGCCGCGCACCTGGTACGCGATGTGCTGCCAGTCGAACAGCGCCGCCCGACGTCGGTTGGCCTCGCCCATCGCCCTCCAGGTGTGCGGTCGCTCGAGCAGATTGGCGATGGTCGCCTCCAGCGCGTCGACGTCCTGCGGGGGCACCATCCGAGCCCCCTCCGGGCTCACCGTGTGCCGGTAACCGTCGATGTCCGAGCACACGAGGGGGAGCGCGGTCGCCATCGCCTCGAGCAGGACGATCCCGAAGGACTCTTGCCCGGTGGAGGGCGCCACGAAGAGATCGCACGCCTGGTAGCGGCTCACCAGCGCGTCGAGCGAGACCGAGCCGTGGTAGGTGAGGCCGGGCGCTGGCTCCGGCCGCGAGGTGCCGCCGAGCTCTCCGACCACGTCCAGGGTCACGTCGAAGCCGCGGGCGCGCAGGCGCCGGAACGCGAGATCGAGGTAACGATACCCCTTGCGGTCGTCGCCGAGCCGCCCGACGAACAGGAGCCGCATCGGTCCGGGCGGGCGTGGCTCGGTGCGCGGGCGAAACATCGCCGTCGGCACCCCGTTCGGAACGATGGTCAGCGAGCGTCGCCAGGGGGTGGGGGCGTAGGAGGCCGCAGCGTTCGAAACGGCGGTGTTGAACTGAAACGCCGGCCGCAGCACGCCGGAGCCCACCCGGCTCAGCAGGTCGAGCGACAGGCGGGTTTGCTCGGAGAAGGCGTGAAAGGTTGCCACGTGTGCGCTGGCCCACGAGAACCACACGGCCCAGTACGGCAGCGACGGGGTCAGCGGCTCGTGCACGTGGACCACGTCGAACGCGTGCTGCTTGAAGAAGGCCCGCACGCGCCAGGGCGCGACGAACATCCCCACCCGGTTGTCGGAGCCATTGGCTCGGATGTTCACGATCCCCGGGAAGCCGAAGGTGTTCGGATCCTGCAGCGGCCGGGGCGCGGGTCCGATGATCGTGACCTCGTCGCCGCGGGCGCGCAGGGCCTGCGCCAGCTGGAACGCGTGGTGCTTGACCCCACCCCGCTCGGTCAGGTCATAGGGAACGACCTGGCAAATACGCAACCCCCGCTCCAGTTTCACGCTGATCTCACGCGCAAGGGAAAAGGCCGGCCGACGTCACCAGAGCGGGGTTGCTGATCGGTTCCATGGAAGTTGGCAGAACGCCCGTCTATATACCCTGGAGGGAGCCTGGGGAGCGCCCGAAAATGCAAGCGGCTGGCGGAGGGGGGAAGGTCGACGGGCGCGGGCCCGGGAGGCTGGGGGCGAGCCGGGGGGCCGGGTCGGGGGGCCGAGTCGGGAGAAGGTAGGCAGGCGTTTGCACATGGTTTTCCTCGGATTGGAACCGGCGCGTGGCCATCGAGCGCATCGCCGCGGGTGTCGGGCCGGCATCACCGGCCTCGAACCGGGCCGTGCACCGGAGCTCGACGGGGTCTGGCACCGAGCGCGGGATGACGCATTTGCGCGGGCGGTGTGCTTTCATGCCGGGGCGACGGGCCGGCCCCCCGTGCACCGCGCGGGTGGGTCTGCTTGCTTCGCAACCCACGAGATCACGTCACGTCAACAAGGGAGCACCATCCATGTCGAGTTCCAGGACATCGTCAAGCAGGTTCGAAGCCGCGTCGCGGACCGCCGGGGGGCCCCGGTCGAGCCGAGCGATCCAGCGGGTGGTGATTCGAGTGGCTGCGTTCGTCGTCGTCGTCGTCGTGCTGGCGGTTGGGCTCCCGGCCAGGCGCGGGTGGGCACAGCTCGGGGGATTGCCTGGGGTCCCGGGCAAGGCCGCCGTCGCGCTGGTCGATGTGAACACGGCCGACGAGGCCACGCTGCAGTCGCTCCCGGGGGTGGGGCCCGCGCTGTCGAAGCAGATCGTCGCGGGTCGCCCGTTCGCATCGGTGGAGGATCTGGCGAAGGTCAAGGGCATCGGGCCCGCGAAGCTGGCAGCCCTGCGAAATCTGGTCACGGTCGGGGGGGCGGGACGATCCGCGGCGGCTGCCGCGCCGGCGACGACGATCGCCACGCCGCCGGCGGTGGTCGCGGGAGCCAGGCCCGCCGTGCCCTCGGCGGTGACGACCATTCCGAAGGCCACGATTCCCGTGGTGCCGAGCGCGGGCCTGCCGACCGTCCCGCCGGCACCGGCAGCGCCGGCCGGGGGCGGCAGCGGCCCGAGTCTGGCCACGGCCAGGGAGTCGGCCGCCCGCAGCGCCAGCAAGCTCCCCGCGGGGGTCAAGGTCAACCTGAACACCGCCACGGAGGCCGAGCTCGAGATGTTGCCGGGGATCGGGCCGGTCAAGGCCAAGGCCATCGTCGCCGGACGCCCGTACGCGAAGCCCGAGGACGTCATGAAGGTCTCGGGCATCAAGCAGGGGATCTTCAACAAGATCAAGGACGCCATCACGGTGCAATGACCAAGGCCTGACGCGGGAGGGGTGCGTTCTCGGCGTCGGCGGAGCCACGGACCATGGGTGTCACCATGCAGAGGAGGAGCCTGGGGGATTTCCTGGACCTGTCGTCCAGCCTGCGTCACGTCGGCCCGCACGGGCTGGCGTGGTGGCAGTGGCTGGCGCTGCCGGCGCTGGTGATCTGCGCGTGGGGGCTGGGGAGGTTGCTGTCGCGCCTGTCTCGTGGGGTGCTGCGGCGGCTGGCCGCCCGGACCACCGTCACCTGGGACGATGCTCTCGTCGCACGCATCGGGGGGCCGCTGATCCTCGGGTGGACCGTGGGGACGATCGACTTCTGCGACGGGTGGTTGGACCTACCCGGGGCGACCGCGGCCTGGGTCGATCGCTGGGTTCGAGGGGGCTTCCTGGCGGCGTTCTTCTGGGTCCTGGCGCGGGTGGTGGACATCGGTCACCAGGTGCTGGTGCAGTCGAGCTGGGCGCGGGGGCGACCGAGCTCGAGGTCGGTGCTTCCGCTCGGGGCGCGCGTGGCCAAGGTGGCGGTGTTCACGCTGGCCGTGGTGAGCTTGCTGTCGGAGCTCGGGTACCCGGTGGCCAGCCTGGTGGCGGGGCTCGGGATCGGGGGGTTGGCGCTGGCGCTGGCGGCGCAGAAGACGGTGGAGAACCTGTTCGGGACCTTCTCGATCAGCGCGGATCAGCCGCTGCGCGAGGGTGACTTCGTGCGGATCGACAGCTCCATGGGGACGGTGGAATCGATCGGACTGCGCTCGACCCGCATTCGCACGCTCGATCGGACCATCATCACCATCCCGAACGGGAAGCTCGCCGACCTGCGCATCGAGACGTTTGCGCCGCGGGACCGGATCCGTCTGTCGTGCACGCTCAGCCTGGCGTATGGCACCACGGTGGGGCAGATGCGCCAGGTGCTGGACCAGGCGGAGGCCATGTTGAAGACGTGGGCGAGGGTGGCCCAGGACTCGGTGTCGGTGCGATTGCGGGAGTTCGGGGCGTCGTCGCTCGACATCGAGATCCAGGCGTTCCTGGAGACCACCGACTATGGAGAGTTCATGCTGTTTCGCCAGGAGGTGTTGCTCGGGTTCATGGGCATCGTCGAGGGCGCCGGCACCAGCCTGGCGGTGCCGGCCCGGGATGTGCGGCTGAGGCCGGATGCGGCGGCGATGGGGAAGCCGCTATCCGGGGGTGACGGCGCGGGCGCGCGCCGGTGAAGGGGGGCGGCGGCGGGCTCTCCCGGGGGTGTGTTTCGTGAATCGGGGATGGCCGTGGGCCGCGGGTTGACCGGACGCGTCTCGGGGGCCGGGAGTCGCCAGGTGCGGGTGGCGGACTGTATAGTTCCTGCGTGAAGTCGCTTTCAGCCATCGATTACCGGACGAAGGAGGCGGTGGGGGTGGGGGTGGGCGTGGGGGCGGCGGCGGCGGGGTGGCTCTTGGCGACGATGGTTGGCTGCAGCCCGCAGGACCGGGTGGTGGCCTATCAGATTGGCGGCGACGCCGCAGCCGGGGTGGTGGGGGACGGAGCGGATGGCGCCGGTGCCCTCGGGAGCTTCAGTGCGCCGGTGACGGTCGATGGGCTCCTCGATGCGACGGATGTCCTGCAGGATCCGAGCCTCAGCAGCGACGAGCTGGAGATTTACTTTGCGTCGACCAAGGCCGGGACCCTGGACATCTACATGAGCGCGCGGGCGTCGATCACCGCGCCATGGGGAGCAGCCAGCGTCGTGCAAGAGCTGTCGACGGCCACCTACGACGACCAGGAGCCCGAGTTGACGGAGGACAACTTGACGCTGTACTTCGCAAGCAACCGTCCGGGCGCGGAGAGCGATACCCACATCTGGGTGTCACGCCGGAAGACGCGGACCGATCCGTGGGGAGCGCCGGAGCAGTTCAAGCTGAACGGAACCTCGATGACGGCGCGCGGGCCGGCCATCGATGCGCAGCAGCTGGCGCTGGTTTTCTATTCGGACGGGGCACAGGGCGACTACGACCTGTACCGCATCACGCGGGCGTCCACCGCGGATGGTTGGGGGCCGCCTGCCGCCCTCAGCGAGGTGAACTCCAACGTGTTCGACTGGGATCCGGGGTTGTTCCGTGATGGGCGCGGGCTGATCTTTGGTTCGAGGCGAGGCGGCAGCAGCAAGAACCAACCGTCCGATCTGTTCGAGACGGCGGCGGCGAGCGACAGCGGAACCTTTGCGGCGCCGCATGCGCTGAGCGAGCTGAATAGCAAGGCGTCGGAGGGGGACCCGTGGCTGTCGAACGACGGGCGACACATTGTCTTCTCGTCGGATCGGGGTGGTGCTGGCGTGTCGCGGCTGTACGAAGCTTGGCGTTGAGCGGCGGAACGCGGCGCGGTCCGCGGTCGAAGGTGTCGGGGCCCGGGGCGGGGGTTGGGGGGGGGCGGCGGCCTGGTCAGAAGGTCGAGCCGAGGGACACGACCGCGACCGGACGCACACGGAAGGGGGTCACGATGGGGTGGGGGGTGGGCGGTGCGGCGACGACGTAGCGGGCGCCGCGCAGGTCGAGGTCGAGGGCGAGGGTCAGGCCGGCGACCAGGGCACCCGCTCGATGTTCGAATCCGAGCGCGGGTCGGAGGATGGTATCGAGGGTCCAGAAGGCGGTCGCGGGGACGATGTCAACCTGATCCGAGGTGGGACGGACACGTCCGAGGTCGACGCCGGCCCCGAGGGAGCCAACCAAGCTGGAGCGCTCGGAGAGAGCCACGAGGTAGGCCGCGGAGGCTCGCAGGGTGAACGATTCGAAATGCACGTTCGCCCCGTCCGCGGTCGACACGGTATACGGGAACCTTCCTCCGAGAGCGAGAGAGGCCCGGAAGGAACCGCGGTCGACTGCGACGCAAATCCGGGGACCATGGACGATCCGGGAGGCTCCCAGGAGCGCGGCCTCGTAGTCGGCGGTCAGGATCCCCCGCCACTTTCCCTGCTCCCCACCCCGACCATGCCCCACCACGCCCGGCACCACACCTCGACGGGTGTCCACACCTCGACGGGTGTCTGGCACCCGCCCGGTCTCTGGCACATCTCGACGGGTGTCTGGCACCGAGTCCGGGGAGCGGGCCGAGGGGATCGCCAGGGAGGGCGGTTCCAGCGACCGGCCCGGCCCACCCGCCGCCCCCCTCCCCGCTCCGATGCTGCTATCCACTCCGGTGCCAGACACCTCCGTTTCGGTGCTCAAGGCATTGGTGCTGCGCAAGGCATTGGTGCTGCGCAAGGCATTGGTGCCAGACACCTGGGCGTTGGTGCCAGACACTTTGGCGTCGCCGTTGGTGCCAGACACCTTGGCGTCAGCCGGGCCGGCGCGAGGCTCGGACGCGTCGTACGCGCGGGTGAACTCTTCCCGCGTCATTCCGACCGGGCGACCGGACAAAACCGACCGGACCGAATCCGTCACGACGACATCGATCAGATCGAGGCCAACCGGCCCGAGGGTTACGCCGCCGAGTTCCAACCGACGCGTGAACACATTTTGACCCTCGGTGACATAGACGGTCGCCTGTCCCCGGATGGCCAGATCGATCCACACCTGCACGGTCAACAAGCTGGCCACACGCCCAGTTGCGGCGACGTCGCGTGGGCTCATCGCCGGCACGTCGGCGAACAAGGGGCGAACGCCCAATGGTTCGAGAGAGTTTCTCAGCGTCTGAGCCAGAACCCGATGTTCTGCGGCTCGGTCGGACTCCTCCATCGGTCCGGCAATGACCACTCTCACCTCGCCGCTCGCGTCTCGGATGCCCGGCTCTGGGCGGCCCCCGTGTTGACCGTCAGATGGATGCTTGGTCCCCTCCGGAGCCCTCTGAGCGTTCACTGGGGTCGGGAGGGCGTGTACGCCGGATGCGAAGGTGTATACGACGCCACAGATCAGGGGCAGACGCACAATCACTCGGAAACTTTACGCCCGTCTCGAGAGACTGAGGGCAAGAAGCCTCACGGCGAGAGGCGGGGCTCGGCCGAAGTCGAACCCGACCTTCGGGCCTGCTTGGTCTCGAGCGCGTCCAACCGGACACGCGCTCGCCTCGCGTAGATGGAGCCCGGATGCTCGGTCAACAACAATCTCCAGTCATGGGCTTCCTCCGAGAAGTGGCCCATACGGTCCAGGGCGGACGCGTGCCCGAGTAACGCTTCCTCCGACGCGCCACCCCCGGGGTCGCTGTCGAGGTACAGTCGAAACTGCGCGGCGGCCAAGTCCGCTCGGTCACGCTGGAGCCACAGCCGTCCAGCCACGAGGTAGGACAGACGACACTCCCGGGAGTCGGGGAACCCGCGCTGCAGTCGCTGGTAGGTGCCGAGCGCCTGGTCGATTTGTCCGCTGACGCGCTCGTGTCGCGCGCGCGCGAAGAGCCTCGCTGCCGCCGCCCTTTCGGTCGCGATGGTCGCTTCAGTGACCGGTGTGGCGGAGGCGCTCCGACGTGGAGGAGCGAAGCGGGGGCGGGCGGCTGGTGCCCCTTCCATCGACGACAGCTCGCCCCACCCGGACGAAGGGGCAGGTTTCGGGACGGAACCCGGCGTTGGCGCCGCCGCCGGATCGAACGCCGCGGAGGCTGGCGGCGCCGCTCTCCGTGATGCGCCTCTGGCCATGGGCTGACCCGGGGATTGGGGTTCGGGGCCGCCCCCGACCACCAATTCGGGCTCTCTGTGGGTTGACCACCAGGTCGCTGCCAGGGTCGTTCCGGAGAGGAGCAATGTGCCAACTGCAATCGGGACCCAGCGCCGCACGAAGGAGAGGCGGGCCACAGGTCGACGTGACCTATCGTCCGAACGCAGCATGACGGCCTGAATGGCCCGACGATCGAGCTGGGCGTCGGCCGCCGATGCGGACAATGGCCGGGCGGACTGGAAATGGACGGGCGATCGGAGTTGCATTCCGCACGGGAGACACTGCGCAACGTGAGCCTGGAGGTGTCCCCACTCTTCCTCTCCGAGCATTCCTACGCGGGCCAGGCGATCGAGCAAGTCCTCGAAGTAGTCCGAGCAATGGGAAGCAGGCGCGGGCGTCGCTTTCGATCGATTCACGGATGTTTTACTGAACTTGCCCATGGAAAATGCCATCAGGACCTCGGGTTTCCTGGTTTCGCGGACCGACCGACGCTTGACGCTTGACGCTTGCCCAAGAACCGCTGCCAGAATCCGAGCCCCGTATGCCTTCGAAGGACGTTCTTGCCGAGGCGCAGGCGAGTCTTGACGGTATTCTGTGAAACCCCGGTCTTGGTGGCGATTTCTTCGATTGAGAACCCCAGGACCACGCGCATCAAAAGCGCCTCGCTTTGAACGCGAGTCAGGTTGTCCAGAATGCGCTGGATCAGATCAATCTCGTCGGGTGACCACTCTTCCGCCGAGGTCCCGGATTGATTCGCCGCTCGTTCGAGCTCGATGGGGTCCTGGGCCCGCCAGCGCGAGGTGCTGGTTCGCCGGGCTGCGATCGCGATTCGCAATGCGATCTTCGTCACATAATGACGAATGTCTCCGTCGAATCGGTATTGATGAAGGGCCCTGACACAGGCGAGCAGGCTTTCCTGCATGGTGTCCTCGAGGTCCGCATGGCCGGAACCGAGGACACCTCGACAGGTCCGCCGAATCATGGGGGCAATCTCCTCGAGGAAACGCCGTACCGCTGCGGCCTCTCCCGCCCGCGCTCTGATGACGACGTCAGCAGGCACGGACTCGCGTGGCGCTAATGGTGCGGTCGGTTCAGGGCGAAATGGCGGGTTAGCGATCGCCTGCCGATGTGGACGCGACACCGGTTCAAGATGTGACAGCCACGCGCTTCTGTCAAAGCCTCCCGCTCGAGGCCCCGGCCCCGGGCCTCCCTGCCCTGTGGCGTCACAGGCTGAGGCTGGCCGGATGCTGCGTGCCAGCCCGCTCGGGGTCCGGCGCAATGAGCAGACTGCGCCAGCCCGACAGTCGCGCTTGTCCCCCCGGAACCCGGCGGAAGCGACGCCCGCCGGATCGTTTGTCCGCACCCAGCGTTCAGCTGATGACGCCTGGCGTCGCCAATGCCAGCGGCCAATGCCGGCACATGAGCAGTCGGTTCATTGCAAAGCGAGGGCACCGAAGGTGGGTGAGATGCGAGTGGATTCAGGCTGACTGCGGTTTGATGAAAGGTGAGCCGGGTGGGAATGATCCTTCGGGAAAATCTGCCGGAAGGTTGGCTCTCAAACTCTCGGCTGCGGCTTTGAAGGCGCTGACGAACGCTCGGTACGCATCTCTGAAGGCGGCTCGCATTGAAGCGGAGGCGGCGTGCACCAGCGGGGCCGGTCCATGACTGCTTTCCTCGGGTGCCGAATGCGGGTCTTGAGCCAGGATGCGTCTTGAACCGAGAACACCCTTCTTGGAGGCGGCGCGACGTCGCTCAGCCTGTGCTTCGTCTTCTTCCGCGCGAACGATCGTTTCGACGTACGCCTTGTGATCATCTTCGGTCTTGTGGCTCAGCGCGGGGAGTCGCGTGTGCTTCAGTTCGTACTCCTTCTCCTTGGACTGCTCTTCGTCCGTTCTGCTACGCCAGATCCCGCGCATGGGCATCCCTCGCGCCAGCGTGGCGAAGGAGGAGACGCCGGGCCACTGCGCCGCCCGAGCAATGAGTCGTTCCTTGATTCCCTGACAGAGAACGTAACGCAGCCGAGCGACCTGGCTCGCATCGTCAGCTACCACGATCGAGCGGTAACGTCGCCCCCAGAAGGGGCCTTTCCATTTGTGGTGGCGCGCGAGTTCTTTCGCAATGTTGCCGAGTGCGTACTGCATGAATGTGGCCAAGTGAGCGGCATGGTCGACGCCAAGCAACGCGTGGATGTGGTTGCTCATGACCGCGACTGCAAATACGCGGACGCCAAATAGTGACTGTGCCCGACCAAGGACCCCAACGATCAACGAGTTGGCTGCAGGTCCTGGACGGAGCAGAAACCGGCTTCCCACCGTCCGACTCGTCACCTCGACCACTGATCCCGGGGGTATGAAACGCAATGGGCGCGCCATAGTCTGAAATCGGCTCGAATCGACCCGAGTTGCTAGGCGGCAGGCAGCACGGGTGCCTGGCACAGGCAGCACCGGTGTCTGGCACGGCAGCAGGCAGCACCGGTGTCTGGCACGGCAGCAGGCCAGCACCTGGGCAGCACCAGTGTCTGGCACCGGTGTCACGGTATCTGGCACCTATGTCAGCGACGGTACCCATGTCAGCGACGAGTGTCTGGCACCGGTGTCACGCGGCACCGGTGTCACCCGGGCAGCACCGGTGTCACGCGAAACGGGTGTCTCGGCACCAGTATCTCTGCGCGCACCAGTGTTTCGCAGATGGGCGCAGTCGCGCTTCTTGCAACCGATTCTGGTGTGGCGTCCTCGGCTGCTTTCTCGAGCAGGCGCCGCTTTGTCAATCTCGTTGCAGTAAAGTAAAGGGACACCATGCCCACGTCTTCCCCTCCATCCGGGTACCTGCCACCTTCGGATTTGACAGCAAGTTCGGTGTCGTTCGAGACGCTCGCCGTTCATGCCGGGCAGCGTCCCGACGAGCTTTCGGGCGCGGTCATGGAGCCAATCGTGATGTCGTCGACGTTTGCCCAGCCAGCCCCCGGTCGCCCGAAGCGGTTTGACTATTCACGCAGCGGCAACCCGACCCGCGCCGCCCTCGAGGCCTGCCTGGCGGAGCTCGAAGCTGGTCGCCGGGGCTTCGCATTCGCCAGTGGCTGCGCGGCCGCCACCACTCTCCTGCACACCCTCCGACCCGGGGACCACGTGGTTTGTGGAGACGACGTCTACGGCGGCACCTTCCGCCTCTTTGACAAGGTCATGCAACCCATGGGCCTCGTCACCTCGTTCGTCGACCTGCGGGCCCCCCAGGACCTGCTGTCCTCGTTGCGCCCCGAGACCAGGATGATCTGGGTGGAAACGCCCACCAATCCGCTGCTTAGGCTGGTCGACATCCCGGCCCTCGCGGACCTGGCCCGCGTCCACCGCTTGATGCTGGTCGTCGACAACACGTTTGCCTCGCCAGCCCTTCAGCGTCCCCTGTCACTCGGCGCGCACGTTGTTCTGCACTCGACCACGAAGTACGTGAACGGGCACTCGGACGTGGTGGGTGGCGCCCTCATCACGAATGACGACGACCTCGCCGGTCGGCTGGGCTTCCTGCAAAACGCCATGGGTGCGGTTCCGAGCCCCATGGACTGCTATCTCATTCTCCGCGGCATCAAGACGCTCGCCGTTCGGATGGAACGTCATTCCGCCAGCGCCGCCGAGCTCGCGGCCCGTCTCGAACGCGCGCCCGGCGTCGACCGGGTCCACTATCCCGGCCTCGCCAGTCATCCCCAACATGCCCTGGCACTTCGGCAAATGCGGGCACCAGGCGGGATGATCAGCCTCGATCTGGCCGGGGGCGTGGAGGCGGCCCGCAGGTTCCTCGGCGCGCTGCGAATCTTCACCCTCGCCGAGAGCCTCGGCGGGGTGGAATCCCTGGCCGAGCATCCCGGACTCATGACCCACGCCTCGATCCCCGCCGAGCGCCGTCGCGCGCTCGGCATCGGGGACGGCCTGGTCCGCCTCTCGGTTGGCCTCGAAGGCGTCGACGACCTGTGGGCGGACATCCAAGGTGGGCTGTCTGCCGCCGCGGCCAGTGGTGGTGGCAGCGAAGGCGCCGTGACCGCACCATCCTCGGCTCGCCCCCCTGTCTCCGCCGCCTCCCCCGTTCCCCGCGTCTCCGGGGACCCGACGGCAAGCCGATGACCACCGCTCCAGGCGCGAGCTCCACCCGCTCCACCACCCGGGGTGCCGGCGTCCTCGCTCTCATCGGCAACACGCCCCTCGTGAAGCTGGAATCCTTCGACACCGGCCCGTGCGAGCTCTTGGTGAAGCTCGAGAGCCAGAATCCAGGCGGCTCGATCAAGGACCGGATCGGGCTCGCCATGATCGAGGCCGCCGAGAAGGCCGGGACCCTGTCCCCAGGGGGAATCTTGGTGGAGGCCACCGCCGGGAACACCGGACTCGGGCTGGCGCTGGTCGCCGCCCGCAAGGGGTACCGACTGGTGCTGGTCATCCCCGACAAGATGAGCCAGGAGAAGATCTTCCACCTTCGAGCGCTTGGCGCCGACGTGCGCCTCACGCGCTCCGACGTGGGAAAGGGCCACCCCGAGTACTACCAGGACCTGGCGGCCCGGCTCGCGGGCGAGCTCGGCGGAACCTACGTCAACCAGTTCGCGAACCCCGCCAATCCCCTTGCGCACGAGCTCGGCACCGGCCCCGAAATCTGGCGTCAGACGGAGGGGAAGGTCGACGCCGTGGTGTGCGGGGTGGGCTCTGGCGGGACCATCACCGGAATCGGTCGCTACATGCAGAAGGTTGCCCCCGAGGTCGAGATGGTTCTCGCCGATCCCGCTGGGTCGATCCTGGCGGACTACGTCCACACCGGGAAGATTGGGACCGCTGGGTCCTGGCTGGTCGAGGGGATCGGAGAGGACTTCGTGCCTCCCCTCTGCGATCTGTCGCGCGTTCGGGCGGCGTACACCATCTCCGACGAGGAGAGCCTGCTCACGGTGCGCGCGCTCCTGCGCGACGAGGGCATCCTCGCCGGCTCGTCCTCGGGGACGCTGGTGGCGGCCGCTTTGCGCTACTGTCGCGAGCAGACCAGCCCGAAGCAGGTCGTGACCTTCGTGTGCGACAGCGGGAACAAGTACCTGTCCAAGGTCTTCAACGACTTCTGGATGCGAGACCAGGGGTTCCTTCGCGACCCGCCCACCTTCGACTTGCGCGACGTGATCGGCCGAAACCCCGACCGCAGCGGGGCTGTGGTGTCGGTCGGACCCGAGGACACCTTGCTCATCGCCTATACGCGCATGAAGCTCGCGGATGTGTCCCAGTTGCCGGTCCTCGAACAGGGGAAGATCGTGGGGCTGCTGGACGAGTCCGACCTGCTTCTGGCTGTGACCCGCGATCAAGGAGCCTTCCGTGGGCCGGTGCGAGCGACCATGTCCCGCCGCTTGACCACCGTGCCGCCATCCGCGTCGATCGAATCGTTGCAGGCCTTGTTCGATCAGGGGCTCGTCCCCATCGTGGTCGAGGGCGAGCACTTCCTCGGGCTCATCACCCGGATCGACGTCCTCAATCACCTGCGCCGCAGGATGCGGTGATGCTCTTGGTGCGCCGAGGGCAGGGCGGAGGCGGGCGCAAGGGGATGGGAATCGATTGAAGCGGGAGGAGGAGCCGCGGGGGAAGAGCCAGGTTCGGGCGGCGCGTGCCTTCATCGTCCTCATGGGCGTGGTGGCGATGTTCGGCGACATGACGTACGAGGGCGTGCGAGGCCTGGCGGGGCCCTACCTCGGATTGCTGGGGGCCAGCGCCACCGCGGTGGGGTTCACAGCCGGGCTGGGCGAGTTCCTGGGGTACGGGCTGCGGCTCGTCTCGGGATGGCTGAGCGATCGCACCCGCGCCTACTGGCCGCTGGTCGTCGCTGGTTATGCCACGAACTTCCTGGTGGTGGTCGGGCTGGCCCTGGTGGGGACGTGGCAGGCGGCGGTGGCCATGTTGTTGCTCGAACGGATCGGAAAGGCGGTCCGCAGTCCAGCGCGGAGCACCTTGATTTCGTACGCCGCCCAGCAGGCGGGGGTTGGCCGCAGCTTTGGCATCGAGGAGGCCCTCGATCAGATCGGGGCGGTGTCTGGCCCGCTGCTGGCCGCGCTCGCCATGTGGGTCGTGAGGGGGCGGGCTCCGGCAAGGGAGTATCGAATTGCGTTCGGCGTCCTGATGGTCCCGGTCATCGCGAACGTGGGCACCGTGCTGTTCGCCCGGCGGAGGTACCCGCGACCCGAGTCATTCGAGCCATCGGGGCCGACGACGTCGATGGCGGCGTCGTCGGCGGGGCGCGGGTATCTCGGCGGCTTGTTTGGCTGGTACGTCGCTGCGGTCTCCTTGCTGGGCCTCGGCTTCGCGGACTGGGCGCTGGTGTCCTTTCATGCGGGCCAAACGGGGGCCATGACGGTGGCGCACTTGCCGCTGCTGTACGCGGCGGCGATGGCCGTGGATGCCCTCGCGGCGCTGGGGTTCGGGACGCTGTTCGACCGTTTCGGTGTCTCCGTGCTGGCCGTCAGTGCAATGTTGTCGGCCGGATTCGCCCCGCTCGCCTTCTTGCGCCCGGGGCCTTGGGGCTTGGCTGGGGGGACGGTGTTGTGGGCGGTCGGGATGGGTGCTCAGGACTCCGTCTTCAAGGCGGCCATCGCCAAGCTGGTGCCGAAAGAGCAGCGCGGTCGTGCCTACGGAGTGTTCTTTGCGGTCTTCGGGCTCTTCTGGTGGCTGGGTAGCGCGGCGATGGGGTGGCTCTATCAGCGTTCCTTGGTCACGATGGTCGTCTTCTCGGTCGTCACCCAGATCGCCGCTGCGCCAATGTTCCTGGTCCTCGGACGGGAGCTGCGAAGACGGCGCGAGGAGCACTGACGCAGAATGGGAAGAATTCCAGCTCCGCAGATTTCGGACCCCCAGGCTCTGCGTTCGGTGCGCGCGCTCGCGGAACGCGCCTTCTCGCGGACGAGCGGTGCGCCCCTCATCGTGGGGAATCGGGTCAGGGTCTTGGAGGATGCCGACGGCAACTATCCGGTCTGGCTGCAGGCGCTGCGGGGCGCGCGGCGCTGGATAAGTCTCGAGAACTACATCTTCGAGGAGGACGACGTCGGAGTTGCCTTCGCGGAGGTGCTCCGGGAGCGGGCGCAAGCAGGCGTGAGGGTTCACCTGATCCGGGACTGGATGGGCACGCGCACGGGGTCATCCCGCGGGTTTTGGCGGAAGCTGGCGCACAGCGGCGTCGAGGTTCGCTGTTTCAACCCGCCGCGTCTCGACAGTCCTTTTGGATGGATCAGCCGGGATCACCGCAAGAGTATCGTGGTCGATGGGGAAGTCGCGTTCGTCACCGGCCTTTGCATCAGTCAGCGGTGGAAAGGAGACCCATCCCGAGGCGTTCCGCCGTGGAGAGACACCGGCGTCGAGATCATTGGCCCAGCGGTCGCCGACGTCACGTCGGCGTTTGCCCAGGTCTGGGAGACGATGGGCCCCCCCCTCTTCACCGGCAGTGAAAGCAGCCCGTCGGTGTCTGGCACCCTGGAAATGGCCCCCGAAAGTAGCGGATCGGTGTCTGGCACCCTCGCAAGCAACTGGGTGTGTGCCACCCCCGGAAGCACCCACGTCCCCGGGAGCACGCCCGGAGATGCTGGAACGTCACGGGGACGAGGTCACGAACGAGGGTCGGTGGAAGACGAAGGGGCGGGGGGCGTGGCCCTCAGAATCGTGGCGGGTGCGCCGAGCACGGCGGGACTCTTCCGGATGGACCAGCTCATCGCGGCGATCGCCCGTCGCTCTCTTTGGTTGACCGATGCCTATTTTGTCGGTGTCTCGCCCTATGTGCAGGCTCTCCGCGCCGCCGCTCGGGATGGCGTCGATGTTCGGTTGCTCATCCCCCGGAGCACCGACCTCCCGTTTCTGCGCCCCCTGTCTCGTGGCGGTTTTCGTCCACTTCTCGAGGCGGGGGTCCGGATCTTCGAGTGGAACGGCTCCATGCTGCATGCCAAGACCGCGGTGGTCGACGGACGATGGAGCCGCATTGGTTCATCCAACCTGAACGTGGCCAGCTTCCTCAGCAACTACGAGCTCGACGTGGCCATCGATGACGAGGGCGTCGCGCGCACCATGGAGGGGATGTACGAGCGCGACCTGGCAAACGCGACGGAGATATTGCTGTCGCGCGACAGGGTCGTCAGGGTGAGGCAGGCTCCCTCCGCTCGTGCTGGGGCAGGAGGGGTCACCCGCGACCGCCATGGACGGCAGCGTCGTCGACGCGCCTTCGGCGGCAGCGGACGCAAGGGGTCCGCGGCGGCGGCCGGCGCGATCCGCGTGGCGAACTCGGTGGGGGCGGCGATGACGAACCATCGCATGCTGGGGCCCGCCGAGGGGAGGCTGCTCACGACGAGTGGCGTCCTGATGGCGGCCGTGGCGGCCCTGGCGATGGTCTGGCCGCGCGTCATCGCGCTTCCCCTGGCGCTCATCGGATTGTGGCAGGGCATCGCGCTCGTCTGGCGCGGATTTCACGTCCGCCGCCAGCCTCGGACCTCCCAGGCCAATCCGGCCGCGAAGGTCACCGGCGCGCCAACCACGCCAACCACGCCATCCACACCTGCCGATTGAAGAAGCGAGTCCGGTGCTCCCCGCAGGGCGGTCACTTGTAGTAGTCGGCCATCATCTTGGCCCACGCCGTCGCGCCCGTCGGACTCGGGTGCGGCGGGTTCGAGCTGAACTCGCCGCAGGTCTTGGCTTCGAACTTGGGCGCCACGAACACGAGCCCCGGGTTGGCCGCGGCGACCATCGCCATCGCGTCGTCCTGCGCCGGTGTGACGGTGGAGCGTTTGGCCGGTGCCTGGGAACACGGGTTGTCTCCCGGCGCGCGGATGAAGGACATGAGCTCGATGCGCTTGGCGCTCGGGTACTTGGCGATGAGGTTCTTCACGCTCGCGGTCACGGGAGGCAGCCACTCGGCGAGCGTGGTGAAGTCGAAGTTCAGAGCCACGAAGATCACCCGATCGGGCTTGGTCGGGTTCTGCGCGCAAGGGGACATCGTGGCGGTCGACCACACGGGATCCTGCGGGTTGGCCCACAGCTCGACGAAGCCGCTGTGCACGTAGATGAGCTCCCACTTGGAGTTGTCCACCATGGTCTCGAACCCGGCGTCGTACCACTCCTCGGTCGCCAGGATCCCGATCATCAGGGTGCAGGCAAACGTCGACGAGGGAGGCGGTGCGGCGCCGGTCGCTCCAGCGGCGCCGGTGGCTCCGCCCGGACCTCCCCCAGGACCTGCTGTCCCAGGAGATCCCCCCGAGCTTGCCCCAGGAGATCCCGCTGCAGCCCCGGTGTTCCCCCCGGGGGAAGGGATTCCGGCATCCTTCGCGGTCGATGATCCACCCGAGCCGGAACCCGAGCCTGAGGCCCCGCCGCTCGATGGTGGCGGCATCGCCCCGCCTGTGCCTCCCGTCCCGGCGGCCGAAGGAGGCGGAAACACCGAGCCGCCCGTGCCGAAGGTCCCCGTGGCGCCCGTGGCGCCTCCGCTCGACGCTTGTTGCCCTCCGCCTGGACTGACCGGGTTGACGACGCCCGCGTCTGTGGTCACGGCTGGCGTGGGGGTCGGCGTGGAGCCGCCGCCTCCACCGCATGCTCCAGCAAACGCCAGCGCGACTGCGTATGACACCGATACCGCTGACCGGACTGCAACTTTGGGGCGCATGGGACCTCTCAATCGCTGGGCAAGCCCGGTTCTGGGGGGAACCAGGCCTCATCCTACCCGGGGGGACGGCGCATCTCCATCTGATCCGGGACGGGCGTGGCTGATAGTATCCGTTGGCGTTGCCGCTCTGCCGTTCACCTCAAGGTCCCGCACGACGCCTCCTGCTTCGTGGGATCTTGGCTGTCGGAGGCGCCGCGGCGATCTTGTGCTGCATCGAGGCGCCGGGATGTCGCGTCTCGCCGGCGCGACTGGAAAACGTCGTCGACGCCGACCTCGCCGGCGGAGATGGACTGCCCGCCCGGGTCATCGTGGATGCCTGGTTGTGGGGAAACCCAGCGGTCGGTGACGCCGCCGGCGCGGACAAGGACTCAGGCCGGACCAGTCCGACCGACAGCGGCACGGACGTCGCCGACGGACCGGGGCCCGCCATCGACTCGGAAGCCGGCACGGGAAGCGCGGAGTGTGGCCTCCTCGACGGGGCCAGTTGTCCGGTGAATCAAGGATGTTACCCGGACGAGGCCATGTCGGGAGGCGCGACCTGCCGCCCGGCCACTCCCGGATTTGGCGGCGGCAGCCGCTTCCCGTGCCAGTTTCAGAACGACTGCAGCGCGGGCGAGGTCTGCATCGATCTCAAAGGCAACGGGAAGATCTGCCTCGGGCTCTGTCGCACCGACATGGATGGAACCGGTGGCGCCCCGGTCGCGAGCTCGGCAGCGGGGTGTGTCGACCTGGCCGCCAGCCTCTGCGTCCCGCTGCCGAGCTACCCGGGGGTCGGCACCTGCATGTGACAGGAGGGCCGAACCGGCGGGCGCCGGGCCGACCTCAGGGCGCCGGCTTGGCGTTCTTCAAGACGAAGACGAAGTCCTGGTAGTCACCGTTCGAGGCCTCCTCCCAGCCGAGGAGGTAGCTGTTCGGGACCAGGACGCCGGCACGGTCCTTCAGTGGATAGACGCGAAGTCTGTGAATCGGGGGCGCCGAGGTTCCGATGATGTTGAGGGAGTCTTCGCTGTAGTTGTAGTCGCCGTTTGCGACATTCGGGGCGGGAACGCCGGCCGACGAGGGATTGCCGGTGGTCCTCTGGTTCGTGAAGGTCCAGATTCCAAAGGGCGTCGAGCCGGGCTCGAAGGTCGTTCCGTTGCTGCCGGCCTTCAGCGGGGGAAGGATCATCTCGCTGTAGTTCGAGGTGTTCCAGTCCACGCCCCTGGGGCTCGACAACATCGTTGCGACGACCCGCAGGGGCGCGGGCTGCGTGTCCGCCTGGGTCGAGGTCGCAGGGAAGGCCTGGGGTTGTGCGTCGGTCACGACCGGCGGCGTTGGGGGCGGAGCCACCGGGCCTCCACCCGCACCTCCTCGACCTCCGGCTCCGCCGCCACCGCCGGCGGAGCCGGACGCGCCGCCGGAAGGAGGCGCGCCAGCCGTTCCGCCCGCTCCCGAGCTGCCGCCAGCGCCGCCCCCGCCCCCCGCGCCACCACTGACGGGCTTCCCGGTGAGCGATCCGATGGGATACCAACCAAAAGGAATGTCGGTGGGAGGCGCGAACCGGCCCACGGCGAGAAGCTGAACGGCTTGGGTCGGGTCCGCCTTCACGAATGCGTGCGTCTGCACTTCCTCGGTGATCAATCCGGGGCTCGGCAGAGACATGTCATTCGTGTTGAGCAACTGGATGAAGACGGAGCCGAGGTTCACCTTGTAGCCAAGGGTGGCCACGACCTGGCCAAACGTGGGCTCGTAGCGGGCCCAGTTGGTGGACGGCAGGTTGTTCGCGGTTGGATCCATCAGCGTCTCGCTGTTGTTCCAAAGAGAGACCGCATAGAGCCCGGCGGGGGCACAGCCTCCGTCGCTGTCCGCCACAAGGACCGCGCTCACCGGCTGACCGCCGATGTTGAAGTTTCGGTCCGGGGGGTTCGTCTTGGTGGAGAGAAACTGGACCGTCACGTCGAGGTCGGCGTTGGGGGCAAGGGTCATCGGGAAGGTGGACGAGCCCGGCGGCAATGAAACCGCGAAGGCGGCCGGCAAGCTGATCTGGGCGTAGGTTGGCGGAAAGAGCGTCCCGCCTCTCGGACCCGGGGTCGCGGGGGGACTCGTGCTGGGGGGGGAGACGTTGTCCACGACGTGCAGGCCCTTGATCATGACCGACGCGGTCCCGCCATTGTGCAGGCGCAAGACCTGCTTGGTGGGATCGTCGGTGCTGTTGATGTAGCTGAAGAGGGCCTCGCTCGGCGATACGCGCGGATCACCGAGATAGGTCTGGTTGGTATAGGTCAACGACGTCGCCAGGGAGGCTCCTCCTCCCGCACCGCCGGCGCCAGTCGCCGAACCGCACAGCTGAGCCAGCGTGAAGGCAGGCGGCGCAACTCCGGCCCCGCCGCCGGTGCCCACCGCGCCGCCGCCGGTACCGGATGGGGTACCGCCTGCCCCGCCCGTGGCGATGGGCGCTCCGCCAGTACCACCGGTTTGTGCGTCGGCCTGGTGTACGTCCGGCTGCCCACCGGCGTCTTGTCCGCCCGCTCCTCCGCTGCCGGCCGGCGTGCTCCCACTGCTGCTGCAGCCCACGACCAGCAAGCCGAAGACCGCTGTTGGGACGAAGCCCCTCCAAGACGCAATTCTCATTGAACGAAACCCCCGCCAGAAAGAATCAAGACCAAACCCGTAGGGACTACCCTGCAGGTAGCTCGGGATTCCCTCACGACGCGCGCTCATCGTCAAGCGTCAATTGCCCCGACGCCATCAACGTTAGGAGTGACAAGTATCACAAATGGATCCGGCGTTCCAGCGGGGGCTCCCCCCTCGGGGTCCCCCAATGGGTGTCCCCCCAATGGGTGTCTGGCACCCCCCAACGTGGTGTCTGCACCCCCATTGGGTGTCTGCACCCCCATTGGGTGTCTGGCACCGGGGTCCCCGCACCGGGGTCCCCCATCATCGGTGTCCCCCAGGTGTCTGGCACCCCCCAATGGGTGGCCCCCCCCCAACGGGTGTCTGGCACCGGGGTCCCCGGCAGCACCGGGGTCCCCGGCACCGGGGTTCCCGGCAGCACCGGGGTCCCTGAGCAACGGGGTTTCCCGAGTGGGTGTCTGGCACCCCTGCTGACTCCGGCACCCCTGCTGGGTGCGGACCCTCGGAGCGGAGTGGCGGGAGCGGGTCCTTGCGCGTGGACGGGTTCCAGGCAGAATCGCCTGCGTTTCGCGAGACCAACGCAAGACCGAGAGCCATCGGATGCTCTTCGCGCCGCGGGCCGCCTGCGCTTTCCGGCCGGGCGGGCGGCGTCCCCGCGCGCGCCCGGCAGGAATGGGCCCCGGGCGCCACCCAGCCGCCCCGCGGGGGACTGTTCCCCTTGCGGCCAGTCGAGGGGGGCCGGAACGGACGCGACGGAAAGTCCTTCCGCTCGCACTCGCCGGGCTCGCGTCCACGATCGCCATGGTCGCCGCAAGTGGCCGCGGACCGGCCATGGCCGCGTCAGCCAACGTTGCGGAGCCCGCCGCGCGCGGTGAACCCTCGGCGACCATCCCCGGGTCCAGTCCAGCGCCGTCGCCGGCGCCGCCTCCCTCTCCTTCTCCCACACTCGAGCCGTCGCCGTCGCCGTCGCCCTCCCCACCACCCTCGTCGGCGCTTGGGCGCCTCGAGCAGGAGTCGGTCGACGACGCCATGCGGGACCTCGGTCTCGTCCGCGAACCGCATCCCGAGGGCAAGACCGTCGGTGTGATTCACGCCGTGAACCAGGAGGTCTTCTCGCGGCGTGACTGGTGGTTCCAGTGGTTCAACCACTTCCATCGCACCACCCGCCCCGACGTGCTTCGACGCGAGCTCCTCCTCCAGGCGGGAGAGCCCTACGACTCGGCCCTCGTCGAGGAGAGTCTCCGCAACCTGCAATCTCCGGCCGGCGTCAACGTGGCCGGCAGCACCTTCCTTCCCCCCGAGATCTCCAGCGTGGTCGCCATCGTGCCCGTGGTCTCCCCCCGCCCCGGCACCGTGGATCTCCTGGCCGTCACCCGCGACGTCTGGAGCCTCAGGTTCAACACCGACTTCGAGTTCCAGCAGAACACGCTCTCCTTCCTGTCGACCTCAATCTCCGAGAACAACCTCCTTGGCTGGCGAAAGTACTTCGCCGCCGGATTCCTGCTCGACCAGGGCCGCATGGGCTTTGGCCCGACCTACTTCGATCCCAACATCCTCGGGAGCCGCCTGACGCTCTACCTGTCGGCCCTGGCCTGGTACGCGCGCGACTCCTCCAGCTACGAGGGAGACAGCGAGACCTTCTCCCTTCACTATCCCCTCTACGCGCTCGGCCGCCCCTGGGGCGCTGGGGTCGACGTCATTCACCAGGACGCCGTCAGCCGGACCTTTCGCGGCAACTCGCTCACGCTGCTCCCCGTTCTCTTGCCGACCGGAGCCACCGAGCCGACTCCAGCCATCTACCGGCGCAAGGTCCTCACCGTCGATGCCAACGCCGTCCGCTCCCACGGGCTGTCGGTGGTCCAGCGCGTCACCGTCGGCTATCGCTTCGACGATCGCCGCTCGTCGGTCCTTTCGGATTTCTCCGATCCGGCGGCGGCCGAGCCCTTCCTCGACCAGTTCGCCCCGGTCTCCGAGCGCCGCTCCGAGCCCTACGTCTCCTACGACGTCTTCACCGCACGCTTCGCCGCGTACCGCGATCTCGACACCTTCGATCTCCGCGAGAACCGCCGCCTCGGGCCATCCTTCAGCGTGCGACTGGCCTACGGGCTCCCGGCGCTCGGCGCGGATTTCCGGGCCCTCGTCCTCGGCGCGAGCGCAGGCTGGGTGGTCCCGATCGGCGCCGGTGGCTACGCCTCGGCCCAGGTCAGCGCCTCGGCCCGCCGCCGCGACGACACCGGGAAGCTCATCGACCAGAACCTCTCCGCCGGAATCTACGCAGCCTCCCCCATCCTCGGTCACCTCGTGCGGCTGGTGCTCTCCGCCGGGGGGGATGCGGTCCGCGCCGACACCTTTCACACCCGCTACGCGGTGGGGGGCAGCAGCGGTCTGCGCGGCTATGCGATAGGTGAGTTCCAGGGCAGCACCGACGCCGTCGGCCACCTCGAGCTGCGCTCCGTGCCGCTCGCGCTCCTCTCCCAGCGGCTGGGCGTCTTGCTGTTCTACGACGTGGGGGACGCGGCACCGAGCCTCGCGGACCTGGTCGCCCATCACGACCTCGGAGCCGGCCTGCGCTGGCTGATCCCGCAGTTCAACTCGTCGGTCGTGCGGGTCGACTGGGCCTTCGCCTCCCACCGCACGCCGTACACCGATCCGGGCTGGCCAGGCCGGATCACCGCGGGCTTTCAGCAGATCTTCTGAAGCGAATGCGCTCCGCGCCGCCGAGCCCGGGGGCCGTCCCGGCCTGCACCGGCGCGCTCAGATGGGCTCGCCGCCGGGAGGTGGCGGATCGGGCAGGCCCATGGCCCGCCACCACGCCGGCGTCGGCGCGACCAGCTTGCGCGCCCTCAGGTCCATCAGCCCGAAGGCGAACCTGGCCTCGCAGTAGACCTTGTCGGCGTCGTCCACGATGACCTGCACCATCCGCCCGATGCGCTGCTGGTGGGATTCCATCCAGCTGCGGATCCGGGCCTGCTGGCGGTTTCGCAGCTCACGCTTGAAGCTCAGGCTCACCTCGAGAATCGCCGGCGCCAGCTGGGTGGCGTGGATCTCCTGATAGCCGTAGCCGTTCCTGGTGATCAGATCCCAGCGCGCCTCCTCGAAGAGCTCGAGGTAGACCGCGTTGTTGACGTGCCCGAAGCTGTCGAGGTGGTGCTCCTTGATGAGGATCTCGTACTCGTGAACCGTGCTGCTCAGCATGCCGCCCTCCAGAGGCTGGGAAGAAGGTGATCGGGTCGCGCCTGGCCGGGCCCGAGCCGGGGCCGGGTCGACCGGGCCCCCCGGTCAGTCAACTGGTCCCCCACCACCGCCGGGCCCTCCGGACGGCGACGGCGACGGCGGCGGCGGCTCGAGGAACAGGTCCGGCAGGAAGTGAGCCTGTCCAGGCCGGGTGGCGTATCCACCGAGATCGGTGACCCCCTCCGCCGCCAGCACCTCGTCGTCGATGAAGAAGTTCCCGGTGCAGCCGCGGCTGTCGCGGCCGAGGATGGCGTGGGCGGCGTCGGCGACGATCTCGGGCTTGCGGCCCATGTCGGGCGACACCCCGGGCCCGAGCATGGCCAGCGCCGCGGTGGCGATCAGCGTCCGCGGCCACAGGGCATTGACCGCGATCCCGTCGCCCCGCAGCTCGGGCGACATGCCGAGCACGCACAGGCTCATGCCCATCTTGGACATGGTGTACGCCACGTGGTGCTGGAACCACTTGGGCTCGAGGCTGGGGGGCGGCGACAGGTTGAGGATGTGCGGGTTGGCGGCGCGCTTGAGCCAGGGGATGCAGGCCTGAGAGCAGGCGAAGGTCGCCCGCATGTTCACCGACATCATCAGGTCGAACCGCTTCATCGGCGTGCCGAGCGTCCCGGCGAGGAAGATGGCGCTGGCGTTGTTGACGAGGATGTCGATGCCGCCGAACCGCGCCGCGGTCTCGGCGACGGCGGCCGCGACGGCCGCCTCGTCACGGACGTCGACCGCCAGGGGAAGCGCCTCGCCCCCCGCGGCCTCGATCTCGGCCGCGGCCGAGAAGACGGTTCCCGGCAGCTGGGCGTGCGGGGTCGCGGTCTTTCCGATGACCGCGATCCGCGCCCCGTCGCGCGCGGCGCGCAGCGCGATGGCCTTGCCGATGCCGCGCGAGGCCCCCGTGATGAACAGCGTCTTGCCCCGCAGGCTGGTCGGGTTCGTCATGTCCGTGAGCGTACCCGATCGGCCTGCCAGGTCGAGGTTGCCCGTCACTTGCCGGTCTTGCGGGGTCTCCTATAGTGCCCCGGTCATGCGCGCGTCCATTGCTCCGCCGCCGCCCGAGCTCCTCGAGCCCGAGGTGCCGCCGCCCCCCAAGGAGGGCGCGGCCTTGCAGCGCTGGATCGAGGCCCACGGGGTCACCGACCGCCTCGACGACGTCCTCATCGGGCGGGGAGGCCACTACTCGACCGGCTTCTACGGTGGCGGGTACGACGCGCCGGTCACCTACCGCCAGATGCTCTTCGAGCCCGAGAGCGCACGGCGCGTCCGGATGCGGTACTTCGATCTCGGCCCGACCGCCCTCGCGTACCTGCACCGCACCGCGATCCTGGTGGCGCGCCACCAGGCCCGGCAGGCCTGGCTCGCCGAGCACGGCCGGGATCCGGCGGACGAGACCCTGACGACGTTCCTGCGCCGCCTGCAGCGCTCGCTCTCCCGGCTGGAGGCGCCCGGGACCCTGAGGCCGCGCCCGCCCGGCACCTTCGACCCCCGCCGCGTCGAGGTGGCCCGCGCACCGGCGCCAGCGCTGTTCTACTGGGAATCGACCCTCTCGCAGTCGCTGGACGACGAGCCGCGCCCGAACCAGTTCGACGAGATCGGCCTCTTGCTCCTCGGCTGGGAAGAGGGCCCCCTGCGCTGGACCCTCTCGCGCAAGGACACCTACGAGGTCGAGAGCGTGCCCGAGGATCGGCAGCACGCGGCGCTGATCGCCATGATCGATTTCCTGCGCGACCCCCGCCAGACCGTCCAGCACGAGGAGCTGCTCGAGGTGCTGCGGGCCCCCTCCTGGCAGTTTGCGCTTGGCACTCTGGATGAGGCGCTGGCCCGCCTGCGCCTGCCGGGCGGGGTGGTGGGCGAGACCGGCGCCCCGCGCTCCCCCGGTCAGCCGCGCACTGGCCCCGCCCAGGTCGGGCAGGAGCGCCTGGCCTTCCGGGTGGTGCGGCTCGCGCACGGGGGGATCGATGTGCGGCCGGTGGTCCAGCGGCGCGGCAAGACGGGCGGGTTCTCCGCCGGCTCGCGGCTCGAGTGGTTCAACGTCCCGCACCGCCGCGACCTGACCGCCGCCGACCGGCGGGTGTACCTGGCATACGACGATCGCTTCGCGCGCGAGTCGGAGGCCGGCCGGTACGCGGGACCGCTGCGTGCGGCCCAGCTCTTCGCCATCCTGCGGGCGCTCATCGATCATCCCGCGGTGTTCCTCGAGGGCGAGCGCGACACCGCCCGCCGGCTCGACATCCGCCTCGGACGCCTCCGCCTGCGGTTCGGCGCCGGGCCGGCCACGGCCACGGCTGCGCCGGTCGCCCCGGCCGGCGCGGGCACGGCGGCAGCTCCCGACAGCACGCCGGTGCCGCCCGGTGGGTCGGGGACCCTCACGCCCCGGTTCGAGCTCGTCGGGGTGACCCTGCTGCCGACCGAGGTGGCCCAGGCGCTGCGCGATCAGCGCCACCTCGTGTATCTGCATCACCCCGCGGGGGTCGAGGTGGTCTCGGCGGGCGCGGGGGCCCAGGTCTTGCTCGCCGAGCTCAGCGTGGAGGCCGCCGCGGTGGTGACGGCGCTGGCGGTGGCGCCGGCGCGGTTTCCGCCCGAGTCGCACGACGCGCTCGCGGTGCGCCTCGAGCCCCTGCAAGAGTCGATGGACATCGAGTTTCCCACCGAGTGGACCCGCACCATCGCCCCGGCCGACGGGCGCCTGGTGGCGCGGCTCGAGATGCTGGCGTCGGGGGCGGTGCAGATCAGCCTGGCGGTCCGTCCGGTCAAGCTCGGCCCGACCTTCCTGCCTGGCGAGGGGCCGGCGCTGGTCCTCGAGGGCCAGGGCAACGAGCGCCACGGCGCCCGCCGCGACCCACAGGCCGAGCGCCAGACCGCCCACGCGCTGGCCGAGCGATTGGGGCTCGCGGGAGGCAACGAGACCGAGCCCTGGGGCTGGCGGGTGGGCGAGGGCGATCCGGCGTTGCACCTGGTCGCCGAGCTGAAGGAGATGGGCGAGGCGGTGTCCGTCGAGTGGGCGGACGATGCCCACCTGCTGTCGCTCGGCAGCGTCGGTCGGGGCAACATGCGCATGCAGGTGGCCGATCGCCGCGACTGGTTCCAGGTCGAGGGTGGCGTCGAGGTGGCGGTCGCGGGCAAGACCGAGGTGGTGCCGCTGGCGGTGCTGTTCGCGGCGATCCGCGAGGGCCGGCGCTACGTGGCGGTGGGCGCGCGCGGCTTCGTGCGCATCGAGGAGACCTTGCGGCGCGCGCTCGAGCAGGCCGAGCCGCTCTTCTTCGAGAGCCGCGGGGGGCTGGAGCTGTCGCGGGTCGGTGGGGATCCGCTGATGGGGCTCGTCGAGCGCGAGGCCCAGGTCAAGGCCAGCGCCGCCTTCACGGCCCTGCGCAAGCGGATGCGCGCGGGCGCCGCCGAGGTGCCGGTGCTGCCGGCCAACCTCGACGAGGGCCTGCGCCCCTACCAGAAGGCCGGCGTCACCTGGATGGTGCGGCTCGCCCACTGGGGCGCGGGGGCGATCCTGGCCGACGAGATGGGGCTCGGCAAGACCGTGCAGACCCTGGCGGTCCTCGCGCACCGGGCGGCCGAGGGGCCCGCCCTGGTGGTCGCCCCGACGTCGGTGGTGCCGAACTGGCTGGCCGAGGCGGCGCGGTTCACGCCCCAGCTCGACGTCAAGCTCTACCGGGGGCCTGCGCGGGCGAGCTTGCTCTCGGGGCTCGGCCCCGGGCAAGTCCTGGTGGCGAGCTACACCGTGGTCGCGCTCGACGCCGAGGCCCTGGCCGCGATCGCCTTCGGCTCGCTGGTGATCGACGAGGCCCAGTCGGTCAAGAACGCCACCACCGAGCGGGCCAAGGCGCTCCGCCAGCTCAACGCCGGGTGGTGCCTCGGGTTGACCGGGACGCCGATCGAGAATCGTCTGGGCGAGCTGTGGAGCATTTTCCGGGTGGTCTCGCCGGGCCTGCTCGGCAGCTGGGAGCACTTCCGGGCGCGCTTCGCGGTGCCGATCGAGAAGTTCGGCGACGATCAGCGCCGGCGGGCGCTGGCGCTGCTGCTGCGTCCGTTCGTGCTCCGGCGCATGAAGTCCGAGGTGGCGCGCGAGCTGCCGCCGCGCACCGAGGTGGTGCGGGTGATCCAGCTGTCTAGCGAGGAGCAGGCCCTCTACGAGGAGCTGCGCGCCTCGACGCTGGCCGAGGTCGAGGCCGCCAAGCGCGATCCCGACCGCGACGGGCAGGGCGTGCAGTTCGTGCTGCTGGCGGCGCTCACCCGGCTGCGGCAGCTGTGCTGTCACCCGCGCCTGGTCTACCCGCGCTCACCGGCCGGATCGTCGAAGGCGGCGTACCTGCTCGAGCTCCTCGAGGAGCTGCGCGAAGGCGGCCACCGGGTGCTGGTCTTCAGCCAGTTCCGCAGCTTCCTCGAGATCCTGGCGCCGCGCCTGCGGCAGCACCACTTCCGGGTGCTGGTGCTCGACGGGACCACCCCGGCCGAGGTGCGCGAGCAGCGCATCGCGGCCTTCCAGGCCGGCGAGGCGGAGATCTTCCTCATCTCGCTCAAGGCGGGAGGGTTCGGCCTCAACCTCACCGCGGCGGACACGGTGATTCACCTCGATCCCTGGTGGAACCCCGCGGTCGAGGATCAGGCCACGGCCCGCGCCCACCGCATCGGCCAGACCCGCCCGGTGACCGCCGTCCGGCTGGTGGCGCGCGGCACCATCGAGGAGGCGGTGCTCGGTCTGCACGAGGCCAAGCGCGCCCTGGCGGCCGGCATCCTCGAGGGCACCGAGACCGCCGCCGCCCTCGGCACCGACGAGCTCATCAAGCTCATCCAGCGGGGCAGCGAGCCCTGAGGCCCGCCCCGCTCAAGGTGTGAGCACCGCCCGGAAGCGCACGCGGTTCTCCATCATCTTCGCGAAGGCCTCCTCGGCTTGCTCGAGCTTGAAGACCTCGACCCGCGGGCGCACGTTGGTGAGCGCGCTGAAGGCCATGGTGTCCTCGGAGTCGATCGCGCTGCCGCTCGGCCAGCCCTGGATGGTCTTGCCGGAGAGCAGCGCGAACACGCTCACCTGCAAGGGCTCGAAGGGCGCGGCCACGATCATCAGCTTGCCGCGCGGCTTGAGGCCGCCGACCACGCTGGCGATCGAGGCGGCATGGGGCGCGGTGGCCAGGACCAGGTCGGCCCCGCCGAGCTTCTGCAGGCCCTCGGCCGCGTCGACCTTGCCGGTGTCGAGGTAGACGTGCGCCCCGAGCTGGTGCGCGAGCTCGGCCTTGTCCTCGCCGCGCGAGAGGGCCACCGTGCGGAAGCCCATGCGCGCGGCAAACTGGACCGCCAGGTGGCCGAGCCCGCCGATGCCCTGGATGGCCACAGTGTCCCCGGGGCGGGCCCCGCTGTTGCGCAGGGAGTTGTAGGTCGTGATGCCGGCGCACAGGAGGGGGCCCGCGTCGACGGCCGCCAGGGCGTCGGGGATGCGGGCCACGGATTCCTGCGGGACGACCACGTACTCGGCGTACCCGCCGTCGTGGCTGATGCCGGTGACCAGGCCCTTGACGCAGTTGATGAACAGGCCCCGCCGGCAGGCGTTACACTCGAAGCAATGGCCACCGTGCCAGCCAACCCCCACGCGATCCCCCGCCTTCCACGTCCCGGCGTGGACCGCGCTGCCGAGGGCATCGATGCGCCCGGCGATCTCGTGGCCCGGGATGCGCGGCAGGCTGAGACCGGGGTAGGCACCCGATCGGACCATCGCATCGCTGTGGCAAACGCCACAGGCCTCGACCTTGATCCGCAGCTGCGTCGGCCCCGGCTCGGGAACCGCGCGCTCGACGAGCTCGAATGGCGCGCCCGGTTTGGTGACTTGCATCGCACGCATCGTCTTGTTGGTCGTGGTCGTCATGATGGCTTGCTCCTGTCCCGTTTGCGCGCGCGTCCGCCACGTGCGTCGGGCGGAACCATGGGCGGGAACCGGCACGGACGCCACCCGTTTCAGCCGCGGGCGGCGCGGGCGGCGCGAAGATGACGGGCGCGGTTCCGGCAGGGCCGCATGCGGCCGCCGATCCCACCATCATTCACATCGACATGGACGCCTTCTACGCGTCGGTCGAGCAGCGCGATCACCCGGCGCTGCGTGGACGCCCGGTCATCGTCGGCGGCCACGCGCGCCGCGGGGTGGTGCTGGCCGCCTCGTACGAGGTGCGTCCGTTCGGGGTGAAGAGCGCGATGTCGATGGTGGAGGCCTTGCGCCGCGCGCCCGACGCCACGGTGGTGCCCCCACGCTTCGCCGCCTACAGCGAGGCCAGCGAGGCGCTGTTCTCCATCCTCGGCAGCGTCACGCCGCTGGTCGAGCCGCTCTCGCTCGACGAGGCCTTCCTCGACGTGGGGGCGTCGCGCGCGCTGTTCGGCGACGCCGCCACCATCGCCAGCCGCCTGCGGGCCCGCATCGCGCGCGAGCTCGACCTGCCGGCCTCGGCCGGGGTGGCGACGGTCAAGTTCGTCGCCAAGATCGCCTCCGACGTGGCCAAGCCGAACGGCATGCGCGTGGTGCCCGGGCCCGAGACGCAGGCGTTCCTCGCGCCGTTGCCGGTGGGGCGCCTGTGGGGCGTCGGACGCAAGACCGAGGAGGTGCTGCGCCGGCTCGGGCTTCACACCATCGGTGCGCTCGGTGCGCGGGATCCGGAGTGGCTCGAGCGGCAGGTTCCGGGCAGCCGAGGCCTGTGGGAGCTGGCCCAGGGCATCGATCCGCGGGCGGTGGTGCCGGATCGGGCGGCCAAGAGCCTCGGGACCGAGGACACCTTCGAGGAGGACTGCGCCGCCGACCCGAGCGTGCTCGGTCCGCACATTCACGCCCAGGCGCTGCGGCTGGCGCGGCGGTTGCGGCGGGCGGGGGTGCGCGGGCGGGTGGTGCAGCTCAAGATCAAGACCGCCAGCTTCGCGCTCAGCACGCGGCGGCTGACCCTGGCCCAGCCCACCGACGATGGCCAGACCCTGTACCGGGTCGCGATGACGTTGCTCGAGCGATCGCCGCTCCGCGCGCAAGTGCGGCTCACGGGCGTCTCGGTGCAGGGGTTGTCGATGACGGAGGCCGCGGCGCTCGAGCTCTTTGCGCCGCCGGCCCCGAGCCGCGCCGAGAAGCTGAACGCCGCGCTGGATCGCATCACGGCGCGCTTCGGGGACACCGCGGTCGGCACGGCCGACACAGTTTCCTTTGCCGCGGCCGGGACGCGCGTCACCGGCGACGACGATCGCGAGCGCGAGCTATGACTTGCGCAGCCACACCAGCGTGGCGCCTTCGCCACCGAGGCGCGACGGCGCAGCCACGGCGGCCAGCACCGCGGCCGCGTGCTCACCCCGGCTCAGGAGCTCGCGAACCAGCTGGGTGAGGGTCGGCCCGCCCGTGCCCGAGTGCAGGCCACGTCCATGGATCACGAGCAGGGCCCGCCGCTGCCCGGTGCGCGCGCTCGCCAGGAATCGCCCGAGCGCCTCGGCCGCCTGACCGCGCGTGAGCCCATGCAGATCGAGCCGAGCCTCGACCGGGAGATCTCCCGCGCCCAGTCGCTTGACGGTCCGCCGGTCGATCCCGGGGGCGCGGAGCTGCCAGCGGCTCCCAGCCTCCGCCACCTCGGCGCCGTCGCCGGTCACGGGGAGTTGCCCGCCCGCGGGGGCCGCCTTGGCCAGCGCCCGCGCGCGCCGCGCCTCGACCGCAGCGGGATGGCTCGGCGGCTGGTGTCCGCCGGTCACCACCCGGCCCCGTCCCTCGAGCACCCGGACCCCGCGCATGGCCTCCGCAAACGCCGCTTCCTCCGCCGTCTCCTTCGCCGGCGCGGGCACCACCCGCTCCGAGGTCGGCTTGGGCTTGCCCGCCATGATCGTGAAGGTTACCGCACGTCCCCAACCTGTCCTCGTGGACGTGATCGTGGCCGCCCCCCATGATCGTGGCCGTGCACGTGCACGGGAACCCCCCCGTGAACGTGATCGTCTCATATCGCCGCTCGGAGCGAGTGGTCGCCATGCTGACAGAGCTCATCGATCCCTACGCCTTACGCCTTACGCCTTACGCCTTACGCCCTATGCCCTGCGCCCGGGCGCCGTCTCGATCACGCTCACGGGGGCGTTCACGTGCACGGCCACGTCTACGATCACGGGATCGATCACGATCACGCTCAGGCCGGCGATCACGGCCACGGGTTTTGGCGGCCCCCTAGACTAGCCGGCCATCCGCCGAACCGCCGCGCCGGGCAGGGTGGCGGCGGCCATGACGGCCGGGGGGATGTCGCCCTCGACCACGAAGCCGTTGGTCGAGCGGCGCTTGACGATCACGCGGGTCTGGGGCTGGCTCAGGACCTGCTCGAACACCAGGGTGAGCTCCTGGCCTATCTCCAGGCTCTGCGCGGTCTCGACGATGGCGCCGCCGTCCGAGACCTCGAAGATGCGGACCGGGCGGATGCCGTCGCTGGCGCGCAGGCTCCCCATCCAGTCCACCTCCACGCGCGGCGAGCGGCGCATGTAGGGATCGAGCATGGCGTTCAGGGTCTGGCGCGGCGTGCTGGGCAGCTCCGCAGGTGCCCCCGAGCCACGCTCGCTCGGCGGCTCGACGCCGCTGCCGGTGCTCTCGGTCGGGGGCGCCGGGGGAGCGCCCCGGTTCGAGGCCGCCGCCACCACCGACCGCGAGCCGCGCTCGCCGTCGGAGGTCGAGGCCCCGGGCGCGGCCCCGATGCTGCCGAGGCTGCCGGTGCTCGTGCGCCCGCCGTCGACTGGCGCCTGCGGGCCTGGCGCCCCGCTCGTCCCGAGGGTGTGGCGGGCGCTGTCCTCGGTCAGCAGATCGTCAATCGCAATGTCTTCCGCGAGCAGCGCCTCGGCCATCTGGTGGAAGGCCCGGGTGTCGTCGTCCGCCTGCGCGCCGAGCAGCATGGGCTTGCGCAGGTTGACCGACTCGCGGATGCGGCGGCTCGCGTGGATGGTCCCGAGGATCGGGACCGTGATGCCGAGGAAGCTCTGGATCATCCGGGTGATCGCGTGGAAGATGCCGTTCTGGCTGGACTCGAACACCTGGTTGCCGACCAGCTGCGCCCCGAACCTGGCCAGGATCTGGTCGATCGAGTCGGCCAGGTCGGGCGATTGCTCCCGCACCCGGGCCAGGATCTGGCTGACCTTCTCGTTCTCGCCGCTCTTGCTGGCCGGGGCCAGGAGCTCGAGCTCGCTGGCCTTCTCGGCGTGGTGGTGCAAGGTGCGCAGGACCGACCCCTTGAGGAACGAGTAAGCGGTCTGGATCGAGGTCACCTGCGGGGTCACCACCAGGAGCCGCTGGGTCCCGATCTCGAAGAAGTCGAGGACGTTGAAGCTGACCCCCGCGCCCACGTCGATCAGGATCACGTCGGCGTCGATCGAGCGGATGCGGCGGATGATGCGCTGCTTTTCCCCATGGTTGATGTTGGCGGCGCCCATGGCGGCGCCGGTCCCCGCCACCAGGTGCAGGTTCGGGTGCGGGGTCGGTGTGAGGCCTTCCTCGAGCGAGTCGATCTTGCGGTCGAGGAGCCCCTGGATGCCCGGCTTCGGTCGATCGACGCCGAACAGCACGTGCTGGTTGGCGGCCCCGAGATCACAGTCCACCAGGACCACCCGCGACCCGGCCTGGGCCATCGCGAGGGCCAGGTTCGACGCGACGATGCTCTTGCCCACACCACCCTTGCCGCCGCCGATGGTGATGAAGCGCTTCGGAGAGTTGTCTTGACCCGGCATCCGCATGTTCGCTTCTGGCCATCGTCAGGGTCTTGACCCACCTTGAGAGGGCCGATCCATTTTGTTGACGCGGCTCCGGCCGACCCTGGCGGCAGCTGGAAACCCGCGCCGATGCCGGCTATTCGAGCAGATCGAGCAGATCCTGGCGGGTGATGGGCGCCCCCACCGCCTCACCACCGAGCGCGGCATCCGCCAGCTTGCGCTTGCGATCCTGCAGCGCGATGATCTTCTCCTCCACCGTCTCGCTGGCCACCAGGCGGTAGACCATGACCGGACGGTCCTGGCCGATGCGGTGCGCCCGGTCGGCCGCCTGGTCCTCGGCGGCCGGGTTCCACCAGGGATCCATCAGGAACACATGGTCGGCGGCGGTCAGATTCAGGCCCACGCCGCCGGCCTTGAGCGACAGCAGCATCACGGGTGGTCCTCCCGGTGATTGGAACTCCGACACCACGCCGGCCCGATCGCGGGTCGAGCCATCGAGCCGCACGAACGGGATCTCCCGGGCGGCGAGCCCCGGCTCGAGCTTGTCGAGCAGGGAGGTCCACTGCGAGAAGACCAGGGCCTTGTGCCCGTCCCCGGCGACGTTCTCGAGCGCGTCGTGCAGCGCCTCGACCTTGGACGAGGTGCTGGCGGTCTGTCCCGGCACGAGCCCCGGGTGGCAGGCGGCCTGGCGCAGCCGCAGCAAGGCCTCGAGGGCGGCCAGCACGCTGCCGCCACCGTCCATCAGCGCCACCACGTCGGCGCGGGTGGCGGCCCGCACGGCGTCGTACACCGCGCGCTCGCGCTCGTCGAGGGAGACCCGCAGCACCGCGTCGGTCCGCGGGGGGAGCTCCGGCGCCACGTCCCGCTTGAGGCGGCGGAGCAGGAAGGGGCGCAGCTTCTCCCGCAGGCGCAGGGTGGCGCCCCGATCCCCGTCGGCGATGGGGCGGGCGAAGCGCGCGTCGAAGTCCCGCCGTCCCCCAAGCAATCCGCGATTGGTGAAGTGCGCCAGACTCCACAGCTCGTCCAGCCGGTTCTCGAGCGGCGTGCCCGACAGGGCGATCCGGAAGTCGGCCTCGAGGGCGTAGGCGGCGCGCGCGGCCTGGCTGTCGGGGTTCTTGATGGCCTGGGCCTCGTCGAGGATCACGGTGCTCCAGCGCCGGGCAGCCAGGCGATCGCTGTCGAGGCGCAGGATCGCGTAGCTCGTGAGGGTGACCGCCGCCTCCGGATCGAGGCGCCGCCCCGGGCCGTGGTACACCGACACCGAGAGCGACGGGCGGAAGCGTGCGATCTCCGCCCGCCAGTTGGCGAGCAGGCTGGTCGGGCACACCACCAGCGTCGGGCTTTCGCCCCTCACCGCGCACAGGGCCTCGAGGGTCTTGCCGAGGCCCATGTCGTCGGCGAGGATCGCCCCGAGCCGGGCCTCCCGCAGGAAGGTCAGCCAGTCCACCGCCTGCTGCTGGTAGGGCCGGAGCTGGGCCGTGAGATCGGCGGGGAGCGGCGCGCGGGGCACCGCCTCGAAGCCGCCCACCAGTCTGGCCAGGCGATCGAGCCCCGGGGGCGGGGGGCAATCGAGCTCGGCCGCCAGCGCCCCGAGCGCCGTGAGCGCGTGGCTCGCCAGCCGGCCATCGGCACCGCGCGCGGCCAGCAGATCCGCCAGGCGCTGCCCGTGCTTGGCCAGGAAATCCTGGGGCAGGCTGGCCCAGCCGCCGCCGTCGAGGGCCACCAGGCCGAGCCCCTCCTGCCAGGCGGCGAGCACGGCCTCCGCGCTGACGGTGGTCGTCGCCCCGGCCGCTCCGGCCGCCGCGTCGCGGATCACCTGGAAGGTCAGGTTGAACCGGACATCGACATCGACCTCCGCGGCGCTCTCGGATCCGAGGCCGGTGGCTCTGGGCTGCCCATCGATGCTCAACCTCGGGGTGAGGCGTGCCCCGGCGCCGAGCAGGCGGGCGCCGCTGCCCACCAGATCGCCGCGCCAGCGCGCGAGCTTCTCGGCGAAGCGCGGAGCATCCGGCCCCTCGAAGGTGGCGCGGCGACCGGGGACGAGGTTCAGCTCGTCGCGCAGCTTCTGCACCAGCCGCCGCTCGCTGGGCTCGTCACGCAGGGGGACGGGACCGCCGAGGTGGATCATGCGTCCGGCGTCGATCCGCACCAGGGCCGGCTGACCGTAGACCAGGGTCGGCAGCACCGAGAGCCCGGCCCCGACCTGCTCGAGTGAGAGCATCACCCGCGGAGACACGTCGCGCACGATGCGGGGAACGCGCCGGGTGCGCACCTCGACCGGCATGCGCCCGGCGAGGTCGGGCAAGGTGCGGGTGGCGAGCTCCCCCGCGGCCGAGGCCGGGATCACCCGCACGATCGGCAGGTGCTGCAGGTAGGCGCCGGTCAGCTCGATCTCGTCGAGGCGGTGGATGGCATCGCCCGCCAGCGCGACCCCGGCGGCGAGCACATCGGTGACGCGCGGATCCCGCGAGATGGTCAGGCACAGATCATCGTCGTCGCGTGGTCCGCGGTCGGTCACCACCGCCTGCGGGCGGATGCGCTCGTCGGACACCGCCACCGGCCGTCCGTCGAGCGTCACCTGGCGCGCGCCGACCAGGATGGCCAGCAGGGCATCGAGCTTGCTCGGGGACAGGACCCCCCGTGACCCCGCGCCCTCGAGCAAGAGATCGGCGCGCATGTCCCACTCCTCGAGGTGAAGGTCGGCGGCCTCGGGGCGGTTGCGGTGGAGCGTGAGCGACTGCGTGAGCGGCGTCTCGAGGGTCCTCTCGAGGCCGGCGGCTCCGGCGGTCCGCACGATCACCCGCGCGCACTTGAGGCCGCTGTCCTCGCGCGCGAGGCGGTAGGCGATCTGCGCCCAGGCGGCGATGGTCCGGGCCGCCGTCGCCGGGCCGGGAACCGCCGCCCCACGACCTGGCAGAGGCGAGGGAGGTCCCCCGTCGGCTGCCTGAGGCTGCCCGGGCTCGGCGGCGCTGCTGTCCGCCGCGGCGTCGGTGGCGGCGGCCGGCGGCGGCGCCAGAAACAAGGCTGCGGCCACGATGTGCTCGCAGGGCCGCATGCGCCCGGGGCAATCACAGTCCCAGTCGCGCTCGCCCGGGTACAGCACGACCGAGGGCGACACCGGCCGCCCGGGAGTCCGCACCCGCAGCACCACCTCCTCCGGGTCGGTGGACTCGACGGCCACCGCCTCGGCCCGCGCCAGCTTCACCCCCGCCGACCACACCCCGGTCGGGGCGGCCCGACGAACCGCATTCAAGAGCGGGACATAGCGTGCGCTCACGGCGGTGCAATCTACACGCGCCCCCCGCCCCCGGCCACCCGCCAAGACCCGTGGCCGTTCACGTTACGTTCACGTGGCCGTGGACCCGATCGTGATCGGCCCCGTGGTCGTAGACGGTGGCCGTGCGCGCGCACGGTTCACGTTCACGTGCACGTCAACGATCACGGGATCGGCCACGATCACGTCCGCGGCCACGTGAACGTCCACGGGTTCAGGCGGCCCGGGCCTGGGCGCTCGCCGTGAAGAGCGGGAGCCGCAGGGTCACCGAGGTGCCCTTGCCGATCTCGCTCGCGATCTCGATCCCGCCCTGGTGGTCATCGACGATGCGGGCCACGGTCGCGAGGCCGAGCCCGGTCCCGGTCCGCTTGGTCGAGAAGAACGGCTCGAAGATGTGGTCGAGATCCGCCCTGGGGATGCCCTCGCCGGTGTCGGTCACCACCACCACCGCCGAGCGGGCGCCATCCACCCCACCCGGCGCGGCCCCGCTGCGTGGCGCAACGGCGGATCGCCCCACGCGCAGGGCGATCCGTCCCCCCGCCGGCATGGCCTCGGCCGCGTTGCGCAAGAGGTTCCACACGATCTGACGAACTTGCCCGGGGGCCGCCTGCACGCGCACGCCAGCCTCGAAGCTGGTCTCGACCGCGATGGGCTGGTCGGCGCCCCGCTTCTCGAGCTCGAAGGCCTGCACGATCTCCCCCACCTCCTCCGCCAGATCGAGCGGGCGCCGCTCCTCCGAGGACGGCCGCGCGTAGTCGAGCAGGCTGGTGACGAGCCCGTTCAGGCGCTCGACCTCCCGGATGGCGATGTCCATGAGCTGCCGGCTCTCTGGCTCGCTGTCCTTCAGGCCGCCCCGCAGGATCTCGATCGATCCCGAGATGCTGGCCAGCGGGTTGCGGATCTCGTGGGCGATGGCCGCCGACAGCCGTCCGATGGTGGCCAGGCGCTCGGCGCGCGCCACCGCGAGCTCCATGCGCTTGAGCTCGGTCAGATCCTGGAAGTGGATCACCCGCCCGATGTGCTTGCCCGCGCGATCCGACAGCGGGACCGCCGAGATCCCGAGGTGCCGGGCCGATCCGTCCGGGCGGTGGACCACCACCTCGCTCCTGCGTACGGTTCCTCCCGGCCCGGCCTCCGCCAGCACCCGCGGCAGGTCGGGCAGCACCGCGGCCAAGGGCAACCCGAGCAGCATCCTCGACTCGCGGCCGAGGATCTCGCAGCCGAACTCGTTGGCGCTGGTCACCGCCCCGGCTGGATCCAGCGTGATCAGGCCCGAGGTCAGCGAGCGGATGGTGTTCTCGTGGAGACGCGCCAGATCGTCCGCCAGGGCCTCGTGACGCGACACCTGCTCATCGGCGTGGCGGCCGAGGGCCGCCAGGCGCGACGACAGCACCCCGACCGCGATCAACGCCGCGCTGTGCAGGCCGAGCTTGGTCAGCAGGGTGGCGCGCGGCAGATCCCAGGGCGCGAGCAGCTGTCCCGGCACGAGCGGCAGCACCCGCGCATACCCGAGGAGCGCGACGCCCCACATGAGGGCCATCCCGGCCATGGCCACCATCCAGGCCCCGCGCCGCCGGGCCAGCAAGGTCACCGCCACCACGTCGACCAGGTAGAGGAAGCAGAATCCGCTCTGGGCGCCGCCGGTGGCGTGGACCAGCGCGGTGGTCAGGAGCAGGTCGACGGCGATCTGCCAGTACGCGAAGCGCTCGGGGTCACGGACCCGGGTGTAGAGCAGCGCGTAGGTCAGGCTGGCCGTGTAGGTCGCGGCGATGAGGCCGAAGACGAACCGCGCGAAGGGGCTGGTCAGCCCATCGCCCCCGCGGCCCCCGCCGCTGCTCGACAGCTCGGTCAGCACCATCAGTCCGAGCAACAGGGTGGCGAGGCCCACCCGGAACAGCATCAGGTACTTCACCGTCAGCAGCCGGTCGCGCTGCTGCGCCGATCCCGGCTGCGCCGCGCGGTCCGGCGCGGCCCGGTCACGGCTCGCGCGGTCGGGCGGTGGCACGGCCCGGGTCTCTCCGACGCTCTGGCTGTCGTGGGGTATCACCCTTGGCATGCCTCGCTCGTTCCCGGTCAAGCGGTCTTCATGTTCCCGGCCATCTCGAAGATCGGCAGGTACATGGCGATCACCATGCCGCCGATCACCGCCCCCAGGAACACCATCATCACCGGCTCGATGAGGCTGGTCATCGAGGCCACCGCGACGTCGACCTCCTCCTCGTAGAAGTCGGCGATCTTCGAGAGCATGGCGTCGAGCGCCCCGGTCTGCTCGCCGACCCCGATCATCTGCACCACCATGGGCGGCATGAGCGCCGTCTCCATCAGGGGCGTGGCCATGTCCTTGCCCTCGGAGATCTGCGCGCGCGCGTACATGATGCCCTTTTGCACCACGGTGTTCCCGGCGGTCTTGCCGCAGATCTCGAGCGCGTCCAGGATCGGCACCCCCGACGAAAGCAGGGTCCCCATGGTGCGGGTGAAGCGGGCCACCACCACCTTGCGCAGCACGTTGCCGAGCACCGGCAGCTTGAGCAGCATCCCGTCGAAGGCCTCCCGCCCACCGGGGGTGCGCAGGACCATCCGCAAGGCGGTCCCCCCGGCGATCAGAGACGCCACGATGTAGGGCAGGTAGTGGGCGAGAGCGTGGGAGATCTGGATCACCACCTGGGTGGGCATGGGCAGCTTGCCGCCCCCGAAGTCCTTGAACATCTTCTCGAACACCGGGATGACCTTGGTGAGCAGGATGGTCACCACCAGCGCCGCGATCCCGATGATCGACAGCGGGTAGACCATCGCCCCCTTGACCCGGCGCTTGAGCTTCATGGCCTTCTCCATGTAGATCGACAGCCGCTGCAGGATGCTGTCGAGGATGCCCCCCGCCTCGCCGGCCGCCACCAGGTTCACGAAGAGATCGTCGAAGACCTTGGGGTGCTTGCCGAGCGCGGCCGACAGGGTCAGCCCGCCCTCGACCGAGGCCTTGACGCTGCCCAGGATCTTGCCGAAGCGCTTGTTCTCCGACTGGGTGGACAGGATGTCGAGGCACTGCACGATGGGCAGACCGGCGTCGATCATGGTGGCGAACATGCGGGTGAAGATCACCACGTCGGTGGTCTTGACCCCGGTCCCGAACGGGAGCGTCAGCTCCTTCGGCTGCTTGCGCACGGCGGTCGGCACCAGGAGTTGCATCTGCAGCCGCTGCTCCACCGCCTCCGGGCTCTCCGCCTCCATCACCCCATTCTTGAGCTCGCCGCTGCGCGCCCGGGCCTCCCACAGATAGGCAGCCATCGCGCCCTACCGCCCTCGCCCCGCCGCCGAGCCGATGATCTGCTGCAGCTCGTTGGGATCCGAGCTGTTGCCGATGGCCTCCTCGAGGGTGATGGTCTGCGCCGCGAAGAGCTGCGCCAGGTGCTGGTTCAGGGTCTGCATCCCGCTCGTGCCCTGGCCGATCTGCATCTGCGAGTAGATCTGGTGCATCTTGTCCTCGCGGATCAGGTTGCGGATGGCGGAGTTCGGGATCATCACCTCGAGGGCGGCCACCCGCCCGCTGCCCGAGGCCCGCGGGATCAGCGACTGACAGATCACCCCCTCGAGCACGAACGACAGCTGGGCCCGGATCTGCGACTGCTGGTGGGGGGGGAACACGTCGATCACCCGGTTGATGGTCTGCACCGCCGAGTTGGTGTGCAGGGTCCCGAAGCACAGGTGCCCGGTCTCGGCGGTGGTCAGGGCCGCCTCGATGGTCTCGAGGTCGCGCATCTCGCCGACCAGCACGATGTCCGGGTCCTGGCGCAGCACCGACTTCAGCGCCCGCTTGAAGGACTTGCTGTCGGACCCGATCTCACGCTGGTTCACCACGCAGCTCTTGTGCTGGTGGATGAACTCGATCGGGTCCTCCATGGTCACGATGTGCTCGTGGCGCTCGGTGTTGATCTTGTCGATCATGGCCGCGAGGGTGGTGGACTTGCCCGAGCCGGTCGGCCCGGTCACCAGCACCAGCCCGCGCGGCTTGTTGCACAGCTCCTCGATCACCCGCGGCAGGCCCAGCTCCTGGAACGATCGGATCTTGAAGGGGATGGTGCGGAAGACCCCGGCGATCGCCCCCTTTTGCAGGAAGACGTTGGCGCGGAAGCGCGAGAGGTTCTTGATGCCGAACGACAGGTCCAGCTCCTGCTCCTCCTCGAACTTGGCCTTCTGGTCGTCGGTCAGCACCGAGTAGCAGAGCTGCTTGGTCTCCACCGGGCCGAGCGGCGGCACCCGGAAGGGCACCAGCTCCCCGTCGATGCGGAGCTGCGGCGCCGAGCCGGTGGTGATGTGGAGATCGGACGCCCCCTTCTCCACCATGCTCTTGAGGAGCTGATGCAGGGTGACGGCCTGGGCCTGGGCCTGGCTGGGCGGTGGGGGGGTGGTGGTGACGGTCATGTGCGGCGCTCTCTCAATCCGCCGCCGTGACGCGGGCGACTTCCTCGACCGAGCTCGTGCCCTGACAGATCTTGGTGATCCCCGACATGCGCAGGGTGCGCATGCCCCGCCGCATGGCCTCGGCCTTGAGCTCGGTGGCCGACACGCCCTGCAGGACCAGCTCCTTGATCGGGTCGGTCATGGTCATGACCTCGTACATGGCGATCCGCCCCTTGTAGCCCGAGCCGCCGCAGACCGAGCACCCGACGCCCCGGGTGCAGGAGGCGGTCTCGATCTCCTCGTCCTTGGCGCCGAGCGTGCGCAGCTCGTCCTTCGGCGTCGGGATGGGTTGCTTGCAGCTGGCGCAGATCTTCCGCAGCAGGCGCTGCGCCTCCACCAGGTTCACCGAGGCCGTCACCAGGAACGGCTCGACCCCCATGTTCAGCAGCCGGGTGATGGTCGAGGGGGCGTCGTTGGTGTGCAAGGTCGAGAGCACCAGGTGGCCGGTCAGGGCGGCCTTCACGGCGATCTCGGCGGTCTCGAAGTCGCGGATCTCGCCGATCATGATGGTGTCCGGGTCCTGGCGCAGGAACGAGCGCAGCGCCGCCGCGAAGGTCAGCCCGATGTCGTCGCGCACCTGCACCTGGTTGATGCCCGCCAGGTTGAACTCCACCGGATCCTCGGCGGTGCTGATGTTGTCGGAGATCTGGTTCAGCTCCTGCAGCGCCGAGTACAGGGTGGTGGTCTTGCCGGAGCCGGTCGGGCCGGTGACCAGCACCATCCCGTAGGGCGCCTCGATGGCGCGCTTCATCTCGGCCAGCTGCGCCGGCTCGAGGCCGAGCTTGGTCATGTCGAGCTGCAGGTTGCCCTTGTCCAGCAAGCGCATGACGATCTTCTCGCCGAACAGGGTGGGCAGCACCGACACCCGGAAGTCCATCTCCTTGCCGCGGCCGAGCTTGAGCTTGATGCGGCCATCCTGGGGCAGCCGCCGCTCGGCGATGTCGAGGTGGGACATGATCTTGATGCGGCTGGTGAGGGCGGCCTTGAGCTTGAGCGGCGGGGTCATCTCCTCCTGCAGCACGCCGTCCACCCGGTAGCGGACCCGGTAGCTCTTCTCGTAGGGCTCGATGTGAATGTCGCTCGCGCCCTTCTTGACGGCGTTGAGCAGGATCACGTTGCACAGCTTGACCACCGGCGCGTCCTCGGACGCGCGCTCGAGATCCATCAGGTTGTCGTCGGCCTCGTCCTGCCGCGCGAAGTCCACGTCCTCGGTGAGGTCGCCCATGACCTCTTCCATGTTGAAGCTGGCGAGCTCGTCCTTGGGCTCGAAGTACCTGGTCAGGGCCTCGGAGATCGACGCGTCCGAGGCCACCACCACCTCGATGTTGAGGTTGGTGAGGAAGTGCAGATCGTCGAGCGCCGCCACCTGGGACGGATCGGCGGTGGCCACGATCAGCGAGTTGCCGCTGCGGCTCATCGGGATGAGGCGGTGCTTGCGGGCCACGTCCCGCGGAACGAGCGCGATGATCTCGGGCTCGATCTCGAACTCGCCGAGGTTGATGGCCGGGACCCCGTATTGCCGCGAGAGGAACTGGGTCAGCTCGTCCTCGGACAGGACGCCGCTCTTGACCAGCAGGAGCCCGAGCCGCTCGCCGGTCTTGCGACTCGCCTCCTGGGCGCGCTGAAGCTGTTCGGGGGAGATCAGCTCCTCCCGGACGAGAATGTCCCCGAGTCGACTCATCAACCTCCTTTTCTCGGGCTTCCCGCCCCGAATCTTGAGCGCCGGGCTCGGTCGCCTCTGGTCACGCCGCCGTTTGGTGGGAAGCTCGCCCCATGCCGCCCGCCCCTCACCGCGACCGCGACCGCGACCTCCACCGCGACCGCGACCGCGACCTCGACCTTCTTCCGCGCCACCGCCCCGGACACCGCCAGCCTCGCGTCGCTCGGGATCCCCTCCTGGCGGTGGCCGTCGCGGTGGCTGGTCTCCTCGCCCCCGCCCGCGCGCCCCGGGCGATCGCCGCTCCCAGCCCAGCGGCGCCCGCCCTCGCGCCTGGCACGCCCTCCGAGGACCTGACGCTCGCCCGCGAGATCTTTCGCGAGCTCATCGAGACCGACACCACCCACGACCACGGCAGCGCCACGACGGCCGCCGAGGCGCTGGCCCGGCGCTTTCGGGCCGCCGGATTTCCCGCCGCCGACGTGCAGGTCCTCGGGCCGTCCCCGCGCAAGATGAACCTGGTGGTGCGTCTCCGCGCGCGCGCCTCCGCGGGCAGCGCCGGCGCCGGGGCGGGAGGGGAGAGGGCCGTCGGGGGTGGCACCAGCGCCGCCGCGGCCACCACCCGCAGGCCCATCCTGCTGCTCGGGCACCTCGACGTGGTCGCCGCGGAGCGGGCCGACTGGTCCCTCGATCCGTTCACGCTGACCGAGAAGGACGGCTTCTACTACGGCCGCGGTACCCTCGACATGAAGTCCCTGGTGGCGCTGTGGGTCGCCGATCTGCTGCGCCTGCACCGCACCGGCGAGCCGACCAGCCGCGACCTGATCCTGGCCCTCACCGCCGACGAGGAGGACGGCGACGAGAATGGCGTCGAGTGGCTGCTCGCCCACCAGCGCCCGCTCATCGACGCGGAGTTCGCCCTCAACGAGGGCGGCGGCGGCGAGGCGAGCCACGGCCGGTACCGCGCGAACGACGTGCAGTGCAGTGAGAAAGGCTACCAGAGCTATCGCCTCGAGGTCCGCAACAAGGGCGGCCACAGCTCCTTGCCCGAGCCCGACAACGCCATCGTTCGACTGGCCGCGGGGCTGGTGCGCCTGCACGCCCACCGCTTTCCGCCCCAGCGCAACCCGGTCACGCGGGCCTACTTCCAGCGGGTGGCGACCTTCGAGACCGGACAGCTCGGCGCCGATCTCCGGACCATCGCCCTCGCTCCCGAGGGGCGCCCGCTCGACGCGGCCGCCGTGGCCCGCCTCTCGGCGCTGCCATTTTACAACGCCCGCCTGCGCACGACCTGCGTCCCCACCCGGGTGACCGCGGGCCACGCCGACAACGCCTTGCCGCAGCTGGCCTCCGCCATCGTGAACTGCCGCCTCCTGCCGGGGGAGACGTCGGCCCACGTCGAGCAGGTGCTGCGCGGGGTGATCGCCGATCCGCAGGTGAGCGTGAAGGCGATCTCCAGCATGACCACCACCGCCCCCACCTTGCCGCCCGCCAAGCTCCTCGGGATCATCGAGAAGGTGACGTCCCGCTTCTGGCCCGGCGTGCCGGTCTTGCCGACCATGAGCGCGGGCGCCACGGATGGGCGGTTCCTGCGCGCCGCCGGAATCCCCACCTACGGGGTCTCAGGCCTGTTTCACGAGGTCGACGACAACCGCGCCCACGGACGTGACGAGCGGCTCGCAGTCCGGTCCTTCGTCGAGGGCCAGGCCTTCACGTACGCGCTCCTCCAGGCGCTGGTGGCGAACTGACGGCGGGGGCCTGTCCTGACGACCGGCTCAGTCGGCGAAGGGATCGTGCCAGGGACCCTTGGGCGGCGGCGACTTGACGACGACCGAGGCCTTCGCCACCGCGCCACTCGTCTTGCTCGGGGGCGTCGACTTCGGCACCACGGCCACCTGGGGTCGCCCTGCGACCGCCGGCTTGCTCGCGGTCGAGGGGGACGCAGCGGGGGCCTGCGCCGCGAGGGGGGGCGGCGCGGTTCGCGGTCCCGCGGCCGCTGCCGTCTCCGCGCCAGCCGCCTGCCGCTTGGCGCGAGCGCCGAGCCGAGGCGTCTGGCTCCGGGTCGCGGCCGTCCCCGTCGCCCTGGCGAGGTGTTCACCGGCCGTGGTCGGCACCACCGTTGGAGCGCTCGAGCCCACGCCGGCCCGGCCCGGCTCGGCGTGCGACGCGGCCGCTCGGGTCGATGGCTCTGGCGGAGGTGGGACGGCGATGGCGGCGACCGGCGGCGAAGGTGACGGCGAGGGCGGTGGCGAGACGATCGCGGTGGCGGCCGTCGTCGTCGTCGTCGTCGGTGCGGCAGCGGCGTTTGCAGGCGCGCTGGGTCCCGCGGGCGCCGGTGCCGCCGGGATGGGCGTGACCGTCGGCGTGGATGCGCTGGCGGCCGGAGCCGAGGGGCCGGCCCCCGGCTTGGGGTCGGTCGCCACGGTCGGATTGGACGGGGCGGAGACCAGCGCGACGTCGGCTGTCCCGTGCGCGGCGGCTCCACCGCCGCGGCCTACCAGGACACCGACGAGGACCCCGCCGGCGAAGGCTCCGCCCACGATGGCGGCGAGCGACGCCCGGCGCAGGTTCACCTTGGGGGTGGCTGGCGCACGGTCCGGAAGCCCCATGGCCGGCGTACCTGGGGGGAGGGTCAGTCGCTTTCCATCGGCCGACACCAGGGGAGGGGCGGGCAGGGTGGCGAAGGACGACAGGGGCGTGTTGGTCCGCGGCACCGCCAGCGTCCCGGGTGGGGTCCCGAACGCCGGAGCGCTGGGCCTGCCCTCGGTGGGCGTTCGCGTCGCGGTCGCCCGGGCGGCGTGGCCCGGCGCTCCCGGGGTCGAGGGGGCCGGGACGTCGGCGTGGGCGGGGGCGGCGGCGTGATCACCCCGGAACGGCGATGCGGGGGACCAGCGGGGCGCAAACCACCCGGGCTCGCCCGTCGACGTGTCGGTCGCGGGCCCTGAGGAAGCCGCCAGCGACTCGGGGATCGGCGTCGGGCCCTCGGTTCCGACGAAGCCACCCAGCCGGGCGTCGATCTGGGTATCGCTCGGTGGCTCGTCCGGCGGTTCGGTGACCAGCGCGGCGGCTGCTTGCGCGGAGACCGGGGTCGGCTCCAGGGCGGCGGCGGCGGTTGCTTCCGCGGCCGTCGCAATCTCCCCTCCGGTGGTGCTCTCGGAGGCTTGCGCGGCGGTCGCGGTCGCCGTCGCCGCGAGCCCCGCGAGCGAGCCTTCGCCGTCGCCTTCGCCCTTGCCTTCGCCCTCGCCCTCGCCTGGGCGGACATCACCCCAAGCGGGCTCGAGGAGCTCGGCAGCCCCTGCGCTCTCGGCAGGGAACGGATGCGCCCCGGGGAGCGGCTGGGAACTGGCGACCTCCTCGGCAGCCTCGGACATCGTCCGCGTCTCGGCGCCGCCCAGGGGCACCAGGGTGAGCGAGTCCTCGTCGGCGTGCATTCCTATCACGACCGACTCCTCGCCCGAGGAGGCGGTCATACCAGGCGCGTCATGCGCGGCGGCAGGCGGGGCAGGGGCAGGGGGGCCGGATTCGGTGTCCCCGAGGGCGTCCACTCCGGGGGCTGCCTCGAGCACGGGGGCCTCGAAGGCGTCCTCGGTGATCGAGATGATCCCGGGAGTCAGCAGGGTCGGGCCGTCATCGGGATCCTCGAACTCCGCCTCGACCCAGGACGAGACCCGCGCCGCCGTCCCGACGGACCAGTTGCCGGTCGACTCGCCGGTGGCCTCACGAATGTTGCGGTGACCGGCACCCGAGATCGAATCCGCGGCCGGGTCCCCCGCCTGCCCCCCGAGTGCGCGGGCCCGCGCCATCCGAGCCTGGGCGTTGAGCGCGTCCGTGACCTCGCTCAAGAAATCGGGCGCCGCCGGGGAGGCCACGGCAGGAAACTGGGTCGTGGGCGTGCCCTCGGCACGGGCCGGGCCCTCCGCCCGGGCCAGGGACTCCGCGTACCCCGCCCGCAGGTCGGCGAGGGACTTGGCGAGGCCCGGAAACGGAAGTCCGCCGTCCCCGAGGCCGAACAAGGTCTTGCTGCCGACCGGTCGCGCCGAGGCGCCGGCCGGAGCCCCAAGGGCGGGCGAAGAGGGCGAAGAGGGCCAGGAAGGTGAGGAAGGTGAGGAAGGTGAGGAAGCCGGGGAGCCCGCCGGGGAGGCGGATGCCGGCGACGTCGCCCCGATCTCCCGGTCGGCTTCGTCCTCCATCCAGGTCGCCTCGGGCCCGGAGGCCGAGGTCGAGGCCCCGAAGGAGGTCTCGAGGACGGTCTCCTGGGAATCGTCCCGGTCATCGGAAGTGGCGGGGTCGTGACCGTCGCTGGAACGGGGCCGGGGGGCATCGTGCGAGTCGGCCGTCGCATCCTTTTTGGAACTCATCTCAGGTACTCCTCGCGCTTGGATTCCAAACCTGACCCCTAAGGCTAAGCTCGCCGAAGGACGTTTGCCCGTGGGGGGGCGGAAGTCAAGCTAACGACCCGAGCCGGCCGAGCAGGGTAACGCGTGGGGCCACGGCCTGCGGTTCCGGTCGGTGGCGAGTCCTCGCATGGAGACTTTGGTCCGGGGCTGATATGGTGCGCCCGCTTTGAAACCACCGCCGCCAGCGGTGCGCCCGCCCACGCGCGCGCGCCGACCCGCCAGTCTCCCGGCGTCCTCCGGAGTCAGCCAGCGTGTGGGGCAATACCGGCTCCCGGCCGACGTCGCGGCACGCGTACGCGCTGGCCACCCCTGGGTGTTCCGGGAAGCCCTCGGCCCGAGGGGGGTCTCCGAGCCCTCTGGCACCGTCGTCGAGCTCGTCTCGGGGAACCGGGAGTTCGTGGGGCGCGGGTACGTCGATCGCGACCACGCGGTCGCGATCCGGATCCTGAGCCGGGCCCCTGGAACCCCCGTCTTTCCGGGCGCGGGCACCATCGCCGACCGGTTCGCGCGCGCCGTGCAGATGCGGTGGTGGTTGTTCGGGGCGGGCTCCTCCCGGCCATCGGCGATGCGCCTGTTCTCGGGCGACAGCGAGGGCCTTCCCGGCGTCAACGTGGATCGCTTCGGTGACTTCGTGGTCGTCCAGTGGCTGTCGGGCGGGGCCATGCCCTGGCGTGACGAGTTGCTCGACGCGATCGACGCCACAGTCCGGCCGGCCGGCATCTACGAGCAGCGGCGGACCCGTCCCCTGTCGGGCCAGACGGCGCCCGAGCCGGCGGTGCGGGCCCGCGGCGACGAGGCCCCGCTCGAGGTGGTGGTGGAGGAGAGCGGGCCGGCCGGTGAGTGCAAGTTCGGGGTGGACGTGACGGCGCCTCTCGGTGTGGGGTTGTTTCCCGACCTGCGCCTCGGGCGGGCGGCCGTGGCGGCCCACGCCAAGGACCGACGGGTCCTCAACCTGTTCTCGTACACCGGGGCGTTCTCGGTGGCGGCTGCCCGGGCGGGAGCCAGCGAGGTCGTGGCGGTCGATCTCGCGGCCAAGGGCCATGCCCGGGCCCGCCGCAACTACGAGCTGTCCGGGCTGGCGCCGGAGCAGATGGAGGGCATCGCCGCCGATGTCGGCAAGACGCTGGAGAAGTTCGCCTCGCGCGGGCGCAGGTTCGATCTCGTGGTCTGCGATCCGCCGTCGTTCTCGCAGGGGCCGGCCGGACACTTCTCGGTGACCAAGGATCTCGCGCGGCTGGCGGAGCTTTCGCTCGCGGTGCTGGAGCGCGGTGGGTTGCTGGCCTTCGCCACCAACTCCACCAAGGTGAGCGGGCCGGAGCTCGACCGAGCGCTGGCCGAGGGGGCGGCCGCGGTCGAGACGGACGTCCGCATCGTCGAGCGGATCGGCCTGCCGGTGGACTACCCGGTCGCCCCCGGCTTTCCCGAGGGCAATTACCTGAAGCTCGTGCTGGCCATCAAGGTGTGAAGGGCGGTGGGTGCGGCCGGGCGGGGCAGGCTGGCGCCCGCCCGTCCGCCCTCGACCGCCACCGAACCGGCTATCGCTTCTTCTCGTGGGCGAGGCCGCGGGCCTTCACCTCGGCGAGGTAATGGCGCACCGTTCCCTCGACGTTCTCGTTGAAGCGGACCGAGCCGCGCGCGATCTCGCGCAGGGCCGTCACGGCCGGCTTGTTGTCGCAGCGGACGAGCGCGTGCGCACCGCCCGCGAGCTGGCGGGCGCGCTCGGCCCCGAGGATCACGAGCGCAAAACGATTGTTCACTTTTTCCAGACAGTCTTCGACGGTGACGCGTGCCAATGGGACCTCCCCCGAAAAGGGCGTCGGATGTTACCCCAGCTTCATCGAACGTCAACCGCTGGATCGAGCCAGGGGGCCCCGCGTCGCCGCGGCCCCGCGCGGTCGGCCGTCCCACATGTGGTTGCAATGGCCATGGGGGCCTCCTAGACTCTCCTGTCCGGTCGCCTGGCTTTCTTCTGGGAGGATGGAAGCCTCGTCCCGGGCCGATCCGAGCCGACAACGTAGGCCTAAGACAGATTAGGAAAGCCGGTCAATGCCGCCGATCACGGTCAATTGGAGCGATCTCGAGATTGCGTTCGAGCGCAATTCGCCCGATCAAGAGAGTTTCCTCGATCTCGACAACGGAGACTTGCTGTCGATTGTGGACGGCGAGCCCGACGCGGCGGCGCGCCGCGCGAAGGTGGCGGCCAACCCGGAGCGTTTCCTGCGCGTCGATCCGGCCTCGTCGCGGGAGCAGTATCGCTGGATGGAGCGGTTCGTTTCCTCCGTGGCGGAAGGGCCGCTGCGGGAACGCCTTCTCATCGCCATCGATGGCAAGGGGGCGTTCCGCAGGTTCAAGGACGTCCTGCTGGCCTTCCCGGCCGAACGCGAGCGGTGGTTCGCTTACCGGGCCGACGTGTTGCACTTCCACATCCAGACATGGGTCGAGCACAGCAAGATCGACGTCGCAAACCCCCCGCCCTGGGGTCGCGTCCAGCAGCCCGAGGAGCCGGTGGAGATCGCCAGGGCGCTCCCGAGCGGCGAGGCCCCCGGCGAGATCCTGCGCCGCCAGGCCCGAGACCTGCTCGACGAGATTCCCGCAGCCGAGCTCCCGTCCGCGCTGGCCTTCCTCACCTTCCTGCGCGATCGCGGCGCCAGCACGCTCCTGGCGCCGGACGAGCGCTCGCGACCCGACCAGGTGAGCGCCGACCCCGAGCCCGAGCCGACCATCCGCGCCGCCGCCGAGCACCGCTGACCCGCCCGCCGCCTGCGGGCTGCCCTGCCGCAGCTGCGAAGGAGCGAGCGCCGGTGGGCCGTGGCGGCCCATCCCGACGGAGAAGAGCCAACCCCGTTCCCTCCCCGGCCCCTCGCCTCACGGCAGCGGGAGCGAGGACCTGGGGTGGGGCGGGACCGCGAGGTACCAAGTTCACCTCGCGATGATCAGGCGAGCGTAGCGCGGCTTTGCCGCGCGGAGCGAGAGGGGCCGCGGGGACGTCCGAGCGGCAGCGAGCCACGTCCCCGATACATACAAGGGGACCCGCTTCACTTCGGCCCCACCGCCAGAAGGTCCCACTTCCCCCCCAATCCCGCGCAGTACCGGAGACGAGACTTGAACTCGTAAACCCTTGCGGGTGGC
>CAZIOH010000013.1:88209-90994 GCA_964540815.1 uncultured Myxococcales bacterium | reverse complement strand
AGCGGGCGGTGAAGCGGCGGCTGGTGTCCGACGTTCCGCTCGGGGTGTTCCTGTCGGGGGGGATCGACTCGTCGGCGGTGGTCTCGATGATGGCCGCCGCCGGTGGACACGGCGGGATCAAGACCTTCTCCATCGGCTTTCCCGATGCCAGCTTCGACGAGACCACCCACGCCCGCCTGGTGGCCGAGCGGTTCGGCACCGAGCACCGCGAGGAGCGGCTCACCCCGGAATCCCTGCTCGGCATCCTTCCGGACGTGATGACGTTCATGGACGAGCCGCTGGCGGACGCCTCGATCATTCCCATGTACCTGCTGGCGCGGTTCACCCGGCGGCACGTGACGGTGGCGCTCGGCGGCGACGGCGGCGACGAGCTCTTCGCCGGCTACCCGACCTTCAAGGCCGAGCAGCTGGCGCGCGACACCTACGATCGCCTGCCGGCCCCCCTCGGCCGCCTCGGCGCCGAGATGGCGCGCCGGCTGTCGCAGCACCTGCCGGCTGGCACCGACTACTTCAGCCTGGACTTCAAGGTTCACCAGTTCCTGCGGGGGATCTCGGGGACGGGGCCGAGGCGGCACCAGCGGTGGATGTCGAGCTTCCTGCCCGAGGAGCAGTCGGTGCTGCTGACGGACGAGGTGCGTCGCGGGCCGGGAGCCTCGGCCGACCCGCTGGCCGACCTCGAGGTCCGGGCCGCGCAGAGCCGCGCGCGCGATGGGTGGGACCTGATCATGGACGCTTATTGTCGCTTCTACTTGACGGGCGACATCAACGTGAAGGTCGATCGCGCCTGTGGGGCGGTCGGCCTCGAGGCCCGGGCGCCCTTCCTCGACACCGACGTGGTCAGCTTCGCCTGTCGCTTGCCACCGTCCCTGCGCATGGGCGGCGGCATCACCAAGCGGGTCCTCAAGGCGGCGCTGCGCGGTCACCTGCCGGACGAGATCCTCGATCGACCCAAGCAGGGCTTTGGCGTTCCGGTCGCGCGCTGGATGAAGGGCGAGCTCCTGCCACTCCTGCGTGAGGAGCTGCACCCGGACAAGCTCCGCCGCGAGGGCTTCTTCGCGCCCGCCGAGGTGTCGCGCATCCTCGAGGAGCACGTGCGCGGTCAGCGCGATCACCGCAAGCAGCTGTGGACGCTGCTGGTCTTCGAGCAGTGGCTGCGCCAGCACGGGCCGGCGGCGTGACGTCAACTCCCGAGACGATCCGGTCCGCACAGGCAGCCGAAGCCGAGCCCGAAACCGCGCCCGCGCTGCGGGCCCTCCCGAGCGCCACGCCGCCGGTGACCACGATCCCTACCCAGGACCTCGCGTCGCACCACGCGCCGCTTGCCGAGCCTCTCGTCGAGGCCTTCCGCCGGGTGCTAGCCTCCGGCCGCTACGTCTCGGGCGACGCGGGGGGCGAGGTCCGCGCCTTCGAGCGCGAGGCCGCCCGGATCCTCGGCACGTCGCACGCCATCGGGATGTCCTCGGGCACGGACGCCCTGCTGGCGGTGCTCATGGCCATCGGCGTCAGCCCCGGGGACACGGTCGTCACCACACCCTTCTCGTTCGTGGCGACCGCCGACGTGATCGTCCGCCTCGGCGCGCGGCCGGTGTTCGCGGACGTGGATCCGGTCACGCTCAACCTCGATCCCGAGGCGGCGCGCGCCGCCATCGGCGCCGAGACCCGGGCGGTGGTGGGGGTGCATCTGTTCGGGCGACCGTGCGCCGGGGCCGCGCTGCGGGCCGCCTGCGAGCCGCGCGGGGTCAGCTTGATCGAGGACGCAGCCCAGGCCGTGGGTGCGGTCGACACCGACGGGAGGCCCGTCGGTGCCATCGGCCAGGCCGCCGCCCTCTCGTTCTTCCCGTCGAAGAACCTCGGCGCGCTCGGAGATGCCGGGATGGTGCTGACCAACGACGGCGCGCTCGCCGCCACGCTTCGCCGCTTGCGCGTCCACGGGGCCGGCCAGCGCTTCGTCCACCAGATCATCGGCGGCAACTTCCGCCTCGACGAGCTTCAAGCCGCGCTCTTGCGGGTCAAGCTCCCCCTCCTGCAGACGTGGAACGCCGCCCGTCGCCGGCTGGCGGCCCTGTATCGCGAGCGGCTGGCGGGCCTTCCGCTGGCCCTGCCGCCCGATGATGCACCGGGCGCGGTGTGGAACCAGTTCGTGGTGCGTGTTCCCCGGATCGGAGCCGGCGGTGGCCGCGCGCGCGACGCGCTGGCCGACGCGCTGGCGCGGGATGGCGTGGCAACCGCGGTGTACTACCCGGCGCCGCTGCACCTGCAGCCCTGCTTCGCGTCGCTCGGCCATCGGCGAGGAGACTTCCCCGTGGCCGAGCGTGCCTGCGACGAGGTCCTGGCGCTGCCCATCTATCCGGAGCTCCGGCCCGCCGACGTCGCGCTCATCGCCGAGCGCATCTCCAGACACTTCGCCGGATCAGCGCGTTAATCGGAATCCCGCTAAGTCATAGCGATCTCTCTGACCAACCTGGCGAAGGGTGCGTCATCACAGTCGGTTCGCTCTGACGAGGGGTGAACCGCCGGAGTCCGAGCCGGGCAAGACACGGCAACCATTGGGATTCCACAATGGCACATTGGGTGCAAATGGGAGTGTCGTCCCCACAGGAACACACCCAGGAGATCCCACCATGACCACCTCGACCATCCGCACGTCCGTCAGCGCCTTCATCCTCTCCACCTGCCTCGCGTTGATCGGTGGCTCTGCCAAGGCTGGTCTCAACTCGACCAACGGCCTCAACTCGACCAACGGCCTCAACTCGATCAACGGCCTCAACTCGATCAACGGCCTCAA
>CAZIOH010000013.1:26622-88109 GCA_964540815.1 uncultured Myxococcales bacterium | reverse complement strand
TCGATCAACGGCCTCAATTCGATCAACGGCCTCAACTCGATCAACGGCCTCAACTCGATCAACGGCCTCAACTCGATCAACGGCCTGACGGGGTCCGCGAGCACCTGGGGTAACGCCGGGATTGACCCGACCAAGTCGCTCTCCGGGTCGCTGCAAACGCGCTGAGAACGTGGATTCTCGCCGGCCTAGTGTCCCGCCCGAAACCGCCGTCGCTCCCGCAACCGGATCTCCCAGGGGGCCGAGCCACGGGCGTCAGCGGGCGCAAGGCCAGTTCGTGCGACGCATCGTCGCGACGACGGCATCCTCGCGTCGGCTCGGCGTCGCGCCGTGCGAGACCAGAGAGACCGCCGACTGCAGCAACAGTGGCAGCCCACCGGCCGAGTACCCCACCGCCAGCCAGGTCAACCAGCCCGCCTCCGTGAACGCGTAGTCACGCAGCTTCTCTTTGATCCCCATGCCCATGACGTGCCTCGCGCTCCTGTCGTTGCAACGCAGGTACGATGCGGGGGACCGAGGTTTGGATTCATCACAAGGTCTCCGGATCGACGCGCTCGATCGACCAGTCCGTCCTCACGCGCTCGCCGTCGGCCCGATGGGCCTCGGATCCCGTGTCGGTCACCAGGCTGCTGGCGACCGCGAGGGCGGGAATGCGCGCCAGATCGCCGCGTGCGAGCGCGTCGAGGGCTCGATTCTGCTCCGAGGTGTGACGGTCGAGGCGCACCAGGGGGAATCGGCCCCGCTCCCCGCAGACGAACAGCCGCAGCTTCCCCTTCTCGACCATAGGATCGCTCACCACCCGGACCAGCGCGCCCGCCCCTGGCGCGACGGCACCGTCGGCGCCGGCGGACCATGACGGCTCCGGGCAGGCTCCCGGCCCTGCGTCGTCATCCGCGATCGGTCCGCCGATCTCATCGTCGCTCCGGTCCAGCACCAGGTAGCTGAAATCGACGCGCCGCCGGGTCTCGAGGCCGGCCGCGGCGTCGTGGCACCAGTCGCGCTCGCGCGCCAGCGCCGGGCAGGGCCCCCGATACAGGCACGGCGCACGCACGCGCAGCCTCCCGGCCGCGAGCAGCCGATCGCGCACCTGCAACAGGTCGCGCGAGGTCTCGCGCAGGGCCGGCTCGATGAGGACGACGAGACCCCCGGGCGCGAGCAAGTCCTCCCCCCATCGATTCACCAGCCCGGCCAGCCTCGTCAGCCGTTCTTCCGTCTGCCCGTCCGTCTGCCCGTCCGTCTGCCCGCCGACCTGTCCGCCTCCCTTCGAGCTCACGAAGAGCTCGTTCAGCAGGTGGCTCGCCACCACCAGATCGAAGCCGCCACCGAGGGCCGCGACCGAGGCCGGATTCGCGAGGTCGAGGTTGCGAATCCCCGGGCCGACCACGTGCCGGTCGACCGAGGTTCGCTCGACCCCGCCCGCCCCGAAATACCGATCGAGGGCCGCCCCAGCCGCGCCCGTGCCACTCCCGAGATCGAGCGTGCGCAGTCGGCGCCGGTCAGCTCGTCCAGGCCGCTTCAGGCGCGCACCGACGCCGTGCTGCTCGAGGATGCGCGTCAACGCGGCTTCCGTGCGCGGCGCCACGTCCCGCGCATACGCAGCTCGCAACGCAGGCTCCGCCATGTAGGCGGTCCCCACCAGCGCCCGGGGACCGACCAGCCCCTCGTGGAGGGCACGGCCCACGGGATCCGTCGGCCGACCGCGCCGGATACGTGACATGCAACGCGCTCCGGATCTCTCCCCTGAGCTCTCCCCAGATCTGGCCGGCAGGTCAGCCCTTGCCGAACATGCGCGTGAAGTCCTTGAAGCTGACGATCAGGAGGACCCCGAGCAAGAACACCAGCCCGACCGTGTGGACCATCGCCTCGACCCGGGGGTTGATCCGCTTGCGAATGACGGCCTCGACCGCCAGGAAGAGCGCCCGCCCGCCGTCGAGCGCCGGCAGAGGCAGCAGATTGAAGAGCCCGAGGTACACCGACAGCATCGCGATGATCCCGAAGTAATCCCACAGGCTGCGGTTGGCGGCCTTGGCGATCTCCCGCGTGATGCCGATGGGCCCCGACAGCTCCGCCTTCTCCTTGCCAGTGACCATGCTGTAAAGGCCCCCGAGGATGATCTTCGACTTCTCGTAGGGGTAGATCAGCGCCTGCACGGTGGCCGCGCCGAGCGGCAGGGCGGTCAGGTCGTAGTGATCGATCTGGACGCCGATCAGGAAGTCGCCCGAGGGCTGCTGCCTCGGCGTCACGGTCGTCACGATCGGCTTCCCGTCGCGCAGGATCTTGAGGGCCATGGGTGCGCCGTGGCCCTGCTTGATCTGATCGCGGATGGTGTGTTCCGGCCCGATCGCGCGCCCGTCCGCCTCGGCGATCACGTCACCCGCCTGCAGCCCGGCCGCCGCCGCGGCCGAGCCCCCGTTGACATCGACGATGCGCTCGGTCTTGGAGGGCAGCGGGACGCCGAGGGTGGTGAACACCACGAGCATGATCAGGAAGGCCGTGATGAAGTTGGCCAGCGGCCCCGCCACGATGGTGAACATGCGCATCCAGCGCGGCCGGTTGGGATAGACGAAAGGATCGTCCCGGTCGAACTCCTCGTGCGGATTGAGGCCGGTGATCTGGACGAACCCTCCGAGCGGGATGGGGGCGATCTGAAAGGTCGTCCCACCCCGCTTGAAGCCGATCAGGGTCGGGCCGAAGCCAATCGAGAACCGCTCGATCCGCATGCCGCAGAGCCTGGCGGCCAGGTAGTGCCCACCCTCGTGGAGCACCACCAGCAGGCCGAGCCCGACGATTGCAATGACGATGGACAGCATCGTGGAAGCCTAGCAGGTTTCCGGTTTGTCGGTGCCGAGGGGCCGGGCCGCCGCGCGGACCCGGAGCCGAACAGACCCCGGCGCGGTTCCCCGCGGCCTGGTCACGCCGCGAGCAGGCGAAGCAAGGGGGCCAGCAGGCGGTTCGTGGTCGTCGCGAGCACCGGGCGCGAGCCGACGACGTCGATGCCGAGATCCTGGGCGCGCCGCTCGAAGATGCGCTCGAAGAGCAGGCTCGGGCCGGTGGCCCGCACGATGATGGGCAACGCGAGAAGACGGCGCGCGACGATGTACCGCCCGCGCAAGATGACCGCCTCCCTTCCAGCCGCGAGGCGAGACAGGGCCCACCCGAGCGGGGCGAGCGGGGGTTGCTTGCCGCCTTCGAGCAGCATCAATGTCGCGCCGCGCGCCTCGCCAGCCCCACGCAAGAACGCCCGCCCGGCGGCGTTGGCCCGGGCCACACGGAGCCAGGGATGGCTGGCGGCGATGAGCTCGAGGATGGACAAGCTATTGTCCCGCGAGCCGTCGTTCACGGCCACGATCTCGAAGCTTCGGCCAAGCGACTGCAGGTGGGCCGCGATGGCGCGCACCTGGTGTCCGATCTGGTCCTCGTTGTCTCGCACCGTGATCACCACCGATATCTCGGGGACCGTCGACGATGGGGCCTGAGGTGCGTGGGTCATGTATGGGGACTCTCCCGGCGAGAGGACGAGAACCGATCCGGAACCGGACCTACATCCGGCCACAGCTGAACACGGTTCGTATGAAGCACGCCTCGTGCCGACATTTTGAAATTCAATGTTTACGCAGGCTTGCCACCTGACGGGCGAGTCTCGTGCGCAAATTGTTTCGCGCTTGTCATCGAATTGGACGTCACAGGTGCGACTTCGGTTACGCGGCAGAAACCACACCGGGCGCCGGATTGCGCGCCCCGGATGGGTGCCCTCCTCGCCATCTCGCGTCGAGAAAGCCCTCCAACCTGGTGGCGAGCGCGTGGTGATCCCCGGCATGAAAGACCTGAATCGCCGCGCCCGCTTCCCCGGGCCGGTCGAGGCCGGTCCGCTCGCTCAGCTCGGCAAGGCCCCCCGAGTCCGATGTGATCACGGGAACGCCGGCCGCCAGCGCCTCGAGCGTCGAGACCGGGAGGCCTTCCGTGCGCCCGTTCCACAGGGTCCGCGATGGCTGGACGTAGACACCCGCGGCGCCGAGCCAAGCGTCGACCTCGGCGCGCGGGACGAAGCCGGGGAGGCGAAGGTCGACCCCCATGCGGAGGGCGCCGTGGCTCAACCGCGCGCGCTCGGGGCCGTCTCCGAGGATCACCACCACCGCCTTCGCCCCGGTTCGGGCTTCCGCCAGCGCGGCCGCCCGCAGCAGGAGATCGAAGCCCTTGATGGGGACCAGGCGTCCCACCGCCAGGATGAATCCGCGCGGCGCGGGCCCCATCGCGACAGCGCGCGGATCCCCCGGCGAGGACACCGGCGGGCGTCCGACGAACGCGGGAGCGACGTGCGTCCGGGCCCGCATCGTCCCGCCGACGAGAGCGAGAAATCGCCGCTCGAGGTCGGCGCTGGCGAAGGTCACGTCCGAGAGCTCCCGGCCGAGCCAGCGCGCGAGGGCGGCTCCGCCGGCCAGCCGTTCGAGCAGGGCCACGTCTCCTGAGTGGGCGTGGCCACGCACCAGCGGCGGCGATCGTCGCGCCCCGTCGGCGGGTGGGTCGCGCCCCGGACCGGAAGCCCGGAGGCCGCCACGTCCGGGCGCGAATCGGCGCAGGCTGGCGGCGCGCGCGAGGAGCGCGCAGGGGACCAACCAGTGCGCGTGGATCTCGTCCCAGGCCGGGGCCCAGGCATCAACGCGGGCGCACAACCCGGCCGAGAAGGCCGCGGCTTGCAGCCAGGCGGATGGCAGGCTCCTCTCCAGCACCTCGGGCGCGCCGTGCTCGTAGAAGAGGTTGGGGATGGCCGGCCGAGCGCACGGCATCGGCACACGGGCCAGCCGGACACCCGGCCCGAGCGCGGCCGCCATCGGGTCCGCCGGGGCCGTCGGCAGGTCCACCGGATCGCGCGGAGCGAGGCTCACGGCCGAGCGCGGCGGATGGCCGGCCGAGCGTGGCGGATGCGCGGCCGGGGCCGCCGCCGCGGCCACGATGTCCACGGAATGTCCGTCCCGCAGCAACCGGCGGACGTTCTCCTCGACGAAGCTCCCCGCGTAGTCCCCGGGCCAGCGGGGAAACGAGGTGGTGATGACCCCGATCCTCACGCCGAGACCGGTGTGGAGACCGCGGCCATGGTCTCGACGTCGACCACCGCGGGCTCCGGCTCCGTCGCCTTGGCCCCGGCGCGTCGCCGGGCGTGGGCCTCGGCAGGCGCACCGATCTCGGAGCTGTCCCGCGCACCGCGTGCCACAGGCCTGCGCCCCGGGACGAGGAGGCAAGCATCCCAGATGCGACGCAAGAAGGCCCGGCCGAGGAGAAACAGGAGCGGCAGGATCACGGCGCGGATGCGGATCCCCGAACGCCAGTCCGCGCCGTACACCGGCCGCACCGGGACATCCAGCACCCGCGCCCGCGCGCGCAAGAGCCGGCCCAGCAGATCGTTGGGGTACCCGTACCGCGCGAACATCGCGTCGGGATCGATGGCGCGCAGGGCCGCGGGCGAGGCCACGGTGTAGCCACACTGCGAATCGCGCACGTGCTGACCGCAGGCGAGCCGGGTGAGAAACGAGAGGACCAGGTTGCCGATGTAGCGCGAAGGCGGCATCTGCCGCCAGCAGTTCGGCCAGGCCAGGCGGTTCCCCTTCGCGTAGTCGGCGCGGTCGGCGAGCACCGGCCCCAGCAGGCCGAGCAAATCGGCAGGATCCATTTGCGCGTCGCCGGCCATCACCGCGGTGGCATCGACGCCGAGGGCCATCGCCCGGCGGTACCCGGTGGCGATGGCCGCCCCCACCCCACGATTTCGGGGGTGCGCCAGGACCTCGAGCCCGCGGCGAGCCGAGCGCCCCGCGATGCGGGCGGTGGCATCCCGGCTCCCGTCGTCCACCACCAGCACGTGGTCGACGAAGCCGGGGATCGACCGGATGGTGCGTCCGATCTTGTCCGCCTCGTTGAAGGCGGGAACCACCACCGCGATCCGTTTTCCGTTCAACATGCCGGGGAACAGGAACAAACGCGCAGGTTGCTTGTCAAGCACACCCACGAAGTTCAGGGCCCGTGCTCAGTGAGGCGTGGAGGACGGAGGTGCTTGAGGGGCCGATGGTGCCGGGGGTGCCGAGGGCTGTGACGGCGGTGCTGGTGCCGGCAGAGGCTCGACGAGGGCTGGTCTCGCGAGGATCTTGGGCGCCTCACCGAGCGGAGGCCTGGGTGCGGGTGGCGGCGCGGGCACGGCCGCTGTTTCGGGTGGGCGCGGAGGCGCGGCGATCGAGCCCGGGCCGCTGGCTGTCTGCGCGGGTGCGGGGATCGGTGCGACCGCCGGCGCGGCCTCGGCAGCCCCCTCCTTCAGCGAGCTGGCCTCGGATCTGGGCAGGCCCGTGCCCGTGCCGGAGAATGGACCGGAGGGACCCGATGGCGCGAAGGCCGTCGCCGTGGCCCCACCGGCGATGGGCCCCGGCCCGCTCGCTCGCGTCGGGCTCGGAAGCCTGACCCGCATGAGCCTGAACGGCCGCGCCGCGCGATCGAGCCCTCCGGCGCCAGGACTCGGCGTGGCGGTGGGTGGCGCGGTGTTCGGGATCAGCTCGGCGACCGGGGGCCGCACCGTCTCGACCGCGATGGCCTTGTCCTGAAAGCCCACCTTGCGGAACATCACGCGGGGCGGGTTGGCCGCGTCGAGCTCGAGCCCGAACCACATCGGGGTGACACCCACCGTCTCGAGCCTCCCGGACACGAAGATCTCGGCTCCCTCGGGGTAGCTCTGCAGGAGGACCGGCACCGGCTTCACCTTCAGCCGGCTTCGTGCCTGCCCGTCGCTGGGCACGGCACCAGCCGCGGGACCGAACGCCGAGCCTGCTGCAGTGCCAGGCGCGCCCCCCGGCGCGAGCACCCCACGGTGCACCGCGAACCCGACCCCGGCCACGCACAGCACGACCACCAACCAGAAGGACCCGCGCGTCCACACCGGCTTGACCAGCAGGGTCCCGATCACGGCCGCGTCGGGCATGGTCGAAGGGACTCCCTGTGACGTCGACGGCTCCGCCGAGCCGTAGCGCCGGGAGTGCACCACCGGCTGGATGGTCGGCGAGGGCGCCGAGGCCGAAGGTGTCGCGATCGAGCCGGTGGCGCCCGAGGCGAAGCGACGGGGCTCCCCGACGGGGAGCGCGACCCCACCATCCAGCCCGAACGCATGGCGCATCGTCCCGGCCAGCATCTCGGGGGAGAAGCGGGTCGCGTGCACCAGATCGTCGAGCGCCTCCGCCATCTCGACCGCGGTCTGGAAGCGCCGAGCGGGATCGCGCGCCAGGGCCTTGAGCAGGATGTCGTCGAGCTCGGGCGGACAAGCGGGGTTCAGGAAGGACGGAGGCTTCACGTCGCAACGCCGCACCCGCTCGATGGTCTGGATGTCCGTGGCGCCCTTGAACAAGCGTCGCCCGGTGAGGGACTCGTAGAGGATGATCCCGGCGGCGAAGATGTCGATCCGGTGGTCGACGTTCTCGCGCTCGGTCTGCTCGGGCGCCATGTAGGCGTACTTGCCCTTCATGGTTCCGTTTCGGGTGGTCTCGGGGGCATCCCCCATGGCCTTGGCGATCCCGAAGTCGAGCAGCTTCACCGCCCCGTCGTAAGAGAGCATGACGTTCGATGGGGACACGTCACGATGGATCATGCCGAGCGGGCGGCCCTGCTCGTCGGTCAGACTATGCGCGTACCCGAGGGCGCGGCACACCTCGCGCCCGACGAAGGACACCAGCGCAGGGTGCGGTGGTCCGAAGGACTTCCACAGCACCCGCATGGTGGCGGAGAGATCCTGGCCATGAACGTACTCCATCGAGATGAAGTACTCGCCCTCGACCGCGCCGAGCTCGAAGATCTGCACGATGTTCGGGTGGTTGAGGCGCGCCGAGAGCTTGGCCTCCTCGATGAACATCCGGATGAAGGTTGGATCATCCGACAGGTGGGGTAATATGCGCTTGACGACGAAGATGCGCTCGAAGCCCTCGGGACCCTGTATCCGCCCCTTGAAGACGTCGGCCATGCCGCCACGGCCGAGGCGCTCGAAGAGGGTGTATTTGCCGAACTGAATCGGCTGTGGAAGTTGCTGAGTCACGTGGATGATCCGAATGCGGACGGCGACACCAACCGGCCTGGCCAACCCGAACGAACCAGACGGCACCGCCCCCCCGCTCTCGCTCAGATCCCCTGCACGAGATGGCGCGACCGACTGCGGCGACCGTGGTGACCTATGATAGCGACGTGTCGAACACGCTGCAAATGGACCCCGAAGGCCGACCTGCGCGCGGTTCGGTCGATGTGCCGCGGGTGGTCGCGCGGGTGGTTGCAGTCGGTGGCCTCGACCCGACGGGCGGGGCCGGCCTGGTGCGCGACTACCTGACCGCGCGGGCGCTCGGGGCCGAGCCTCGGCTGGTCGCGAGCGCGTTCACCGAGCAGTCGCCGCGCCGCGGAGTCGTGGCGGTCGAGCCGCGAGATCCCGCGTGTCTCGAGCAAAGCGTGCGGCTCGCGCTCGACCTCGTCGCCGAGGAAGACGAGCGCGCGCGTCGGCCGCCCGCCGTCAGCGTCAAGATCGGGATGGTGCCTGGACGCGCGCAGGTCGAGGCGATCCTCGGCGGCCTGCGCGGCTTTGCCGGTCCGGTCGTCGTGGATCCGGTGGTGGCCTCCTCGAGCGGAGGTCGCCTGTTCCTCGACGAGCTGTCGTCACTTCGTCCCCTGCTGAAACGCGCCACGCTGGTCACGCCGAACGCGCTCGAAGCGGCCCGCCTCGCCCGGATGCCGGTCGCGTCGCTGGCCGACGCGGTCGAGGCGGGACGGAGGTTGCGGCTCGAGCTCGGGCTGGAGGCGGTGCTGATCAAGGGTGGACACCTCTCGGACGCGACGGCCACGGATGTGTTGCTGGGGCCTTCGGCGGGTGAATCTGCCCCCGGAACGCCGGGATCCGGCAGACATCGGCTCGAGGAGGAGGAGACACGCTTCGAAGCGCCACGTCTCTCGGTTGGCAAGGTGCGCGGCACCGGGTGCGCGCTCGCCACCGCCATCGCCGTGGAGCTCGCGCGCGGGCGAGACCTGGTGGTCGCCATCCGCCACGCCAAGGCCTGGTTGACCGAAGCGCTCCGCACCAGCGAGGTGGTGGGAGACGAGCTCCACCTTGGACCCGCCTCGGGATGAAGCTCAATTCAGGGCCCAAGCCTCGTCCTCGCCCTCGTCGCCATCCTCGTCCTCGTTCCACGACCGGACGAGACGCAGAACGAGGACGGCACCTGAGCCCTCTCCGTGAGTCGTCGCGCGCTCACCAGTCGATGCTGTCGAGGTACAGAGTTCCCGTCCACGCGCCGGAGGAGGCGAACTGAACCCCGAGACGGGTCACGTTGGTCTCGGTCGCCGGGACCGACAGCACGATCGTGGTCCACCCGTCGCGCTTCAGGCTTCCAGACGCGGTGTTGGCGCCGATGAACTTGAAGACGTCGTTGAGCACGTACGGCTGAACGCTGGTGAGCTGAGCGACCGAAGGGACGTAGACGTGAAACGTCACGGTGTCGCCCGCGGCGACGGCAGGAACCGGCGGGGTCACCTCGAGGATATAGGTCTTGCCCGCGGCCGCGCTCACGGTTCCCGCCAGCGACGCCGAGCCGGAGAAGTGCTGGGCCGTGCTTCGTCCGACGCTGCTGAACGGGTCGCCACCGGCGGCCATGCCCCAGCCCTGGGTCGAGCTCTCGAAGTTGTATCTGGCGGGGTCGGGGCTGACGACCGCTCCCCCCGTGCCCGTCGCCCCGCCGGAGCCGGTTGCGCCTCCGCTGTGAGCCACGGTGGCGCCACCGGTCTGCGCGCCGCCGGTGCCGAGCCCGCCCGACCCGGGCGCGCCGCCCGACGCGGGGGGCATGATGGTCGCTCCCCCGCTGTGCGCGCCGCCCGAACCGCTGCCGCCGCTCGCCGGAGCTCCGGAGCCGCCGCTCGAGGTCTGGCCCGCGCCACCGGTGCCACCCGAACCGAAGCCGGCGCCACCCGAGCCGAAGCCGGCGCCCCCTGAGCCGGGGCTCCCCGGCGCGCCGCCGGTGCTGGGTGGCGTGCCGACCCCACCCGTCGCGGCGACACCGGCCCCGCCGCCGCCGCCCGAGCCGAGCCCGCCCTCGGCGGAAGCATCGCCCAGTCCCGTGATGTTGCCCATCTCGGCATCGAACGGGTCACCGGTCAGCAGCACCCGTGAATACGACGACTGTCCGCACGAGCTGGTCATCCACGCCACAAGCACGATCCCCGACGCGCGGACGCATCCCCTGGCCCACCATCGGCTGGCGGTTTCGGGGCTCACGGGGCGCGCGATGCGGCTGGGGTTCATCTCGAGATCTCCGGCCGTGTCCAGGTGGAACGTCATCGATGCGCGGAGCGGGCGCTGCCGGAGGAGCGTGCTCGGGAGTCGAGGGCGATCGCTGGGTCGGCCGACAGGGACATCGGCCGAAATTTCCGGAAACTTTACCGCGCACCTCGCTCCGGGCCGGGCGCGCACCCCACCGGGGGCTGCCGTGGGCGTCTTCGCGGCGACGCAAAAAAAGAGGCCGGGGCGTCAGGACGCCCCGGCCTCTTGCTCACATTCGTGTCGTGCCGTGCGACGCGCGGCGGATCAGAAGGCGCCGCAGGTCGGCGCGCCGTTCAGATTCGCGCACGTGAGCCCGGTCTTGCACGTGCGGTTGGCGGCCGCGCCGACGCCGCAGCATTCCTGTCCCATCGCACCGCACGCGGCGCAGAGGCGGGGGGCGCCCGCCATCGCGGCGGGAGCGCAGTTGAGGTTCGCGCCCTGGCAGGTGAAGCCCACCCCGGTCGCGGCCGGGCAGCAGGCCTGGCCCGCCGCCGCACCGCACGCGGTGCACATGCCCGGCAACACCGCCGTCGCCCCGGCGCACTGCGCCCCGGTCTGACAGTTCGCGCCGCCGCAGCAGGCCGCCCCCGCAGCGCCGCACGCCGCGCAGATTCCCGCGCCGGTCCCTGGCGGGTTGTTGCAGCCGAGCCCGGTCGCGCAGACGCTGTTCGGGCAGCAGATCTGCCCGCTGCCGCCGCACGCCGTGCACATGCCGACCACTCCGCCGCCCGCGCCCTGACAGAAGGCGTCCGCGGCGCACGCTGGACGCGCAGCGGTCGGGATGCAGCAGGCCTGGCCCGGTCCACCGCAAGCGACGCACATGTTCGCCCCGCCCGGGGTGCCAACGCACCGCCCGCCGGCCTGGCACGCGTTCGTACCCATGCAGCACAGCTCGTTGACGCCGCCGCACGCCGTGCAGGTTCCTGGCATGCCGGGACCGCGGCTCTCGCAGGCGAAGCCGGTATCGCAGGCACCTCCTGGACAGCACATGGCGCCGCTGGTTCCACAGGCCGCACCGCCCGCACCGCCGCGTCCGCCGATCGCCCCACCGCCCTCGCCGCCACGCCCGCCCGCACCGCCGCGTCCGCCGCCACCCGCGCCACCACCCCCCGGACCACTTCCCGCGTGCCCGCCGGCGCCGGCGACCCCGCCACCGGCCCCGCCTCCAGCCGTTCCGCCAGAGGCAGTCCCTCCGGCACCGCCGCCGCCGTGGCCTCCCGCTGGGGTTCCGCCCGCGCCTCCGGTCGACGGGGTCCCGCCAAGGCCGCCACCGGCCGTGCCGCCTCTGCCACCCATCCCGGCGCCGCCCGTCCCGGTCCCCGCACCGCCACCGGTTCCGCTTCCGCCGGTACCGGCACCTCCGGTTCCCTGGCCGCCCGTCGCGGAAGGAACGTCCGTGCCCGCGTCGGGGGTCGCCCCCCCGGTGCCGAGGATTCCGCCGGTGCCTGTGCCGCCGGTCCCGAGATGCCCTCCGGTGCCAGGATGGTCGGTCGGTGCATCACCGGAAGCGTCCGCGGTGCCGTTATCGCTGCTGCTCCCTCCGCAACCCGCGAAGCCCAGCAAGAGGGCGACGGCCGCCACTGGCGCGAGCGCCGCGCTCCAAGGCACAGGCCGACCACCCACCAAAGGACCACCAATGTCCGCACGACTGTCGGAGCGTTTACAGCGATATCGATCTTCCATACTTTTCTCCATTCCCTTGAATACGTTTCCCGGTTGCGGAACCCGCCCGGCGCGGAGCTGCCGCGTGCGAACACCGTCTGTCCCCCCCGCCCCACACCTGTGTGTGTGGCGGGCAACGACGGTCCCCATCAATGCAGGGGATCTCGCGCGGTCACGGCTCGCGGGGGCCTGCGACATCTTTGTCTTCGTCTTCGTCCCCCACATCCCGCTGCTACAGTGTAAGTCCCCCTGGGACAAATACGTATGCGCATCCTCACACCGCGTGCGCGCGACGCCAACGGGTTTGATGCGAGGACCCGAGACGGAGCGCACCCAGCTCGGGGCGTGGGGGAGATCTCAGAGGAGCAATTCGAGGCGCAGCATAGGGGTTCGCTTCACCGGAAGGATGCCCATCGTGTCGTTGGGCCTGCGATCTCTCAAGAAGGTCTGGCCGGAATTGGCCGAACTCGTCCAGATGGTCGGCTCGCCGCCGTTCTTGCGAAACCCGATCCAGATGACACCCTCGAGCGCCGGCAGGTCCCGCAGGTCGGAGACCAGCCAGTGGCCGTCCTTCCCGCTCGAGACGTCGGCGGAGTCGACCGTCCAGGTGAATCGACGGAGCAGGTCGCCGGGGGATTCGAGCGGGCTGTTGTCATAGAGGGCAAACTCGAGCGTCCCCGTCCCCGAGATGAGCGCCCGCAGGCGCAGCGCCCGGTGCTTTCCGGGAGGAAGCTGGAAGCGGAGCAGGCTCTCATAGGTGAGGTTCGGAAAGGCGAGTTGCCCGGAGGGGCGATTGTCGTCGTAGGACAGGACCAGCTCGCGGGTGAAGCTGTCGCCACCACTGCCGGTCGCAGGCGCGTGGCCGCACGCCCCGACCACCATCCCCATCGTGACCACGGCGGTCCTCACGAGGCCGGGCGAGCGCCCCAATGCGGCACGAACGGCACGAACGGCATGGTGATGCGAGGTGCCCGGGGAGTCCTCCGACGACCAGCTCATCAGCGCGTGAAGCCACGATACCTCAGGCCGGTGCCTCGCGGAAATTCGCGCTCATGTCGGGCCGCCAATTGTGTGGGGCGGCCCGACACGAGCCCCGATACGTTTACAAGGCGCGCGCGCGCCCGCCCGGTGCGCCCACCGGCGACTTGACCTCGGCGCTGGCCTCGCCCGCCGACGAGACATCGCTCAGCTTGAAACGCTCCATGATCTCCTTCGCCTTCTTCGTCCACTCCGAGTTGTCGGAGTGCACGGAGAGCAAGATGCCCCCCTCCTTCACCAGTCCCTCGTATCGCTTCGCCTCGAACTCGGGGATCCCCATGCCGACCAGTGCGCCCGTGACGCCACCGACGGCTCCGCCCACCCCGGCGCCAGCCAGGGCCGCCATGATGGGACCGGCGGCAATGAAGGGCCCGAGGCCGGGGATGGCCAGCGCCCCGATGCCCACCAGCCATCCGAGCGTTCCTCCCAGGACCGCGCCGGTGCCGGCACCGGTGGCTGCGCCCTCGGGCGCCTTGGTGTTCTTCTCCACCGCGAAGTCGCGCGTTCCTTCCTTGTCGGGGAACAGGACCGAGATGTCATCGCTGCGAAAGCCCGACGCCTTCAAGGCGTCGACCGCCAGCTCGAGCTGAGAGACGCTGCTGCAAAGACCAAATACCGCTGTGTTCTTGCCGGCCATGGAAGTCCTCCTGGTGTCCGATATGTTTTTTTTGGGGAACCCTGCGACGTGCTTCCGGAAAAATCGGTCGTGTCGTCTCGTGTCGCGGTCGCTCCGATCAGGGAGCGATCCCGATCTCACTGGTCATCTTTTCCGATCCGCCCGCGCCGAGAACGTCGAGAGCGCTCTGCTCGACCTTGGTCTTCTCGGCCTGTGAAGCCACGGGACCTTTCAGGGTGACGAGGCCATCCCGAACGATGATCTTCACGTTGTGCGCGTTCGTGGACAGCGTCTTGTCTTTCACGATGGCGCGCCGGATCTCCGCGGTGAGTTGAACATCCGAGCGGTTGTTCTTCTGCTGGTCCGCGGTCAGCTCGGCATCCGCGCGATCGCGCTTGTTGACCGCGGTGTCGTCAGCCTTGGCGTCGTCGACCGCCTTGGGATGCTTCCGGTGCTTGTGGGCCGGGGACGGTGTGGGGTTCGTGTCCGCGGCGTTGGCGGGGGAATCCGCTGCCCAGGCGCCCGCGCCCGGCGAGGCCAAGGCGATCCCAGCCACGAGCAGCGCTCTTCGAATGAAGGTGTTCACTTCGTTGTCCTTTCAGTTGGGATTTGATGAGGTCCGCGCGGATCGAAGCCCGCGGGACCTTCAGGGGGACGACGCGGTGATAAGCGAAAACCGTGCCGCCTGGTCCTGGCGAGAAGCCCCGGTTCGGGCGCGCGAGGTTGCTGGGGGCTCGCGCCGTGCATCCGATTCGACCGTCACCGCCTCACCCCAACGGGTGAGTTTTTTCGGACGTCGTCGGTCGATGGTTGGTTGCTGCGGCTGGCGGCGACCGCTACACCACGGGCGGATCGACCTCTCGCTCGTGATGGCGGTGGCGAGCGATGGCCTTCACGAATCTCGGGAGCACCTCCTTCGCGGTGGCATCGCGCTCGACGAGGAGCCCAGGATCCGGCGCGCCCGAAGGCAGCGCGGTCCGCACACCGGCGCTCTCGACCAGATCGGCGCCCGCGCCGAGCGCCAAGATGGGCTTGGCGTGCCGGTATTGCTCCTTGACGAGCTCGGCCACCGGCCCGACGTTTCCCAGGGCGCGAACGGCCTCCTTGCCGCCGGGAATGGCCAGGGCGTCGAACAGGACCCCCGGCATGGTCTCCAGGGTCACCTCGATCTTCAGGGACTTTCCGGCCTCCGTCCGCACCGTGCCCAACCGGGGGCCGATGTAGCGCGGCACGGCACCGGCGGCCGACAGCGCCGAGTGCAGGGCCTCCGCCGCCACGCCATCCACGCCATCGGCGACCAGGATCGCGATCCGCCTGGTGCGAATGGTGCCATCCCCCGGCAGCGCGAAGATGGACAGCGCGGGTGATGCCTCGATCTCCGGCCTCGGCGCTCGCTTCAGGGCCCGGGGCATGGCCTCCGGCACGGCGGCCATGCCGAGCTGGGTGGCCACCGCCGCGGCGAGCTCCCCGTCGACGTTGCGGAGCATGGACACCACGCGTTCCCGCACCGCCGGCACCTCGACCTTGGTCAGCTCGAACCGGAAGCCGCGGACGATGTGGGCCCTCTCGATCGCGGTCTGGCTGTTCCAGAATAGGGTCGCCTGGGAATAGTGATCCGCGAAGCGCTCCGATCTTCCTCGTACCTTGTCGCCCTCGACTCGCTCGGGGAGGGAGGTGAACCCGGCCGCCCCCGCCTGGAAGGGACAGCCACCGGCCAGAGAGTTCGGTTCGTAGGAGACACGGCCCCGGTGGATGGCCTGTCGGTGCATTCCATCCCGCTGGTTGTTGTGCGACGGAGCCACCGGCGCGTTGATGGGGATCTCGTGGAAGTTGGGACCGCCCAGCCGCGAGATCTGCGTGTCCTGGTAAGAGTGCAGGCGCCCCGCCAGCAACGGATCGTTCGAGAAGTCGAGGCCAGGCACGATGTGGGCGGTACAGAACGCGACCTGCTCCGTCTCGGCGAAGAAGTTGTCCGGGTTGCGATCCAGCACCATCCGCCCGACGGGCGTCAAGGGGACCATCTCCTCCGGGACCAGCTTGGTCGCGTCGAGCACGTCGAAGCTGAAGGCATCCGCCTGCCGCTCGGTGAACATCTGGAAGGCGAGCTCCCACTCGGGGAAGGCGCCTGCCTCGATGGCCTCCCACAGGTCGCGGCGGTGAAAGTCCGGATCCGCCCCGGAGATCTTGACCGCTTCGTCCCAGTCGAGCGAGTGAACGCCCGCCACGGGCCTCCAGTGAAACTTCACGAAGGTGGACTTTCCTTGTTCGTTCACCAGCCGGAACGTGTGCACGCCGAACCCCTGCATCATCCGGTAACTGCGGGGCAGCGCCCGATCGGACATGGCCCACATCAACATGTGCGTCGACTCGGGCATGAGCGAGACGAAATCCCAGAAGGTGTCGTGGGCCGTGGCTGCCTGGGGCATGCCGAAGTGAGGCTCCGGCTTGGCCGCGTGGATCAGATCGGGGAACTTCATGGCGTCCTGGATGAAGAACACCGGGATGTTGTTTCCGACCAGGTCCCAGTTCCCCGCGTCGGTGTAGAACTTCACGGCGAAGCCTCGGACGTCGCGCGCCGTGTCCGCCGAGCCGCGCTCACCGACGACGGTGGAGAATCGCACGAAGACCGGCGTCCGCTTGCCGGCCTCCGCGAAGATGGATGCGCGGGTGACCTCCGTCATCGGCCGGTAGCATTCGAAGTACCCGTGCGCCCCCGATCCCCGGGCGTGAACGATCCGCTCCGGGATCCGCTCGTGATCGAAGTGGGTGATCTTCTCGCGCAGGATGAAGTCCTCCAGCAGCGCCGGGCCTCTCAGGCCCACTTTGAGCGAGCTCTGGTTGTCCGCGATCGGCACGCCCAGGTTGGTGGTGAGGCGCTGCCCGGTCGAATCGGTCCTGACCCGATCGAGCGGGAGATTGCCCGGGTTCTGGCCGAGCTTCGGCTGACCGACCCCGACCTTCGCCGAGGCCGTCTCCTCGGTGAGCGTGCTGCTGGTGACGCGCGCAGCCGGCGGTTCGAGGACCGCGCCCAGGTGGGGGACGAGAGCGGCCTTCCCGTATTCGCTGGGCTTGGTCGGATTGAAGGGCATGGCCGCGCTCAACCCATCGAGCCCCGCCATCTTCCTGGCCAGCGCATCGGAAGCGGCCGACGCCGGCAGGCCTTTCTTCCCAGGAACGTGCCTGCGATCGCTGGCGGTCGATCTTGCGCGCCTCTTGTCAGCCATCTTCTCGACTCCCTGGTGATGGGTTGGTTCCTTCCAGGCGGAAGGAGTGGACAACATGAGGTCGACCGACCGAAAGGGAAGGCGGCGGTACGAAATTGCGACGACCTGTGTACGTGGAGCGGTCCGGGTACATAGGATGCGGGCTTGAGCCTTTCGCGGATCGGAACCGCCGTGGTCGGTGCCTCGGGATGGGGGCGCAACGTGGTGCGCGCGTTCTACGCCGCCGAGGCGGGGGACCTGCGCTGGGTGTGCGATCGCAACCCCGAGCTCCTGATCGGGCTCGAGGCGCGGTTCCCAGGCGTGCGTGGCACGACCACCTGGGATCAGGTGCTGGCCGACCCGGCGGTCGACGCGGTGGCGGTGGCGGTCGATGCCCCCAACCACTTCGGGCTGGCTCGCGCCGCGCTCGAGGCCGGGCGCCATGTGTTCGTGGAGAAGCCCCTCGCGCTGTCGGTCGAGGAAGCGGAGAGGCTGTGCGCGCTCGCCGAGCGGCGTGGACGGACGTTGATGGTGGGGCACCTGCTGCTCTACCATCCGGCCATCTTGAAGATCCGGTCGCTGATCGACCGCGGGGAGCTCGGGGAGCTGCTGTACATGTACGCGCGGCGGGTCAACCTCGGGATCGTGCGCGAGACGGAGAACGCCTGGTGGTCGCTCGCCCCGCACGACATCGCGGTGGCCCTGCACCTCGCGCGGGGCGTGCCCGCGCAGGTCAACGTCATGGGTGCCTCGTATTTGCAACGCGAGCGCGGGATCGAGGACATCGCCTTCGCGACGTTGCGCTTCGAGGGCGGCTTCCTGGCGCACCTGCACGTGTCGTGGCTGGATCCACACAAGCGGCGGAGCCTGACGGTGGTGGGGTCGCGCCAGATGTTGACCTTCGACGACACGGTGACCACCGAGAAGCTGCGCATCTACGACAAGTCGGCGATGCCCAGGCCCGGGCACACCACCTATGCCGAGGGCGTGGGGGTTCGCTCGGGCACCGTGGTGTCCCCGATCCTGCCGAACGTCGAGCCCCTGCGGCTCGAGTGTGATCACTTCCTCGCGTGCGTGCGCACGGGGGAGCGCCCACGCAGCGATGGCTGGCAGGGCCTGGCCGTGGTCAAGGTGCTCGAGGCGGGGCAGCGCTCGATGCGGCTCGGCGGGCAGCCAGTGGACGTCCAGCCGGTGGAGGTCGAGCCGGGTGGCGGGTGACGCGGGTCGCGGTGTGGACGACCCCGCCGTGGGCCCGGGCGGTGAGGCTCGCGAGCTCGGCGAGACGTCGCGGACCACCGCGCGGGCGGCCGGGCCGGCCTTCGTGCACCCGAGCGCGATCGTCGAGCCGGGCGCGATCCTCGGCCCCGGGACCAAGGTCTGGCACTTCTGCCATGTGCGCTCGGGAGCCCGGGTGGGGGCGGGCGCGGTCCTCGGCCAGAACGTCTACGTGAGCGGCGCGGTCCGGGTGGGGGACCGGTGTCGCATCCAGAACAACGTGTCGCTCTACGACGGGGTCGAGCTCGAGGACGCGGTCTTCGTCGGCCCCTCGGTGGTTTTCACCAACGTGCGGCGTCCGCGGGCCTTTCGGTCACAGCACGGCGCCTTTGGCGCGATCCGGGTCGGGCGGGGCGCCACCCTCGGGGCCAACGCGACGGTGGTGTGCGGGACGCCGCGGCCGCTGTGTATCGGTGCCTACGGCCTGGTCGCGGCCGGCGCGGTGGTCACGCGCGACGTGGCGGCGCACGCGCTGGTGGTGGGGGCGCCGGCGCGCCAGCGGGGCTGGGTGTGTCGCTGCGGCGGCGATCTCGGCCTCGCGGACGCGCCCCGGCCGTCGCTCGGGGAGCGGCGCGCACCGGGCGGCGGCGGCCGGCGCGCCGCAGTCGAAGGCCGCTGGTCCTGCGCGGCGTGCGGCGACATCTACGGGGTGGAAGGGACGCGGGCCTCGCTTCTGCTCGGACGAGGCGAGGGGGAGCCGTGACGACGAGGGCGCACGCACGCGCCGCCGGGCGGACCCGGATGGCGGCCCGCCCACGGGCCGAGGCGACCTTCACGAACCCGGTGCTGCCGGGGTTCCACCCCGACCCCAGCGTATGCAGGGTCGGGCGCGACTTCTATCTCGTGACCAGCAGCTTCGAGTACTTCCCCGGCATCCCGATCTTTCACAGCCGGGATCTCGTGCACTGGCGCCAGCTCGGTCACGTCCTCACCCGTCGGAGCCAGCTCCGGCTCCACCGGGCGCGCAGCTCGGGCGGCATCTACGCGGCCACCATCCGCCACGCCCACGGCCGGTTCTACGTCGTGTCGACCAACGTGTCGGGGCGCGGGAACTTCTACGTGACCGCCCGGGACGCGGCGGGACCTTGGTCGGAGCCGGTCTGGCTCGATCGGGAAGGCATCGATCCATCGCTGTTCTTCGAGGGCGACCGGGTCTTTTACACGCGCAACGGGCCGTGGATCGATCCGAACCATCCACGCATCTATCAGGCCGAGCTCGCCGGGCCCCCCGGCGAGCCGCGCTGGCCCGCCCGGGTCCCGCGCCGAGCGTCCGGGGGCGACGGTGGTCGGGATGGCGCCCGCACGTTCATGCGACCGATCTGGGAGGGGCTGGGCGGCATCTGGCCCGAGGGCCCGCACCTCTTCGCGCGCGGGCGCCACTACTACCTGTTCACCGCCGAGGGCGGAACCGCCTACGACCATTCGGTGGTGATCGCGCGCGGCCCGACACCGTACGGGCCGTTCGAGTCGTTCTCGGGCAACCCGATCCTCACCCACCGCGATCGGCCTCGGGAGGCGTTTCAGGCGCTCGGCCACGCGGATCTCGTCGAGCTGCCGGATGGCAGCACCTGGGCCATGTGCCTCGGCATCCGGCCGGTGGGCGGGCGCCACCACCACCTCGGGCGCGAGACCTTTCTGGCTCCGGTCACCTGGACCCCGGATGGCTGGCCGGTGATCGGTCGCCGCGGGCGCATGTCGCGGAGGTTCGCGGCGCCGAGGCTCGGGACGGCGGCGGGTACAGCCGCGGTCGCAGGCGGGCAGGCGGCGAGTCGCACGGTGCGCGACGACTTCGACCAGGCGACGCTGCGTCCGGAATGGTGCTTCCTGCGCAATCCCCGGGCCCGCGACTGGTCGCTCGACGCGCGCCCGGGGGCGCTGCGCCTGCGTGGCAGCGCGGTGGCGCTCCACCAGGTGGACGCGCCCGCCTTCGTCGGCAGACGGCAGCAGCACTTCGAGTGCGTGGTCCGGGCGCGCCTCGAATTCTCCCCGAGAGAGGAGGGCGACGAGGCCGGGCTGGCGGTCTTTGCCAACGAGCGCTTCCACTACACGCTGGCGATTCGCCCGGCCGGGACCGCCGCCGGGCGCCGGCTGGGCCGCGGGCGCGAGCGGGGAACGGTCGGGCGGAGCGTCGGTCCGGGTGGAGAGGGGGAGCGTGCGCCAGATCGGGTGGCGGTGCTGACGGCGCGGGTCGCGGGCAAGGCACGGGTGGTGGCCGCCCGCAGGCTCCCCGGCGACGGGGCGGTCGTGCTCGGGGTGCGGGCGTCGAAGGACGCGTATCGGTTCTTCCTCGAATCGGTGCCCGCCGAAGGCCATGCGAAGCCGATCGTCCTCGCCGAGCTCGGGCACCTCCCGACCCGTCACCTCTCGTCGGAGACCATCTGGAAGTCGGGGCAGAGCTTCTTCACCGGGGTCTTCCTCGCGCTTTACGCCACCGGGAACGGCGCGCGGGCGCGGGCGCCCGCCGACTTCGACTGGTTCGAGTATGCGCCGGGCGGGCGCGCCGGGTGACCGTCCGCGCGGGGCTCGATTCCGCCAGCGCGCGCTACTTCTTGGCCAGCCCGGAGGGAGGCGGCGTCAGGTAAGCGTAGGGGCGGGAGTCGGCGATCTTCCAGACCTTCCCCTGCTTGAGCATGAGGCAGGGGACGTGAAAGGTGATCGGGGGCAAGGCATGCCCATCCGGGCTCTTGGCACCCGTGACCTTGTGCTCGAGCTCGATGAAGGCGGCGTCCTTGCCGACCGCGCGGAAGGCGACCACGCTCATCTCCATGGTGGTCCCCTTGAGGATGCCGCCAATGTCGCTGGCCAGCACCTTCTCGATCTCCGCCGGCCCCTTGCCGCTCATCCCGACCGGGTTGACCAGGGTCCCGTCCTCGACCCAGAAGGTCGACAAGGTCTTGGCGTCCCCCCGGTTGAAGGTCGCGATGAAGTCCGCCACCCGCGCCTTGATCGCCTCCTCGTCCTTGGAGGCGCCGAGAGCGGGCACCGAGGTCATGAGCAGAAGCACGGACACGAGCCGCTGAACGGTGGTCTTGGTCATGGTGATCTCTCCAGTGTTCAATGTGGAACGTCCCTCCACGTACGAACGATCCCCGACCCCGGATCACGCCCCCGGAAGAATTCCGGCGATTGAATCGGGGACGTGGCTCGCTGCCGCTCGTGGCGATTGAATCGGAGACGTGACTCGCTGCCGCTCGCACGTCCCCGCACCCCTAGCGCTCCGCGCGCCTGATCAGCGGGATGTGAACAAAGTACTTCGCGGGGCCGCCCCGGAAATGAAGTGGGCCCCTCTCCCTGGCCCGAGGGGATAGGAAGGAAGGGGTTGGGGCTCGGCTCCCGGATCGGCGCCTGTCACTGACGGCCGCCTCTCCATGCGGTGAATCGGAGGTTGGCTTTGCCAACCGGAGACAGCACCTGCAAAACAGATCCGGGCCCGACTCTCGTCGTCCCCGGGAGGGGCCCGCGGGGAGGGGTCCTCCCCTTCCCGCGCTCCGGTCCTCCCCTTCCCGCGCTCCGGTCCTCCCCTTCCCGCGCTCCGGTTACTTTCCCGACGGGGGCTTTCCTTTGACCCCCTTCACGTAGAAGTTGATGCCGTGCAGGAACTTGTCGTCGGCGATCTGGTTCGCCTTCAACACCTCTTGCCCAGACGCGTCGGCAATCGGCCCCTTCCAGATGGCGAAGCTCCCGTCCTTCAGCCCCTTGCGCACCAGCTCGAGCTTGGCCTTGACGGGCCCGGGCACCTTGGCGGGGATGGACACCACATCGATGGCCCCCTCCTTCACCCCCCACCAGGTCTGGTCGGTCTTCCAGGTGCCGGCGAGCACGTCCTTGACCGCCTTCTCGTAGTACGGCGCCCAGTTGATCACCGCCGAGCCGAGGTGTGCATTCGGACCGAACTTGTGCATGTCCGAGTCCCAGCCGAACCCGAACTTGCCGGCCTTCTCGGCGGTCTGCAACACCGCCGACGAGTCGGTGTTCTGCATCAGCACGTCGGCGCCGTCGTTGAGCAGCGCCTGGGCGCCCTCCGCCTCCTTGGGGGGATCGAACCACTTGTTGACCCAGACCACCCGGGTCTCGATCTTGGGATTGACACTCTGAGCCCCGAGGGTGAACGCGTCGATGTTGCGGATCACCTCGGGGATCGGGATCGAGGCCACCACCCCGAGGATGTTCGACTTGGTCATCCCCCCGGCGATCACCCCGACCATGTAGGCCCCCTCGTACGTCCGCGAGTCGTAGGTCCGCAGGTTGGCCGCGGTCTTGTAGCCGGTGGCGTGCTCGAACTTGACGTCCTTGAACTCGGCCGCGACCTTCAGCATCGGGACCATGTACCCGAAGGTGGTGCCGAAGATCAGCCGGTTGCCCTGGGTCACGAGATCGCGCATCACCCGCTCGGCGTCCGAGGCCTCGGGCACGTTCTCGACGAAGCTGGTGACGATCTTCGCCCCGAACTTGGCCTCGACGGCCTTGCGCGCCTTGTCGTGCGCGAAGGTCCAGCCGGCGTCCCCCACCGGCCCGACGTACGCGAAGGCCACCTTCAGCGGCGGGCCGACTCCGGCCGCGGCGGTCAGGGCCGTCGGTGGCGCATCGGCCAGCGCCGTGCGACCACCCGCGCCCTGCGCCAGGACCATGGCCAGCGCCGCTCCGAGTGCAAGCCGGGGGCAGCCCTGGCGGCGGGAGCCCAGGAATCGAGCACCCACCGGGCTCGGGCGGTCGAGCGCGTGGACGGGGGGAGCGTTGCGGCGACTCGAACGGGTCGGGTTCGTCATGGTCGTTTCCTCATGGTCGTTTCCTCATGGGCTCTCCAGGCATGGGTTCGGCGTGGTTCGTCATTGATTCGGGTGAAAGGGTTTGCCGAGCGAGGCGGGCATGTTGACCCGGATCCAGGCCTGGTTGCGTGAGATCAGCACCAGCACCAGCACCGTCGCGACGTAAGGCAACATGCCGAGCAGGTGGCTCTCCACCTGGACCCCCCGCCCTTGCAACTGGAACTGCAGCATGGTCACCCCGCCGAAGAGGTAGGCCCCGAGCAGCACCCGCGCTGGCCGCCAGGTGGCGAAGGTGGTGAGGGCCAGGGCGATCCAGCCCTTGCCGGCGATCAGCCCCTCGACCCACAGGTGCGCGTAGACCAGCGAGACGTAGGCCCCGGCGAGGCCGCACAGGGCGCCTCCGACGATCACCGCGACCAGGCGAACCCGCCGGACCGGGTGCCCGAGAGCGTGGGCCGATTCGGGCGACTCACCCACCGCCCGCAGCACGAGACCCGCCCGCGACCGGAACAAGAACCACGCGAGACCCACCGCGAGCGCGATGGTCACGTACACCACGGGGTGGTACCGGAAACACGCGGTCCCGAGGAACGGAAGGTGCGAGAGGTAGGGCACTCCCGGCTCGGGCAGCGGCGGCAGTTGCCGGTCGGTGTACCCGGCGCCCGCGAAGGCGGTGAAGCCCGAGCCGAAGAGGCTGAGCGCGAGGCCGGTCGCATACTGGTTGGTGCCGAGCCAGATCACGAGCAGGCCGAAGAGCGCCGCCGCCCCCGCCGCTGCGCCGGCCCCGGCGGTGAGCGCCAGCAGGAGCCCGTGTCCGTTCCCGCCGGCCGCGGTCGCGTAACCCGCCAGCGCGCCGAGCAGCATGAGGCCCTCGGCGCCCAGGTTCACCACGCCACTGCGCTCGTTGATCAGCAGCCCGAGGGCGGCCAGGGCCAGGATGGTCCCCGCGTTCACGGCTGCCGACAACGTGAGGGCCAACGATTCCATCAGGACGACAGGGCCTCCCCGGCCGGATGCCCATCCGCCACGGGCGCCAGCGGATCCGCCGCGGCCTCGAGCCCCGCTGGCTCTGGCTCCGGCAGCGGGCGCGGCCGCCTGGCCGCCCACCGACGCGCGAGGGCGTCACACGCCAGCAGCGCGAACAGCAAGAGCCCCTGAAACACCCCGGTCAAGGCCTGTGGCAGGCCGAGCCGCGACTGCGCCAGATCGCCGCCGATGTAGAACATGCTCATCAGCACCGACGCCAGCAGGATCCCGAACGGATGCAGGCGCCCCACGAACGCCACGATGATGGCCGCGAAGCCATACCCGACCGGCAGGTGCGGCGTGAGCTGTCCGAGGGGCCCCGCCACCTCGAGCGCGCCCGCCAGTCCCGCCATCCCGCCCGACACCAGGAGCGCGATCCACAGCGCCCGCCGCGACGAGAACCCGGCGTACCGGGCGGCCCGCGCGGCCACACCACACACCTCGAGCTCGAAGCCGGCGGCCGTGCGCCCCAGGAACAACCACGCGAGCGGCGCCGCCGCCAGCGCCACCAGCAGGCCCACCGTCGCGCGATGGCCCGCGACGAGGCGCGGGATCTCCGTCGCCGGCAGAAACAGGATGGTCTGCGGGAAGTTGAAGCCCTCCGGATCCTTCCAGGGGCCATAGACCAGATACCCGAGCCACAGCTCGGCGACGTAGACAAGCATCAGGCTGACCAGGATCTCGCTCGCGTTGAAGCGATCGCGCAGGAAGGCCACCACCCCCGCCCAGAACATGCCCCCCAGCACCCCGCCGGCCAGCACCATGAGCACGATTCCGCGACCGCTCCCCGCGTCCGCCCGCAGCGCCACGCCCGTCGCGACGATGGCGCCGAGGATGTACTGGCCCTCGGCGCCGATGTTCCAGACGTTGGCACGAAAGGCGATGGCGAGGCCGAGGGCGATGATGGCGAGCGGCGTGGCCTTCACCGCGAGCTCGCTCCAGCCGCGCGCCCCGCGCCAGGGCTCGATGAAGAACATCCCGAGCGCCCGCCCTGGTGACTGCCCGAGCGCCGCGAACAGGAGCGCGCCCACCGCGACCGTCAGGCCGAGCGCCACGGCGGGCGAACCGAAGGCCACCGCGGCCGCGAGCGCCCGCGTCCGCACCCGCGGCGGCCAGGGCGACCGCGGCGCCTTTCCCGCCGGCTCACGCACGTGGCTCCGGCCCTCCACCAGGATTCGCCGCCTTGGGCGCGTTCGCCGCGCCGCCGGCCTCGAGCCCGCTCATCCAGGCCCCGAGCTCGGCGATGGTGGCGTCCCGCACCGCTACGCGCGGCGAGAAGCGCCCGCGCGCCATCACGACGATGTCACCGGCGAGCTCGAGCAGCTCCTCGAGATCCTCGCTCACCACCAGGACCGCGACCCCCGCCTCGGCCAGCGCCAGGAGCTCGCGGTGGATCTGCCGGGCGGCGCCCACGTCGAGGCCCCAGGTCGGCTGGGCCACCAGCAAGACCCGCGGCCGGGCGTCGATCTCGCGGCCCATGATGAACTTCTGCAGGTTGCCGCCCGACAGGCTGGCCGCCAGCGCCTCGGGCGAGTGCGCCCGCACGCTGAAGCGCCGGATCAGCCGGGCCGCCAGCCGCCGGGCCGCCACCCAGCGCAGAAGGCCCCCGCGGGCCACCGCCTCGCGCCGGGTGAGGAGCGTGTTCGCCGACAGCGAGAGCCCCGGGACGGTGCCTCGGCCGATGCGCTCCTCGGGCACGAAGCACAAACCGAGCGCGCGCCGCTGTCGCACCGTGAGCCCGGCCAGATCCCGTCCCCCGAGCAGGAGCACCCCCGGGGGGACGCGCACGTCCTCTCCGGAGAGCGCGTCCATCAGCTCGCGCTGGCCGCTCCCCGAGATCCCGGCGATTCCCAGGATCTCACCGGCGCGCACGGTGAGCCGCAGCTCGGCGAGCGCCGCGCCGAAGGCCTCCCGTCGGGGCAACGTCAGCCCCCGCAGCTCGAGGACCAGGCTCGAGGAAGCCGCTCCCCCCGTCACCACCACCGGGCCGGCGTCGGTCCCGCCGCTGGCGCTGGCGCTGGCCGCGTGCGAGCCCGCGCCGGCCACGGCGACCGGCCGACGCACGAGCGGTGGAGGGACGGCGCCGAGCATCAGCTCGGAGAGGCTGTGGTTGGTCTCGCGACGCGGGTCGACCACCCCGGTCACGCGTCCCGCCCGCAGCACGGTGCAGCGGGTGCACAGCGCGCGGATCTCGTCGAGCTTGTGACTGATGTAGAGAATGGCGCATCCGTCCGCGGCCAGTCGTCGCAAGGTGACGAACACCTTCTCGGCCGCCTGGGGGGTGAGCACCGCGGTCGGCTCGTCGAGGATCAGCACCCGCGGCGCGCCGAGCAGCGCCCGCAGCAGCTCCACCCGTTGTCGCTCGCCCACCGAAAGCTCGCTCACCCGGCGATCGACCAGACGTCCTGGCTCGGGGTCGAGCTCGTAGCTGGCGGCCACCTCCTGCACCCGCCGGACGACCTCGGCCCGCGAGAGCTTCGTGTCGACGCCGAGCCAGACGTTCTCCGCCACCGTCAAGCTCTCGAAGATCGCGAAGTGCTGGAAGACCATCGCGATCCCGAGGGCGCGCGCCTGCCGGGGGCTGGCGATGCGCACCACGCGACCATCGAGGCGCAGCTCTCCCGCGTCCGGGTGAACCGCGCCGTAGATGATCTTCATCAGGGTGGACTTGCCGGCGCCGTTCTCGCCGAGCACGCCGTGAATCTCACCGGGCGCGACGGCGAGGCTCACGTCCTGGTTGGCTTGCACCCCTGGGTAGCGCTTGCTGATCCCCACCAGCTCGAGGCGCGGAGGCGGACCGGCGCGGCGCCCGCCGTGCTCCGCGTCCTCGGGCCCGAGCTCTGTGATGGTCGCTGCCGGCATGGCTTCCGAACCACCATCACGCTACACGCGCCGCCGGGCCGAGCTGGTTTCGAGCCTGACAAGACCCGGTAAACACCTCACTTGCCCGTCCTCCTGCCGTCCTCGTCTCCGTCCTTGTCTCCGTCTCCGTCCCCCCGGTTACGGTATCGTCCAGTCGAGCACCGCCAGGTGGCAGGTGGGATCGCACCCCGGTCCGTTCGGCTGCACCAATCCGTACCGGGGTGTCTCGGAACGCTCGAGAACCGGGCGCTCCTGTCCCCGATCCTGCCCACGCTCTTCTCCCCCCGCCCCCACGACCTGGCTGACCTTGACGAGCTTGGGCATCCCGACGATGTGGAGGGTCTCCTTGATCCGTCCCGGGATCGGGGTGCACGTCTGGCTGACCGAATTGCCGGTCCGGGTGGTGGTGCAGAGGGTGGCCGGGCCGATGTCCGCGGTCAGCCCTGGCTGGCACTCGGCGGAGATGGTCCGCATCGTCTCGCCGGCGGTGGCGGGGGGAAGCGGGAACGCGCAGGAGATCTCGGTGTCGTCGACCGTGACGTCGATGCGCTGGAAGCCCGATGGGATCGCCTTCTCCTCGGCGGTGACCGTGATGCGCAGCTCATCGCTGCACGGGAGCCTGGTACAACCCTTGGGGCCGTCGCCCACCGAGATCGCCGCCCCGGCCGAGCCCGTCGGCGGTGTCCGCTTACAGCCCGTCGAGGTCAGTCCAGCTCCTGCGAGGAGACCGGCGAGGATCGAGGCCAGCCCCATGGACGAAAGACCCCCTGATCTGAAGCTCACCAGGGCCAGGGTAACATGACCGTGCCGGTCGACATCCCCGTCGCCCCGCGCTTCCGTCAGCGGACCACCCGGATGAGCCGTCGCGCCGCCCGCCACGCCAGGTTGTGGCGCGGATAGCGGTGGACGTACATCTTCCGGAGGTAGCGGGGAATTTCCCAGGTGGTCACCAGCCCGTTGGGGAAGAACGCGACGCTGCCTGGGAGCAAGCGCTGCTCGGCGCCGTCTGCGCGAACCGTGACCTCTCCCTCGAGGATGTGAACCAGCTCGTCGAAGTCGAAGGTGATCTCGAGGGTCCCTGCCGTGCAATCCCACAGCCCGCTCACGAAGTAGCCATCCGGCGATTTGATGCGACTCAGGGTTCGGGCCGACGGCCCTGCGCCCGCCGCCGCGTCCGGAGGCGCACCGGTGACCGCCAGCGATGGCAGCTCCTCGGTCGAGAAGCGCTGAACGCCCGGCGCCTGGCCGTTGCCGCCCAGGAGCTTTTCCGACAGCCGTGGCGCCAGGTTCGCCACCAAATCCGAGAAAGTGCCCGAAATACTCGACATCGTCGTCCTCTTCTCTGCAGGGCCGGCCGTATCTTTGGGGCTACACGACGGCGCGCCGGCGATGCGGGTTTTCGCGCACGTGCGGCGACCATACCTCATTCGGGACCGGCGGGAGGTGGGCCGGGCTTGTAGCGCCTGCGTCAGTAGCGCCTACTTGAAGTTCTGGGTGGCCCAGATCTTCCCGGTCGGGGTGCTGGCGAAACCGCAAGCCACGCGGGTGTACTTGGTGCTCGACATGTTGATGTAGTGGCCGTGGGTGCTGAAGTCGGTGCCGGGCCCTTCGGCCCACATCTGCTTCAGGCAGCCGGTGACCACGCTCGTGAGCGAGCCCCCCCAGCCGGGACACTCGTCCTGCGCGTTCTCGGTGCACATGCCGAAAGCGCCGTGCGCCCGGTTGGATTGCGAGTCCGAGAGGGCCTCGCTGGACGCGCAGGTCTCCATGTCCACGCTCCACCGCGCGTATGGAGCGAGGCCAAGCGTCGCGCGGTACATGTTGATCGTGTCGACGCACAGCTGGGCGGCCACCTCGGTGGTGCTGCTGCCCGACGCGCCATCGGCGGGCGCGTCGCTGCCGGCGTCGACCGCGACGTCCCCCCCGCTCCCACCGGTCGAGCCGCCGGAAGAGTTGCCCCCGGACGAGTTGCCCCCGGACGAGCTGCCCCCGCTTCCCAGTTGCCCGCCCGTGGCATGTCCGCCTGTCCCGGCCGCCTGCCCGTCGCCGCTCCCGCCGGGACCACCACCGGTGGACACGGTGACCAAGGTCCCGCCGGTTCCGGGGCGCTCCGGGGGCAGGCCGGCCCCACAGCCGAGCACGATCGACAAGACGACGGCGCGTGGCCACCACCCGCGTGTTCCGGAGATCTCGATCCGCATGGATCCCGATTCGACAGGATGGCATCGTAGGTGTAACGGAGATCTGGGAGGCCCATCATGTACGCAACGAAGAATGATCTGTCCGAGGGGACACGCAGCAAGATCGTCGAGCTTTGCAACGCCCGTCTCGCCGATTCCATCGACCTGCAGACGCAGTGCAAGCAGGCCCACTGGAACGTCAAAGGTCCTGATTTCATTGCCCTGCACGAGCTCTTCGACAAGATCAACGAGGACGTCGAGGAGTACGTGGATCTGGTCGCCGAGCGGGTGGTTCAGCTCGGCGGCGTGGCGGACGGCACGGCCCGATCGGTGGCCAAGCGTTCGAACCTGGCCGAGTATGCGCCGAAGGGCGCGGCCGGTCGCGACCACGTGGAGGCGCTGTCGTCCGCGCTGGCCTCCTTCGGCAAGCTGGCCCGGGCCTCCATCAATCAGGCCAACGACCTCGGCGACGCCGACACCACCGACATCTTCACGGAGATCTCGCGGGGCGTGGACAAGTGGCTGTGGTTCGTGGAGGCCCACCTGCAGTCCGAACGTTGATGACGGCGGTGCGGGCGGCGGGCGCGGCGAGGAACGAGGACGGCGACGAGGACGGCGACGAGGTCGACAACCAGGTCGAGGACGATGCCCGGGCCCGAGCGTCGGGATCGGCTGCCGGTCACCGAGCATCCGCCTCCATCCGACGTGGGACTCGACGGCGTGGTGAACGAGCACTGGGTGCCGACGCACCTCGCGCCCTGCGCGTGGCACTTGCAGTCCGGGTCGATGGTGCACCACCCGTCCTGGCCGGCCGGGTGAAGGCCGGCCGGTCGGCAGACGTTCGCCTCGGGCGGATACCAGTTGCAGATGTCGCCGCCGCAGGTGGCGTTCGGACAGTCGCTGTCGTTGGTGCAAGCCCGGCCGGGCTGCACCAGGATGATCAAGAGCGCCCCCGTGGCCGCCGCGATCGCGACGGCCCGGGCCAGCCCGATCAGGGGCCGAGCTACTTGGAGATCCCCTCGGCGGCGAGCCAATCGAACATCGCCTTCTCCGCGTCGGGCCACGCCGTCGCCGGGGTGGTGAAGCCGTGCCCCGCCCCGGCCACCTGGTGAATCATGGCGTCGGCGCCGGCCGCCGTCAGCATGTCGATGAGCCGGATGCTGTCCCCGATCGGCGCGGTGTGGTCGTTCGAGCCCTGGACGCAGATGAGGGGAGGGATGTCCTTGCGCACGTAGGTCATCGGATTCACCGCCTTGGCGATGGCCAGGCGATTCGGCAAGTCGGCGGGGAACCAGCCTGCCGCCACACCGCCGAGCTCGGCCTCGATGTCCGCGGGGCCATAACCATCGACGATCCCCGCGATCTTGAAGTCCGTGGGATTGGTGGGCCCGAGCATCGCATCCGCGGTCGCCATCCCGACGAACAGGGCGAGGTGGCCACCGGCGGACGCCCCCGTCACCACGAACTTGGTCTTGTCGCCGTGGAAGTAATCGAGGTGGTCCCAGCACCACTTGGCGGCGAGCAACGCGTCCTGGGCGGCAGCGGGCGCCGGAGCGCCATCGACCGTGTTGTCGTTCACGCGATACTCGGCGTTGCAGACCAGGTACCCGTGCGCCAGGAACCGGTCGAAGAACGTCGACATGTGATCCTTGCCGGAGCCATAGTTGTTGGTGTACGAGTGCACCCACGCTCCCCCGTGAAACATCAGAACGGTGGGGAGAATCTGGGTGCCCTTCGGGCCAGCGGTGGGCGGATAGATGATGTCGAGCCGCTGGGCGGTGAGTGGCCCGTACGCGTAGTTGCCCTCGACGGTGTATCCCGGCGCGCTCGAGATCGGAACCTTGGAAGCGGTGTCACGCACCGGCGGCGTGCCCGGGTCCGAGGTGCCGGACGTCGCGGCGCCGCCATTCCCCCCGGGCGGGGTCGCGCTCCCCCCGGTCCCGGCGGGCGCCTTCCCGCCGCTTCCAGTCGGGGCTCCACTCGGGCCGCCGCTTCCCCCGCTGCCGACCGCGACGGAGGCGTCGCCCCCACGGCCGAGCGTGCCTCCGCTCCCGGACGGGCCGGGGCCGGGGCCTCCGCTCCCGCCCGAGCTCGCGCCCGTTCCGCCGGTGCCGCCAATCGCCTGGTCGCCGCTGCCGCCGGAGCTCGCGGGCGCGCCGCCGGTGTGGGTCGGGGCGGCGGGCGCGCCGCCCGAGGAGGAGATCGCACCGGAGGCACCGCCGCTTCCGGTGGAGGTTCCCACGCCCGCGCCGCCACCGCCGGAGCCGCCGCCGCAACCGCACGCCAGCCCCATCGCGAGCAGGCCCGACATCGCAGCCACGCGGCGGGTTCGGCGTGCGCCGCCCCCACCCGCGCCGGCGCGGTGGGCGGTGAAGCGGGGATGGAAGCTCGTTGTGATGGGCATGGGGGGCTCCTTCGAATCGGCCTCGGTCGGGCGCCTGGGCTGGGCTGGGCTGGGCTTGACCTGGGGGAGTTGCCGCTCGACTCGGCGATGAGCTCCCGAGCGTCAGACTAGTCGAGTCGCGGCGACCCTTCCAGTGTGCGGGGTCGCCATGCACCTAACCCGCCAAGCGCGAGGACTGCGTCACGGCTCGGCCTCGGGCCGACCGAACGCAGCGGTCATGTCACCCCCGAGTCGCACGTCGACCACCGGGCGCGCGGCGCCGAGCCAGGCGCCGAGCCGCCGGTCGGGAAAGCGCGCGTGGTAGGGCTCCGCCCACCCGAGCGCGCCCGCGGCCGGCGGCCTGGGAATCTCCTGCGGACCGAGCTCGAGCCGCCGCGAGAGCTCCGCGGGATCGGCCAATCCGTCCATCACCAGACCGGCCAGGCGATGCAGCGCCCCCCCGTTCTCGACGTAGAGGTCGATGTCGTTCACCAGGGCCATCTCCGCCAGCATGACCAGCGGTCCGAGCGCAAACACGTGGTAGTGAAGGGCCAGCCGGCCACGCGCCCGCTCGAGCGGCAGACAGCCGACGGCGTCGATCTGCGCGATACCGATCCGGGCCCGCGCGATCCCCCAGTCGAGCAGGCGACGATCGTCGCTGGCGATCCCCACCGCGGCCAGAGCCATCCCGGCAAAGTAGGCATGGTTGTTGGCGCTCGACTTCAAGCCGGGTCGCTCGTAGTCGGGCTCGACCCGGGCGGCGATCGCCCGAAACCACGCCTGGATCGCCTTCCGTGAATCCAGCGAAGCTGGCGCCTGCCGCACCTTGAGGTAGGCGAGCGCGAGGCTGCCGAGCGACCACTCGCGCTCGTAGGCGCCCTGGTGGTTGACCGCGCCGAGCAGCGCGCCAGCCTCCGCCCAGCGCGCGAGCGCATCGATGGCCGCCCCGGCCAGCGCTGCGTCGGCCAGCGCTGGGTCGGACGATCCGCCGGTTTCGCTGGTGATCCACGCGTCGGCGAGACCGACCACCGCGCGGACGAACGCGCGCAGCGGCTCGAGCGCCTCCCGGTTCCGCCGCTCGAGCTCGGGATCCGCGACGGATCTCGCGGGGTCGACGTAGAACGACACGCCCTCCACGTCCACCACGGGTGGAAGCGCCGCGCCCCGTTCCAGGCGCCGGAGGCGCCCGGGATCGGGCCGGACGACGCCGAGCGACCGCGGACCGCGTCCCCGGGCGACCCCGAAAGGGCTTCGCAGTGGCGGAGTCACGGAACCGGGCCGTGGAGGACGCGCACGATCTGGAGCGGGCGCCGCGGGCACCCGCTCGGGACCGGGAGCGGCGGGCACCGGCGCGCGGCCCTGCGACACGCGCGGCCCCACGTCGGGCCTGGTGGCCCGGTGGCACGACAGCGCGAGGGCCACGACCAGGAGAGCCTTTCCCGTCCACCCCCGTTTTCGTTTTGGCGATTCGATGACCAAGGTGGCCTGGTGCGTGTCAGGACATCCTAATCCGACCGTTCCCTCCCTGCCCGCCCGACCCGGTGGAATTCGCGCCGCCCGGCCGGAGAGCCCGACCGCATCCGGGCGGAGCGACCCGACCCCCGATTTGATAACGTGCCGCCCTCATGCCCAGCCGGCTGTATGCGTTCGCGGTCGCCCTCGCGAGCTTCTCCACGATCGCGCTCGAGCTGCTGCTGACGCGGATCTACAGCGTCACGATGTACTACCACTTCGCGTTCATGGTGATCTCGCTGGCCTTGCTCGGGCTGGCCGTGGCGGGGGTCGCGCTGCATCTGTTCCCGACCTTCTTCGCGCGCCGCACGCCCGGGTTCTGGGGGGCGGTCGCCATGCTCGCGTTCTCGGCCGGCGTGCTGGTCGCGCTCGCGATGGCCCTCGGCCATCCCATCAGCCTCCGGGGCTGGCGCTCGAACCTCGGGACGCTGGTGGCCGTCTACCTGGCGGCCAGCCTGCCCTTCCTGGCCTCGGGCTTCGCGCTGTCGCTGGCCATCGCGAAGGCGGGCCGGCACATCGGCCGGATCTACGCGTTCGATCTGGTGGGCGCGGCGCTGGGGTGCCTGTTCATGGTGCCCGTCCTTCCTGCCCTCGGTGCTCCCGGCGCGCTGGTGGCGGTGGCGGGCCTCGGCGCCGGGTCGGCGCTGTTGTTTGCCCTGGCCGATCGGGCACCGTCCGGACCGGTCAGACGGGCGCGCGACGCAGGGCGGGCCGGCTCGGGCCTGGCTGCGCTCGCGGCGGCGGCGGTCCTCGGCCTCGCGGTGCTGGCGATGCGCGAGCCGACCCATCACCTGTTCGGTCTGGCGCGAAACCCGGAGAAGTTCCTGGGCAACCGCCCGGTGCTGTTCGAGAAGTGGAACGCCTTCTCGCAGATCACCGTGGCGCCCTCCGGCGACGCCGATCACCGCTGGTTGTTCATCGACGCCGACGCGGCCACCCGCATGTGGTCGGGGCAGATCCGCGCCGGAGGCTTCACGGCTCCGCGCCGCTTCCCCGAGGTGCGGGTGGCCGGGCTGGTCTATGCCCTGCGCCACGACGGCACCGCGCTCATCATCGGGCCGGGCGGCGGCACCGATGTGACGTCGGCCCTCGCCCACGGGGTTCCGCGGGTGGTCGGGGTCGAGGTGAATCCGATCATCGTGAACGACGTGATGCGATCGACCTTCGGGGCCTGGAATGGCGAGCTCTACGCCGATCCGCGGGTCGAGGTCACGGTCGACGAGGGCCGCAGCTTCATCCGGCGGTCCGCTCGGACGTATGCCTCGATCCAGGCCACGCTGGTCGACACCTGGGCCGCCTCGTCGTCCGGGGCGTTCACCCTGTCCGAGAACAACATCTATACGGTCGAGGCGTTCGAGGAGTTCCTCGATCACCTCGCCCCGCGCGGCATCCTGGCGGTGACCCGCTGGTACGACGCCACCTCGCCCAAGGAGTTCCTGCGTCTGGTCGCGCTCGGTCGCGCCGCGCTCGAGCACCGGGGCGTGGCCGCGGCGGACCTGCCGCGCCACTTCGCGATCGCCACCGACAACGATCGCCGGGCGACCTTGCTGCTGGCCCGGGACCCGTACGACCGCGAGGACCTCGCGCTCCTCCGCGCCACCGCCGCGCGGGATGGCCTCGCCGTGCTCTTCACCCCGGGCGGGCCCGCCGCTACGGGCGGCGAGGATCCGTTTCTCCATGCCTTCCTCGAGGCGCCCTCGGCCGGACGCGCGCTCGCCAGGCTGCCCTACGACGCCCGGCCGACCACCGACGATCACCCATTCTTCTTCTACAACCTGTGGGGGCGACAGCTGCTGTCCATCTTCGCTTCCAGCCTGACGTCCAGCTGGTCTTCCGGCGCCCACCTCGGGGCGCTCGAGCTCAACAACCTCGGGGTGGCGATCCTCGGGTTGCTCTTGCTCTTGTCCCTCCTCATGACCCTGGTGCTGGTCGCGGGTCCGATGCTCCTCCTCGATCGGGCCGCGCTCGCCGTCGACCGCGGGCACAAGCTGCGGGTCCTCGGCTATTTCATGTGTCTCGGCCTCGGATACATCCTGGTCGAGATCGGGTTCATGCAGAAGTTCGTCCTGTTCCTCGGGCACCCCATCTACGCCCTCGCGGTGGTCCTCGCGACCCTGCTCGCCGCGTCCGGGGTGGGCAGTGCCCTGTCCGGCTGGGGCTGCGTCCGCTTCGGGCCGCGGGGCTTCGTGGTGCGCGCGGTGCTGGCGCTCGCGGGGGTGCTCGCCCTCTACGCGCTCGGGCTCACCGCGCTCTTCCACTGGCTGCTCGGGCTTCCGATCGGGCTCCGCGTGCTGGTGGCGGTCGGGCTCATCGCGCCGCCCGGAATTCTGATGGGCGTCCTGTTGCCGACCGGCGTGCGGGTGGCCGGCGGACACGCGCCGGACATCGAGCGCGCCCCTCCGGAGCCGGACCTGTCGGCAAAGGTCGAGCGGACAGCCGCAGGCGAGACAGATGGCGAAGGTCGCGATCTCGTGGCCTGGGCCTGGAGCGCCAACGGCGCCGCCAGCGTGGTCGGGTCGGTCCTGGCCATGGGTCTGTCGATGAGCTTCGGCTTCACCCTGGCGCTCGGCGTGGGGATCGCGGTCTACCTCGGCGCGGCGACCTTGTTGCCACCCCAGCGGCGCCACAGCCAGGTCCCGTAGACCAGCGTCGCCAGGCTGGCCGCGAGCCCCACGAGAAACGAGGTCGGCAGGAAGCGGAAGCTCACCGTCCGTCGCCCGGCCGCCACCCGCGCCGCCAGCAATCCGCCCTGGTCGGCGAGGACGCCCCCCCGGACCCGCCACCCGGCGTGAAAATTCTGGTTGACCACCACGGTCCCGTCCCGCGCGAAGTCGGTCTCGACCACGATGTGGTTGGGGGTCCACAGGGTGCGCCGGACCGTCCCCGCCGACGGATCGAGCGGGTACTCGTCGGCGGGCAACTCCGCGCCGAGGTGGGGCGAGATGTCGAGCGGCGCCTCCTCGAAGCAGTCGAGGGTCCCCTGGTTGGTGCGCGGGTAGACGTACATCTGGTGCCGGTCGCCGCGCACCTGGCGGAAGGTGACGGCCCGGGGATCGCGGGGGGCCGGCAGGGTGAGGGTCTGGAACCACTGCTCCCGGTTGAAGTCGGCGGCATCGATCAGAAAAGCCAGCGAGAGGGCCAGCCCCCCCCACGCAAGCACTTTGCTGATCGCATGTTGTCGATGCGTGAGGCGGTCGGTCCCGGGCCCCGGCCCCGGCCCGCGCCAGGCAGCGCCCACCCGGCTCGACCCGCCGAGCAAGCGATCGACCCCGATCCCCACCAGCCCGCAGGCGAACAGACCGACGAGGACCGTGAACCGGCTCGGCGCGCGCATGAACCGAAAGATCGGCAGGTGCTTGAGCAGCCACCACGGAAAACCAGGAACGTTGCCGATCTGGAAGATCGTGAAGACGAGGAAGGCGTACCCGACCGGCCGGAGGCTCCTCCGGCTTCGCACCACCGTCCACGCTCCGCAGAGGAGCAGGACCAGCGCGGGAAAGCCCAGATAGTTCCCGTACTCGGGCCACACGTAAGGATGCCCCGGCACACCGCGGGTGCGGTGACGGACGAGGTAGATCTCCAGGAGCTCGAGGGGACGAACGACGTCGATGTCGGGCCGGATCCGCGGATGTCCCGCCATGAACTCGAGGATGGGGAAGAGGCGCACTGACGACAGCCCGAGGGACAGCGCCAGCATGCTCGCCACCACCACCACCCCGTCCCGCGGTCGCCCGCGCGAGAACGACCAGATGATCCCGTAGATCCCGAGCGCGAGAGCAGAGTACGGATAGGTGTAGCCGCCGAAATGCCCGAAGATCCAGGCCAGGAACAGCGCGCCGTACAGGATGTGCCGGCGCTGGCCCGCCATGGCCCGGTGAAACGCGTGGAGCACGTACGGCAGAACGCACAGCCCCACCCACCCCACGTGCCCTCCCCCGAGGTGCTGCGCGATGGTCCCCGAGAGGGCGTACCCTGTCCCGCCGATCAGCGCGCCGATCGGCCCGACCCCGAGCGCCCCGAGAAATCGGCGCATGCCATCCACGGCCAGCAGGATGGCGGCCGTCAAGGTCAGTCGGATTCCGAGCGCGGTGCCGAAGACCGCGATGAAGAGGAACGTCGGGCTCAGAAAGTAGGTCTGCGGGTTGGCCAGGTGGACCGCGCCCCCGCAGTAGTAGGGATTCCACAGCGGGAGCTGCCCGAACTCCACGACCGTTTTGCGATCCACCTCCGCCAGAAAGAAGAAGTACCCCCAGTCGAAGGTCCCACCCCAGGTGGTGAGGTGCTGCCACAGCGGCGAGATGTGGAAGGCCACCACACCAAGACAGATCGCGACCGCGGCGCGTTCGAGCCGACGTCCCCGGCGCGCGCGCGCCAGCTCCTCCCGGTGGGCCACCTCGGCAAGGGACGGATCGATCGCGTCAGCATCCATTCTAGTGGCGGCGCTCCGTCCGGGGGGGGGTCGGGGGTGGAGAGAACGCCCGCTCGACCGTCCGCACCGCCTCGAGCTCGACCGCCGAGGGATGGGCCGGCCAGCGCGACAACCCGCCGATGAGCACCGCGAAGACCACCACCATGGTGGTGACGGACCGCCAGGGCCAACGGCTGCCCGCGACCCAGCCGAGGGGATCGGGGACGAGGGCAAAGCCCGCGGCCAGCGCCAGCGCCAGCGCCGTTGGCCCGAGCGACGCGAGCCCGCGCAGACCGAGCCCGTAGCCGAGCGAGTACGGCACGTAGCCATCGAGAGGAAGCCGCCACAGGAGCTGGAAGGTTGGATTCCTGAGCTGGGGCGGGACCTGCGGGTATATCACCGCGGTCAGCGCGTTCGTGAAGATCCCGACCAGGACCAACCCGGCCGCGAGCCCCCACACCACCTGGGCTCGGGCCGAGCCGGCCGAAGAACCGGCGGAAGAACCGGTGACCCTGGGCCAGGCGTACGCCAGCCCCATCGCCAGGAAGGGAACCACCGCGGTGATGTACCGGGGACCGACCGACCACCCCCCTCGCCAGTTCGGCAATCCGGCGACGAACAGGGTCAGCACGATCGCCAGCGCCGCGATCAGGATCCCTTCGGCCCGCGGCCCGCGCACGATGGTCGCGCCCACCGCCAGCGTGGCCAGCAGCAGGAAGGGCGAGCACGCGAAGAAGCCAAAGCCCGGCAGGAAGAGCACCCCGAGGATCGCCGCCCGCGCGGGTCCCACCACGCCATAGAAACCGCCGTGGTGGTGGGCGGTCTGGAACTCGATGTTCTCGAGGTGCCCGTAGGGAAAGGCCCACGGACGACCGAAGCACAGCGTGTGAATGGCGCCCAGCAAGACCGCCGCGGGCAACGCCCCGACGAGGAACGGGACGACGAGCCGCGGTCGGCGGACCGCCACGGTGATCCCGAGCAGCGCCGCCACAAGGATGTTCTGGTACTCGAAGACCACCCCGAGCCCCGCCAGGAGACCCGCCAGCAGCGCTCGCCGGACGCTCGCACCCCCTTCACCTTGGCCGTCGTCGTCACCGGCTTCGCGGCCGATGGCGTCGCGCGCCGGTCGGATGATCCCCCCGGGCGCCAGGGCCATGAACGCGCCGAAGCTCAGCGCCGCCGCCAGGCCATGCCCCACGAAGTGGATTCCATAGGGATAGATGAGGGAGCCGAGCCCCACACCGACCAGCAACAGATCGCCCATGCCCCGCGAGCGCGAGACCCGCCGCGCGTAGCTCGAGAAGACCAGCAGGAACGCACACATGGGCACCATGACCGTGAACACGCGCAACCCGAGGGTGGTGGCCAGCTTGGAGGGCGACGGCCAGCCGAGGCGATGCCAGAGCCAGGTCTCGACCGCCAGGACCGGAACGCCGAGCAACGAGGTGCCCGGGGCCTTGCTCGAGAACAAGCGCGCGCCGTTCTTGGCCTTGTCGTTCACCCAGCCCCAGTCCGCCTCGACCTGGTTGATGGCGAGCGTGTGGTGCTCGACCAGCGCGCGGGTCATGTAGATGCGCACGTTCTCGTTGGGATTGTTGATGGCCGGTGCGTATGGGAACACCGACAGGTACGCGAACGTCACCAGCACCCAGACCCGATGCGCGCGCAACCAGCTCACCCACTGCCGCCACCTCCGCGGCGGGTGCGCGTCGGAGGACACGGGATGCGGGCGCGCGAGGGCGCGCTCCGGCCCGGGCGTGGCGGGGGTCGCGGCCTCGATCACCGCAACCTGCCGCCCGGCCCCGGCTTCGGCCCGCGCGCCGGGCTCGGTGCGTGCCCGCTCGATCCGGCGGGCGTGGGCACGGCCCCCCGCCGCTCGGTGCAGAACGCCGCCAGCTGATCGTCGAGCGCGCGATCCCGGACCAGCCTCGGAAAGGGATAGGGGCCCTCGAGCCAGCGTCGCGCCCACCCGGTCCCCGAGCGATCGACGGGCGCCAGCCGGAAGGCGCTGCGCGACGCGCCCTCCGCCCGCAGGTCGAGCACCGCCAGATCCTCGACTTGCCAGACCGGATGGGTCGCCGCCAGGGCGCGAAAGGCCTGGAGCTCCTCGCCGACGAGCTGCCCCGGAAAGAAGATCACCACGGCGTGGGCCCGCTCGGCCGGCGGCAGCGTCAGGAGCTCGCGCATCAGCGTCCAGCGTCGCAGGTTCCGATCGTAGTAGAACGCCCAGTCCATCCGGCGCGGAGGCGGCAAGGTGAAGCTGCCGTGGAACCACAGCACGTCCTCCGGAGTCGTCGTCCGCTCCACCTCCATGGCGAAGGCGGTCTGGCGGAGGTCGGGGTTGAAGACCTTCCACTTCGGCACCCCACCGTGCAGACGACTCTCGAGCAAGCCCGCCCAGCTGACGGGCGCGGTGAGCCCCACGACGGCGAGCAGCGCTCCGAGCGCGAGAGCGAGCCCGAGCCCGCGCCCGCGCCCGCGCAGGAGCCGAGAACCCACGCGGGTCGCCGCGCGGGCGCTCGGTTCGCCGTCGCCGAGCCGCTTGCCCCATCGGCGCGCCTCCGCGACCAGGTCGGCCACCGCCATGGCCGCCCACACGTTCCCGTAGAGCTGCCGGTAGGCGTGGGTGACCACCGCGGTCTTGAAGACGTGCCAATAGGTGAGGAGCGCGAACGCGAAGGTCAACCCGACCAGATCCAGGTTCCTTCGCCGCCCGCGTACCCGGCGCACCACCACCCACAGGAGCCAGGCGACCATCAAGGCCTCGAGCGCGTGCCCGAAGAGGACATCGGCATAGTCCCGCATGGTGGTGGCGAAGGCTCGGTACCCTATCTCGGAGGTCCGGTTGCCATACGCGAGGCGCAGGTCGGCGACCAGGTTGGCGCGCGACACGAGGTAAGCGTGAAACCCGAGCGGGAGCAGCACGGTCAGCGGATGCAGACCGGCGAAGGCCAGGTATCGCCCGCGGCGCCGCAGCGCCGTCGCGAGGACATGCACGAAGATCGCCGGGAACGCGAAGTAGGGGCTCCACTCGAAGTTGCCGGCCATGGCCTCCGCCGCCAGCGCCGCGATCCCGGTCCGCCACCGGCCGGTCCGCAACCAGTCGAGGTAGAACCAGAAGAACCCGAGCAAGAACGCGATCGACGGAAACCCCTGGTCGATGTGCGACTCGTACCAGATGTTCACCGGCACGAGCGCGAACACCACCGCGGCCGCCCCGCCCGCGAGCGGTCCGAGCCCGCGCCAGGCGACGGCCGACACCAGCAGCAGCGACGCGAACGACGGGATGAGGGCCCCCGCGCGCACCGACCACTCGTGCTCCCCGAACAAGGCGAAGGTCAGGGTGACGAGCTGGTGGGTGAACACCGGGTGGTGGATGTAGTAGGTCTGTGGCTGCGGAGCCGCGAACCCCGGCTCGTTGACCGGATAGATCGTGTGGTGGCGGAGTGTCCCCCGTGCCCAGGTGGCGTAGGACCCTCCGTGGTACCCGTAGTGACCGTAATAGAACGGACCGGTCAGGCCGTAGGTCGCCCCCAGCCAGAACAGGAGGATCCCGAGCCCGACCAGCCCGCCGCCGATCCGACGCTCCTTCATCGCGCTGGCCTCCGCCTCCTCCTGCCAGTGGCGCGACGGCGTCCCGCTCGGCCGGGCCGGCTGCCGCGCCCCCTCCGGGAGCGCATCGGCCTCGGTCCGCGAGCGGGCGGCCGATCCCGGCGTGCCGGATCCCATCACTGGGACCAGGACGTGGGCAAGCGATCCCAGCGGTGGGCGCCGAGCCGCGCGAGGAGCCCGGGCGGCAATTCCCCCGGGGTGTCACTCACCCGAACGTTGCGCTCGACGTGCGCGAGGCGCCGCATCCCCGGGATGACGGTGGCGATCGTCTCGCTCGCGAGGACGAAGCGCAGGGCCAGCTCCGCCATGTCCATGCCCGGGGGCACGAGCGGCCGCAGCGCCTCGGCCCGCTCCACCGAGGCCTCCAGGTTCTCGGGGACGAAGTAGCTGCTGCGCCAGTCGTCGGCCGGGAAGCGGGTCTCGCGGGTGAGGCGCCCGGTCAGGGTCCCCTCGTCGAAGGGGACCCTGGCGATCACCGCCACGTCGGCCGCCGCGCACACCGGGAAGAGCTGGTCCGCCGGGCTCTGGTCGAAGATGTTGTAGATGACCTGGACCGCGTCGATGAGGCCCGAGCGCGCGGCCTCCACCCCGTTCCACGGCTCCCATCGGTTCAGGCTGAGCCCGATCCCCTCGAAGAGGCCGGCCGCGCGCAGCTCGACCAGCTTCTCGTACCAGCGGAGATCGGACAGCCAGCTGTCCTCCCAGGTGTGGAGCTGCACCAGATCGAAGCGGGCCAGCCCCGCGCGCTTCAAGCTCCCGCGCAGAGAGGCCTCGATGTGCTCGGGCGGATAGCTCTCGTCGACCGTGTCGCCACGCCGGCTCGGCCACCGGCCGCTCGCCGGCGGGATCTTGGTCGCGGTGTAGATGCGGCGGTCGGGGTTGGCGCGAACCAGGTCGCCGAGCAGGGCCTCGCTGGCGCCATGGCCGTAGACCGCCGCGGTGTCGAAGAAGTTGCAGCCGAGGTCGACCGCCCGCTGCAGCGCCGCCCGGACCTCGGGGGGATCCGCCCCCGCCCAGGCCACCGCCCCCCACATTCCCGAGCCCACGTCGCCGACCATCCAGCCGAGGCGCCCGAAGCGTCGATGTCTCATGGGGCCGCAGGATAACCCGGGGCTCGCGTCGCCGCCGACGCCAACGCAATGCCGATGCCGATGCCGATGCCCGCACCGTCAAGGAACGGCGTGCGACTCGTAGATGTCCGAGATCCCGGTGCGCGCCGAATCGAACATCAGATAACCGAGGTCGAGCGACAGCGTCGGATCGGAGTCATAGGCGGGGGAGTTGACGTCGACCAGGGGCACCGGCGTCGGGAATGCCTCGTTCGTCGACTGTCGCTGGGACCAGAAGAGATCTCCCGCTCCCGAGCGGGTGGAGGTGTAGAAGACCACGAGGCCGCCCTCCGCGACGAACGGATCCTTGTCGTCGTAGGGCCCGTTCAGCCCCGGCACCGGGCGCGGGGCGCCCCAGGGGACCTTGGTGCTCGCCCGGCTGGTGGAGAAGACGTCGAACATGCCGAGGGTGCCTGGGCGGTTCGAGCTGAAGAACATCAGCGTCTCCGAGGCATCGACCGCGGGCCCGAAGTCCTTGGCGGAGCTCGCCAGCTCGGTCACGACCTGGGGCGCCGCCCAGGTATCGCCGCGGCTCGCCCGCGAGGAGTGCCAGATCCGGCGGTAGGGGACCTCGCGCTCGGTGACGAACCAGATGCGCAGACCGTCGAGCGACACCGTCGGGCCCTCGTCGGCGGCAGAGGAATTGAGGGCGGTCACGGGGGTGGGCGGACCCCACGGATCGGCCGAGGTCAGCCGGTGGGAGGTCCAGAGATCCTTGCTGCCAGCCCGGTCCGACATGAAGAACAGATCCAGCAGATCTCCCGTGAAGGTGGGATCCGCGTCGTAGGCGTTAGGGTCGGAGACGGCCGTCACGAGCACTGGAGGAGAGAACTGCAGGCCCGCCACCATCGCGGGCATCGAGGAGCCGCCATATCCGCCTTGCCCACCGCCTTGTCCAATTTGCCCACCTTGTCCGCCCGCACTCCCGCTGTCCGGAACGGGCTGTCCGCTGCGTGCGACCACCACCGTCCCGAGCAGCTCGGCGCGCCGTCCGCACGCGAAGAGCAGGCCGATCGAGGCCAACCCGAACGCCCGGAGAAGCTGGCGCGCGCGGTCGACTCGACTGGGCAAGCTTTTCACGACCCTCCTGGTTATGCTGTGGTGGGCGCAGGTGAGAATCAATCACGACAAGCGACAAAAGCGCCGGAGCGCGGCAAATCCACCTGCCACCTTGACCTCCCTCCGGACATTCGACATCTTACCCCGTGGGGTGTCGAACATCGCAAAGGAGGTCGCGCGCGATCTCGGTCTGCCGCTCGGCGATTCTTCGGCCGAGGCCGAGCCCGAGTCTGCGACAGCTTCGTCCGATGAGTTGCTCCCGCTCGCGCGCGCCATCGCCAAGGGTGATCCCGATGCGGCGGCGACCCTGGTCCTTCACGTGGCAGGCCCGATGCTGCGGGTGGTGCGGCGTGTGCTCGGCCGCCAGCACCCCGACATCGACGACGTGGCCCAGGATGCGGCCATCGCGCTCCTCCGTGCCCTCGGCACGTTTCGCGGCGACTGCTCGGTCGTCCACTTCGCGAACCGTGTCGCCTTGCTGACGGCCCTCGCGGCCCGTCGCCAGTCTCGGGCACGCAGCGAGAGTGGGGAGTCAAACGGCGCCCACATCGAGAACCTGGCCGACGAGCTCCCGTCGCCGCTCGCCACCACGCTCGCCTCGCGGCGCCGGCAGATCGTCCACGGTCTCCTCGACGATCTCCCGGACGTGATCGCGGAGTCACTGGCCCTGCACTTCGTCCTCGGCTACACGGTCGAGGAGATCGCGGCGGCCATCTCGGTCTCGCGCAACACCGTGTGGAGCCGCCTGCGCCAGGGCAAGCGGGCGCTGCGCCGGAGGCTCGAGGGCGATTCTCAGCTGGCCGAGATGCTGGAGGTCAAGGCATGATCCCGGTGGGAACCGATGATCGCCGCGACTCCGAGTGCCGGGGAGAGCTCGTCTCCCGCGAGCGGCGCGGGGAGATGTCGCACCAGGATTGCCTGGCGCTGCGCGCGCACCTGGCCGAGTGCGCCTCGTGTCGGGTGGCCCGCCAGGTGTACGTCGATCTCGACGACGTGAGCGGGGTCGACGTGCACGACGGCGTGCGGATCGAGCGCATGTCGAGCGCGGCCCGCCGCTGGGCCCACGAGCGGAGCCGCTCCACCTCGCGCCGCCGATGGCCGGCCCGCCGTCGCCTCCGGACCCTCGGGCTCGCCGCCCTGGCGGTGCTGATCGGAGGGACCGCCAGCGCCACCGCTTGGTTCTGGGAGCACCCCGGCTCGATGGATCTCGGTGGGCTCGGAGCCCTGGTGGGGCTCGGCCGGCGTGCGCCCGGTCCGGCAGCCCGCACGGCGCGAGCCCCGGACGGCCGACGGGCATCCACGGTCGCGGCGGTGTACCCCGAAGGGGGACCGCCAGATCAGCGGACGGCCCAGCAAGCAGGGCAGCCGCCAGGACGACAGGAACAGCCAGCCGGGCCCGCGACGCCTCGACCCATCGAGGCCCCCGTCCCTGGCGCGGCCGGAGCTGGCTCCGCCGGCTCGACCTCGACCGAACCGGCGCGGATCGGCGACGAGTCGCCGGTGGCATCGCGGCGCGGCCATGGGCCTGCCCGCGCCCTCACCCACCGCACGGAGCGGGTCGCCCAGATCGACACCTCGATCTCGGCCGCCGAGATGTTGCGCCAGGCCAGCAACGCCCGCCGATCCGGCGACGCTCCCCGGGCCATGCGGCTCTACCGCGGCCTTCAGCACGATCACCCCGATTCGTCGGAGGCCGTGCTGTCGTCGGTCGGGCTCGGCGGCCTCCTGCTGGACCAGAGATCGCCGCGCTCGGCGCTGATCGAGTTCGACGCCTATCTCGGGTCCTCGCGCGGGGGCGAGCTCGTCCCCGAGGCGCTCTACGGTCGTGGGAGAGCGCTCGCCGCCCTCGGAGATCGTCAGGAAGAACGTCGCACCTGGCAGCGGTTGCTGACCGACTTCCCCGGCAGCGCCTACGGCCCCTGGGCCCGGCGGCGGCTGGCCGATCTCGTCGAGTGATCCGGCGACCGCTCTCGGCGCTGGTCGGTGTCGATCGCTCCCGGGCCGCCGTCGGAAGCTGGATCGCGATCGTGACGGTCGGCTTGACCGTGGGCCTGCCTGGCGAGCCCGCGCGGGCAGTCACCAAGAGCGATCCGCCTGCCGCGGCTCCAGGCCCCGCCAGCCCGAACGCCGATCCGGACCCGAGCTCGAACCCGGACCCGGACGCCGGCCCGGACCAGATTCCGGTCGAGCTCACCGTGGTGGGCAGCGCGGCGGATCTGCTGCGGGTCCGGTCGGTCATCGAGCCCTGGCCCATCCGAGGCTCCTCTCCGCACTGGGTCCGGACCGCGCGCTTCAACCCGATCGAGATCCTGCAAACCATCCACGATTCTCGGCCCGTCATCCGGTGCTGGGTCGATGTCTCCGATCAGCAGCAGGCCCGACGACGGGCGCGACTTTACTTCGCGGCCCCGTCCGGGCAGCAGTTCCTGGTGCGCGACGTCGAGCTGTCGAAGGGCTTCGACGAGCTGGACCGGGAGTCCCTCTCGAGCGTGCTCGAGCTGTCCATCAGGGCCCTGATCGACAACCAAGCGGGCGGACTGACCCGGGAGCAGGCGCGAGCGGTGCTCGCGACCCGCGAGCCAACCCAGGAGGCACCAACCGCCCCTCCCGAGCCGGCGCGCGGGCCCACCCTCACGCCCCTCCCCGCGCCCAGGACCGAGGGCGAGTCGCCAGCGGCATCCTCCAGCGACAGCGACGCGCCTACCCCCGAGCCCGCACCCACCCTGGTCGAGCGCGCACGGCCGACGGAGACGCCCGCCCCCCCGGGAGACGCGCGGGCGGCGCCCCTCGCCCTGCGCTTCGGCGTGAGCGGGTTCTATGCCGCCCAGTCGCTCGGAGGTGGATTGCCCTTGGCCCATGGACCGGGGCTGTTGCTGGAGGCGAGCGGCGGCCGCGATCGACCCGGGCTCGGCGTGTGGCTCCTCGGGCAATACAGGTGGCCGGAGCGCTACCCGGGGACCTCGGCAGGCGTCGACGTCGAGACCTTGGCGGCACGGACCGGGCTCGGGTACGCGCTGCCGCTCGGTTCCGTCCACCTCGGTGCCCGCCTCGGGGCTGGAATCGACGCAACTCGTCTCTCGCCGCAACCCGGAACGCTCGATCCCACGGCGACGCTCACCCCGGAGCGCTGGACGAGCAGCCTCGTCTTGACCGCCACCCTGGGAATCTGGAAGGAGCTCGCCTCCCACTTGTGGGGCGGGGTGCAGATCTTGGCCGACCTCCTCCCGAGCCCCATCCACTACGATCAAAGAGTGTCGGGTGTCACATCGGAGGTCGCGGCGCCCTCCCGTTTCCGGCCGGGATTGCTGGTACATCTCGGCTTCTTCTGACCCGAGGTCCCTGCGACTCGACGCGTTGCAACCGCCCCTCGGGGTGGACCTGCGCTGTGTTGGTTAGGCGCCCGAACTCACTTAGCCCTTCGGACCGATCCACGCGGCACCCCCGTTTCCGACTGGAGGCTCAAGAATGACGCGCAACGACTTGTCGAGACGACGATTCATATCGTCGGCAGGGGTAACCATCACGTTACCTCTGCTCCCGTCCTTGCTGTATTCGCGGAGAGCCTCTGCGGCGGCCTCCGCGTGTACACCGGCCAAGCGATTGGTCACCTACATGTTCCCCAATGGGCACAAGCTGGATGAGCACGTCCCGGCCGCCGCAGGAGCGGGGACGGCCTGGACGCTGCCCGCGATGCTGGCCCCCATGCAGGCCCTCAAGTCGGATCTGCTGTTCGTGGCCGGCCTCGAGAACCAGCAGCGGCGGCGCGAGCTCGGCGATCACTCCATCGGCAGCGGCTCGCTCTTCACGGCGCGCAAGCCGACCAAGATGCAGCAGATCACGAACTCGTCGGTCGACCAGATCGTCGCCGACGCCGTGGGCGCCTGCACCCCGCTCCCTTCGATCCAGCTCGGGACCCACAACATCGCCGGCGCCGACCAGTTCGGCACCTTCTACACCCGCAACATCTCGTGGCGGGGCCTGTCGATGACGATGCCCGACGGGAGCATGAGCTATCCGCAGGGGGCCGCCACCCCGCTCGGCAAGGAGATCGACCCCCAGGCGGCCTTCGACAACCTCTTCACGGGGAACGACCCGATGGTCAGCACCGCCGACGCGACGATGCGGCGGGCCCTGAAGAAGAGCGTCCTCGACGCGGTCGTCCCCCACGGCGCCGAGCTCGACAATCTCCTCAACGCCGCCGACAAGCTCAAGGTCGACGAGCTCTTCACCGGGATCCGGGCGCTCGAGGTCGAGCTCCAGAAGACCCCGTCGATGGTGAGCTGCGCCAAGCCGGCGCGCCCGGCCGCCAACCTGGCCTTCCAGTCGGGGCAGCTCGAGTCGATGCACAGCTTGATGGCCATCGCCCTCCAGTGCGACCTGACCCGGGCCATCTCGTTCATGATGGGGGACGCACAGAACCAGCGTGACCTCGGGTTCATCCCGGACATCGCGGCCATCGGGGGCGAGGCGACGGATCACACCATCTCGCACCACATGAACATGGGGACCCGGTTGCAGAAGTTCCGGGCGGCGGTGCTCTGGAAGCAGACCCAGATCGCGAGCTTCCTGACCAAGCTCAAGACCGCTACGGATCCCACGGACCCCGATGGCAAGTCGGTCCTGGCCAACAGCCTGGTCCTCATCAGCAGCGATCTCTCCGACGGGAACGCCCACAACCACGACAACTACCCGATGCTGGTCGCGGGCCAGCTCGGCGGCGCGGTGGTCACCGACCGGTGCGTGAAGTACCCGGTCCTCACGGACTACACGATGCAGAAAACCTTCGGCGATTTTTACATCAATCTCCTCAGCTTGTACGGGGTGACCCTCAAGACCTACGGGGACGACGGAAAGGAGCAGCTCGCATGGAATCGCTAAGGAGACTGAACACCTTCGGGATGGTCGCCCTGGCGATCGCCCTTGGAGGCTGCTCCGGCAAGGTGGTCAGCAAGTCCGGGGACGGCAACACTGGCACCGGATCGGTCGCGAACAACGGGGGAACCAGCTCGTCGGGCTCGGGAAGTGGAACGACTTCCCCGACCGGCGGGGGAACCCCCAACGGGACCGCGACGGGAGCCAACAACGGAACCACCCCCGGCGGGACGGCGAACAATACGCCGGGCGGGCCCGCGGGCTCCGTGCCGACCAACAACGTCGCGACGCAGGTGCCGGTGACCGCACCGACCAATCCGGGCGTGGTGACGCTGCGCAGGCTGAACGCGTCCGAGTACAACAACACCGTGCGGGATCTCCTCGGGACCACCCTCACGCCGGGCACCGGCTTCCCGTCCGACGACCTCGGGGCGGAGTTCACCACGGTGGGATCCTCGCTGAGCTTGTCACCGACCTACGTGCAGGCGTACGAGAACGCGGCGTTCACCCTGATGGATGAGCTGTTCGCGGCCCCGGCGGCCCGTCAGAGCACCGTCCTCACGTGCAACGTGACCACGGCGGGCGACACCTGCGCCAGGACCATCATCTCGGCATTCGCCCGACGCGCCTTCCGCCGACCGGTCACCACGGCCCAGGTCGACGCCCTCATGACCGCGGTCTCGAGCGCCAAGACCCTCGGGGCGACCCCGACCGACGGTCTCAAGGCCGGCCTCGCGGCCGTGCTGATGTCGCCCTACTTCATCTTCAAGGTGGAGACCGATCCGGCCGGAACGAGCGGCTCCCACCGGCTCAACGCCTACGAGCTGGCGACGCGGCTCTCCTTCGCCTTGTGGGGCTCGATCCCGGACGCCACGCTCTCGGCGGCCGCGGACGCGGGCCAGCTCGCGACCGACGACCAGGTGAAGGCACAGATCGACCGCATGCTGGCGGATCCCAAGTCGGGTGCGTTGCTCGACCAGTTCGCGGGCGCCTGGCTCGACTTCAACAGCATCGTCGGTCACCAGGTGGATGCCAAGACCTTCCCGAACTTCGCGGCCACCCTGACCAACTCGATGCGGCTCGAGGCGCGGAACTTCGTCCAGGACTTCCTGGCGTCGGCGCAACCGGTCTCCGCGATGATGACGGCCAGCTTCACCTACGTCGATGCGGGCCTGGCGAAGTACTACGGGCTCGCGGCGACCGGCACCCCGGGCGCGGACGGGACCTGGAAGGCGGACACCTCGGCCACCCAGCGCGCCGGGCTCCTCACGCTCGGCTCGGTCCTGACCACCACGTCGTTGCCGACCCGCACTTCGCCCGTCAAGCGGGGCGACTTCATCTTCTCGCGCCTGCTGTGCGGGACGATTCCTCCGCCGCCCGACAACGTCTCGTCGTTGCCGCTCGATTCGAGCCTGAGCCTGCGCGCCAGCCTCGAGGCCCACCGCAGCAGCCCGGCTTGCTCGGGATGTCACTCGATCATGGATCCGCTGGGCTTCGGCCTCGAGAACTTCGACGCGACCGGCTCCTACCGAACGATGGATGGGACGAGCGCGATCGATGCGTCGGGGACCCTGACCGACGGAACGGCCTTCAACGGCGCCAAGCAGATGGGCGCGGCCCTGGCCAAGGATGCGCGGTTCGCGCCGTGCCTCACCCAGAAGTTCATGACCTACGCCATCGGTCGACTGATGAACCAGCCGGACGACGCCAACTGGGCCAGCTACCTGGCGCAGCAGGCACAGGTCGCGAATGGCAGCCTCGGCAGCGTCCTGCGCACCGTCATGTTGAGCGAGGCGTTCCGCAGCCGACAGCCGATGTAGCGAGCGGATGTAGGGACCCACGTCCCAAGGACGTCGCGAGCGCCCGGTCGTCTCATGTGTCCAGCCGGGCGGCAAAGCCGCCCCGCTGGACATTTTTTTTGGCGGCCCCTGGGCTCGAAGCGCAAGAGATGGTTCACAGCCCCGATCCCGTTCGGATCACCAGCGAATGACAAAGGAAAAGCAATGATGAGAATGCGCGATGGCGTCTTGGCAATGGTCTCGGTAGCGGCCTTGACCTTGGTGGGGTGCGGGTCGTCGTCGAGTGAGTCGGGGAGCGGAACAGGGGGATCTTCGAACAGCGGCGGCTCGTCGAGCCCAGGTTCGGGGGGCTCCGTGCTGCCCATCGGCAGCAGCGGAGGCGCGACCACCGGCAGCGGCGGCGTCGCGGCGGTGGGGAGCGGAGGGGCCGCCCAGTCGGGCTCGGGCGGCGCCGCCCCGGGAACGGGAAGTGGCGGCGCAGGGCCGGGAGTCGGCACCGGAGGTGCTCCCGGTGACGCAGGCGGCGGAAAGGCCCCTCCGCCTGGGGGCGGTGGAGCAACCGCGGCCGGGGGTGGCGCGGTCACACCGCCGGGTGGTGGGGGCGCGCCCGCCGGGGCGAGCGCGACCGAGGTCGATCCGGGGACCGATGGCGACGGCGAGTTCCACGTGCTGCCGCCTTACAACAATCAACCGGCGGGGTTGACGCGGGCCGCGGGCGTTCCCGCGGGCCAGGTGCTCGGGCCCATGAACTTCGCCAGCACGACGATCTACCCGGGCCGGTCGTTCCCGATCCAGATCTACGTGCCGGCCCAGTACACCAAGGCCAAGCCCGCCGCCCTGATGGTGACGCAGGATGGACGTCAGTGGGTCGGCCGCTTCCCCATCATCTACGACAACCTGATCGCCGCCGGAAAGGCGCCCATCACCATCAACCTCTTCATCCCGGCCAGCACGCCCGCCGATCGCTCCGACGAGTACGACACGGTCAGCGGGAAGTACGGCGACTTCATCATGAACGAGGTCCTGCCCTGGGTGAAGGGGATGGGGTACAACATCACCGACGATCCGGCCGGCCGTGCGGCGACCGGCAACAGCTCGGGAGGGATCGCGGCCTTCTCGATCGCCTGGTTCAAGCCGGAGCACTTCCACCGGGTCCTCACCAGCAGCGGGACCTTCCGGAACATCGGTGGCAAGGGCGGCGACATGTATCCCATGACGGTCATGAATGCCCCGATGAGCCCGCTGCGGGTCTTCTTCTCCTCGAGTGAGGGAGACATGCCCGGCTGGCTCGACGCGAACCGGGCGATGTCCAATGCCCTCATGGCCAAGGGGAACCACGTGCGGTTCATCTGGGGCGACAGCAGCATCCCGCACGGCGGGGGGGCCATGCTGAACCAGGATCTCCCCTTCGCGATGGAATGGCTCTGGCGCGGCTACAAGCCGGCGAATTGACGCGGGGGGCCGCGGACGTCCCCCCACGTGCCCCCCGTCGGATCTTGCTGAGGTCAGCCGGCGCGGCAAAGCCGCGCCTCCCGTTGGAAGACCCGCTCGCGGCGCTCGCTCTGGCGCATCGACGAAAAGAACCTCTGAAGTTTGCCGCAGCGTGGCTCCGCCCAGCGCCTGTGCACCCCCCGCGAGCGCGCACACGAACTCGGACTCGGACTCGGACATCCTGGGCGGCGGGCTCATCCGCGCAACCGCCTCAAGTCGGTGGAAGGATTGGACGAGGATCACGTCCTGCGAATGTCGCGTCCTCGTGCCAGGACCGGGAGCCCTTGGGCCGAAGCTGCCGCGATGTTGCTCTCGGGCATCCTCCTTTGCTGTGAAGGCTCGAGCTACGTTCGCGTCGTCGGTGGTGCCGATGGCGGCTCCTTTCTGAACGGTGACCCTGGGGGCTCCGGACCCGAGGACGGTGGTGTCACGACCGGCTCGGGAGGGGGCGTGGTCGCGACCGGAGGAACCTCGGTTGGCGGCAGCGGTGGGACCTTGGCCGCCAGTGGCGGACAGGGCTCGGGGGGGGCGTCGAGCGGCGGGAGCGCCTCGAGCGGCGGGAGCGCCTCGGGCGGGACGAGCTCGGGTGGGACGAGCTCGGGTGGTGGGACTGGCACCGGGGGTTCGAGCTCGGGTGGCGCCAGCTCGGGCGGTACGGGTTCGGGTGGCTCCGGGAGCGGGGGACAGATCGCGCCGGGAAGCGGAGGTGCCCCTGCGGATGGCGCGCGCTATTCCTTCGAACAATCGGCCCAGGGATGGGGCGCCCCGACCGGTTGCCCGCCCTTCGTCAGCGTCGTATCGAGCGCCGCGGAGCACTTCGCGGGGCTCGCCTCTCTCGCGGCGACCCTCTCCACCGTGCCGGCCCAGAAGTTCCAGGTCGCGGTCTCGACCCCGACCGGTGGTCCCCCGGCCAGCGCCAAGGTGACCTTTCACGTGCTCGTCCCGGCGACGGGCGGGCCCCTCGGCTCGATTCAGCCCTACGTCAAGACCGGCGCGCCTGGATACACCTGGACCGGGGTCACGGTGTCATCTCCGACGCTGAAGCTCGGGGCCTGGAACACCGTCGTGGTCACCGTCCCGGGGGCTTCCCCCGCCATCCAGGAGCTCGGGGTCCAGCTCGACGTGACCCAGTCCTGGACCGGCACGGTCTACGTCGACACCGTCACCTGGTGACCGCGGGCGGCGCTGACCGCCTCTGGTAGTCTTCCGCAGCGCACGAGCCGCGCTGGTCGGAGGGCCGCCATCCATGAGCACGCACACCCGAGACGACGTCATCATCATCGGCACCGGCCAGGCCGGGGTGCCCCTCGCGACCCGCCTGGCCGCGGCCGGTCTGCGCGTGCGAATCATCGAACGCGGGGCGGCGGGCGGCACCTGCTCGAACACCGGGTGCACGCCCACCAAGACGATGATCGCGAGCGCGCGCGCCGCGCACGTGGCCCGGACCGCGCACCGCCTCGGGGTGTCCACCGGGGAGGTGGCGGTCGACTTCCCCGCCGTGGTCGCGCGCAAGAACGAGATGGTGGCGCGCTGGCGTCACGGCGTCGAACGGCGGCTCGCCTCCGGCGGTGACCGACTGACCTTCACCCGAGGGCATGCCCGCCTCGTCGCCGAACGCACCGTCGAGGTGGCGGGCGAGCGCTTCGAGGCCGACCGCGTGGTCATCGACGTGGGAGCCCGCGCGGCCATCCCCGCGGTCGCTGGGCTCGACGCGATTCCGTACCTCGACAGCACGCGGTTGCTCGACCTCGACCAGCTGCCACGTCACCTCCTCGTCCTCGGGGGCGGATACATTGGCTGCGAGCTCGGCCAGCTGATGCGTCGGCTCGGCGCCGAGGTGACCATCGTCAACCAGAGGGAGCGCCTCCTGCCGCGCGAGGACCCGGATGTGTCCGAGGCGCTCGAGGTGGCGCTTCGAACAGAGGGCATCGGGCTCGCGCACGGGTCTGGGGCGGTGCGGATCGAGATGCAACCCGACGCCGAGCGGAACGCTCCGCGCGAGGCGGCGGGCGCTGCGGAGGCACCGAGATCGGCGACGGCGGGGGAGCTGGCGCTGACCCTGACCAGCGGCGAGATCATTCGCGGCTCGCACCTGCTGGTCGCGACGGGACGGCGCCCCAACACCGATGATCTCGGCTGCGCCGAGGGTGGCATCGCGCTCGACGCGGGGGGGCACGTCCGGGTCGACGAGCACTACCAGACCAGCATCCCCGGGGTCTTCGCCGTCGGCGACTGCACCGACGGCCCCCAGTTCACGCACACCGCCTGGGACGATCATCGGGTGCTCTTCGACCTGCTCACGGGACGGCCGGCGCGGGCGCGGAGTCAGCGGCTGGTCCCGTTCACCGTCTTCACCGACCCGCAGGTGGCCGGCGTGGGCCTGTCGGAGCGCCAGGCGCACGCCCAGGGGATCCACGCCGACGTCGCCACCCTTCCCTTCGGCAACATCGCGCGGGCCATCGAGACCGACGAGACGGCGGGGATCGTCAAGGTCCTGGTCGATCCGTCCTCCGAGCGGATCCTGGGGGCCCGCATCGTCGGCGCGGACGCCGGGGAGCTGATCCACGTGTTCCTGGTCCTGATGCAAGCCGGCGCATCCGTCCGCGCCATCGTGGACGCCGAGTTCGTGCATCCGGCCTTCGCCGAGGGCCTGCAGACCGCGGTCATGAGGCTGCCGCGCTACAGCCTCTCGTAGCTCGAAGAGCCGGCGGGCAGCTTCAGGCCGCGGTCGAGGAGACGGCGAACTCGCCCAGGCTGTCTCCGAGCTGCTGTCGCAGGTACTCGCGCAGGCGGGTCCGGATGCGCGCCTCCCGGTGACAGATCCGTTGCCGTGAGACGGCATACCGCCCGGCGATCTGCACGAGCGGGATCGGCTCCTCGGATAGAATTCGCTCGCGGAAGATGTCGGCGTCCGTGCCCTGGAGGGTGTGCCCGAAGGTCTCGAGCTTGTCTCGCAGCAGGCTCCCGAACTCCCGCGACTCCACCTGGTGATCGGGGTGCTGGTGGCCGGGGATGGAGACGAGGTTCCCGAGGCTGTGCCCGGGCGAGCCGTTCGAACGCATCGGCGCGTCGAGCGATGCCTCCGACTTCAGGCGCTGGGTCATCTCCACCACGGTCGCGACCGGGACCCCGAGCGCGCTGGCCAGCTGCTCGGAGGTGGCCTCGATCCCGAGCTTCTCGAGCCCATCCCTCTGCTTGTTGATGTTGAAGAACAGGCGTCGCTGGGGCTGGGTCGTCCCGAGCTTGACCAGGCGGGAATTCATCAGCAGGAAGCGCAGGATATATGCCCGTATCCACCAGGCCGCATACGAGGACAGGCGCACCCCGCGCTCGGGCTCGAATCGGCGCACCGCCCGGACGAGGCCCATGTTCCCCTCCTGGATGAGGTCGGGGAGATCCCGCGGGGATCGGCAGTACTCCCGCGCCAGCTTCACCACCAGCCTCAGGTTTGCGGTCACCAGCCGATCCGCCAGGCGGCTGTCCTGGGTCCGACTGAACTCGACCGCCAGGGCGCGCTCCTCCTCGCGCGACAGCAAGGGATACTGCCGGATCTGGGCCAGATAGGCGGGGCCGGCTTGGCCGGCGGGCCCTGTCCGCGATGCGGATCCCGAACGCGCGGCTCCCCCACCCTGCCTCGGAACCATGAATGGGTTCGTCACTGGCTGCGTGGAACGCAAGGCGCATACCACGCGAAAGCCTGCTCTCTCACGGTCATTCTCGGGGTTTCGAACCGCCCGGAATTTCCCCTGTCTGGAATTCGAAACCAAGCTGTCGCGCGTGGTCTGGGGGCGGTAACGTCCTCGACGACGGTTGTCCCGGAGCCAGCGGCTTCGATCCCCCCTCCTCGAAGGTCGCCATGCCGGTCGCGCTCCGGTGGGTCGTCAGTCCCAGGCGCGCGCTCGTGGTCACGAACAAGCTCCTGATCATGTCGGCGTAGGGCCCCTCGCCACGGCCGCGAACACCGAAGCGGGCATCGGAGAGGCCCCCGCCGCGGGTCCCTCGGATCCGGTGCAGGATCCGGTCGGCCGCGAGGGGCATGCGGGCCCGCACGCGCTCCTCGAACACCGATGCGACCGGACCCGGCAGGCGCAAGAGCACGTACGCGGCAGACGATGCCCCCGCCGCGCGCGCCGCCTCGAGCACCGCCGGGATCTCCTGGTCGTTGAGGCCCGGGATGATGGGTGCCACGTTGACGCCCACCGCGATCCCGGCGTCGGCCAGCACCCGGATGGTCCGCATCCGGCGCGCGGGCGTGGCGACGTACGGCTCGATGGCGCGGGCCTTGTCGGGGGCGGAGAACGGAATGCTCACGATGACCTGAAGACTTGCCACCCGGGCGATCGACCGGAGCAGGTCGATATCCCGCTCGATGAGCGGCGCCTTGGTGATGATGCCCACCGGATTTCGCTCGGCGGCGCACACCTCGAGACAACCGCGGGTGAGCCGGTAAGACGCCTCGAGGGGCTGGTAGCAATCGGTGACCCCGCTCATCACCACCGTCTCGTGGCGCCAGCTCTTCTGGCGAAAGGCCTTGCGCAACAGCGCCGGCGCGTCCGGCTTGACCACGATCCGGCGCTCGAAGTCGGTGCCGGCGCCGAAGCCGAGATACTCGTGCCCGGGGCGCGCATAGCAGTAGGCGCAGGCATGAAAGCATCCGCGATAGGGGTTCACGCTGTAGGTGAACCCGACGTCCGGGCTGTCGTTCCTGGCCAGGATGGTGCGGCTGTGATCTTCGAACACCTCGATGCGCATCTCGGGCGACGCCCCCTCGAGGTACTCCACGGCGGTGCTGGTCCAGGGATTGGGTGGATTGGAGACCGCGACCGGACGCATCGGCGCTCCAGCATGAATCTGAACGTACGTTCAGTCAAGCCAGGACACGCGCCAGGTCATCGCGGCCCGCCATGGCCGACGTCCTCCAGCGCTCAGCGAAATTCGACCAGCGCGAGGCGACCCATGTTCTTGCCGCCGACGAACCTCAGCGTGACGTCGTGGGTGCCCGACACACCGGCCGCCGAGATCGGCGTGCCGAGCTCCCGCTCCCGGCCGCCCGTGTCGGCTTGCGAGCCGAGATCGAGGGTACCGATGCGGGTCTTGCCGTCGAGCCAGATCTCGATTCGCCCGGGTGGACGCCGCGCAAGGAAGGAGGCCACGAACGTCTTCACGCCGGCGGCGGGTGTGCCGGGGGCCGCGGGCCGGGTGAAATCCACCAGCTTGAACGTCACGCTGTCGCCATCGTCGAGCCCGTCGATGCCGTCGTCGCCGGCGGTCACCCCCTGCATGACGTCGGCGTTGGTGGCTTCGATCTGATTGCGCAGGTACACCGTGATGGGGTGCTCCCAGCGCTTGCCGTGCGGGTCCCGGCAAGAAGAGGCGGCGCACCGCTCGGTCCCGTCGCGGAGGCGCGAGCAGGACATGGTGCACGCGCCCCCGCATGGACCGAGATCCGAGAACTCGGGCAGGCCACTGCAGGTCGCTGGCTCGAGGGCGCAGAACCGCTTCACCTGCGGACCCTTGCGCACCGCCGCCCCCTGACACGCGTAGGCCTCGTTGGTGAAGACGTTGCCGAAGAACACGCCTTCCTGATGGGGAAACGCCCGGTCGTTCTCGCTCGGGGCGAAGCTCTGACCGAGCGAGCGATCCGCCGAGAGCAGGCTGACCAGCACGTGCTTGCCGGTGCGATTGGTGAGCGCGATGAGACAGCTCGACACCTTCTCCTGGCATCTCGCATCGCAGGGGCCGTCGTTCCACTCGGGCGCGACGCCGAACAATCCTGGGAACTTGAGCCGCTTGCCGGTCGCATCGGGGGGAGCTTCGAGGGTCTTGCCCTCGGGCAGCGCGCACCTCGCCGTGTACTTCCAGAGCATGGCCTGGAAGGCGCTGAGTCCCTTGCCACCCTCGATCTGCTCGCCTCCGCGAAGTCCATTCCAGCCGGGCGGGTGCCGGGGCGCACCGGCGGTTCGAGCCAGAGCGCGATCCGAGGAGGTCGACGAGGACGAGATCGCGGCAACGACGACCATCGCCAGCCAGAGACGGAACACGGTAGGGCGAGGGGATCTGGCGCGGGGCTTCTTCACGTTGGGCAAGGAGCATAAGGGACGGCGTCGCCCCGGAGAATTACTTGGTGGCGCGCGAGGCGCCGAGGGCTCGCCCGGGATCGATGCCGGCCGCGCTCCAGCGGGCGGAGCCGGATGCGAGCGGATCGCGCGCGGCCACCGGGTTGGAGACGCCGACCGCGTCGCGCGTGGCCAGGTCACCAGGGACGATCGCAGCTCCGCTTCGAGCGGCCGCCATGTCCCTGGAGGGCGCCAGGCCGTTCTCCCCGTAGGCGGCCTCGGCGCTCCCCGCGGCGACGGTCACGAGGGTGGCGACGGCAACGATGGCGAGCTTCTTGGTGAGCGAGGAGATGGTCATGGGTAGCCTCCGAGCTTGGGTGTGGTTCGTTCTGGTGATGCTCTTCGTCCGCGCGGAATCTCCGCGGAATGACCGAGCGTCTGCCGAACCTATACCCGGGCCAACGGGGTGATCCACCCGACCAGGACGGTGCGTGTGCGCCGGACTCCGACTTGGACTCCGACACGAAAACCGGAAAAATTCGAAACTGTGCTAGTCCCCTGGGACTAGGCGAGCTCGGCCGTCTCCAGGCTGACCCGGAAGCCCGCCTCCCGCAGCAGCGCCTGATCGGCGGAGGTGTCGGGGTTTCCGGTGGTCAGCAGCTTTTCCCCGTAGAAGATCGAGTTCGCGCCGGCGAGGAAGCACAGCATCTGCGCCTCGCGCGACAGCCCGAGCCGCCCCGCGGACAACCGCACCCGCGCCTTCGGCATCAGGATCCGGGCGGTGGCGATCATGCGCACGAACTCCAGCGGCTCGATCGGCTTCTGATCGGCGAGGGGCGTCCCCGCCGTCGCGACCAGCGCGTTGATCGGCACGCTCTCGGGCTGCGGATCGAGGCTGGCGAGGGTCATCAGCATCCCGCATCGGTCGTCGATGGATTCGCCCATGCCGATGATGCCACCCGAGCACACGGTGATGCCGGCGCGGCGAACGTTGGCGAGGGTGCGCAAGCGATCCTCGTAGGTGCGGGTCCCGATGATCTTTCCGTAGAAGGTCTTCGACGTGTCGAGGTTGTGGTTGTAGGCGCTCAGCCCCGCATCGGCCAGGCGCCCCGCCTGCTCGGGCGACAGCATCCCGAGCGTGCAGCACGCCTCGAGACCGAGCCCGCGCACACCCCGGACCATGGTGAGGACCTCCTCGAAGGCGGGGCCGTCCTTGACCTCGCGCCAGGCCGCGCCCATGCAGAATCGGGTGGCGCCCGCCGCCTTGGCCCGGGCCGCGGCCTCGAGGACCTCCGGCGTCCGGAGCATGCGCTCGGCCTCGACGCCTGTCTCGTACCGGGAGGACTGCGGGCAATAGGCACAGTCCTCGGGGCAGCCGCCGGTCTTGACCGAGAGCAAGGTGCACAGCTGCACCTCGTCCGGGCGATGATGTTCCCGGTGAACCAGCTGCGCCCGAAACATGAGCTCCGGCAGTGGCAGGTCGTGAATCGCCCGAACGTCCTTGATTGTGAGCTCTGACTTCGCCAAGCGGGTCCTCGCGGGGTGATGTACGCCGCCGCCTCGGTCGAGGCCGGCGGTGGTTCCTTTTACCACCGGGATACGCCAGACCGGCAGATCGACCGGCAGATTGCTAGATTCCGCGTCGGTGGGCAGCGATGACCTGATGATCCGGATCTTCGAGCCGCAGCCGCCGCCTGGGTCGCTGCCGGCCCGCTTCCCGAGCCCGTTCGCGGTGGCGGCGCCCCACGCCCTCGCGCGGCGCGCCGCGGGGGAGCTGCAGGCCGAGCTGGCGACGGGCCGGCCCCTCCCCAGCCCCGCCTTCGAGGCGCCGCAGCGGGGCAAGATGTTCGGGGTGCTGGTGGTGGAGGACGGCGCGGGCCGGATCGGTTACCTGCGGGGCTTCTCGGGGATGCTGGGCGGCCGCTGGGAGCTGGACGGATTCGTCAGGCCGGCCTTCGATCTCGACCGGTTCACGGCCTTCTGGCCGGCCGCGGAGGCCGAGCTCATGGAATACGATCGGCGCCTCGCCGAGCTGGCGGAGGCCGCGGACGCCATCCTGCAGCGCCGGGATGCGCTCGATCTGGCCCACGCCGGCGGGCTCGGCGAGCTGGCCGCACGCCACGCGTCGAGGCGATCGCGGCGTCACGCGGTGCGCGCCAGCCTCGGGGCGGCGGAAGGCGTGGGCGGGGCCATCGCGCGGGCTGGGCAGGCTTCCCTGGTCCAGGAGAGCCGGGCCGATGCGGCCGAGCTCCGGCGCCTGCGCCAGTCCCAGCGTGACGCGCGTGCGGCGCTCGTCGCCCCGCTCGTCGGCCTCGAGGAGCGCCGCCGCACCCTGAAGGCCGCCCAGGCGGCCCGCTCGACCGAGCTCCTCGAGCAGGTCCATGCCGGGTACGCCCTCCGCAACTTCCAAGGGCAGGGCAGCCCCCTGCGCGCCCTCTTCGCTCCGACGACCCCCCCCGGGGGGGCCGGGGACTGCGCGGCCCCGAAGCTCCTCGTGCACGCGGCCCGGCGGGGGCTGCGGCCCATCGCGCTGGCGGAGTTCTGGTGGGGAGCGCCACCGGCGACGGGCGGCCGCCACCACGGCACCTACTATCCGTCGTGCCGGGGCAAGTGCGGCCCGGTCCTCGCCCACCTGCTCGAGGGCGTGGACTGCGAGCCGCTGCCGGTGTTCGGGGACGGGGAGATCGCCGCCGAGCAGCCGGTCACCCTCTACGAGGATCGTTTCGTCGCGGTGGTGGAGAAGCCCACCGGCCTGCTCTCCGTGCCGGGCCGGAACCCGGCACTGACGGACGCCGTCTCGACCCGCCTGCGCGCTCGCTATCCCGAAGCCACCGGCCCGCTGCTGGTGCACCGGCTCGATCTCGACACCTCCGGCGTCATGCTGGTGGCCAGGGACAGTCGAACCTACGTGGCCCTCCAGCGCCAGTTCCTCGAGCGCACCATCGAGAAGCGCTACGTCGCCTGGCTGAGCGCGCCGCCGCGAACGGCCGGGCCGACGGAAGACCGGAGCGCGTGGGGCACGATCGCGCTGCCCCTCCGGACCGACGTCGACGATCGCCCCCGCCAGATCGTGGATCCGGTGGGTGGCAAGGCCGCGCTCACCGAGTGGGTTCCCGACCCGCGCTTCGCCGACCCGCGGCGGGTGCTGCTCGTGCCGCGAACCGGCCGCACCCACCAGCTGCGGGTGCACGCCGCTCACCCTGCCGGGCTCGACGCCCCCATCCTGGGAGACCGGTTGTATGGCCGAGCGTCGACGACACCCGCAGGCTGCCCATCCCCCGCCGCGGTGGACCGGCTGTTCCTGCACGCGGAGTGGCTGGCCTTCACGCACCCCGAGACCGGCCGGCGCGTCGAGGTCGAGAGCCCGGCCCCTTTCTGACCTCCACCCGGGGGCCGGGCGACTTGTGATACGATCCCGGGCGCGTGCTCAGCGGCTCCCTCAGTCCGAAATTCCTTGGTCGACCGAGTCCTCATCCGGCAGAGACAGCATTCCCCTCTCCCTCGGTGGCTGCCCGCGCAGGCGGGAGCCGCGTGGCGTGCCCGCGCGCGGCTCGCGCCAGATCGTTCGGCTCGCTCGGCGTCCTCGCGTGTGGCTGGCTGGCCCTGGGGCCGGTGGGCGTGGGGGCGCTGGGTGGCGGCGGGCGTCTCGCCGCGGCGGCGGGCGCCCGGGACGCGGCTGGAGAGATCAAGAGCCTCAACAAGCAGGCCCTCGACGCGTTCGACAATCTCAACTTCGACCAGGCCAAGACCTTCCTCGAGCAGGCCCTCGCGACCGCCGCGGCGGCCGGGCTCGGTCGGGATCCCCTCGCGGCGCGAACGCACCTCAACTTCGGCATGCTGTGGATCGCGGGCTTTCAGAAGCACGATGAGGGGGTCGACCACTTCCGCAGCGCCCTCAAGATTCAGCCGGACATCGCGCCGCCGGCGGGCCTCTTCAACCCGGAGACCCAGGCCGCCTTCGACGAGACCAAGGCCGCCTTCAAGCCCGAGGCAAGGACGGACGGCACGGCCGCGGCCAAGCCCGCTCCGGGCCGGCGACCGGCGGCTCCAGCCGCCACGGCACCACCCCCGACCACTCCGCCGCCGAGCGCGCCTCCGCCCGCCCCGGCCCCGCCCGCCGTCGCCTCGGATCGCAAGCCCGCCCCGGCCGCAACCGCCCCGGCGGCCCAGACCGGGCGCCCCCCCGCCAAGCCCGCTGGCAAGCCCGGTGACAAGACCAGTGGCGTCGTCGAGTTCGGCGGGACCG
>CAZIOH010000013.1:6832-26522 GCA_964540815.1 uncultured Myxococcales bacterium | reverse complement strand
CCCGCTGGCAAGCCCGGTGACAAGACCAGTGGCGTCGTCGAGTTCGGCGGGACCGTCCCGGAAGAGGAGGAGGAAGGGGAGCCCGAAGGCCGTCGGCGCGGAATCCTGGTGTTCGTCGGTCTCGGTTCGGGGTTCGGCACCGCCAAGGGGCACCTCGAGGCCAACCAGAACGTCTCCCAGGGGGCGGCGGCGACCAGCAACAACAGCTGGTCCGGGGGGGTCGCGGCTTCGCGCCTGGCCCATCTGGCGATCGGCGCCGGTTACCTGGTCGCGCCGTCGTGGCTCGTGAGCCTCGACGCGCGTATTCAGCTCGTCACGGGCACGACCACCGCGCCGCCGTATTCGATCGCGGGCGTGGCGTATCCGGCCCGGTCTGCGCCAGGCACCGCCTTCGCGGTCTTCGCGCGCAGCCAGTGGTACCTGTCGCCGGCACCCGTGCGCCCGTTCCTGTCGGCCGGGCTCGGCGCGGGGTACATCCGCCAGGTCGTGTCCCTGAAGGACGTGAGCGGCAAGGGTCTCACGGACTGTGGAAGTGCCCGCAATGAGCAGTGCGTCGACACCGTCGCTGGCGGTCCCCTGCTGTTTGCGGCGGGGGGAGGCGTGGCGTATGACCTCCACTCTCTGGTCGTGCTCGCCAGCTTGACCGCCAACGTCGGTGTCCCGAAGTTGATGCTCAACCTCGATGTCCTGATCGGGCTCGGAATGCAGTTTTAATCGCGCCTGGGGCGGGTGGAAGGGCGTGCCGATCGGTCGCGTGCGGGTGCAGCGGCCCGCGAGGGAGGGAACATGCTTTCATCGGGTGCGGGAGAGCCGCGGAAGGCGAAGTTCGAGCAGGAGCCGAAGGCCGGTCGCTGCTGGCTCGTGGCCCTCGCGGCCGCGGCGCTCCTCGGCGGGGCGGTGGGCTGCACCAAGGGGGTCCCGCACTACGCGCGGGTCGAGATAGGAGCCGGGCTCGACGGCGGTGGCTCGATGTCTGGACCCGACGCTGCGGATGCTGCCCTGGCGTCCTGCGACGACCAGCAGTCGAACGGCGGCGAATCGGATGTGGACTGCGGCGGGCCTTGCGCGCCTTGCTCCGCCGGCAGGTCTTGCGCCGCGGGCGGGGACTGCGCGAGCCGGCTCTGCGTCGAGCGGCGCTGCACCGTGGCCTCGTGCACGGATCTGGTTCGAAACGGCGGCGAATCCGACGTGGACTGCGGGGGGCCAACCTCGGGATGTCCCGCCTGCGGGGCGGGAAAGACCTGCGCGCAGGCCGGGGACTGCATCGATGCCAGCTGCTCGGGGGGACTGTGCCAGAGCGCGAGCTGCGGTGACGGCATCGAGAACGGCGCCGAATCCGATCTCGATTGCGGGGGTGGATCGGGTTGCTCCCCCTGCGCGAGCGGCCAGCGCTGCCACCTCGCCGGCGACTGCGCGAGCGGGATCTGCGCGGGCATGGGCCCGGACGGGATCTGCCAGCCCCCCTCCTGCACCGACGGGATCCGGAATGGCGCCGAGACCGACACCGACTGTGGCGGGACCTGTGCGCCCGTCAGTCGGTGCGCGGTCGGCGCCAGGTGCGCCACCGGCAGCGACTGCGCGACGGCGAGCTGCAGCCCGGGTGGCATCTGCCTCGGGTCATCGTGCGGCGACGGCATCCGCAACGGAGACGAGAGCGACACCGATTGCGGCGGCTCCTGTCCGCTCGCGTGCGGCCCCGGTCAAAGCTGTGGCTCGGTCGCATCCAACTGCGCGGATGGGATCTGTACGCTCGGGATCTGCCAGACCGCGAGCTGCGGCGACACCGCCAGGAACGGCCGGGAGACCGACGTCGACTGCGGCGGCGCCTGCCGACCCTGCGCCGACGGCAAGGGCTGCCTCGTCGCCGCGGACTGCACGAGTCAGGTGTGCGCGGGCGGGCTCTGCCAGGCGGCGCTCTGCACGGATCTCGTCGCCAATGGCCCCGAGACCGACGTCGATTGTGGTGGCACCTGCCCGATGAAGTGTGGCACCGCGCGGAAGTGTCGGGTGGCGGTGGATTGCGTGGACGGGGTGTGCATGACCGGAACCTGTGCCGCGCCGACGTGCCGGGACATGCTCCGCAACGGCCTCGAGACCGATGTCGACTGCGGCGGTGGCTGCCCGGCCTGTCCCAACGGCAAGGCCTGCGCGGTCGCCGCCGATTGCGCGAGCGGCGTCTGCCCGCCCGCGACGCACGTGTGCGCGGCCCCCTCCTGCCAGGATGGCGTCCGCAACGGCGGCGAGACCGACGTCGACTGTGGCGGCACCTGCGCGCCGCAGTTCCGCTGCCCCGACGGCAAGCTGTGCAGCGTGTCCAACGACTGTGCGGACGCCAACTGCCTCGCTGGCGCGTGCACGGCAGGAGGCTGCCAGACCTGCTGGAAGGTGTCGTACAGCTTCCTGTCGATCGACCAGGGCGGCCTGTGGTCGGCCGAGCGGCTCCTCATCTCGGCCGTCGGCGCGGTGTCCGTTCCGCTGTCGGAGCTCACGATTCGCTACTGGTTCTCGTCCGACGGGAGGAGCGACGAGGCCCCGAGCTGCTTCACCTTCGCCCTCAGCTGCGTGAACCTGCAGGCCCGCATCGTCCCGGTGACTCCGGCGCGGCCGCTCGCGGATCGTTACCTCGAGATCGCATTCACCAGCCAGGCCGGCGTCCTCGCGGCCGGGACCACCACCGGTGCCATGGATCTGGCCTTCCACGAGAGCGGCTGGACCATGCCCAATCTCGCCGACGATTACTCCTGCGACCCCACCGTCGCCACGCTTCGCGACTGGCCGAAGGTGACCCTCTACCACAACGGTTTTCTGGTCTGGGGCAGCGAGCCGTGAGCAGGCGGCCGCGGGGCCCGGGCCGCGGGAGCGGGTGGTCGGGGCTCCGCGTGGTCGTTACTTGCGCGCGGCGTAGGTCGGAGGGACGGCGATCCAGTCGCCGAGCACGGCGATGCGATCCTCGGGCGTGAGCTGGAGCAGGTTGTCGAGCAGCCAGCGCCCGGCGCTGGTGCGATCGTTGGCCCGGAGCCAGGCGTGATACACCCTGAGCCCGAGGCGCGGGTCGAGGGCCATGCTGGCGAGATCCTCCGGGCTGGCCGAGGGGATCACCAGCTCGCGGATCGCGGGGTCCTCGGCGGCGTTCCGGCGGGCCTCGGCGAGCACCGGGTCCACCAGCTTGCGGGCCGCCGGATCGCTGCGGCTGGCGAGGGCCCGGACGACCGCGACGCGCACGCTCTTCTCGGGCCGGCGCAAGAGGCGCCCGAGCAGCGCGGCCGAATCCTCGCTCGACATGCGACCGAGCTCGGCGGCGGCGGCCACCAGCGGGCGCGCATCCTTGTCGCGTGAGAGCAGGTAGAGTTGCTCGAGCCCGGCCTCGCCGCCCGCCCGCAGAACGCCGGCGGCGGCCGCCGCGCGAATGTCGGGAGAGGGATCATGAAGGAGGGCCGCCATCCGCAGCACGCCGATGTGGCTGCGCCCCGGCGGCAAGGTCGCGAGCAGCGCGGCCGCGCGCACCGGCGGGGCCGGATCGGTCGTCAGCTGGCCGAGGGCGGTCGCGACGGCGTCGGCGCGCGGTTCGAGCCGCGCCAGGATCTCGATCATCTGGGCCCGGGCCGCCGCGGGCTGGCGCGGATCGCGGGCGGCCATCACCATGCCCTCGACGCAGGCCGCACACCCGGCAGCCGCCGTCGGCACCGCGCGGAGCGCCGCCACCGCGGCGTGCATGCGGCTCGTGCTGGGATCGGAGGTGGTTGCCTGATTGAGCAGGCCCCCCACGTCGGCCCCGAGGTGGTCGAGGGCCACCGCCGCGATGGGGGAGACCTGGGCGAGCGGCAGCGACTTCTCGAGCACCAGGGACTGCTTCCGGTCACCGCCCTGCGCCAGCGCCGCCGCGGCCCGGGTGTCGAGATCGGTGCTGAGGTTCGGTCGGCCGAGCCACTGGCGCGCGAAGGGCGTGATGAAGTCGCCAGCCGCGAAGCCCTGGTGCGTGAGCTCGTCTCGCATCCGGCGCACCGCCTCCTCGAGCAACCCACGCGCGGTGAGATTGGGCAGGGCCATCTGCAGCGGGAACTCGACCCGGATCACCTCCCCCGAGGCGCAGAGGCGAAAGTCGCGCGCGAGGCGCCAGCGCAGGTGGGCGAGCCCGTCGTCGGCCAGGACCTCGACGGGCGGAGGAAAGGGCCCCGAGATCAGGATGGCGTTGAGCGCCGCCGCGTCGAAGTCCGCCGAGTCGGAGTGCTTCTCGACGTCGGCCGCCTCGATGGTCCCGTCCCAGCGAACCGCCAGGCGCAGCGTGACCTCGCGCTGAGAGGTCGTCGGGCCGAGCTCGCTGTACGGCGACATGCGAATGAATCCATCGACCCAGTTGGCGTGGATCTTGGAATGAACCGAGCGCAGGTAGTCGGCGTCCTTGCCAGTCCCCGTGATGGCTGGCTCGGCCTGCTCCGCGGCCGCGCGACCCACCATCGGGGGAAGGGTGAACGCGCCAAGGGCGAGACCCAGCGCCATCGATTTGAACCCCACCCTCGAGGACGACCGGCTCGAGTGGAAGGTCGACGAATGAAACATGCCCATGCCGAGGACATCGGCGGATCGCAGGAGATCGTAAGGCCGAACCCCTCCCCGCTCTCCCACATGGTGGGCCAGCACATACACACTCGCGTCGGTCGTGACGGAGGGCCGTCCGAGGCCAAGCGCGCCGGAGCGCCCGAAACCGGCGGGGCCGGGCGCGCGGCCGCCCTCAGAGCCCGACCGGCGTCGAGACGGTGAAGGTCAGGCCGATGAGATTGGCGGTGGTGGAATAGCGACCCACGGGACCCTCGATACCGCCGGTGGCATCGGCGGCCAGAAACAGAACCAGCAGGTATCCGAGGTCCACCTTGAAGGCACCCCGCGCGTACCCCACGCCGGCCGCCACGTCCACCCGGTTGGCGTCCGGCAGACCGGGACCGAGCCCGGTCGACGGGACCGCGCTCTGATCCAGGATCAGCCCGGTTCGCAGGTGGAGGCCCTCGCAGAAGAACGTCGCCCAGTCCACCCCCGCCCGCAAGGTCCATCCGTCGTGGCCATCCGGACGCAGGACCTTGTCCGGGGCCGTGTCGAAGTTGATGTGGACGGCGCTGTACGAGGTCCAGCGGACCCAGTTGGCGTCGAGCCCCAGCGTCACGTCGGGGCGTGGGCGGCCCATGATCCCCACCGTCAGGATGTCGGGCAAGGTGATGGTGGCGTTGCCGCCCTGGTCGGGCAGCATGCGCGTGAACTCGATGTGGTCGGGGCGAAAGTCGGCGCGGCCGGCGAAGTCGAGCTCTACGCGGCTGCGATAGGTGAGGGCGAAGTGCAGGCGCTCGGGGATCGCGTTGAGCTGGAGGGCGGCGTTCCAGCCGTACCCCCAGGTCCCGCCCCCGAGGCGGACATCCCCCCCGACCAGGGTCGGCAACCCGGTGCGAAAATCCACCGCCGCGCGGATCGCATCGAAGCCGGCCGCGAGGCCGACCAGCGGGTGCAGCTTGACCGCCAGGGTGGGGTTGAGCGCGAAGGTCTGAAGCGAAGCACCAATCGCATTTTCTCGACCGGCCCAGTTCGCCGGCCAGTCGATCCCGATGCCAAAGGCGGTGTACCCGCCCATGCCGAGCGCCACCCGATCGGACAGGGCGGCGTGGGCGTAGAACGTCGGCAAGACGTTGTTCCCGCGCTTGCTGTCGGTGGTGGGGGTGCCGTCCGCGGGGGTGAAGCTCGAGCGGGCGGTGACGAAGACCGCACCCACCGAGGCGGAGCTGCCTCCGAGGAACGCGAGGCGGGCCGGGTTGAACCAGACCGCCGAGGCGTCCGAGACGCTCGCGCTGTGGGCGGACGCCCGGCCGAGCGCCTCTCCCGAGATGTCGTAGATCAAGAACCCGGCCGCCCCCGCCCCACCCTCGAGGCCGGCCGCGAGGAGTGCCGAGGCAGCCAGCGCCAGCACGCCCCGATACCTCCGCCGGGAGAGCCCCGCGGGCCGGCAGAGGGAGCGACCAGCCGAAGGCCCGCTCCTCACTGCATCACCGGGAACGGGAAGGCGTAGCAGTAGACCAGGCTGTCGCGGGAGATCCCGGTCAGCGCGCTGAAGGTCGGATCGTTGAACAGGGCAGCCAGCCCCTGGCGGCCGACCTCGAGCGCGGCAGCGTCCGTGTCCCCCACCGCCGACACCGTGCTGTGCCCGCCGGCGTCCACCAGCGCGCCGCGGAGGGTGAGCAGCTTCGACACGGGCGCCGGAACCAGAGGCTGGCCGGCGGTGTTGTGGAGGGTGTTCTGCAGGAAGATCCCGTACTGGTGCCCGGGAACGAACGGCGCGGTCGCCTTGATCACGATGTTTCCATCCACGGTGTCACCGCCTGCGACAGAGGTTGGCACGTACGACGCGGCCACCGGCGGAAAGCCGGCCACCAGATCCCCGGCCGCCGCCGCCGTCAGATCCATCACCACCACCGAGCCGAGCGCCTTGGCGACGATGAACGGAGTCACGGTGGCGGGATCGACGCTGCCTTGAACCCCGACGTGAATCTCGTCCGCGCCCGTGATCTGAGGAACGATCCCGGCCGTCGGATCCAGCTCGGCGACCGAGCCCGAATGGATCGGAAAGCCCCACAGGATCGCGACCTCATCCTTGGGGAGCCCGGCGGCGGCGATCCGATCCCAGGCCCCGAGCGCGACATAGGCCGCGCGGATCTGCTCCAGCTGAAAGACCGCGGCGGCGGCCGCCGCCGGTGTCCGTGGGGGCTGGTCGAGGAGCTCGAAGGCCGGGCATGTCGTGGTGAGCTCGGCGGGCGTGGAGACCCCGCAGGTCAGCGCGGACTCCTGCTTGAGCAAGAACTGGGTGGGAGACGCGACGATCTCGTTTCCGGCCGCGGTGGCGGCCGGCGAGCCGGTGCCATCCGCCGGCTCGGAGCGCACGCCGGTTGCGTAGCCGCGAATCGCCAGCCAGTAGGACGTGCCGACCGTCCAGCGCCGGCGCTGCGCGTCCGGCGCGACCGTCACGTAGCGCGCGACCGGGTCGAAGGCCGCTTGAATCCCCGTGATCGCCGCCCCCGAGGCGTCGACCACCACCACGTTCTCGCCCACCGTCAGGGTCGAGGGCACGAGCGCGGCCGCCGTGGTCGGCGCGCGGGCGTGCGACGAGGTCGGGTATCCATCGAGCGACTGGAGATAGGTGAGGAATTCACACTGCGCCTCGGGCACGGCGCCCGGCTGGGTGCAATCCGCCGGGACGGGCGTGCCGGCCAGGCTGAAATCCAGGTGCCCGGTGGTGGGGCTCACGATCAGCCCCGACGGCTCCGGCACCCGTTGCGGAGACACCTCGGTATCGAACTGCATCTCGTCGGGGACTGGATCGTCCGCGATGCTGGGCGTGCAGCCGAGGCCAGCCACGCCCAGCAGGCAGACGACGGGGAGCAGGCGCTGGCCCGATCCCCGCCGGCTCGAGTCCAACTCCAGAGGCTCGTGACTTCTCATGCGGTCCGCCTGTCTGCCGAGGCGCGGTGCGGGGTGCGGGTGGTTGGATGGAGAGCGGAGAGCAGCGGGCTGCTCAGTTCTTGATGATCCGCCCCATGGGCTGCGCCAGCGATGGGGGCAGGTCGGGGATCGAGTCCCCGTCGGTATCCGGGAACTTCGACACGTACTTCAGGACTGCCTGCCACTGCTTGAGCTCCTGGACGCCGGCCGTCGTGGGATCGGCATCCACGAACTGCTGGGTGGGATCGACGGGCGTCGCGCAGTCGGCGGCCTTGGCCGTGACCGACAGGACATTCTTGGTGAAGACCTGCACCACCCCCAGCAGGCCCGCGACGAAGTTCGTGGCCACGACCCGGTAGCACTTGGTCGTGTTGGTCTTGTCGAGGACCGTCTCGACCCCGGCCGAGTCGACCAGGCTCACGCTCGCCACCCGCCCGAACAGCGGCTTGGTCATGTCGTAGGTGACCTTCAACCCCGAGATCTGGAGGAAGTACTGGTCGTCGATCCCCTCACCCGCCTTGGCCCCCCCGAGCTCGAGGCCCGAGGCGATGTCCTTGGCGTTCAGGTAGAACGACACGAGCGGAGAGCCCGGGTGCATGTCGGGGCCGAGCCCGAGCGGCGTGACCCGATACAGATCGGCGAGCCAGATCTTGCCGGTCTTGCCCTTGGCGATGATCGACCGCAGCTGCCCGTTGCCCTCGAAGGCCGCGACGATCGGCGCCTCGCCGGTCGGGATCAGGGCCCCCGCCACGGCCCGGTACGCGTCCACCACCAGGTTCCCGATCGGGGCCTCGGCGTACTTCGGCAAGGTGAGATCGCTGGTGGTCGAGGCCACGACGCCCCGGTAGGAGAGAGGTGGGGAGGACAGCGGTGCGAGCGCCGTGTCGATCCCGGCGATGTACTGGTCGACCACGCCCTGCGTGGTCGCATCCCCGGTGATGGTGTCGTCGATGGCCCCGAGGGTGTAACCGTTGACCGTGATGCTCGCGATCCCACCCGGGGTGGTGGAGGGCGTGACGGTCAGATCGAGATCCCCGAGGAAGTGCCCATACGAGCCCGCCGTCACGATGAGCGTGTTGTTGACCTTGACCGGCTGGGAGAGCGTGTCGTGGGTGTGGCCGCTGACGATGACGTCGATGCCCGACACCGCCTTGGCCAGGTCGGTGTCCTCGCCGGTCCCGTCGCTGTAGATGCCCGAGTGCGACAGCGCGATCACCAGATCGACCTTGTCCGTTCCCCGCAGCTGCGTGACCATGGCGGCCGCCGCCGTCGCGATCGGGTCGAAGGTGAGTGGCGCGGCCTGCGGCGTGACCTGGACCGCGTCCTTGCCGAGCAGGCCGAATATGCCGACCTTGAGCCCACCCACCGTCTTGATCAGCTTCTTCTGGATCACGCCAGCGTCCCAGAAGGCCTTGAGCGTGTCGTCCCTGAGATCGGTGTCGCTGAAGTTCAGGTTGCTCGCCACGATAGGCACGGTGGTGGCACCCCCCTTGGTGGCGGCGGCCAGGATGCCGGCCAGGCCGGTCGGGGTCCAGTCGAGCTCGTGGTTTCCGATGGTCGTGGCGTCGTACTGGAGGGCCTTCATGAGGGTCAGCTCGGCCGCGCTGTTGGCCGCGAGGAAGTGAAAGAGCGAGCCCATCATGAAGTCGCCGGCGTCGAGGAGCAGCACCTCCTTTCCGGAGCTCGTGGCCTGGGCGCGAGCTTGGTTGACCGCGACGAAGAGGCGAGCGAGCCCGCCCTGGGTGGTGTCATCGTTCGGCGTCGCGGGCGTGTAGTCCGCCTCGGGGCCGTCCCCCATCAGATGCGAGTGAATATCGTTGGTGTGCAGAATGACCAGGCTGTGTGCCACGCCGACACCTCCGCCGCCCGCCGCACCGCCGGCGCCCACTCCCCCGCCGAAGCCCCCACCGGCCCCACCGCCCCCACCCTTGGCACCGGCGCCCCCCGTGCCGCCGTCGACCGGGGTGATCGTGCAGGGCTTGTCCTTGCCACAGCCGGCGCCCGCCATGGCGGTGACCACCGTCAGGGCGATCGGGGCCACGGCCGCGAGCATCCACCGACGGGGTTCGCTCCGGCGAGTTGCCAGACGCGGGGCAAGCGGCCCTGACGCTGGTCGAAGGTGACCTTTCGCTGCGGTTGCACCTGCCGTTGCGGTTGCGCCCGATTCCGTCGCCATGCGGTCCCCTTTCGTAACCTACGTCTAAGTGAGTGCGAGGCCTTTGTGCCACCCTCGGCCGGCACCGTCCACGGACCGGCCGGCCCCCCTGGCCAAGCCGAGGATGGTCGTCCTGCGCCGGGGGCGGGTGGCAGATCGTGCCCGCAACCATTTGATGACGGCCAGCGAACTTGTCAAGTACCACCGACGGTCGACGCCGGGAAAGCGCCCCGTCGACGCGTCCGAGGTCCGAGGCCAATGGCTCTCGGCCGGCCGCCCGACACGGAGCCCGAGGCCGTGAGCTACGCCGCTTCTTCGCCCAGCTCTTCGCCGAACAGGACCTGCATCAGGCGGGCGGCTTCGTTCTTGGCGCCGTTGATGAATGGCGCCAGCGCCGCAGCGAACTCGGTCGCGGTCTGATAGCGCGCGTTCGGGTCGACGGCCAGCGCGCGCGCGAGCACGTCCCGCGCGGGGGCCGGCAACCTCCGGATGGCCTGCAGGTCCTCGGCGGTGGGCCCACTCGCGGCCTTGTAGAGCACCTCGAGATCGTTGTCGCCGTCGTAGAGCAGCTGGTTGGTCAGGCAGTAGTAGAGCACGAGCGCGATCGAGAACAGGTCGCTTCGGGCATCGACCTCCTGCCCGCGGGCCTGCTCGGGAGACATGAAGTTGGCGTTGCCCTTGACCATCCCGACCTGGGTCCGCGTGACCCGGCGGTTGGACTTGACGATCCCGAAGTCGGAAAGCTTCACCTCGCCACGGGCCGACACCAGGATGTTCCCCGCCGAGACGTCCCGGTGGACGATGCCGAGCGCCTGCCCCTGACGGTCCTTCTTCGAGTGCGCGTACTCCAGCGCCTCGAGCGTCTCGTGGGTCACGTAGTAGGCGAACCGAGGATCCAGCGTCCGCTGTCCGTGCTCGTAGTTGCGCGCGATGATGCGGATCAGGTCCCGGCCCACGATGTACTCCTGGGTCATGAAGTATTCCTCGGCCACCCGACCGAAGTCGAACACGGGGACGATGTTCGAGTGCACGAGGCTGGCCTGCATCCGGGCCTCGTCGATGAACTGACCGATGGCCTCCTTGTCGCGGGCGAGCTCGGGACGCAGGCGCTTGAGCACGAACACCCGGCTGAAGCCTTCCACCCCGTGCGCCACCGCGGTGAAGATCTCGGCCATCCCGCCCTCGCCCAGCCGGTCGAGGAGCTGATAGCGGCCGAACGCGCTCCCAGGCTGACCATGGCCCGGGATGGGAACTCCGCCTGGTACGCTCGGATGCCGGGGCGGCCCCGCGGGCACCGGGGTGGCCGATGCGGCGGGGGTGGCCGGTGGCGGCTGCGCCGACGGGGCGAGGGCCAAGGCGGCTCCGGAGCGCGCTGCACCGGGTGGTGCGGACAGCGCGGGAGATGGAGGCGCCACCAGGCTCGGTATGGGCCGTGGCGGAGCGCTCGCTCGGCCGGGCGGACCACCGCGTTCGGTGGACGCCAGCACCCTCGCCTCGCGCCCGGTGTCGCCCCCCGTGTCTATGACGGCCTCGAGGGTGACCTCGGTCGTGCTCGGCGTGCGTCGATCATGGCCCGGGTGGTCATCGACCGGGCGGTGCCGGCGGTCGTCGTCCAGGCTTCCGCGCGCGGGCCTCGCGACAGGCGCGGGCACGTCGAAGTCGGCCCACACGTGGCCGACGTCGCGGGTGGTCTTCTCGGGGGGCACGGGCTCGGTGACGACGCGCTCCGGGCGGCCACCCCCAACCAGGACGAGACCGGTCAGGCCGAAGAGCCCCGCCGCCTCGAGGAACAGGAACACCGGATCGGCCGGCGCCCGTTCGGGGAGCGGCGCGGGTGGGGACGAGGCCGCCCACAACACCGGATCGACGCGCTTGCCCAGCACCAGCACCGGCTGCCCGTCGGTCGTGACCGGCAGGCGCGCGGCGATCAGGTAGCAAGGGCGCCCCCCGATCTGCGCGACCACGCTCGCGACCTGTTGTTTCCGCGCCAGCGAGACCACGGCGCGATCGAGCGTGCCCGGATCGGGGCTCCCGACGGCGGCCCACAGCTCGGTCCCGAGCACGATGCGGGTCAGGCTGAAGGTGGCGCGCACCCCGCGCCACCAGTCCTGACCGCGGAGCTGTTCGGCCAGCGTGGGTCCGTCGAGAAGATGGGGGCCGATGGCCGCCACCAAGTCGGGGGTTTGTGCCGCCGTCAATGCCCGGTCGGTCAGCTCTTCCTGTTCGGCGCGCTGGCGCAGCCGGGCCTCGCCCGAGGCGTGGAGCGCTGCCGCGTAGCGGACGGCGGCCTCGCGGCGCGACATCTCCTCGCGGCTGGCCAGCAGGCCGGCGGCGGCGGCCATGACGAGCAGCACGAGCCCGACGCGGTGCCGCCGGGTCATGGGCGGTCCTGAGCGCGAGCGCGCAAGCACCGGCCCCGATTGCGCCCGCGGCAAGGGCGACAGGCGAAGCTCGGCGCGACCGTGGTCATGAGATCCCCTGTCCATCGGCGTGCGTGCGGGTGAACTGAAGGGGTGCCGCGGCAGCCGCGGGGAGCGCGTCACGGGCCTGGCCGTCGCGGTTGGTGCCGAGAGAAGTCCGGGTAGAATGAACGGGTGGGACCTACACGTCGCGCGCGCGCCCCTGGCCGGGGCCGGATGGTCCCCTGGATGCTCGCTGGAGCGGGTGCGCTCCTCGGAGCCGCGGTGGTGCTGGTCGCGTGCCGGGAGTCCCGCCTGCTCTCGGTCGGGTTCTTCGATGCCGGCGGGGTCGTCGACGTCCCGTTGCCGCCGGTGCCAGATGCGGGAGCGGACGCGGCCATGCCGGCCGTCGACGCCCAGACGCCGGTCGACGCTCTCCCGAGCGAGCCCACCCCCGTGGTCTGTCCCCCCCTCGCTCCTGCGCCCGCGGGCTACGCCTCGGTTCCGTCGGCGGCCTTGCCGAACGGCACGACCGGCGGCCTCGGCGGTCCCACCGTGGTGGCCTCGACCCTCCAGGAGCTGACGGACTACGCCGTCCAGACCGGCCCGCTCGTGATTCAGCTCGCGACCAACTTCACTGCCCCGGCCGGAACGGCGACCCTCAAGGTCGCCTCCAACAAGACCATCGAGGGCACGGCCAGGGGGGCCGGATTGACCGCCGTGGGCCTTTGGGTCGATGAATCGAGCAACGTCATCATCCGCCAGCTGGTGATCCAGAAGGTGCCGCACGACCAGGGGGATTGCGTCACCATCCAGCACTCCGATCACGTCTGGGTGGATCACTGCGACTTCTTCAGCGATCGCCTGCAACCCGCCGACGCCGGGGTGTACGACGATCTCATCGACGTGGTCCACGCCTCGGACGACGTCACGATCTCGTGGAACAACCTGCACGACAACTGGCATCCGACCCTGGTCGGGCACACCGCGTCCGACGCCGGGGCCGTCGAGGACCGGAATCACCTGACCGTCACCTACCACCACAACTACTTCAACCTGGCCGGTACCTACAACCCGCGGGTCAGGTTCGGGACGGTTCACGTCTACAACAACGTCTTCGAGGACGTCGACACCGGGATCATCTCGCAGATGTATGCCACGGTCCTGGTCGAGGGGAACATCTTCGACACGGTCAAGGTCCCGATCACCACCGCCTACGACGATCCTTACCAGGGGGCGGTGGCCCTCAACGGCAACACCAACCAGTTCATCAACATCAAGGGCGCGAACGTCATCAACACCACGGCGCCGTGGGATCCCCAGAATCAGCTGCCGTACAAGTATCTCGCCGACCCGACCGACGGCTCGGCGAACCTCAGGGGCGTGGTCACGAGCTGCGCGCGCCCCATATGGTGAAGGCGGCGGCTGTGGCGGTGGCGGCGGCGCTCGGGGTATCCGGCTGTGGCCAGGCGAAGCCGGACGCGGTGGTCACCGCTCCGGACGGCGCGATGGCGGGTGGGACGCAGACGCCGATCGCCAAGATCTCCTACCAGACCAAGACGCCGACCAGCGACGCCGACTATCCCTACACCATGGGGATGCCGGCCGCCGACGGCCCCGCCCCCGGCGAGACGGTCTACCTCAGCGCTGAGGGCAGCTTCGATCCCGACGGCGCCCCCGTGACGTTCTTCTGGAACGCGAAGGATCCCGACGGCGCGTACCTCGGCATCGATCCCAGCCCCGACGCCACGCGCGTCTCGTTCACCCCGACCCGCATCGGGACCTTCACCGTCTCGCTCGAGGCCATCGAGGTCGGGGGCCTCACGCAAATTGGGCAGAGCGTCCTGCCCATCGCCGTTGGTCCCCATGCCTGTGGGGTGGACGGCGTGAGCGGCACCTGCTCCGACGAGCTCCTGGTTCCGGGTGGGACCTTCGTGGCCGGCACGCCCGCCGGGCTGGGCGACGACAACGAGGTGCCCCCCCACATGGCCACGGTGGCGTCGTTCTACCTCGACGCATACGAGGTGACGGTCGGGCGCATGCGCAAGTACATCGCGGGCTACACCGGCATCCCTCCCGAACCGGGTGCGGGCGCCCATCCACTGGTCCCGGGCAGCGGCTGGAACGCCGACTGGAACAATTACCTGCCCGGGAGCTCCAGCGACTTCGCCTTCGCCATCGCCGAGTGCGGTGGCACCTGGACCAGCAAGGCCGGGCCCTCCGATGCGAGGCCCATCACCTGCGTGGGGTGGTACGAGGCCTTCGCCTTCTGCGCCGCCGAGGGCAAGCGCCTGCCCACCGAGGCCGAATGGGAGTTCGCCGCAGCGGGCGGTGCCGAGCAGCGGCCTTATCCCTGGGGCGACCAGGCCCCCAACCCCACCCTCGCCGTCTACGCGTGCCTCTTCGACGGTAACCCAGCCTGCAGCGCGGTGGGCGCCGATCTCCCGGTGGCCGGGAGCCTCCCCGGCGGCGCGGGTCGCTGGGGTCATCGCGATCTGGCCGGCAGCGTCTGGGAGTGGGTCCTCGACTTTTACGCCCCCTACACCTCCGCTCCTTGCGACAACTGCTCCCCCACCGCGACCGACGGCCTGGCCGGCCGCGTCTTCCGCGGCGGCGGCTTCGACAACGACGCCACGTTCCTGCGCAGCGCCTCCCGCCTCGCATTCACCGCCGGCTACCCCGTCAACGACCGCGGCTTCCGCTGCGCCCGCACCGCCCCCTGAACCCGCGCGTGAGCTGGGAGCTCAGCTTCCGCAGGGGATGCGATTCGGGCCCACGGCCACCTCGTCGATCCAGCCCTGGTTCATGGCGCTGCCGAAGTACTGCCAGCCGATCTGCATCTTGTTGATCAGCGGGAGGGGCGAGAAGCTCATGCCGCTCATGTTGGCCTTGCCCGCGGTGATCTTCATCTCGGTGACTTCCGTGCCGTTGATGTAGAAGTCGAACGAGTCGTCCGGCTGGACGTGGAACTCCCAGCACTGCCAGCCGTCCGCCGAGGTCGGGAAGCTTGGGTCAGTGGCCGCCGGTTTTTGCATGTTGTCTGTGTACGAGTCACCGGCGTTGCGGATCTCCGCTTGCAGCTTTCCACGAGAGCCACCAACGAAGTGGAACATTCCGTCCCCTGGCGTCCCGGTCCCGGAGAGCGTGCCGTAGACGGCATGGGAGGTGGGGACGTCGGCCGCTGCCCAGTTGTCGAAGATGAAGTAGCGACCCCAGAAGTCGTTGTTGGTCATCTTGGACATGCCCGTGAACGGCTTGGTGGTCGTGATGTACGACATCGCGGCACCGGAGAACTTGATGGACTTGGTGCCACGGTATGCCTTCGTCGTGTCGACGACCGGGGCGGTTCCGTCCGTCGTGAAGTCACTCGTCGCTGCTCCGGGAGCCGCGCCTTCGAAGCCGTCGCAGATCACGGTTCCCGCTACCGGACAGAGCGATGGACCACCTGCGCCCGCCATGCCTCCCGGAGGTGGAGCCGCGGCGCCGCCCGATCCGGTGGCCGACGAGCCGGCCATCCCGGTGGCCGTTCCGCCGCCACTCCCGGTCGCCTTGGCGCCCCCCGTTCCATCGGCGGAGCCCCCCGAACCGGTCACCCCGCCGCTCGCGGCGCCCCCCGAGCTCGAGCCCGGGCTCCCCCCACTCGACGGTGTGGTGAATTGCCCACCGCTCCCGAAGCTTCCTCCGCTCGAGTTGCCACCGCCGGTCTGGGTTGCGCCCCCGCTCCCGGTTTGAACCTGCATGGTGCCGCCACCGCTTCCAGTCGGCGCATCCGAGCTGCTGCTGCACGCGGAGCCGAGCGAGACGAGACAGGCGGCCGCAAGGGCGGAGCGCCAGCGAACGAGGGGGAGTTTGGGCATCTGGGGATCTCCTGTCGAGGTCGGGGACGATGGGTCGAGCGTTTGGGGTCAGGCCATGATCTCTGCGAGGGGACCGCCGGTGACCACACCGAACTGGTTCACCATCATCCCGTGCGCCTGCAGGATCGAGATGTGGATGCGGCCGGTGTCCGGCCCTCCCTGCGGGCCGACCAGCGGCCGCGGGAACGTCATCTGCGGGATGTAGTTGATGTGGCGCCCATCGATCTTGAGCTTGCCGCTCGCGCCACCGGCGAGCAGAACCGGCTGATCCCAGTGGTTGTGGGTGTTCCCATCCCCGATGTCGCTGCCCATGTAGAACGTGGTGTGGTCGAGGACGGTCTTCCCGTCGGACTCGACCGCCTGGTCCAGCTTCATCAGCAAGCTGGCGATCTGCGTGATCTCGTAGGTGTCGATCTTGGTCAACTTGGCGAGCTGAGCGGCGTTGCCGCCGTGGTGAGACGTCCCGTGGTGTGGGGCCGAGCTGCCGACCACGAACTGGTAGTCGTTGTTGCTGGTGCCATTGCCGAGCATGAAGGTGATCGAGCGGGTGATGTCGCACTGGAAGGCCAGGGCCATCAGGTCGACGAAGGTCGGCAGGTGATCCGAGATGATGCTGCTCGGCGTGATGCCGCGATCGAAGTTGAGCGGAGGAGACATGGCCGGCCGCGCCGGGGGCGTGCAGCTCAGGCTGCTGGTCGAGATGGCCTTGAGGCGGGTCTCGAGCGCCCGGATCGAGGTCAGGTACTGGTCGAGCTTGGCCTTGTCCGAGGTGCTGAGCTTGGCCTGCAGCGCCTGGGCCTGCGCCGTGACCCGATCGAGCACGCTGGTGCGCTCGGCCAGGCGTTGCGCGGCGTCGGTCGAGCTGGCGCCGGGCATGTACCCCGCGAACATCTTGTCGAAGAGCTGCTGCGGGTCGTAGATGTTCGGCATCGGATTGCCACCGGTCCACGAGATCGCCCGCGAGAAGTCGCACGACGTCCGGTCGCAGAGGCCGTTGTCCCCCTGCAGACCAATCTGCAGCGACGGGATGATGGGCGGCGCGGTTCCATTCAGGGCCGGGAGCAGCACCTGGTCGAGGCTGACCCGGGTCTTGTCGGTCTCGTGCCCGTTCACCGGGATCATGTTGAGGAAGATCCCGGTGCCGCCGCCGTGGTCCCCCGGGGGGCGGTTCGGCATGGTGGTGGCCTGTCCATCGAGGCCGGTCAGGATCAGGACCTTGTTGCGGATCGGCTCGAGCGGCGTCGAGATGGTGGTCGCCTTCCAGGCGGTGGTGCCGGCGGTGCTTCCCACCGACGGCGTCCAGTCCGGCATGTTGAAACCGTTCGGGACGAACCAGGCCATGAAGCGGCGAGCCGGCGTGGCGCCCGCGGCTCCCGCCCGACGGGTCCAGAGGGCCGAAGGAAGGAACGGCAAGGACACCGTGACGGCGGCGGTGCCGAGAAACAGTCGACGGGAGTGCTGTGGCCTCATGGTTGGTCTCCGCTGCTGATGTATATCCGTGGACTCGGCTTGGGATCTCTGGCGTTCGCCTAGGGCGCTTCTCCACGCCGGGTGAGGAAGGCCTCGCTGGTGGCGACCTTGGTGAGCAGGTCGGGCCAGGTGCCCTTGCCCATGAGCGGGTCCGCGATGCCAGCGACGTACGCGAGCGAGTCCATCGCGTCAAACGGACGCGTCACGCCGTAGGTCATGGCCTGCTTGGTCACGCACCGGGTGAAGCGCTTGTCGCCTGCGATCAGCGTCGCGAGCTGGCTCACCCCGTTGATCATCGTCCCATCCTTGAGCATGGTGGTGGCGTCGATGGGGGATCCGTTCTCCATGGTCCGGTAAGCGCCGATGGCGTCGAAGTTCTCGAACGGGAGCCCCAGCGGATCGATGGTGGCGTGGCAGCTCATGCACACCGGGCTCTGGCGATGGGCCTCGAGGGCCGCTCGGCCGGTCAGGCCCGAGGTCGAGGTGGGCTGAACCAGTGGAGGCACGTTGTCGGGCGGGGTCGGCGTCGGATCACACAGCAGGCGCTCGAGCACGTAGTTGCCGCGTTTGACCGGCGAGGTGCGGGTCGGATACGAGGTGACGGTCAAGAAGGTCTCCTGGGTCAGGATGCCTCCGAGCCGCTGGGTCCCGGCCAGGCTGACCTTGGTGAAGGTCGTCATGCCGCCAGGAATCCCGTAGAACTTGGCCAGCCGATCGTTGACGTAGCCGTAGTTGGCGTTCACCAGGTCCGTGAGGGGAGCGGCGTTCTTGATCAGCGCCGCGAAGAAAGCCCCCGTCTCCTGGGGGATGGACTTGAGGAGCGCGTCGTCGAAGGTCGGGAAGGTCGTGGGATCGGGCGCGACCATGGTCGCATCCCGTCCCCCCAGCCACTGCCCCGCGAAGTTGTCGATGAAGGCCTGAGACTTCGGGTCGGCCAGCATCCGCGTGATCTGCGCGGTGTAGTCCGCCCCTGCCGGGGTCAGCTTGCCCGCGTCTGCCGCGGCCATCAGGGTCGTGTCCGGCATGCTCGACCACAGGAAGTACGAGAGCCGACTGGCCAGCTCGTAGTCGGAGATCTTGGCGGCCGCGGTCGACGCGGGGTTCCCGATCTCGACGTGGTAGAGGAAGTTCGGGGAGAGCAAGACCGCCTTGATGGCCGCGTTCACGCCGCGCATCGGGTCGCCGGCGGAGGTGGCGATGGTGGTCGCGAGCGAGACGTTGTCCATGACCTCGGCCGTCGTCACCGGGCGGCGATAGGCGCTCTTCATGAACGCGGTCAGGATCTGCGTCATGCAGGTCGACAGGTTCGCCGTGGTGGGCTCGCAGAGCAGGATCTTCGCGCGCAGCGGATCGGTCTTCGGTCGTGCCAGGAGCTCGTCGGCCAGCTGTCCCGCGGCGGTCTCGGCCTGCTCGAGCAGCAGGTCCGAGACCACGGCCACCGAGCCGATGTTGTCGAAGCCGTCGGTGGCGATGTCACCTGGAAACTTGTCGGCCGGGGTCAGCGTCGTGCCGAGCAGGTCACGCACCGTGTTGTTGTACTCGGCATCATTGAGCTGGCGGATCGGCACGCGCCCGGAGTCGAGCGTGGTGGTGGGCGCGATGGTGCCGATCGGCACCTTGCTGGGAGCAGGATCGCTCCCGACGTTGGCCGACGTACCCGCTCCCGCCGCGCCGGGGGTGCTGGAAGCGCCGCCACCGTTGTTGCTACTGGTCGCTCCCCCAGGGGTGTTTCCATTCGAGCTGGAGCTGCCGGTCCCGCCGCCGGTCTTGGTGTTCACCGAGCCCGTGCATCCGGCCGCGATCACCAATGCGGCCACTGCGAGCCCGCGAACCACGGTGTCCTTCCGCATCGCACTGCCTCCGGTGGATGCACTGCCTCCGGTGGATGATTCGTTCGCATGTGTCGTCATTGCAGCTCTCCTCACGGCCATCGAGGCGGCCTCGACCGGTAGGTCCGCAGGCAGGGACAACCAGCGGAAGCTCCGCCGGAAGCTCCGCGGGTGTTTCCGAGCGAGACGGGGGGATGTCTCGCTTCTGCAACGGAACTTACTCCCGGTCCCGGACCGGCCGCCTTACGGTGTTTGCGCCAAGACCCCCGGGTCCCGGGCCGCGAAAAGCTTGCGTATCCATGCAATTTTACGCCGATATTCGCCGGGTCCGGGGTGGCGTCCCGGTCTCTCGCGACGGCCCGCGCGGCCTAACCTCGTGTGCGGAGATCCCATACCCCGGTTCGCGTCCCGGGGCGCGCGGCTAGGCTTGCCAGCCATGAACCCGCCGGCCATGAACCCGCGTCGCGTGCACCCGCCTTCGAGCCCGTCTTCGAGCCCGTCTTCCAC
>CAZIOH010000013.1:0-6732 GCA_964540815.1 uncultured Myxococcales bacterium | reverse complement strand
AGCCCGCCCTCGAACGCGACTTGGTGCCTCCGCCCGGATCAGCCTGCGTCCGCGCCAGCGCCCTCCCCGCGGCGGCGTGGCAACGATCACCCTGGGTCCCAGGCGCGGCCGGTTCGCCGTGCCCTGCTCGGGCTGGCCCTGCTCTCGTCGGCGGCGTGCGGAGGCAGTGACTCGGGAGCCGCCACCACCGGCACGGGTGGCGGGAGCGCGGCCACGGGCTCGGGCGGCGGCCCGGGCTCCTCGACGGGCAGCGGCGGCTCGCCAGCTGGCGCCGGCAGCGGGGGCGCGCTCGGGACCGGAGGCACGCAGACGGGAACGGGGGGACTGGCCGGACCAGATGGGAGCGGAGGGATCACCGGCGCCTCGGGCGGGGCCGCCGGGCCCGCAGGCTCGGGTGGGGAGGGAACCGGGGGCGCACCGGGCACGGGTGGCGCGGCCGCTGGAGCAGGCGGGAGAAGCGGAGGTCCAGGAGGCGGCGGAGTGGCGGGACGACCCGGGACCGGGGGCGCGCCCGCGCCGGGGACCGGAGGGGCCCAGGGCAACCCGGGGGGGACCAGCTATCCCTACGTCTTTTCGACCTTCAACGATTCCGCTCCGGGCAACACGACGCTCATCATCTACACCTCGAACGATGCCTTGAACTTCACCCTGCTGTCCGACACCAAGTTCGGCGGGCCGACCGGAACCCTGCGCGACCCGAGCATCATGAAGCACACCGACGGCAAGTTCTACATCGCGTTCACCACGCCGCCCAACGCCGGCTGCTGCGGACCCGAGTCGAGCTTTGCCATCGCCTCGAGCGCCAATCTCAAGGACTGGACCACCGTGGCCACGGTGCCATCCGGGGTGGCAGGCGTGAAGAACACCTGGGCGCCCGAGTGGTTCAAGGACACGGACGGGACGCTCCACATCCTCGCCAACATCGACGGCAAGACCTACCGCTACACCGCGATGGATGCCACCCTGACCAAGTTCAGCGCGGGCACCTGGATCGGCATAGGCCCGGGCTACATCGACACGTTCATCGTGAACATCGACGGGACGTACCACGCGTTCACCAAGGCCTCGACCCTCTACATCGAGCACGCCACGTCGACCAGCATCGACGGCCCCTGGAACTTCGTCGGGACCGGCAACTGGGCCGGCTGGGGCGTCCACCGCGAGGCTCCGGCCCTCATCAAGCTGGCGAACGGAACCTGGCGCTTCTACTGCGACGGCGGCTCGGCCGGTCACGAGCAGTACAGCGACAGCACCGACGTGTTCAAGACCTGGACGCCGCTCAAGCCCTTGCCGGGCGGGGTGGGGGCCGTCACCAGCCACGGGACGGTCATCCAGGGGAATTAGAGCGCCTTCGGCGCTCGCGGGAAGGGAGGACCGGACGCGCCTTCGGCGCTCGCGGGGAGGGGAGGACCCCTCCCCGCGGGCCCCTCCCGTCGGAATGCGATGAGAGCCGGGGCCGGATCTGCTTCGCCATTGTGGTCTCCGGTGAGCAAGGCTCACCTCCGATCCACCGCGAGGGCGCGCGCCATTTGTGCTCGGGGACGGGGGACGGAAATTCCCGGGGTCAGGGGCGCTTGGCGGATGAGGGGGCGCTGAGGGAGGCCTTGGCGAGGGAGTGCGACATGACGAGGGCCTTGAGCTGAGTCGTGCTGGCTCCGGCGGTGACCGGCAGCATGGCGGCGTCGACGGCGTGAAGGTCGAACTGATAGGTGTGCAGGGTGCCGCTCGGGCAGGGTCCCGTGTAGCCCATGCCCATGACGGGCATCTGACGGGCCCCCGCGGGCGTGGTCAGCACCGGGGTGGTGGCGAGCATCGCAGGGAGGGAGCGCGTGGCTGTGGGGATGTCCCAGAGCACCCAGTGGACGAGCCCCTGGAACATGTCGGTCAGGACCAGGGCGTAGCTCTGGGTCGCGGCGGGACCGGCGGTCCAGTCGAAGGCGGGTGACACGTCCGCACCGGCGCAGGTGTTCTCGGCCGGAAACATCATGCCCGCGAAGAGCGTCGGACTGGTGAGCGCAAACCCCGTCGCGCCCCCTCCCGCGCCTTGGCTTCCGCCCTCGGCCCCAGAGCCCGCGCCACCTCCCGCGGGCTTGCCCCCATTTCCTCCGCCGGATCCTCCGTTGGTCCCGCCACCACCTCCGCCGGTCCCGCCCGCGCCCGAGGGAGCACCCCCGCTTCCGAGCACCGCCGCCCCTCCGGTCGAGGAAGCTCCGCCGGTCGCGACGGGCGCCGGGGCGCCTCCGCTCGCGGTGGCGCCTCCCGTCCCCGAGCCCCCGGTCGCGTGACCTCCCGAACCCGAGCTCACCTGTCCGCCCGTCCCCGTGACCGGCGGTGTGGTGCTGGAAGAAGACCCACACGAGGTCCCAGCCAGCGCCAGACAACCCACGAGGCACAGCGCCCTCTGCCCCCTCCGACCAGAGGACCATCGTTCCTCGGCCTCGATCGCGGATTGGCCCCGGGTACCCACGTCGAGGTGGTGGATTGGCCGCATGGCCTTTCTCTAGCAAGAAACGTTACCGCGGTCACGCGTCGGTGTGCTCGCCCCGAAGGCACGGTCCCAAGAAGTGAGGGCCCTATATCCCCCGTCCTACTCGGCGATCTCAAACGGCCGATTGCGGCCGTTCTGTTTCGGAGCCTCGAAGGGGAAGGCCTGAGATAAAGCTCCTATTCTCCAAGTGTCAAAGTGCAGTCGCTCTCCTGTACTTTGCGGTGTCGCGCGCCTATCGATCGGTTCTTGCGGATCCAGCACTCGTAGACCGGTTCTCGACAGAAGGTCAGGGCGACTACTGGGGAAAGGTGGTGGCCGGTGAGAAGGCCCCCCCCTTCAAAGTCGAGGTACAGGATGTTGACTGGCTTGTTACCGACAGGGATTCCTATTCCAATTTCACATGGGGTCCCTAGTTTCGCGCTGACAAGCTGGACGGTACCCTCAATTGATTTGCTGGGACTGGATCCCCTCCGGGGCAGCAATCTGTAAACGCGTGATGTCCTCTAGGCAAACACTTCGTCAGGGTCGCGATTTCCGCGGTCGGCCTCGAACGCTTGGGCGTATGTTCGTTTGGTCATGACGAGCGGTACGACTGGTGATGGCGCGGCGCTCGAAGAGCACGCGGATCTCTCCGAGGCCGACGTCGCCATCCAGATCCTCGGCACCTGCACCCACCCGTCGCCGGTCGCGGCCCGGATCGGCAGCCGCGCGGTGAACTTCGTGGGCGAGTCGGACAAGGTCCTGTTCGACGATCGCCTGTCCTCGTGCCGGGCGCGCGCCCGGGGTGGTCTCGGCTTTCCGGCCTTCGAGCTGGCGGGGCCGCGCGATCGGATCTTCTTCGATCCGAGCGAGCTCCGCTGCGGCATCGTGACCTGCGGAGGTCTGTGCCCGGGCATCAACAACGTGGTGCGGGGGATCGTCTTCGAGCTGACCTACGGCTACGGCGCCCGCCAGATCTACGGCTTCCGGTACGGCTACGAGGGGCTGGTGGCCGAGCGTCATCCGCCGATGCGCCTCGAGCCAGATGCGGTGAAGGACATTCACCTGCAGGGCGGCACCATCCTCGGGACGTCGCGCGGCAATCAGGATCCGCGGGCCATGGTCGATACCCTCGAGCGGCTGGGGATTCACGCCTTGTTCGTGGTGGGCGGCGACGGGACCATCCGCGGCGCCATGACCATCGCGGCCGAGATCGCGCGGCGCGGGTGTTCCATCGCGGTCATCGGCGTCCCGAAGACCATCGACAACGACATCCACTTCACCGATCGCAGCTTCGGCTTCGAGAGCGCGTACTCGGCGGCGGTAGAGGTGATTCGCAGCGCCCACACCGAGGCGACCGGGGCCTTCAACGGCATCGGCCTGGTCAAGCTGATGGGTCGGCACGCGGGCTTCGTGGCGGCCCACGCGGCGCTGGCCTCGGCGGACGCCAACGTGGTGCTGGTGCCCGAGATCCCGCTGTCACTCGATGGGCGTCAGGGCCTGTTGCGCTTCCTCGAGGAGCGGCTGGCGGCCCGGCGCCATGCCGTGATCGTGGTGGCCGAGGGGGCGGGGCAGGACCTGCTCGACCGCTCGAGCCCCGAGACCGATGCCAGCGGCAACGCCCGGCTGCAGGACATCGGGACCTTCCTCAAGCGGGCCATCGAGAAGCACTTCCGCGAGCAGAAGACCGAGCTCACGCTCAAGTACCTGGACCCGAGCTACTACATCCGCAGCGTGCCCGCCTCGCCATCGGACAGCGTTTACTGCTGGCGAATGGCCCGCCACGCGGTGCACGCCGCCATGGCCGGCAACACGCAGATGATCATCGGGCGGTGGCACGGCCGCTTCGTGCATGTGCCCATGGCGCTCGCCACCCGCACCCGCAAGCAGATCGATCCCCTCGACGACCTGTGGATCTCCGTCATCGAGGCCACCGGCCAACCGATGTCCTGGACCGCATGAGGTGTCGGCGACGGCGAGAGCGAGAAGGTGTCCGCTGGCTGGAGCGGCCCGGAGCCCCCCCGCCCGCCTCGTCACCCGATCTTGGCCGCGGGCGGCAGATCCGCCGGGGCGCCGAACTGGGGCTTGGTCTTCGGCAGAGGGGGCGTCCAGCGCAGCACAATCATCGTGCAGTCGTCGCTGCGCTTTCCGCCCCGCCGCACATCCACCGTGGTCAGGACCTGGCCACGCAGGGCGCTGACCGGAATCGAGCCGTAGGAGAGGGCCAGCTCGGCGAGGTAGCTCTCTGCCTCCTGCTCGGAGGGCCAGGATTCGCTGATGCCGTCGGAGTAGATGAGCAGGGTGTCACCGGCTCCGAGGATCACCTCGGCGTGCTCGAACTCGGCGTCCGCGAAGAGCCCGAGGCCCGGCCCGCCCTGCGTGAGGCGGACCACCGAGCCATCGGCCCGCACCACCAGGGCCGGCGGGTGACCGGCGTTCACGAAGACCATGCGCCCGGTGTTGGGATCGAAGCGCCCGAGAAAGCAGGTGGCATAGCGGTCGGACGGGACGTTGCCGAAGAACGTGCGGTTGATGCGCCCCGCCGCCGAGGAGAGCGTGGTCTCCTTCCAGTGGGCGTGGACCGCCGAGCGCAGGGCGGTCATCAACATCGCGGCCCCGAGCCCCTTGCCGGAGACATCGGCCAGCGCCAGCAAGAGCTCGCGCCCGTCCCACTGGTAGTCGTGGTAGTCGCCGCCCACCGCCTCGCAGGACCGGCTCTCGCCGGTGAGCTCGCACCCGGGCACGACCGGCGCCTCACCCGGCATGATCCCCTTCAGGATCTCGGCGGCCGCGTGCATCTCGCGCTCGAGCCGCTCGCGCTCGACGTTCTGCTTGAGCAGCCGGGTGCTCTCGATCTTGGACGCGGCCACGTTGGCGAAGACCGTCAGGATCTCGAGATCGCTCTCGTCGAAGACCCGGGTGCCGTCGATGGTGTCGGCGTAGATGAGCCCGATGACCTCCTCGGGCGCATCGCGGCGGGGCGCCAGCCACAGCGGCGCGCACATGGCGGATCGGATCCCCACGGCGGCCACGCTCTTGCGTTCGCGCAGGACGAGGTCGTCGAAGACGCTGGGGATGAGCAAGGCCACCCGCTGCTCGAGCACCCGGCGCGAGATGGCGCGGCTGATCTTGGTCAGAGGCTCGTCATCGCGCGAGCGCGCGGCGCGAATCTCGGGGATGCCGGTGCGGTTGTCGAGCAGCACGATCGCGACGCGCTCGGCCGGGACCGCCTCGAAGATGACGTCCAGCACCCGCTCGAAGAGCTCGGGCAGCGGGCGGTGACCGAGCAGCGACGAGGTGGCGAGGGTCAACGAGTGGAGGAGCCGGGTCTGGCGCTGGAGATCCAGCTTCTCGACGGTGCGGCTGGTGGTTCGGGCCTGGAGATCCTGGATGGTGAAGGCCTGGACCCCGGCGAGGGTCACCGAGCCGGCGCTCTCCTCGGCGCTCTCCGAAAAGATCAGGCGGCTCTCCCCCACGGTGATGGTGTCCCCGTGGTGCAGGCGCGACTCGCCCACGACGCGCACCCCGTTCAGGAAAGTGCCGTTTGTGCTCCCGAGGTCGATGAGATAACACCCCCCGTCACGCTGCTCGATCTCCGCGTGGCGGTGCGAAAGGCGCGAGTCCGGTAGAAACACGTCACTGTCCTCGGACCGCCCGATGACCAGTCGGCTGCCGAGCAGTGGAACACGACCCCGGGGGCCGGAGCTTGTGCGGACTTCGATCTCGGCCATGGTGAACCTAGACGGGGGGATATTACACCGTTCCGCCCGGAACGCTCGGCCGTTCCGTCAGGGCGCCAAGACGGATAGAGGTGGGATACGAGCATGGCGGGATGCGTTCGCCCGAACGGCGTGTCGTGAGCCGTCCCACGTGCCCATCCCCCCGCCCGCCCTCTGCCTCGACGTCGACCTGGCCGAGGGTGGCCAAACGACAAGAGGGGTCCGCCGCGGCTGCGACGAACCCCTCCATAGCGTCTCCTCGGCGCTGGCCTAGAAGTCGTCGTCGTGGCCGCCGCCACCACCCATGCCGCCGCCGCCGCCGCCGCCCGGCGCCGGGGCTCCTGCCCCCTTCTTCTTGGGACGCTCGGCCACCAGAGCCTCGGTGGTGAGCATCAGCGACGCCACTGAGGCCGCATTCTGGAGCGCGGCGCGAACGACCTTGGTCGGGTCGATGACGCCAGCCTTGACCAGATCCTCGTACTCCTCGGTCGCCGCGTTGAAGCCGAAGGCGCCCTTGCCGTTGCGCACCTTCTCGACGACGATCGA
>CAZIOH010000012.1:44444-94631 GCA_964540815.1 uncultured Myxococcales bacterium | reverse complement strand
TTCAATTCCCGATGGGGTCACGAAAATACGCAATAAGAACGATTGGTTGCGTGAGGCGAGGGTGCTCGGCCCCGATGGGGGCCCGTTTGCTGGTGGCGAGACGCCGGAGAGGAGCGGCCTGTACGCGGCGGTTTGCGACGGCGCGACCTGCGCGTGGCGCTCCGTCATCCTCACCGACGAGTGGCCGAGACGTGAGCGCGAATTCCGTGGATGGCACGCGACGCTGCTCCTCCTGATCTCTTGCGGACGCGTAGCTTGATCGCGTTCCAGGATCATCCCCACACATCCAGGCCCGGGTACCGGTGATTCTCGTGGAAGGCGCAGGCGCCGTCGACGTGGGTCGTCCCTACCGCGATCCCCGAGCCCGGGGAGATGTTCAGCACCTCGGCGTGCCCAATGCGACCCCTTCCGGGTGGCTGAGGTACCGGCTACATTCAGCGAGAACCGGCAGTCGAGCCGGACCAAGAGGTTGCCATGGCATACCAAGTGGACTTCGACAATGTGTCGACCATCGGGCTCGAGTCGTCACCGGTGGCGGGCGCGCTTGCGGGCTTGCGCGCGAACGAGGCCCGATATTTCAAGAACAAGTACAGCCACGTCTTTGCCGTGGAGCCGGCGAGGAGCGCCCAGAAGACGATCGATTGGGTCCACCGGATCCTGAAGGAGGAGCGGGACCTCGTCATCGAGTCGCGCCCCCTCGAGGCGACCGCCTTCCAGGTCGAGAACATTCGAATGGCGTACGTGTTCTACGAGAACGGGCTCTCGATCAACGTGATGTACACCATCGATGACAAGAAGAAGCGGGCCGTGGGGTTCAAGCTCTCCGACGGGATGGAAATCCCTTCGGAGCTCGCGCCACGCTTCAAGTTTGCCAAGCAGAAGTCGAAGCTTGCCGGGACCATCCGCGGATCGTTCTTCGTGATCAAGGGCGAGCACTGATCGAGGCACGGCGCCGTCACTTCGGGGCGAGCTCGCCGAACCAGTAGGAGGCGGTGACGCCCCCATCCATGAGGAAGTCGCTCCCCGTGATGAAGGTGCCGTCCGCGCCCATCAAGAGCGCTCCGACGTTTCCAACCTCGTCTGGGGTGCCCGCGCGCCCTGCGGGACAAAGCTCAATCATCCGCCGATATCCTTCGCCGCGCGGGCCGCTCAGCTCGTCCTTCGCGAGCGGCGTGACGATGATGCCGGGGCTGATCGTGTTGACCCGGGCGCCGCGCTTTCCCCAACGCACCGCTTCGGCCATCACGCGCAGCGAGTTTCCACGCTTCGCCAGCTGATACGCATGGAGGGCATCCTTGACCTTGTCGGGCTGGAGCATGGGGAGAGCCAGCAGCTCTTCGGCGGGCGTCGTCGCGAGAGCCTTGTCTTGCTCGGCGCTGAGCGCGCCCAGGCGATGGCCGGACTGTGAGGCAATGACGACGCCTGCGCCGCCGCGGGCGATGACCCTGCCGAACTCCTCGAGCACGACGGCAGTGCCGTACAGATCGACGGCCAGGATGGTCCTCGGCGACGCCTGCGAGGGCGAGACGCCCGCGGCGTGGATGACGCCGGTGATCTCTCCGAGCCTCGCGGCAGCGCCGAGGAGCTGCTGAATGGAATCGCGCGAGGAGACGTCGACGGTCGTCGTGCTCACCTCGAAACCGGCGTTGCTCAGCACGGCGGCTGCGGCTGCGGCGTTCTCTTGACGCAGATCTGCCAGCAGGACGTGCTTGCCGGCGCTGACTCGCCGGGCGATCGCCTGGCCAATCGATCCCGCTCCTATGACCACGATGACACTCATGCCGGGCAATCTTCCCCCGCTCATGTCCCTATACTCCTCGAGCCTGACCTTGGTACTGCTGGTCCGTGACCTTCTCCAGCCAGTCGACCGCCCTCCCGTCGAGGGACTCCTGGATCGCGAGGTGAGTCATCGCCGTGGTGGGTGAAGCGCCGTGCCAGTGCTTCTCGTGCGGCCCGACGGTGACCACGTCGCCCGGCCCGATCTCTTCGACGGGTCCGCCCCACCGTTGGTGGAGCCCGCAGCCGAAGGTGACGATCAACGTCTGGCCGAGCGGGTGGGTGTGCCAATCGCTCCGCGCGCACGGCTCGAAGGTCACGTACGCCGCTCCGGCGCGCGCAGGTGCGCTCGCCTGGAACAGCGGATCGACGCGGACGTTCCCGGTGAAGTGCTCTGGCGTCCCCTTGGCCGATGGCTGCGTACCGTTTCGCTTGATTTCCATGACTTTTCGCTCGTTTCCTGGCCGGGCGCTCAGACGGCCCCGATCCGGAGCAAGGACTTGATCGCGCGGCGCTCGTCCATGGCCCGATAGGCCTCGACGATTCCGTCGAGCTTGGTCTCGAAGTCAAACACCATTCCGGGGTTGATGCGCCCCTCGAGGACATCCGCCAGGAGGTCGGGGATGTAAGCGCGAGCCGGGGCCACCCCGCCGCGCAGGCCGATGTTGCGGTACACGACCGTATCCATCACCGGGAAGTCGACACCATGAGGCGCGCCGATCGCCGCGACGACGGAGCCAGGGCGCGCGATGTTCATCGCTGTCTTCAGGGATTCGCCGGTGCCGACGCATTCCTGCGACGAATCGACGCCGATCCCATTGGTCAGGTCCTTGACCGCCCGGACAGCAGCGTCTCCACGCCCATCGAGGATGTCCGTGGCTCCGAACGCCCGCGCCAGTTCCTGGCGCCTCCTGTTCCGACTGAGCACGATGATCCGTCCCGCGCCGAGCCGTCGAGAAGCGATCGTGGCGCACAGGCCCACGGCACCGTCGCCGACGACCGCAACCACGCCGCCGGGCTTGACGCCGCCGCTGATCGCCGCGTGGTGGCCGGTGCACATGACGTCCGAGAGCGCGGTGAGCGAACGCAGGATCTCCTCCGAATGGCCCCGGAAGGGCACCCGGACGAGGGTGCTGCCGGCCAGTGGCACGCGGACGGCCTCGCCGGCGTGGGTCGGCGAGACGCTGCGGGTGGTCCGGCCGAGCAATCGCAGGCCGAGACGCTCTTCGAAACGGCGCACCGTTTGGCTCAGCGCAGACTGAGACACGCCAGCCTTTCGGGCCGCCTTCGTGAAGCTCCTCTCCCGGGCCACGGCAAGGAACGCGAGCAGGTCACTCAGGTCATCACGCCGCATTCATGACTCCCACTCATAGGTGCATGCACACTTTACAGCCTAATCGACGGCCAGGATCGTTGTTACGAGTTGGCTGGGCGGCGATCGGCCGTTCCGACCTCAAGGAGCCGCACCCATGCGCGCAGCCGTCTTCAACGAAGGTCAGCTCGTCGTCAATGGCGTCGATGAGGCGCTCAACGCCGCTCGCGCCGGCATGGGACTGGGGTTCGTCCCGGAGGATCTCGCGCGCCCCTACGTCGCCAAGGGCGAGCTGAAGCGGGTGCTCGATGATTGGTGCGCGCCCTTCCCGGGCTTCCATCTTTACTATCCGAGTCGCCACCATGCATCGCCGGCGTTCGGATTGCTGGTCGACGCGCTTCGGTACCGGGCCGTTTCAACGGGTTCAACGCCGGTTCCTGTTCGGGCGCACCGCGAAAACAGCCGGTGACCGCCGCCACTGGGTCAGCAAGCCCCCGAGGGCTCCTCGATCGAATGGGTGCCCGCGCTGTCGCCCTGCTTGCGGAAGCGGATGCCGCTGCCGGTGCTGTCCGACGTGTCGGTGACGACAAAGCCCGAATGGGTCGAGTTGTCCGGACCGAGACTGCGCCAGTAGGTCCTGGATCCTGCCCTCGCTATCGTCCTGTCAACGCGCGCGCAGCAGGCGGCCAGACCCGTTGCTGTCACCGTGGTCGACGCTGACCAGATCCACCGTCACCTTGGTCAGGCGCTTCAGTGGATAGACGACGTCTGGCCGGCCGTTCTTGATTCCAAAGCTGAGCGCTGGCAGCGGGGGCGCTCTGAATGCGCTGATCCGGACGTGGTAGCAGGCCAGACCGGGGCGCACGTCGACGGCGACGGGGCGCGCGACAGCGGCCCTCTGGAAGGAATCGATCGCCAGTTGGTCCAGGGCCGTGTGCCCCGAGGATCGGCGGAGCGTGACCACCACAGGCCGATCCGGGGCCACACCCAAGCAAATCTCGGCGGTCCTCTGCTCGGCACCCAGGGTCGCCTGCCGCGCTGCCTCGTCGTACGCGGGGACGAGATCGGGCCGCCGTTCTCCGCCGATTGGACCGCTGATGCTCGAATCGACCGATTCCCGGCCGGATGCCTTGGGCCCGAGCTCGGCCAGCCGCCCCAGGTACCCACGCCCCCATCCTTGTACGCTCAGCAGCGGTCCAAGGGGCAAGGCCTCGGCCAGCCGGATGGCCTCGGGCTCGAGGCGCGTGCGAGCGGCGCGCAGGTAGTCGAACAGCAGCGGATGCGCGCGACCGCGCCGCACATTCTCCTCGGCGTCGGTTTGGCGCACGCTCTGCGCCATGAGCTCGTTCATGGGGCGCCGCCGGCTGGCTCGCACGGGTGACGGATAGAGCAACGGATCCCCACGCGCAAACGGGAGCGCACGCAGCTTGGCGTCGATGGCGAGTCCCTCGAACGAGAGGTCGATAGACTGGTGGCCGGTTTTCAGGTGTCCATCCATGGCCGGTTTTGAGGTGTCCACCGCAGGAGGGCTTGACTCACCAGAGCGGCGCGGTGCACCGAGACTGACCGCTGGGCGTTGGTGAGCGCCTTGACTTGGGCCCACGCTCAAATCGCCTCGGGGACTGGGTGAATCGGTGTCACCTCGTGCGGCGCCGGGCGCTTTCCAGCGAGGGTCGCCTTGGGGCACGGGCGCTGACGGTCTGTCAGCGATCGACGCCGCCACAGGTTCGTCAACCACCGCCGGCTCGACCAGGGTGACCTCGATCTCGACCTCCGAAACCGGGGCAGGCGGATGAAGTGCTCCGCCGAGCAGCCACCGCAACCCGGCGGCTCCCAGGAAGTGCAGAAGAATCGAAGCGCCAAGCGCCACGAGCTCCCGAGTCCGAGCCCCCCTTCCTGCAGGCCAATGTCGCGATCCAGTCGACATCCGCTGCGCCACACGATTTCGACACCGCCGCCGACGCCCGAGTTGTCCGCTGCCTCTTCAGCAGCTCTCCCCACCGGGCCAGGGCGCGATTGGGCCGAAATTCTCCTTGGCGTGTGGTCCTACCGCCAAAGAGGATGTCCCTCCCGCGTCACAACGGCGGAAACCCACACAGACTGATGCCGCACGGGTCCGTCCCGGCCTTGTCGATCCGGGTGGAAGGGAACGTCTGCACGACGACGTCATTGAACGAGCAGTCGCACGTGCTCGAACCCTTGAAGTCACAGGTCACCACGTAGCTGTTGCCGTCACCGAGGAACTGTTCACCTCGGCAGCCGGAATCGTTCGCAAAGACCCCTCCGGAGTGGAGATCGCCGTCGATATGCCCGGCCTGGGAAAAGCAGAAGCGCTCACCGCTCGAGTCCGACTGGCAGCAAGAGTCGACCTGGCCTCGGTCAGGAGGAGACCAACCCGCTGGACATGGGGTGCTACACCATTGGACGGGGCCGGTGCAGAGCGAGCATGGTGGTTCCTTGGGCTCGACGGACATCCCAGTCCCGAAGGCGCAGAGAGAGCCATCGAGAAGAGGTGGGGGCGCATAGGCCCCGGGCGCGCAGGGATTCTGGCAGCTCGATCGTTGCCCAGAGTAGCCGGTCGCCCCGGCGCCGGAAGGTTCGATACAGCTTGTCTTCTTGTCGAGCGAACAACAGGCGTTGGGATCGGGAAAGGCGCCCTGCTCCGGTCCGCAACCGTCGAACGGATGCGCCAGATCCTCTGCGCAGGTGGTCTTCTGGTATGGGGCGCCCTGGCAGCAGACATTGGGGTGAACGTATCCGTCAGGGCAAGACAACACTTCTTTGCCGACCAACTGGCTGACGCTCACGGCGGTGGCGGTGTTCGATGTGCCGCTCGCGGTGCCCGCGTCCCCCGAGCAGGGACCGATCCCCGTGAACGGCCTCGTCGCCACGCCGCAGCCGACCAGCACGACGCCGCCATCACATCCGCAGGCCACGGCGACATCGTTGCAGAATGCGCGGGGAATGCAGTGCGCCTGGATGGAGCACGCGCGGTCTGCTTCGTACCCGCAGACCTGGGATGCCGGACAGCCCTGGCTGGAACAAGTGCCGGGGGCGCCGCCCGCGGCCGCCCCCGCCCCCGCTGTACCACCATCGGCGAGTTCGCCGGCGCGAGTGCCATTTGCCCCACCTAGGTTCATCGCCCCGACGAGGGCGGCTTTCCCAGCCACGTCGGGGCTACAGCCTCCGTCGAAGGCGGCGGCGACGGTCGCGAGGACGAACCATTTCAACCCAGCTGAAACCTCTGGAACCGGCAACGGCCCCAGCTTCCGCAGGACGGACATCCCATGGTCCGCGTGCAATGGCAATGCCGGCGGAAGCGGTGCGCTTCTCACAGACTCTCCCGGGGCAAGCCCATCGCATGCACTCAGTTTTCCGAGGTGGTCCGAGCTCTGGTCTCAGCTTTCAAGATCGGCGCGCGTCGTCGGAGCCATAGACCATGCCTCTGCTCTTGACGATTAAGATATAACTTAATAGTGTCACCTCTCGAAGGGAGACACCAATGAAGAAGCTGCGCGTGTTCGAGTCGATCTCCGTCGACGGGTACTTCACCGATGGCCACGGCACCATGGACTGGGCGTATGCCCTGCCGCAGGACGCGGATTTCAGCGCTTGGGTCAGCGGCAATGCCAGCGGGGGCGGCGAGCTGCTCTTCGGACGCAAGACCTACCAGGAGATGGTGGCCTTCTGGCCCACGCCGGCGGCGGCGGAACGGATGCCCGAGGTGGCCAGGGGGATGAACGCGGCCAGGAAGTACGTCGTCTCGAAGACGATTCAACCGGCGTGGAACAACACCCAGCTCTTGAAGGGAGAGCTGGTCCAGGCCGTGCGCGATCTCAAGGCAGGCGACGGACCAGGGATCGCGATCCTGGGCAGCGGGAAGGTCGCCGCTCAGCTGGGCGAGGCGGGGCTGGTCGACGAGTACCAGTTCGTCGTCCTGCCGGTGGCGCTTGGCGCCGGGCGCACCGTGTTCACGAGAGGGCGGGCGCTGCAGCTGCTCGATCAGCGCGCCTTCCGCTGTGGCCGCGTCGTGGTCACCTATGCAGCCTGCTAGGGGCATTCTCGTCGAGGACGAGGATGGCGAGCACGCGACGCTCACCTTCCGGCGCGTCTATCGACACGCGATCGAGCGCGTGTGGGATGCAATCGCCACGCCTGACGGCGTGCGCGAGTGGCTCATGTGCACCGACGTGGCGATCGAAGGGCGCGCCGGGGGCCGCATCGAGATGGTGTCGGGCCCCCCTCGCTATCGCTCGACCGGAACGATCCGAGCGTGGGAGCCGCCTCGCTTGCTGGAATACGAGTGGAACGTCGCCCCGGTGCCGGAGATGCCTCGCGGCGAGCGCGCGATCTTCCGGTACGAGCTGACGCCCGAGGGCGACTCGACGCGCGTCCTGGTGGTCTGCCGGCGCATCACGCTGCAGACCTCGCGCGGGTTCCTGCCCGGTCTGCACACCTTCCTGGACCGGCTGGAGGCACAGCTCGGCGGGCGCTCGCCGCCCGATTGGTTGCAGCGCTTCGGTGAGGTGGCAGCCGACTATCCTGAGTGGGCCGGGCATGCGTCCCATCCAAGAGAATGACGTCTTTCACGCGATCGCGCATCCGGCGCGGCGCGCGATCCTGGTGACGCTCAAGGCGGGCGAGCGGTCGGCGAGCGATCTGGCCGAACCGTTCCACATGACGTTCGCGGCGATCTCGCAGCATCTGCGGGTGCTCGAGGAGGCGGATCTGGTCTCGGTCCGTCGCGAAGGTCGCCGGCGGATGTACCGTCTCGACCCGCGGCCCATGCAAGACGTCGTCGGATGGGTGGACGAGTTCGCCGCGTTCTTCGGCCGCCGCCTCGACGCCCTGGGCGAGTACCTGGATCGCAAGCACGGTACCCCGGCTGCGCGGGAGCCGCCGTTGAACGTGAGCAGCTCAGGGCGCGTGGGCAAAAGCGCTCCGCCACGGCGCCGATGAGCGGGGCGGGCAGGCCACCTCGTGCCGGCCAGCCGAGAGCCCGCCTCCACCCGACGGCCCCCACGGTGACGGGGCCTTCAATGCCAATCGGTGGTCGACGCGCTTCGGGACCGGACCGGCTCAACGCGATCTTGAGTCGGGGTCCCGGGAACACGGCTGGTCACCGCTGCTCGCGAGCTCTCCAACGCCCGAGAGCCGCGATCCTGACCCCCGAGGCGGATCGCGCAGGTGAGCAGTTTGCTTGCACTCCGCCTGGGGCTCCACGGGGAGGGTGAAATAGAACGTCGTTCCCGAGCCAGCTTCGCTCTCGACCCAGATTCGACCCCCATGCGCTTCGACGATTCCCTTGACGATCGATAGCCCAAGACCTGCCCCCCGACGGTCAGCCATCGCCGCCGCCTGCCAGAAGCGGTCGAAGAGGTGGGGGCGGTCGCTTTCAGATATGCCATCGCCGTCGTCCGCGACCCAGATCAGCACCTCACTGCCCGTCGGAGCGACGCCCACCGTGATGTGCCGGCGCGAGAACTTGATCGCATTGCCGAGGAGGTTGTCGAGGACCTGAGCCAGTCGCGCACCGTCCGCCCATATTGCTGGAGTCACCGCCTGAGCTTCGACGGTCACCGTTCGGTTGGATTCCAGGAGCGTCGCCTGCTGTTGCTCGATGACCTCCGCGAGGATGGCCAGCGGCCGAACCAGGCTTCGGTGGATCGATAGCCCTCGTCCCCCCTCCACGCGTGCCACGTCGAGGAGATCTTGAACCAGCCGGTCCATCCGCGCGGCGACCCGGCGGATGCCTTCGATGGGCTGCCGGTCCTGCGGCTCGAGCCCGCTCGATCTGCGGCCGATCAGCTCCGCGCTCAACATGATGGCATTCAGAGGGCTGCGAAGGTCGTGGGCAACGATACCGAGCACGTTGTCCCGCGCCTGGAGGGCCCGTTCAAGAGCCTCGTGGAGCCGAGCGTTGTCCACCGCCAGCGCCATGCGGCCCGCCAGCCGTTCCGCTCGCGCCACGTCCTCCGCGCCGTATCGCCGTGACCTGCGTGAGCAGCCGATCATGAGCGTCCCGAGGGCCTTTTCCCGGGCCACCAGCGGCACGACGACGAACGATCCCAGGTCGAGCGAACGCAGGAGGCGCAGGTGCTCACAGTCATCGGCGATCGTCTCGAGATATTCGGGTGTCACGTCGCTCACCAGACGCGAGCCCGTCGTGCCCAGTGCACCGAGGACGGGATGGTTTCCTCCATGGAGCGGACGTCGCTCGAGGGCGGCGCAAGTCTCGAGCTTGGCTGGGTCTGCATGCGCGACTCGCAGGCGCAGGACGTCCCCTTCTTGGACGATGTCGAGGCTGCAGCACTCGGCAATGTCATGCACGACGGCATCGGCAACCTCGCTCAAGAGGCGCCGATAATCTGGCCCAGCGTCCGCGATGATCTGGCCAACCTCGGCGAGCAATCGCTGCTCGTCTTCGTTCCGCTTGCGTTCGGAGACGTCGCGCAACATGACGGTGAACAGCCTCCTGTCGCCGATCGCGAGCTTCGAGATGGAGGCATCCAGCGGGAACTCGTCGCCGTTCTTGCGCACCCCCCAGATCACCGACTTTCGGGTTCCCATGAGGCGCGCCGTGTCCGCTCCTTCGGCGAAGCGCTGCACGTGCTGTCGGTGCGTCGCTCGGAAGCGCTGGGGGATGAGAACCTCGAGCGGCAACCCGAGCACGTCGGCCTTCGAGTGGCCGAAGATTCGCTCGGCGCCTTCGTTGAAGAAGGTCATCCGTTGTGCGTCGTCGATGGTCACGACGGCGTCGGCAGAGATCGAGACGATCCCCGAGAACTTGGCCTCGGAGAAGCGAAGGGCTTCGTCGGCCTCCAATCGCTCGGTGATGTCGCGGACGAATCCCAGAAGACTGCCATTGGGCAGTGCCACCGCGCTGAGCTCCACTGGAACGTAAGTTCCATCGCGGCGCCGCAGCCGCCATTCCGACACCTCCGCTCGTCCCTCGAGGAGACGCCGCTTGAGCGCCTCCTGTCGGCCCAGCTCAGCCGGAGCGACGAAGTCGGAAAGGGAGCGGCCGACCAGATCGTCGCGCGTACAGCCGAGCAAGCGGCATCCAGCGGCGTTCACGTCGGTGTACCGGCCGTCGGCGTCCGCGACGAAGATGCCGTCGGGCGCGCCGTCGAACAGCAATCGAAGAAAGCGTTCGTCGGTGCTCACGGTTCGCCTCCCTGCTTTGGTGCCTCGGACCGGGATTCCGGTCCGGGTATCGCTTCGGTCTCACGGCCGGTGAAGAGGAGGCGCTCGCTCGAGCGCCCGCGAGGTTTCCGCTCAGCGGTGCGAGCGGCAAGCCGGGACGGGTGACCGCGAGGGGTGCCGCAGTCAGCTTGGCGGGCTACGTGATGGTGGCGAGCAGCGCTACCACGCCCTCGGCGCGCCGACTGAAGGCGCGGACGTCGGGCAGCAAGCGCTCCGACTCGCACGTCAGATGCCCCAAGAGCTCGGCGAACGCGCGCTGGTTCCCGTGACTCACGCGGTGGGTTGCGTGCGTGGCTTGATCCTGGAGAAAGGTGACGATCTTGCTCATGACGTGGTGCTGGCCGGCGGCCGTCAGGGTGTCGAGGCTCGACAGCATCCCTGGAACGACGCCGAGAAGGCGCGACAGGGAAGTGCTGTTGTTCCCATGGGCCCGGCCGGCCAGAGGGGCCGGGGCCTCGGCAGGGCATGGCGTGAATGGCTGGTCGGTGTCGAAGGTCGATAGGCTCATCGCGGCTCCTGAAGTGGACTGGCCGGCACTGGAATGCAATCTCCGTGCACAGCTCAGTCCCATTCCTCAGGGCTCAGTTCGCTCGGGCTCGGGCCCGTTCGGTCAGACGGGAGGCGCCAAAGCTGCGCCGAGGTAGGTGCCGAGCGCACAATCTGCGCGCCTGGCCGACAGGCCCACGTGCGGCCGGTGGGTTCGGCGCACTCGGGCAAGTGCTACCGGGTGGGATCTGGAGGCGAAAACGTTACCGCCCCAATGTAGCGTCGACAGATCCGTCGACCTCCTGTCGCGGCCCGTCCGAGATCGCTCGCCCGCTACAGGCGCGCCCGGTTGCGGCTCCGGCTCCAGCGCGCGGTCCCGCGGAGGCGGCGTTCCCGGCGTGAGCCCGTCGGCGCGCTGGCCGCACGGGTCTTGGTGACGCGACTGCCGTTGACCTGGCTCCAGCCAGACTGTCCGAACTCCTGTGCGTATCCCTGTGCAAGGATCTGGAAGGCATCGGTGCAGTGATTCCTGAAGTCGAATGGGCCCTTGGAGCTCTTGTAACCGAACCAGGCGGGAAGGACGAAATCGGAGACGAGCACATCACCGATCTTGTACCCGTATCGTTCATCCTCGACCGGATCCGCGCATTCGTACGCCCAGAAGGTACCGCGCTGGTCCTGGGCCGCCAGGTTGATGGTCGGATCGACGGCCATCTCGCACAGTTCGTGGGTCGCGGCGACCGACAGCGAGGCGTTGTCCGCCACGATCGTCTTCACGAAGACCTTCGAGAGCGGCAAGCCCTCGTCGGTCACGTCGTGGTAGGCCAGGGCGTCGGCCTGGTCCGAGTCATCGAGCCACACGAGCCACCACGCCCCGCTGGTGGGCGGCTGACCCTTGGGTGTGAATTCGAATCTGACCTCGTCGATACCCCAGGCCGGGGCGAGATCTCGATTCCATTGGATTGTGAATGCCGGAAGCATCGCCTGCACCTGTGCGTCGGTGATGCCGGTGGCTTCGTTGAATACCGCGATCGTGATCATGGCCATCCTCCTCCTCTCCCGAGACGTGGTCGGCTGGTCCGTCCCTCCCATGGGAACGGTTCCAGCACACAGAACGCAGCCGCCACGCGATCTTCCCGGGCTCGACGGGATGTTCGACGTGTTCTTCGACGTGACGTTCGACGGGATGGATGATCTTGCCGCGGTTCCGGCAAGAATTGCCGTGACCGGGCGGCTGGCCTCGCGTCCGGGCGTGGTTACGGGATCGAGGTGGCGGGACAGCGCAACGATGCGCCGAAGGAGGGGCTCCAGGTGCTCAACGCATTCCAGGTCCGTGCGAGCCAGGAGCGGCCTCGGCCCTTCGGCCGTGGCGGGGTGGGCGATGGTGGGTCCTGCTCGAGGAACGCCGCCTGGTAAAGGGCATGAATGGCGGCGGCCTCTCCATACAGCGGCCGCGATTCACCACCAGCGGGGCGCTGAACGTGGCCCTCGCCCGGGGATCGGGGCGAATTCGGCGGCCCCTGCGGCCGCTCCTCCTGCCAGTTCCGCTCTGGTTGCGCTGCTCCCCCGACCCGCCGGAAAAACGTTGCCCCTGCGCTCGGAATGGACACGGTAGCCTCCTGCCGGATTACGATCCTGTCCGGTCTCAGGTGATGATCTCTACAGCTTCACCGCGCTTTAAAGCAATCGGTGTGCCAGTGAACGCCGGGGCCGGCGCCGTTCGTGGCGCACCGTCCTGCGCTCGGCCTGCTTCGGTTTGGCGGATTTGACATCCGATTCAGGGAGTCCAGCATTGGCGTCTTTCGAAACACATGAAAGAGGGAGCCAGCTTGCACCAGAAGGGCCGGATCGATCGCAGCGGAGCCGCGGTGAAACGACCCGCTGCCTCCGGCGCTGAGGCCTTGGCCCTCATGGCAGTCGGTCTTCTCCTGGCGCTCCCGGCCTGCAGCGGCGGAGGAGGAGCCTCCACTCCGCCGGCTGGAGGGGGAGCGGGGGGAGCAGCCGCCGGAGCCACGGGCGCGGGTGCCCGCGGGGCCTCCGGCGGCAACCCCGGCGGCGGCGCTGGCGCGGGGGGGCCCGTCCTCGCGAGCGGTGGCGCGCCAGCGGGCTCGGCGGGTGGGGCGGCCGGTGGCTCGGGCTCGGGCGCCGGCGCGACTGGAGGGGAGGGGGGCGACGCCGCGACGTGTGTCTGGACGCTCGGCTCCGGGAGCGAGGCCGTCGGCGCGCCACCGACCAAGAACAACTCGGCGGATCTCCGCGGACCGGCCATCGGCGGGGTCCCGTTCGTGGCCACCACCGCCCGCCGGGTCGTGCCCGTCAAGGTCGGGGCGACGATCCCCGGGCTCTCCCTCGGGCAAGCCTACCTGACACTCACCCAGGGCTCGGTACAGAGCGCGGCGATGGCCCAGCTCACGATCCCCGTGGCCAACCAGGGCACCGACCACCCTTGCTTCATTCAAGCCCAGAACCTTCACTACCTGAGCGCGGCCGCCGCCACGCTGAACCCGACGAGCGACCCCATCTACCTCAATGGTTCGGTGGGCGACGTGGGCGGCGGGACCTTCTACACGCACACCTGCCTCGCTCCCGGTGAGACAGGCTACGTGCTCGATAGCCCATCTCCGGCGAATTTCTCGGGGACCTCGTCGATCGAGCTCGATCTCGCGTCCTTGCTGTCGGGCCAGTCGCCCGCCGGTCACCTCACCCCCACGCGCTACGAGCTCGGGACCTGTGGGTCGAGGCGCTCCTTGCGGGTGACAGCCATCAATGACGGTCTGTCGACCGTGACCGTGGCGATGGGGGGGCTCGCCCTCGGCCCGGGGATCCTGCTCGATGCCTCCGGTCTGCCGGCCGGCTGGATCTACCTCGACGACGAGGAGACCGTCCAGCTCGCCCCCGGTGGACAGCCGGTCTATTTTATCTCGAACGATCTCGCCACCTCCGCGGCCGTCACGCGGGTGCAGATCTTCCTCCAATTCGATCCTCCGATGTGACGCCCGGGTCCATGCCCATGTCCATGTCCACGTCCATATCGGGCGGCGCCGTGCCCGTCGCCGCGCAAGGGTGGCGTCTCGTCGCGGTCAGCGCGGCGCTGGTGGTGGCCGCCGCCGGCTGCCAGGGTGCGACCCCGTGTCCCAGGCCCGGGCTTCCCACCACCTCCGATTCGAGTCAGCAGCCGCAGGCAGCGGCACCTGCCCGCGCCTGGAGCCCGGCCCAGATCCTCGAGGACGACCACGCCGGGATGGACGATCACCCCTCCGTTGCCATCAACGCGGCCGGCAACGGGGTGGTCGCGTGGCAGCGCGACTTCGAGCTGTGGGTGCGGATGTACGACGGTGCTTCAGGCACCTTCGGGCCGGCCTGGCTCGTGACCGTCCCGTCGCGGTACGACGATCTGCAGGTGGGCATCGACGGCCAGGGCAACGTCCTCCTCGTGTGGGCGCGGGACGACGCGGGGGCAGAAGGGATCTGGTGGAGCCGCTCCACCGACGGCGGCGTCTCCTGGTCGGTCGCCGCACCGGTGGCGCTCGGCAAGCTGCGCCGGACCCGTCTCGCGGTGTCCCCCGGAGGGATCGCGCTCGCCGCCTGGACCTCGCGCTCGGCGGACGACGTCATCGCGAACGTGGGGAGCTGCGACTTCCGCGATGGACGCTGGAGCCCCGCCGTGAACGTGCCGCTGCCAGGCATGGGCTTCGGCGATCGCAATCCGCGCGTGGCGCTCGATGACGATGGACGCGGATTCCTGATCTGGGAGCAGCCGGCCGAGCTCAACGGCAAGACCCGCATATGGACCGAGCGCTACGATGGCGGGTGGCTGCCAGAGTCCGTCGCGATCCTCGACACGTACGGCGTCGATGACTCCTACACCCCGACCATCGCCTTGAACGAGAAGGGCGGGGGGACCGCCATCTGGCTCGAGGTTTGGACCCACGGCGCGCCGCAGCTCTGGGCCCGTCGATTCGACGGCCGCGCCTGGAGCCAGACCGAACGGCTGACCGGGGCACCGCTCATCGAATGGGATCCGCCGCCCCGCGAAGCGATCGATCCAGCCGGGGGCTCGGTCGCGATCTGGTCCGAGGTCACGAGCCTCCCCGAGAACTACCAGGTGCACGCCGCGCGCTTCAGCGCCGGGGCCGCGGGGTGGCAAGCCCCCGCTTCCCTCGAGACCAACAACCTCATCGGCGAGGATCTCACGCAGTACGCTGAGCCGCTCGTCGGCATGGACGTCGAGGGCAATGCCATCGCCACCTGGCGCAAGCAGCAGCCCTCCGCGCAGATTCAGGTGTTCTCGGCCCAGCTCGCCGCCGGCAGCAACGCCTGGATCCCCCCCGACGGCGCGCCCGTGCACGCCGACGCGGTCCACAGCGCGTTCGCGACCGATCTCGCCGTCGCGCGAGACGGCACCGCGATCTCGGCCTGGTCCTACGGCCCCGAGTACGACATCTGGGCCTGCGTCTACCGCTGATGCGGGCTCGGGCTCGACTGTGGCACGGACCCGGACCCGATCTGGGGCGGAGCGGCCCCCGCGGCGTGGGCGGGGCGATCGCTCAGGAGCCGCGTCACCCGGCGGAGTGACGAGTCGCCAACGCCGAGCGTGTACGCGCAGCGGGCGAGCAGATCCGGCTTCAGATCCCGGTTCCCCGTCGGATCGCCAAAGCCCGTGACCCGGAGCGCGATCGCGCTCCCGAGCGCGGCGGCGCACCACAAGGGCGACGCATTGCGGACGAGGGCGTCCTGGTGGTGGTCCGAGGTGAGCGCGACGAGCTCGGCCTCCATGCCCCAGCGCCGCTGGATCGAGGCGCCCACCGCGCCGTGGTGGTTGGCGATGGCCTGGTTCATGGCCGGCAGGTTGGCGATCTTGACCCCGCGGTGATGGAGGGTCTCCGAGATGACGGACAGGAAGTACATGGCCCCCACGTCCAGCCACAGCCCGGCGCGGTAACACGCGTCGGGATCGAGCCGGACCTCGGACTCGGCGATCTCGGCGATGCCCCGCATCGCGAGCGCCCGCGCCCGGGCGAATCCGCGCAGGCGCTCGGCGAGCGTGCGGAGCGCCGGCACGGCAATCGGAAAGGCGTCGTGGATGGCGCAGGCCTCGACCTCGGAGCGAACCGCGGCGAGGCCGATCGACACGGCGGCCCCGCGCAGATTGGTGGCGTCGAGGCTGGGCGCGTCCGAGATCTCGGCCGCGGCCTCGAAGACCGCGGCCACGATCGCGGGATCGCGTTCGAGGAGACCGAGCACCGAGGCGTCGATCTCGGCGCCCGGTCGCTCCACGAGCTCGCGGATCCGCACCAGCTTGTTCGGGGGGGGCGGCAGCTCGATGTCGTCCCCGCGCTCGGCGAGCGCCTTGACCAGCTTGGCCGCGTCGACCCGGCGCTCGTGCAGGGCCCGGCCCCCGCGCTCGGTCGGCGGGACCGGGGCGGGGCTGAGATCTCGGAGCGCCTCCACGAGCTCGGTCGCCCGGCCGATGGCCGCCGTCAGCTCCTCGATGGTCCACGGCTTCTTGAGATAGTCCACCGCCCCCTGTCGGAGCGCGCTGATGGCGTCGTCGAGCTCGCCACGGCCGCTCATCAAGATCACGCTGCTGCTCAGGCCGAGGGAACCGAGCCGACGCAGCAGCGTATGCCCGTCCATTCCGGGCATGTGCACGTCGGTCACGATGACCGCCGGCTCGAGCTGCTCGGCCATGGCGAGCGCCTCCTCTCCGCTGGCCGCGGCGGCGACCCGGTATCCGAGCTGGGTCAGGTGGCGGCGGAGCACGTTGCGGATTCCTTCCTCGTCGTCCACCACCAGCACCAGGCCCAGGCGCTGCGAACCATTCCCCGAGTCTTCATCCATGACGCCAACCTCCCGGTTGCAGTCGGCAGGAACAGACTGCATCCGGAGGTAGTGTACTCCCGTGTCCCCGATCTGTCACCGAAAGCAGGTCGGCAGGTTCGGCTCGCCCGTCAGTTCTCGGATTCGCCTTCGCCGTGGTCGCCGTCTGTCCGGCCACGGTCGGGGCGGCGCGCCGGCCGCAGCTGGATCACGGTGGCGGAATACGGCGGGGCAGAGAACTCGAGGACCGGCCCCCCGCCGAGCCTGGCGGTGCTGTGGGCCACGTCGGCCGAGCCACTGCCGGTCCGAGCGGCGTCGTCCTCCGGTATGCCATAGCTGTAGAGCTCCGCCTTCGGGGCCGCCCGCCAGCCGTTGATGGTGATCGCCGCGGCGAGCGCGGTGGTGGGATTCTTGTTGATGACGAGCAGGTTCAAGCCGTGACCCTGACGGCCTCGCACCGCGTAGACCCCGAGGCCACGGTAGTCGGTGGTGGCCGAGATCACCGTCTCACCGCCGCGGGCAAAGTGCTTGAGCAGCTTGTAGACGTAGAAGGTCGGGTAGCGATCGGCCGGCGCGGCCGGGGTCGCGGCGTCGACGATCCCGTAGTCCCCGTACAGGCGCCACCCGTAGAGCGTCGAGGCGTTGTTTCCCGCGTTCTGGCTGTTGCGCAGATCCCACCAGACGAACGAGTTGAACTCGGTCTGCAGGATGTTGCCGACGCTGTCGGCGAGGAACAGCCCATTGACCAGGCTGGTGGATTGCTTGCCGGGCGCGTCGTAGACCGAGTTCGCCTCGGTGCTGTCGATCTCGACCGAGGCCGCGGCCGGCCCGAGGTAGTCGCTCAGCATCTGGCGGATCGAGCCGGCGTCCCCGGCCCAGCCGCGGGCCGCGCCGAGCAGGTAGGCGTCGTTCTCCCCGCCAGGTCCTTGCTCGTAGCGGTGGTAGATGACGAAGTCCGGGGTCACGCCGAGCCGCTGAAAGGTCGCGAGCATCACCGAGCTCCAGCCGTGGTGGGAGGCGCCGGTGCGCGGGTTGACGACCACCTCGTCCGCGTAGGTGGAGTAGTCGTCCTCGCCCGCCTCGATGACCGCGCCGACCTTGATGCGGCAGTCGACGGCCTTCATCTGGCGCGCATATTCCGCGAAGCGGGTCGCGTAGGTGACGGGATCCTGGGGGCGGGTGTTGTGGTCGGTCTCCCAGGAGCCATAGTTCTCGTTGCCGACCTCCCAGTACTCGAACCCGTTGCCCATCTCGACGTTGGAGTGGCGGACCCAGTCGGCGGCCTCCTCGGGCGTGCCGGTGCCGTAGTTCACGGTGATGAAGACCTGCGCGTGCGTGGCCCGGGCGATGCCCGCGAAGGCGTCGAAGGAGGTGGCCCACTCGAAGGTCTGACCATCGCTCATGTTGGTCTTCCAGTGGTAGACGTTCGAGAGCGAGCCGCCCGGGAAGCGGAGGGCCCGGTTGGCGAGCTCGTCGAGCAGCCCGGCCGTGGTGGGCGTCGCGAAGGATCCGTCCCAGATGGCCGTGTTGAGCCCGAAGGTCCGGGCATCGACCGTGCGAACCTTGCTCCTCGCATCGATCTGTACGTTCACCAGCGCGGGCGGGGGCGCGGGCTCCAGCCGAAAGTCGTCGACGTAGTAGGTCGGCGCCGCTACCCCGGCGACCTCCTGCACCCAGATGTTGGTGAGATCGAGGCGATTGGCGGCGCCGAGATCTCCGAGGGGGATCACCACCTTTTGCCAGGTGTTCGCCGCGAGCGGGCCAATGGTGACCCCCGGGTGCGCGCCGTCCCCGAGCACCGCCTTGACGGCGAGGAGCTGGCCACCCGAGGACCCACCGTTGATCCAGAAGGTCACGCTCGAAAAGAGCTGGGTCTCGATCGCCCCATGGTGGAAGCTGAGCGCGCTGTAGGGCGATGCGGTGACGGCGATGGAGCTGGTGCCTGAGTTGACCGGAGCTGGGTTGGAGAGGTCGACCGCTGCCCAGCTCCAGTTTTCCCAGCCGTTCTCCAGCGCATCCGCGTACACGGACATCGCGCTCGTCGCCAGCGGGGGGGCCGGAAGCGGCGAATCCGCGCGGGCCGTGCTCGCGCCCGAGGTCACGTCGAAGAGGGCGCCGGCCACCGCCACCGCCACCGCCACCTGCCTGCACCGTTTCTCGGGGAGATTGTGGTTCATATCGATTCCTTTGAAGGGATGAACACGGGCGTCCGAAGACCCACGACTGTTCACAGAACGGCCAAGGTCGGATTTCTTCCCGCTTCACCCGACATGGCCGACATGGCCGACAGGACTGCATGGGCCCCGGGCGACCGAGGTATCCGCGTCGGTCCGGGGCGCCGATGCGGTATGGCGGTCGGGATTTTCTTCGGGCGGCCTCGGAGTTATCTTGCGCGGATGATGTCGAGCCGTCGGGGTGGCGTGAGGGTCCTCATCGGCGCCGGCGTCGGTGTCCTGCTGGGCGCCGGCGGAGGGGGTGCGGTTGCGCGCGCGGCGAACGCCGCTCCGGTCGCTTCCGCCACGCCACCTCCGCCGCCGGACGAGCTCGGGCGCATCGACTTCGCGGTCACGGGGACACCGCCTGCCCGGCAGCATTTCGTGCGCGGCGTGCTCGCCATGCACTCGTTCTGGTACGAGGAGGCTCGCGACGAGTTCCAGGCGGCGACCCGGTTCGAGCCGACGTTCGCGATGGGTTACTGGGGCGAGGCGCTGACCTATTTCCACCCGGTCTGGTCCCAGGAGAACCTGGTGGGGGAGCGGGCCGCCCTGGCACGGATCCCGGCCGGCGCCCGGCTGACGGCGCGCGAGGAGGGGTTGATCTCCGCCGCGCGGATCCTGGTCGGCACCGGCGGCCTGCCGGCGCGGTGGACCGCCTATGCCGAGGCCCTGCGGGGGCTGCACCAGCGCTTCCCCGAGGACGACGAGGTCGCCACGCTCTTCGCGGTGGCGTTGCTCGGCAACGGCTACCGGGATCGCGAGGCGGGCACGGCGCCTCCGGACTTTCGGCCCTTCGCCGAGGCCGCCGCCATCGGGCTCGAGGTGCTCGGACGCAACCCGAGACATCCGGGGGCCGCCCACTACGTGATTCATGCGTTCGACGATCCCGAGCACGCGATCCTGGCCCTGCCCGCCGCGCGGGTCTACGCCCAGATCGCGCCCGAGGCCTCGCACGCCCGGCACATGCCCTCGCACATCTTCGTTCAGCTCGGCATGTGGCCGGAGGCCGATGCGTCGAACGAGGCCGCGTGGGCGGCATCCGAGGCCTGGATTCAGCGCAAGCACCTCGATCCCAGCTTCAGCGACTTTCACAGCCTGTCCTGGCTGCAGGCGATCGCGCTCGAAGAGGGGCAGGTCCGGCGCGCCCGCGAGATCCTCGGGCGCGGCCTCGCGGTCTTGAAGGCGTCTCGGGATCCCGACTGGGGGCCGCTCCAGGCCGGCCGGATGGGCGCCGAGTACATCCTGAGGACCGGGGAATGGCCGCGGATGGACGAGCTGCTCGCGCCCTTGCGGACCGTCCGTCAAACGGTCAGGAGCTCGGCCACCCAGGCGGCCATGCCGGGCTGCAAGGGTCACGTGGAGGCCAGCGCGGCGCGCGCGGGTCTGTTCGCCGACGCGTGGCTGGCCTTCATGGAGGGCGAGGCCGCCGCTGCCCGCGACGACACCGCCACGCTCGCCAGCAGCCGCGCCGCACTCGCCGGTATCGTGGCGCGGATGACCGCCCTCACGGTCGACGCCGACGAGCTCCGTGACTGGAAGGTGCGGAACCTCGAGCTCGACGCCCGGAGCGCCGAGCTCGGCCGCGCGCCGGGCGAGGTGGTTGGCATCCTGCGCTCGGCCGCCACCCTCGACGAGAGCGTGCCCGCGTCGGGCGTGGTGGGTGACATCCTGCCGCGGGAGCGCCTCGGGGAATACCTGCTCGCACAGGGTCGGGCCCCGGAGGCCCTCGCGGAGTTCCGGCGGGCGCTACGGCTCCACCCGCGCCGGGCGCGCAGCCTGCTCGGCGCAGGCCGCGCGGCGCGCGTCGCCGGGGACCCGAGCGCGCGCGGGTACTACGCCGAGCTGGCCCAGGTCTGGGCGCACGCCGACGGCGCCCCCGCCGTCATCGAGGCGCGCACCCTGGCGGCGGCGCCCTGAGCCAGGCGTGAAGACCCGTGATCGCCATCCGTGATCGTGGCCAGATCAAGGCCGCGATCACGATCACGGGGTCTTACGGTCCGGTGTCGGGCCGCGGGGCTACTTCCAGGTGCCGGGGCTGGTGAGGCCGGGGTAGAGCGGGAAGGCTGCCGTCAGCCTGGCGACCCGCGCCCGCAGGACCGCCACCTCCGGCGAGGGCGAGAGGGCCGCGGCGATGATGTCCGCCACCTCGGTGAATTCGCGGTCGCCGAAGCCGCGGGTCGCGAGCGCCGGCGTTCCGATGCGGATCCCGGAGGGGGTCATGGGCGGTCGCGGATCGAACGGGACGGCGTTGCGGTTGACCGTGATGCCCACCGAATGCAGGACGTTCTCCGCGTCCTGGCCGTGAATCGCCGAGCTGCGCAGGTCGACCAGCACGAGGTGCACGTCGGTGCCCCCGGTCAGCACGTCGACGCCTGCCGCGCGCGCATCCGGGGCCGTGAGCCGCTCGGCCAGGATGCGGGCCCCGCGGATCGTGCGTTGCTGGCGCTCCTTGAAGGCGGGCTCGGCCGCGAGCTTGAACGCCGTCGCCTTCGCCGCGATCACGTGCATGAGCGGCCCCCCTTGCTGCCCGGGAAAGACGTTCGAGTTGAGCTTCTTCTGCAGCTCGACGTCGTTCGTCAGGATGAACCCCGAGCGCGGGCCGCCGATGGTCTTGTGGACCGTCGACGACGTGACGTGCGCGTGGGGGATCGGCGAGGGGTGCAGGCCCGCCGCGACCAGGCCGGCGAAGTGCGCCATGTCCACCCACAGGATGGCGCCGACCTCGTCCGCGATGGCCCTGAACGCGGCGAAGTCGAGCTGGCGCGAGTAGGCCGACCACCCGGCGATGAGCACCCGCGGGCGGATCTCCAGCGCCTTCTTTCGCACGGCGTCCATGTCGATCCGGAATGTGAGCGGGTCGACGCCATAGGCGTGTGCCTCGTAGAGCTTGCCCGAGAAGTTGAGGCGCATCCCGTGGGTCAGGTGCCCACCGTGGGCCAGCTCGAGCCCGAGGATGCGGTCGCCCGGGCTGGCGATGGCGCCGAGCACCGCGGCGTTGGCGGAGGCGCCGGAGTGGGGCTGCACATTGGCGAAGCCGGCGCCGAACAGGGTCTTCGCCCGCTCGATGGCCAGCCGCTCGGCGACGTCCACGAACTCGCAGCCGCCGTAGTAGCGGCGCCCCGGGTAGCCTTCGGCGTACTTGTTGGTCAGCACCGAGCCCTGCGCCTCGAGGACGGCCCGTGGCACGAAATTCTCGCTCGCGATCATCTCGAGCGTCTCGCGCTGGCGTCCAAGCTCGCTCTCGAGCGCCGCGGCAATCTCCGGGTCGACCTCGGAGAGTGGGGCCGAAAAGTAGCTGTTGGAGGGGTGACTGGCGGGGTGGTCGGAAGTTGGGTCGTTGGTGGGCACTGGCGCTCCTTTCGAGACGGGACGTATGGCCGAATCCGAGATTCGTCGTGGCCCAGGCGTACGGCCACCAACCATGTCAGTCGCTCCCCGATGGTTGTCCATCTGAACGCCAGTCGCGACGGGCGGAGCATAGCATCGCTGCAAGGGCCGTGGACCAGGAGACAACGCGCGAGCTGTTTTCCGTGCAACACCGCGGACGGCTTCCCCGGCCAGAGGGCATGGACGTGCTCCGGGATGCGTAATGTGAGATACGTTTTCGGGTGGCAGGGTTCCTGCATTGCCGGTCCGCATGGAACCAAGGGATTCGAGAGGCACCAGGGCAAGGGCGATCGTGTTGGCGGGCCTGGCGACCCTCGTTCCGGGGTGCACGGAATCGGCTCCGCTTCCGTCGAGCGTCCATGAATCCGAGGCGGCCTCGGCCGCCTCGGAGAATGGTCTCTCGTCGATCAACGGCCTGTCGTCGATCAACGGCCTCTCGTCCGTCAACGGGCTGTCGTCGATCAACGGGCTCGGCTCGCTGAGCGGAATGTCGTCGAACAATGGGCTCCTCTCGAACGCGAGCGGCCGCAACACCTTCTCGTACATCGTGCGCTGTGCGCTGCCCGCCGGTCGCCGGCTCGTCAAGCTCGGCAGCGGCGGTGTCTACACCTTCGATGGCGAGCTCGGCCTCGCCCCCGAGTGGGAGGGTGGAACCTGCGCGAAGGACTGTCAGGAGCAGGTGAGCGCGTGCGTGATGGCCCACGTGAACACCTCGGGCGTGCACATCCCGCTGTGGCTGGACGGCGATAGCCCGGCGCTCGGCTGGGGGCAGAGCACCGACTATCCCTACCAGGAGGGCTCGTTCTTCGGAAACATCTTCGCCAGCCCGCCGGCGGCCTTCTATTGCAACGGCAAGGACTTCGACCAGGGGCAGGTGCCGGGGCGACTCGGTGCCGCGGCGGCGAGCGGTGTCTTCAAGAACCCATCGAGCACGGGGTACTGCCGGGACTACTGCCTGGCCGCGGACGGCGCCGCCGCGGGCGATGGCTTCAAGCAGTGCGGCTCGTACAGCCACGTCATCACCGTGTGGCGGAACTTCAATCCCTCCGTCGACTACAAGGTCTGCAACCGCGGGTCGGGGAAGTGCCTCGACGTCACCGGCTCGGGCCTCGCCGATGGCGCCCAGCTCATCCAGCAGGTCACGCCGGGCACCGACAGCCAGAAGTGGCGGATCACCCAGATCGCGCCCAAGAAGTACCGCTTCCTCAACCTGCACAGCGGCAAGGCGCTGAACGTGGTCGGCGCCGCCAAGGGCAGCGGCGTGTACCTGATGCAGCTCGCGTATCAGGGTGGGCAGCCGAACGAGCTGTGGTCCTTCACCCCGACCGGCGACGGGTTCTACAAGTTCAGCCCGGGCAGCGACTCCAGCGCCTCCATCGTGGGGGCCGCGCCGGACGCGGTCGGAATTCCGCTGACGGCGGTCAGGCAGTGGGTATATGACGGCACGGCGCTCATGCAGTGGAGCATCGCCCCGGCCAACTGAACGAGGCCCCGGCTCTCATCCCCTCGGCCCGCGAGAGCCCGGCACAGGGGCCCACTTCACCAGGCCGGCGGCGCGGGTCTGCAGGAGCGTGCCGAAGCCCACCAGGATAAGGACGGCCGTGACGATGTGGCCCACGCGCGGCAGCGAGCTCAAGAGCAGGTAGATCGCGCAACCCGCCGCGAGGTGCGCGTACGCGCTCGTCGTGCGGTGGCCGAGCACCAGCGCGCCCGCCGCCGTCAGGATCGCGCACACGCCGGCATACGTACCGAAGATCGCCAGCAACAGGAACAGGATGGCGATGGGGATTCCGACCAGCGTCACGCAGAGCGCGGCGGTCGCCGCCAGCCCCGCCGCGACGCCGACCACGCCGATCGCGAAGGCACGCGCGGGTCGCGTCGCCACGTCTCCCTGCAAGAGGTCGAGGCGCCGGCTCATCAGGGCGAGGAGGATGGCACCGAAAGCGAACAGCAACGACGTGCGGGTGACGGCGCTGCCCACCATGGCCGCGATGCTTCGGAAGGACCAGCGCTGGCGAGCGGAGGGCGGCCCGTGAGGCGAAGCGTCGTCGTCGGTCGGGGCGGCGGCGGCGTCCTCGGTGCCGCCGGCGTCGGTGGAGTCGCCACCCACGCTGGCCGCGGGATCGCGGTGCACGTCGCCGCCGAGGACGCTGAGATCGCCGTCGATGCGCGCGCCCCTCCGCAAGCTCACCGAGCCCCCGAACACCGAGACGTCCCCCTCGACCTGGCCGCCTTCGTGCACCGTGAGGGAGCCGCCAAAGACGGACGCGTTTCCGGTCACCCGGCCGAAGACGGCGACCGATCCGCGGAAGACCGCCAGGTCACCCACCACCTCGTCGCGCTGAACGACGACGTTGCTGCCGGTGACCACCCGGTCCCTCCCGCTGGACCGGCGCTCGGGCCTCGAGCCCGCGCGGGCGGTCGTCGCGGCCGGCGGGTTCGGGGCCGGCGTGCGCGCGCCCGCGAGCGCCCCCGGGGCATCGGGGCGGATGGAGACGAGCGCCCCCTCGCGGCGGGCGACATAGTCGGACTGTCCGAGGATGAGCTCGAGCACGGACGTGGCGGGCTGTCTCTCCACGTCGACGTCGACGGTCCCCGGCGCCGGGCCATCGAGCACCACGCTCCAGCCGGCCTTCTCGGCGAGCAGGCGGATGGCCTCCGCCCGCGGAACGCCGTGGGCGGAGAGCGACACCAGCTCCGCTGGCGAGCCGGCTCCCGTCTGCGGCCAGACGCCGTCGCGCCGCAAGCTGGCCCGGGCCGGCGCCGGAGACGCGGCGGCGACCGCGAGCAGCGCCGCGGTCAAGGTGCCGGAGAGGCGCGGGCGACACGCCCACCACCATCTACGAGCCATTGCCATTGCCATTGCCATTGCCACGGCCATCGACGTGCATGTGGACGTGGACGTGCGCGGCGAAGGGCACGATCAAACGGCCCCCCTCTCCGAGCGCGAACCTGCGCCCCGCCCATCGAGCCGGGCAACCACCACGCCCGCCAGGACCAGGAGGAGGGCCGACAGCCACCCGATCGCCGCGAAGATCGGGCTCTCGCAGAGGCTGCGAAACAGCGGCAGGGTCATCCGGGCCAGCACGGGGCAGGCCCGTCCGACCAGCAGGGACCAGCGCTCGACCGAGGCGATCAGGCCGGACACGCTCGGCAGGAGGCCCACCACCGCCAAGCCCAGCGCTCCGAGCAGCAGCGCGACGGGAAAGGGGCGCCGCGCGCCTCGTGGATCCGATTCACTTGCTGATTCACCCTCCGGATCACCTGGCAGGGCTCCGGAGGGCTCGACGATCGCATCGGTCACGCTCGCGAAGCCCGGGCCGAGCACCTCCGCCAGGTCCAGAGACACCAGCGCCGCCTGGCCGACGCGCGCGCTGCAGCTCGGACAAGACGCGCAGTGGGTCAGCGCCGCGTCGGGCAGGAGCGCGATCTCCCCATCGGCCACCGCGACGACGCCGGCGTCGGTGAGGTGCCCGGCTCGCCCCCAGATGATCGACCGCTCGAGCCTGGAGGACGACGCCTCAGTCATGGATTCCCCGCATCGAGCCCCGCGTCGAGGCCTGCGTCCAGCTCTGCGTCGAGCTCGGCGTCGAGCGCCCGCGCCAGGCCTCGCCGCGCCCGGGCGATCCAGGTGCACACCGTCCCGAGCGGCCGCGACAGACGCTCGCCGATCTCCCGGTAGCCGAAGCCCTCGGCGTGCAGCAAGACGGCGCGCCGTTGATCGGTCGGCAGCTGGTCGAGAGCGGCCCGGATCCGCCGCGCGCGCTCGGCCAGCTCGAGCGCGTGGTCGGCGCCCGGGCGGCCATCCACCAGGCTCTCGAGCGCGATCGGGCTCTCCGCAGCCCGTGCGCGCGCCCGGACCCGCGCGCGGCGGGTGTCCGCGCTGACGTTGCGGGCGATCCCGAGCACCCACGGCCGCAGCGGCGCTCCGGCCGCCAGCCGCCCGGCGTGAAGGCCCTCGATGGCCCGTCGAAAGACCTCGCTGACGCAATCATCGATGTCCGCGGGGCTGGCTTCGCCGCCGAGCAGGTAGCGGGCCACCGCGCGGACCGCCGGGCCGAGCGCGACGAGCCCCTCGGGCACGCGCGGCCGCCCGCCCACCTCGCGTTCGGGCGTCTCCACCGGGCTCGGCACCGCCAGGCCCCACCCCGCGCCGAACCCCTCGTTCCTGGGGGCCACCGCCGCGCCTCGCGGCAGGTGGCCTTCCCCTCCGTCGTCGTTTGCCACGGGAGGATCATGGTGTGGAGAGCCCGCTGGCGGACGGGCAACGGGAGGAGGCGACCAGCTTACCCGAGAGTCCCTTCGCGTCCATGGGCTCGACGTTCACGCCGAGGGCGGCCAGATGCAAGCGGATCGGCATTCCACCCTCGACCTCGATGGCGTCGTCCCCGAGGACGACGACCCCCTTTTCGGTGTCGGCGGCGGTGCGCCCGGCGCCGGCGCCACGGTCCGGTGTCTCGTCGGGAACCAGCAGCTGATCGGCGGTGATCGTGTGGCTGACGAGGTTGGCGAGGTCGAGCAAGCGCAGCGGCCGCCCACTGGTCGCCGCTCGCCAGGTGGCGCGCGCGCTGGCGGCCGTGGCGACCCCTCGCCCCGAGGACGGCAACGTCAAGATCGGCGACCAGACCCACGGCAGGTCGGTCGGGACCCTCCAGTGCCGAGTTCCGCCGGGCCCTGGTTTCGTGAGGTCGACGACGCCCCGGCGTGGGTCGAGCACCACGCGCAGGGCCTGCACCCCGGCCTGGGACAGCACCGCCTCCGCCCGGCGAAGGGCGCCATGCGCGTCGAGGGTGACGTCCTCGACCAGGCGAATGGTTGCGCTGCCGTCGAGCTCGGTCACACCGATCAGGCGCTCACCGTCCGGCTGGCGATTCGACATTGCCGACATTGCCGACATTGCGGCGGTGGTCATCTGCTGGCGGACCAGGCTCCCGTGCACCGTCCGCCCGTCGATGGAGGTGTAACACACGCGGGTCGTCTCACCCGGTTGCGCGGGCTTCGGGGCGACGGCACAGGCGATCGCGGCGAGCGCAATCGCGAGCTTCAGCAGCAAGATTCTCGGGACCATGTCGATCATTCGCTTTGCCCCCCTCACATATTTCAGGTGACGAGCCCTTTTTCTTCAGCCGGTCAACCCCGGCGGCAGCGTCCCACCGGCCGCCGGGGTGAGGTGGGCCTCGAAGGCGAGGTGGTCCTCTACCGCTGGCCGGAGCCGGCCGTCGACGATGGCGGCCAGTCGGGCGGTGCGCCCGTTCCCGACGCCCGCGTCGACGATCTGGATCGGGGCTGGCGGGACGCTGCCGGGCATCCACCGTGAAACGAGCCTGACCTGACATATTCCGCAGAAAGCCGCGCGGCCCCCCAGGTCTCGCCCTCGCCCCCGCGGAGGAGACTCATGAGGGCAGGGCGAGCCCGTGTTCGACCCACTCCTGTCCCCTCGCCCCGCGGAGCGGGGGAGAGGATCGGGGAGAGAGGCCTCACCTCATTGGCTCCGGAGGAGGGTTTCGAACCCCCGACCCGGCGGTTAACAGCCGCCTGCTCTGCCACTGAGCTACTCCGGAATGGAGGCAGCATTATGGGGGGCCGGGAATGCGAGTCAAGGGTGGGGACTGGGCTTTTTCGGGTCGTGCTCGTCGGGGCTCGGACGGCTCGGGGCGGCGGGCTTCCAGTGCAAGATGCGCGCGGCGTTCTCGAAGTAGACCTTGCGCAGGATCGGCTCGGGTAGGCCGAGACCGTCGATCTTCCAGCGCCCCTGGATCGGGGTCGGGCTGTCGAACTGGTGATCGGTCGACTCGAAGTAGCGCCAGCTGGATTCGAAGAAGCGCCGCTCGTCGGCCAGGGTCGGGGGGGAGCTGCCGGTCGACCCGTACATCATGTCGTCCTGGTTGCTCGAGATCCCCGTGTCGGTGCCGAAGAGGATGCGATCCTGGTACTTCTCGAAGAAGCGCCGCATGCGCGCCGGATCGTGGCGGCCAATCTCGGGGATGCGGGCCGCGGTGTCGATGTAGAAGTTCGGGTAGCGGTCGAGCATCCGCGCGACCTCGTCGGGATCCTCGGGATCGTTGCCGAAGTGGACCGCGATGAAGGTGGTCTTCCGGTGCCGGGCCACCCGGCGCTCGAAGGCGGCGTGGAGCGCCTGCCACGAGGGGACCGGCTGTCCGTAGAACGACCACTCCGGATGGGCGCCGAGCTCGTCCCAGCGCTCGTTGTCGGGAGTGGCCGGTCTCCAGAAGGCCTTGGGATCCCCGACATGGATCGCCACCGGCATGCCGAGCTGGCCAGCTTTCTCGAACAGCGGGTCGAGCCCGGGGTCGTCCACTGCCAGCAGGTGCGCGCGATCGGGGGCCGGGTAGCCGAGCCCGAGGCCCTTCGGGATCTTGAGGCCGATGGCGCCGAGGCGCCGCGATTGCTCGAGATCGGCGGCCATGGCGCGGCCATAGTCCCTGGTCGTCAGCACGTGGCGGAAGTTGGCGTTGGCGAACACGGCCACCCGACCGCCGGCGGCGCGCGCCGCCTCGAGTTGTTGCTCGAGCGCCTGGCGCGGGGGCCCGGGGAACATGCCCGACAGGTTGACCGCGCCGTCGATGCCCCAGCGGTTCATGAGCTCGAGGGCACGCGGGATGGCATCGACGCCGATGTGCATGTGCACGTCGAGCTTGGGCAGGGCGTGCGCGGACGGAGGAGGCGGCTGCTCGGTGGCGATCGCCGCCGACGCACGGGGCGGGGGGGCGTCGGGCGGGGCCGCGGGGTGCGTTGGTCCCGGTGCTGCGCCCGGAGCCCCTTCACCGGCGCGACATCCCGGGCCGAGGGGCAAGACCAGCAAGACCAGCACCAGCCGAGCGGACCCCGGCGGCGCCCACCACCACCCGCGCTTCCCCTTTCCCGCCAGTCGGCCGCTTGGTCTGGCTGGGCACATGACCGGCCGGACTCTACTGCGGAGCACCGCCGGGCGCGACCAGATCGGTCGGGGGCAGGGTGTTGTCGTCGGCCTTGTCCGCCTTGTCCGCCCTGTCGAGCTTGGGGGCGGCTTCGCCCGCCGGCCGATCGCCCGTCTCGGCGGGCGGCTCGACGGGCGTTCCGGTCAGCGGCCGGAGCTTCACGTTGAGCTTGAGCTGCTGCACGGAGCTGCTGGCCCCCGGCTTCCCGGCCTTGACCTTCACCCAGGCCGAGGTGGTCCCGACCATCTGCTCGAACAGCTCGAAGCCGTCCCTGCGAATGGTCACGAAGTGCGGCGACCCGAGATCGCCGACGTTGCCGGTGAAGGGGGTCTTGCCGACCACCTGACCATCGATGGAGACGTCGCCCCCCGGCGGCTTCGAGGTGATCTTGAGCTCGTAGATCGGACCACCGCCGCCGCCGGACTTGCTCGCGGCCGGTCCGGCGGTCTCGGCGTCACCGTCCCCGCTGCCGGTCGTCGAGCCCGCCCCGACGGGCCCGGGCGCACGGGCCAGGTGAAGCGGTTTTCGCCGGGGGGGGACGGCCTTCTCGGGCCTGGTCTCCCTGGGGCGGGACACCTCCACCTTTGGATCGGGCTTGCCGGTGTCGGTCTCGGGCCCCGGCTTCGCGCTCTCGGGAGCAGAGGTGGCTTCGGGGAGTGGGGATGCCGCCTTCGGCCCCGCCTGTGCGTCGTTGCCCGCGATCGGCGGAGCTGTCGCGGGTGCCGCGGCCGCCACCGCTCCGGTCACCGGGGGTGCCGACGCCGACGCCGGCGCCACCGCGTCGATGGTGCCCTGTGCGGCGGGCGCACCGACGGTCGCGGGCTCGGTGCTGGAAGCGCCGGCCGGGCTCGGCGCCGCCGGAGCGGCGGCGGCAGGCTCGGCGGGCCGCAGGCTGGGGGGCGGCGCCCCGGGCGATTCCATCGCGGTGTGCCCGGGCTCGCTCCCCGGCAAGAGGTCGGTGGATTGCGACTTGAAGAAGCGCACCAGGAAGAAGCCGCTGGCCGCGAGCGCCAGCACGGTCACGAGGATGAGGGGGGCCGGTAACCGCCGCTCCCGCGCGCGCGCGGCGCTGGGCGGCGCGGGCACCTCGACGTCCCGGTCACGGAGCGGCCCGGGCGCCGGGGCGCCACCACCCACCCGGGCCTCGCCGGGCGCGGAGGTTGCCTTCGGGGCACCCTGGACCGCGATGCCGGATGGCGGGCGAGGCTCGGACGGCGTCTCGGCATGGAGCCCGTCGAGGGACAGCGACTGCGTGGGCTCTGCCGCGCCCGTGGCGCCGCGCGGCTCCGGGGCTCCGCGCAGCTCCGAGACGCTCGCGGCGGCCTGGACAGCCTCCGCGTGCCCCGCCCCCGAGGTGTCGGTATGCTCGACCAGATCGGCGGGATCGAGCGGCGTGGTGGTGGTGGCGGCGCTGAAGTTCGAGCTCGAATCGTCGTCCGTCGCTCGCGGGGCGACCTCGCCGCTGCCTCCTCTGGTCGCGCCGAGCTCGGCGAGGCCTGGAACCGTGCTCTCGGTGGTGGACTCCCCGCTCGGCTCTGGCTGGTTCATCGCGCTCGGAACCGCCGGCGCGGACGGCTCTCGGGCCGGGCCGCCGCGCAGCGCCGACGTGAAGAGCTGCGACGCCGGAGCATCGTGGTCTGCACCCACGGGCGCCGGGCCCGGGGCCTCGGCCGGCGATCGGCCGCCCGGGGATGGCGGCGCATCGGTCCCGACCGATCTCGACGTGGCCATCCCGGGCAGGCGCGGGGCCGAGGCCACGGCGCTGTCCTCGAGCTCGGGACCTCCGCCCATGAGGGAGGGCAAGCCGGCGGCGATCTGGGTCGGCTCCTCGTCGAGCTCGTCCGAGTCCACGAAGGACGGGGTCTCGGGAAAGATGGCGCCGGAGATTGCCCCGGTCGAAGCCGGGGGCGGGCCGCTCACTGGCGGGGCTGGCGCCGCAGGTGGTGCGCCCGGTGTTGCCGCGGCGGCTCCCGCGGCCGGGGGTGAATCGGCCGACGTGCGAGGAGCCGGCGGAGCGACCACGGCGGCCTGAGGCGCGGGGGCCGGGGGCGTGGCGGCCTGTTGTGGTGAACCGGCCGGGCCCGGGCGGCGCCCACCTCCGGGCACATTTTCCGGCGGCACCGGCCGGCTCGGGTTCACGCCCGTGGCTCCGGCCGCTCCACCTTCGCGCTGGGCCTTGGCGACCAGGATCTGCTCGAGAACCCCGAGGCTCTCCGGCGCCAGCTTGTCGAAGCGCACACCCATTCCGGGGGGCACGTTGGCCCGGCTCGGATCGAACTCGCGCACCCACACCACGGTGCCGTCTCCCGACATGAGCGGGGTTCCACCCTGGTACTGGAAGTCGAGCTTGAGCTGCGTGCCCACCCCGAGCGGCTCGCGCGTGCGGATGAAGATGCCGCCCCGACTCACGTCGGTGGCATACCGCTCGATGAACTGCGGCAGGCTGTCGCTCCGAAACTTGATCCGCAGATTGACGGGTGGGTGGGGGCTTTTGGTGGTCTTCTGGTCCATGGATGCGTTTCTACGAGCGAGCGTCGCACATCTTACGCCGTCGATTTTGAGCTTTGCAAAGAGGTGTGGTCATTCTTTTGCTGTAAGACTCGAATCGGCTCCTGTAAGAGGTGACATCGACGTGAAGCCGTGTTTGCCAAAGCCCGGGTGGAAATCTCGAGGGTCGGCCCGGATGGGCGTGCTCGTCTGTCTCGTTTTCGTCACATCGGTGGATGTCGGGATTTCTCGTTCGGCGGCGCCGCCGCCCTTCCATGCCGCGCACGCCGCGGTGGCGTCGGACAACCTGGCGGCCTCCGAGGTCGGTCGCGCCATCCTGGCGTCCGGGGGCAATGCCGCGGACGCGGCTTGTGGCGTGGCCCTGGCGCTCGGGGTGGTCCATCCCCAGGCCTCCGGGATCGGCGGGGGCGGCTTCGCCCTTTACTATCGTGCCAAAGAGCACCGGGTGTACGCCCTCGATTTTCGGGAGCGCGCGCCGGCCGGGTTGAGGACCGCCCTCTTCCTGACGGCGGATGGCCAGGTGGATCCGGCGCGCGCGCGCGAGGGGGGCCTCGCGGTGGGGGTCCCCGGCGAGGTCGCGGGCCTCGGGGAGCTGGTGGCGCGCTTCGGGAAGCTCCCCTTCGCACGGTGCGTGCAGCCGGTCGAAAAGCTCGCGCGCCAGGGTTTCCCGGTGTCCTGGCGGCTGGCGGAGGCCTTGGCCGGCGAGAAGTCCGAGTCCTTGCGGCACCTGCTCGTGCCCGCGGCGCCGCCGGCGCGGAGAGCGGGGTCGCCCGCGGGGTCGGGCGGCGTCGAGCCGTCGCGGGGGCCGCGCGAAGGCGACGTCGTCCGCAGGCCCGACCTCGCCGAGACCCTCGGGCGACTGCGGCAGGGGGGACCCCGGGCCTTCTATCGAGGTCCGCTGGCCGAGGCGATCGCGAAGGCGGCCCGGGCCGCTGGAGGGGTCCTCACCGTCGACGATCTCGCGGACTACCGACCCGCCGAGCGGACGCCCCTCGAGACGAGCTACCGCGGCCTGCGCGTCCTGTCCATGCCGCCGCCGTCCTCCGGCGGCCTCGCGCTCGTCGAGGCGCTCGGGATCTTGTCGGCGCGCTTCCCACGGTCCTCGGACATGGTCGAGCTCGGGGCGGGCTCGTCGGCCTACCTGCAGGTGCTGGCCGAGACCCTCAAGCACGTGTTCGCGGACCGCGCCCGCTACCTCGGCGATCCGGACTTCGTGGCGGTACCCACCGCGCGGCTGCTCGCACCGGGAAACATGGCCGCCATGGCGGGGAAGCTGGCCGATCGCCGCGTGCTTCCCCGGGACGCCTACGGGACGACCGAGGATGCCCCGCCGCCCGCTCTGCACCGCGACGGCGGGACCGCGCACCTGTGCGTGGTGGACGGCGACGGCAACGCCATCGCGCTCACCACCACCATCAACCTCGGCTTCGGCGCCAAGGTGGTGGTCGAGAAGACCGGGATCGTGCTCAACGACCAGATCGACGATTTTGCGATCCAGCCCGGCAGCCCCAACGGGTTCGGGCTGATCGGGAGCGCGCAGAACGCGCTCGCGCCGGGCAAGCGTCCACTGTCGTCCATGACCCCGACGCTGGTCCTCGACGCGGACGGGGTGCGCCTGGTCGCGGGGGCGGCCGGAGGGCCGACCATCATCACCGCGACCCTGCAGGTGATCCTGAACGTCATCGACTGGAAGATGAACGCCGAGGCCGCCATCTCGGCCCCGCGCATTCACGACCAGTGGGTTCCCGAGCTCGTGATGGTCGAACCCGAGATCAGCCGGGACGTGCTCGACGCCCTGACGGCCCGCGGACAGGAGCTGAAGACGCTCCCCCACATCGGTACCGCCAACCTCATCGTGCGCACCCCTAACGGCTGGGATGCCGCCGCGGAGCCCCGCAGCCCCAGCCACCCCGCCGGATACTGACCGCCACACGCGGCCCTCGAGACCCGTGGCCGTGGTCGTCGTCGTCGTCGTGGCCGTGATCGACGCCCGTGGTCGTTGACGTTGACGTTGACGTGCACGTGCACGTCAAAGATCACGGTTTCGGCCACGGCCACGTCAACGATCGCGGCCACGACGACTGCCACCGGTCTCGACGCTCGTTCTGACCTTCGGCCCGCTCATGCCGACCGACGGCCGAACGCGTGAACGGTGGTTCGGGGCGTCAGGCGCGGACGCTGATGGTCGCGTCGGGAGGGAGCGGGGGCGGGGCCGAGGCCTCGATCAGGCGCAGGGCGCTCTGGCCTTCGACCTTGTTCTGGTCCTGGCTGCGCTTGGCCATGGCGGCTGCGTAGACGGCGCTGAGGTCGGAGGTGCTTGTGACAGAGTTCGAGTCCATCCCTCCCTCCTCGGCCAGGCGATGCCCGGACTTGAGCCAACCCGGCAAGAATCGCCGGGCAAGAGCTGCCGCCCGGCCCGATCTGCAGTCCGCGTCAACCGCCGCCCCCGGCGTACGGGTCAGGATCTCGGCCAGAACCGCCGATACCGCCAGGGTCGCGTCGGGTACGGAAACTGCAAAGGAGGCTCGGCCGAATGTCCTTGCTGATTCGTGATGCTCATGGCGTTTCCTTGCCCGAGATCCCCGTCGAGTTTCCGAGCCTGCACCCCGAGCTCGCCACCCGGGCCATGCGCAGGTTCTCTTGTATCGGCGGCGCCTGTGAAGACACGTGCTGCCGCGACTTCGGCATCTCGATCGATCGCGAGGCCATTGATCGCATGCGGGCGGCCGTCGCGCTCCATCCGGAGCGACGGGAGAAGGTGGTCCGCCTGGTGGTGCTCGGAATGCCTCGCGGCGGCGCGAAGCCCCAGAACCTGGTTCAGCTCGACGACCGGGGCGCGTGCCCGCTCCTCGAGACGGACGGGGCGTGCGGCATCCACCGGGACTACGGCCCCGCCGCGCTCAGCACCACCTGCGCGATCTTCCCGCGCACCTCGCTGGCGGTCGAGGGTCGGCTCGAGGTCACGGGCTCCCTCGCCTGCCCCGAGCTCGCGCGCCTGACCTTGCTCGCCGACGACGGGCTCGTGCAGGAGCCGACCACCGTCCCGGTGTTGCCGAGGGCCCACGGCTACGTCGGCAAGGTGCTGGACGCCGACCCGCTCGATCTGTACGCCCAGGCCTTCTCGCGGGTGCGCGGCACCCTGCTGCGGCTCTTCGAGCGCGGGGAATATCCGATCGGGGCGCGGTTGCTCTTCGCGGCGAACCTCGCCGCCAACGTCGACACCTTCTTTCGCGCGGGGCGGGGCCACTCCACCCACGCCGAGCACGCGATGCAGAAGCGGCGCCTCGAGGTCGAGCTCGAGGCCGCCGAGGATCCCGGGCTCCTCGCCAGCTTGCATGCCGATCTGCAGGCGTTCGAGGAGGGCCGAGGGGGGGCGGTGGTGGTCGCCGCCGCGGCGTCGATGTGGCTCGACCGGCGGCGGCTCACGCACTCGCGGCGCTTCGCCGAGCTGCTCGACCAGGCCATGGCCTCGCTTCAGGCGGAGTGCCTGGAGACGTCCCCGGGCGCCGTCCCGGGCGCCGACGGGGCGAGCGTGACCCCGGCGCGGCTTCGGGAGGTGGACGAACGGCGCCGCTCCGTGCTCGAGGCCCGAGCGCCGGGGACCATCGACGAGCTGCTCGGTCGGTACTGCGCCCACTTCATCCTCCGCAACCCCTACACCGAGGCCGGATCGCTGCTCGACTACGTCGGGCGCCTGGCGCTGTCCCTGGCCGCGATTCGCCTGCTGTGGACCGCCTCGCCCGAGCTCGCCGCCCGCTTCGCGCAACCGGCCGAGCGCGCTCTCGACGCGCAGGTGGCCAGCCAGATCGCGGTCGCGGTCATCCAGACCTTCACCAAGGCCATCTCGCACCACGTGGAGTATCTCGGCGCCGTCCACAGATCCCACGAACAGGTGAGCGACCACGGCGGCGGGATCACCTTCGGTCGCCTGGTGCTGTTCGCCCGGTTCGTCTGAGCGAGGCGGGCGCCGCCTGGCGCCGAGCCGTCGCGACCGGGCGCGGTGGCCGCGTCGCGGGGGTCGTGGTCAAATGGGTCGATGCCCGAGACGCGCGCGCTCCGTCCGATTCGCAAGATCCTCATCGCCAACCGCGGTGAGATCGCCTGCCGGGTGATCCGCGCCTGTCGCGAGGTCGGGATCGGGACGGTGGCGGTCTACTCGGAGGCCGACCGCGAGGCGGTGCACGTCCGGATGGCCGACGAGGCGGTGCTGCTCGGGCCGGCGCCCGCGCGCGAGAGCTACCTGGCGGTCGATCGCCTGCTCGGGGCGATCGCCCGCACGGGCGCCGACGCGGTTCATCCCGGCTACGGGTTTCTCTCGGAGAACGCCGACTTCGCCGAGGCGGTGGCCCGCGCGGGCGCCATCTTCATCGGCCCCCCGCCGTCGGCGATCCGCGCGATGGGCGGCAAGACCTCGGCCCGCGCGCTGATGGAGAAGGCCGGGGTGCCGGTGGTGCCAGGCGACAACGGCGCCGCCGGCCAGGGGTTCGCGTCGCCCGCCGAGGCGCGGGCGGCGGCCGCGCGCATCGGCTACCCGGTCCTGCTCAAGGCGGCGGCGGGCGGCGGAGGGCGGGGCATGCGGCTCGTCGCCGCGGAGTCGGAGCTCGAGGCGGCCCTGGCGTCGGCCCGGCGAGAGGCCAAGGCCGCCTTCGCCGACGACGCCGTCTACCTGGAGAAGGCCATCGTCCGCCCGCGCCACATCGAGATCCAGGTCTTCGCCGACACCCACGGCAACGTGGTGCACCTCGGCGAGCGCGACTGTTCGATCCAGCGCCGCAACCAGAAGGTGATCGAGGAGTCGCCGTCGCCCGCCATCGACGACGAGCTGCGCGCCCGCATGGGCGCGGTGGCGGTGCGGGCGGCGCGCTCGGTCGGCTACGTGGGCGCGGGGACCATCGAGATGCTGTTCGACGGGGCGTCGCGGAGCTTCTTCTTCCTCGAGATGAACACCCGCCTGCAGGTCGAGCACCCCGTGACCGAGCTCGTGACCGGGGTGGATCTGGTCCGCTGGCAGATCGACGTGGCGGCGGGCGGACGGCTGCCGGCGGCGGCGGTCGCGGCGGGGGAGGTCCCGCGGCGCGGGGCGGCGATCGAGTGCAGGATCTACGCCGAGGATCCGGTGAAGTTCCTGCCGTCTCCCGGGAGGCTGACCTCGCTGCAGGTCCCGGCCGGGCCGGGCATCCGCGACGATTCGGGGGTCGAGGTCGGCAGCGTGATCTCCACCCACTACGATCCGATGATCTCCAAGCTGTGCGCCTTCGCGGACACGCGCGCGGCGGCCCTCGAGCGGATGCGGCGGGCGCTCGCCGAGTACCACGTGGGGGGGATTCGCACCAACCTCGCCTTCCACCGGCGGATGCTGCGCCACCCGCGGTTCCTCGCCGGCGACTACGACACCGGCTTCATCGAGCGGCACCGGGCCGACCTCGCTCCGGTGGCGACCGATGCCGACAGCCAGGACTTCGCGGTGATCGCGGCGGCCCTCGCGGCCCGGGCGGAAGGCGTCGGACGCGACCTCGGGCTCGACGTCTCGGGGGTCGAGCCGTCGGCCTGGCGCCGGCCCTGAGTTGACTCCGGCGCGAGGATTTGGTAACGCACGCGCGGGTTTTCAGAACCAATGTCAGCCACCCCATCGCTTGCCCTATTATTGGAAACAACCACGGCCGCGCGGTCGCACGCGCCCCAGCTCATCGACATCGACGGCACCGTCTTCGTCCAGCTCGGACTGTTCCTGGTGCTGGCCTTCATCCTCAATCAGTTCCTGTGGAAACCCTACCTGCGGGTCCGGAGCGAACGGGTCACGCGGGTCGACGGATACCGCAAGGACGCGGCCCGGATGGAGACCGACGCGGCCGAGCGGCTGTCGCGGGTGGAGGCGCGGATGGCCGAGGCCCGCCGGGTGGGCAGCGGGGAGCGGTCCCGGGCCCGGGCGGAGGCGCAAGCGCACGAGCAGAAGCTGGTGGCGGAGGCCCAGGCCGCGGCCCAGCGGACCCTGCACGCGGCCGCCGGTCGGCTCGACGCCACGGTGGCCGCCGAGCGCGTGCGACTCAAGGCCGGCGCCGCCGAGATCGCCACCCAGGCGGCGGCCCGCATCCTCGGGCGGCAGGTGACGGGATGATGATCGACCAGAGAAGCACCAGGAGCTCCCAGGCCATGCGCCGCACCCGGGTCCTCATGCTGGCGGCGATGCTGGTCCTGGCGCCGGCCGTCGGTCCGGCGACGCCCGCGGCTTGGATGCCCCTGGGACGGTCGTTCGGTCGGTCGGCATCGGCATTGGCATCGGTCGAGGGGTGGTCGAAGGCGCTGCGTGCGGCGGTGGGGGGAACCCTGCGCGCGGCCGAGCCAGGGGGTGCGGAGGCAGCGCCGGCCGAGCACGGCGAGGCACACGCCGAGGGCGAGGGAGAGGGCGAGGCACACGGGCCCACGCTCGCGCCGGGGAAGCTCGGGCTGCAGCTGCTGAACTTCGCGGTCCTGCTGTTCGTCCTGGTCAAATTCGGGGGCGGGGCGATCAACAAGATGCTGGCCGCGCGCCACCACCAGCTGAAGGGTGACCTGGCGTCGGCCGCCGAGCTGCGCGCGGCGGCGGAGGCCAAGCTGGCGGTCCAGGAGCAGCGGCTGGCGCGCCTCGAGAACGAGCTCGCGAGCTTGCGGGAGAACATCAAGGCGGAGGCCGAGGCCGAGAAGCAACGCCTGATCGCCGCCGCCGACGTCCGGGCCCGGCGCATCGCCGAGGAGACGAGCTTCCTCGTCGAGCAGCAGATCCGGGAGGCGGAGGTCAAGCTGCGGCGGGAGTCGGCTGAGGTGGCCCTCGGGATCGCCGAGGACATCCTGCGGCGGGTGGTGGGCCCGGCCGACCAGCAGCGCTTCCTCGACAAGTTCCTGGTGGACACCGAGGCGACCGCGGCGACGCGACCCGCGCCCGCCGTTGGGACCCCCGCGCTGGCCACCGGCGGCGGGGCCGTACCGGGGTCCGCTCCGGACACTTTGCCGATTTCGGCCGGGGGCCCTGTCTGATGGCGGCCCTCGGTGGCTCCATCGCCCGGCGCTACGCCAAGGCCCTGTTCGAGCTCGGGGTGAGCGAGAGCGCCTTCGAGCGGTATGGAGAGGAGCTCGCCGCGCTGGCGGCCGTCTACCTCGGCTCGCACGATCTGCGCATGTCGATGGAGAACCCCATCGTCAAGCTCTCGGAGAAGCAGGCCATCCTGCGCGCGCTCCTGCCGCGGGTGGCGCCGTCCCCTTCGGTGCAGCGCTTCGTTCAGCTCCTGCTCGAGCGGGGACGGCTGAGGCTCCTGCCCGGGATATCGCGGGCCTACCGGCGCCTGGCCGACGAGCGGGCTGGCCAGGTGCGGGCCAAGGTCTCGACCGCGACCCCTCTCGGCCCGGGGGATCTGGCGCGGGTGCGGGCGGCCCTCGAGCGGCGCACCGGACGCAAGGTGATCATCGAGACCGCGGTGGACGCCAGTTTGATCGGCGGTATCGTGGCGCACGTGGGAGATCTGGTGCTGGACGGCAGTGTTCGCTCCCAGCTCGAAGGGTTGCGCCAGCGGCTCCTGAACTAGCCCTCAGCCGACCCAGACCGGGCCGCCGGCCAGCCGCCCGAGACCCAGAACCCGACCCGACCCGACCCGAGACGAACGAGAACGAACGAGAACGAGCAAAGAAAGCCACACACCACATGGAAATCCGCGCCGAAGAAATCAGTCAGATCATCCGCAAGGAGATCGAGGGCTTCGATCAGAAGGTCTCCGTCATGGAGACCGGAACCGTCCTGGAGGCGGGCGACGGGATCGCGCGCGTGTACGGGCTCGAGAACGCCATGGCCGGGGAGCTCCTGGATTTCGGCAAGGGCGTGGTGGGGCTGGTGCTCAACCTCGAGGAGGACAACGTCGGCGTCGCGCTGCTCGGCAGCTTCGAGACGGTCCGCGAGGGCGATCAGGTCAAGCGCACCGGACAGATCGCCCAGGTGCCGGTGGGCGACGCGCTCATCGGACGGGTGGTGAACGCGCTCGGACAGCCGGTCGACGGCAAGGGGCCGATCGCCACCACCGAGCGCCGCAAGATCGAGGTCAAGGCGCCGGGGATCATCGCGCGCAAGTCGGTCCACGAGCCCATGCAAACCGGCATCAAGGCCATCGATTCGATGATCCCCATCGGGCGCGGCCAGCGCGAGCTCATCATCGGAGATCGCCAGACCGGCAAGACCGCGGTGGCGGTGGACGCCATCATCAACCAGAAGGGGCAGAACATGTTCTGCTTCTACGTGGCGATCGGCCAGAAGCAGTCCACGGTGGCCTCGGTGGTCGACAAGCTGCGCGAGCACGGCGCGCTCGAGTACACCACCATCGTGATCGCCACCGCGTCCGATCCGGCGCCGCTGCAGTTCCTGGCCCCCTACACCGGGGTGACCATGGCCGAGCACTACCGCGACAGCGGGCGGCACGCCCTCATCATCTACGACGATCTCTCCAAGCAGGCGGTGGCCTATCGCCAGCTCTCGCTGCTGCTGCGCCGGCCCCCGGGGCGCGAGGCCTTCCCCGGCGACGTGTTCTACCTGCACTCGCGCCTGCTCGAGCGGGCCGCCAAGCTCTCCGACAAGGAGGGGGCCGGGTCGCTGACCGCGCTGCCCATCATAGAAACCCAGGCGGGCGACGTCTCGGCGTACATCCCGACCAACGTCATCTCGATCACCGACGGGCAGATCTACCTCGAGAGCGATCTGTTCTATTCGGGGCAGCGGCCGGCGGTGAACGCCGGTCTGTCGGTGAGCCGGGTCGGCGGGGCGGCGCAGATCGCCGCCATGAAGAAGGTGGCCGGCAAGCTGCGCCTCGAGCTGGCCCAGTACCGGGAGCTGGCGGCCTTCTCGCAGTTCGGCTCGGATCTCGACAAGGCGACCCAGCAGCAGCTGGCGCGCGGCGCCCGGATGACCGAGATCCTCAAGCAGGGGCAATACCAGCCGCAGTCGGTGGAGAAGCAGGTGCTGATCCTGTTCGCGGTCACCAACGGCTACGTGGACGCCCTGCCGATGGAGTCGCTCGGCCGCTACGAGCGCGAGCTCTTCGGCTTCGTGGACACCAGGCAGGCCCAGCTCTGGTCGGATCTCCGCACCAAGGGGACGGAGAGCAAGGCCTGGGATGGCCTCGTCGGCCAGATGAAGGCGGTGCTCGCGGCCTTCGGCAAGGAATTCGCCCCCGACGCCGCCAACGCCTGATCGGGTCCACCGCGCATGCCCTCCCTCAAGTCGATACGGACGCGGATCGCCTCCGTCAAGTCCAGCCAGAAGATCACCCGCGCCATGAAGCTGGTGTCTGCCGCCCGCCTGCGGCGCGCGCAGGACGCCATCGTGGCCGCGCGCCCGTACGCCAACGCCCTCTGGGCGGCGGTGTCCGAGATCGCCTTCCGCGCGGGCGGGGACGCCCACCCGCTCCTGCAGGTCCGGACCGGCAACCGCGCGGCGCTGGTGGTCATCACCTCCGATCGCGGGCTCGCGGGCGGGCTCAACGCCAACGTGTTCCGGGCGGTGACCCGCTTCCAGGTCGAGAACCCGGGGGCCGAGCTGTCGCTGCTGGTGGTCGGCAAGAAGGGCCGCGACTTCTACAAGCGACGCAAGCCGGGGGCCAAGCACGAGCACCCCGGGGTCTCGGGGGAGACCGCGGCCGAGCGGGCCAAGGAGCTGGCCCGCAGCGTGACCCAGTCCTTCGCCGACGGCACCGTGGACACCGTCCATCTCGTCTACAACCAGTTCGCCTCGGCCATCCAGCAGCGGGTGGTGATCGAGCAGATCGTCCCGATCCTGCCCAGCGCGAGCGAGGTGGCCGCCGCCGCGGCCGGGGCGGCCGGGATCTCTCCGGTGGACTTCACCTACGAGCCGGATCGCGAGGCCCTGCTGTCGGCGTTGATCCCGCTGTTCGTGGAGTCGCAGATCTACCGCGCCTGCCTCGAATCGATCGCCTCGGAGTTCGGCGCGCGCATGACCGCCATGGACAACGCGACCAACAACGCGCGCGACATCATCTCGTCGCTCACCCTGCAGTACAACCGGGCGCGGCAGGCCGCCATCACCAAGGAGCTGATGGAGATCGTGGGCGGCGCGGAGGCCCTCAAGGGGTGAGCCGGCCCACACCGGCGCGGAGGGCGCCGGCGGCCAAGGGCCAGGCGCGGGATTTTTCCAGTCGACATCCACAGCGAAACACCGGAACGATCAAGGAATGACAGCCATGCAGACCAGCAGCAGCAACCAGGGACGCGTACTCCAGGTCATCGGCCCGGTGGTGGACGTCGAGTTCGAGGGCGGGCTCCCGGAGATCAACACCGCCCTGCGCATCTCGAACCCGGCGATCGGCGACCGGCCATGGAACCTCACGGTCGAGGTGGCGCAACACCTCGGCGAGCACGGGGTGCGCTGCGTGGCCATGGACACCACCGACGGCCTGGTGCGCGGGATGCCGGTGGAGAACACCGGCGCGCCGATCCAGATGCCGGTGGGGCGCGAGGTCCTGGGGCGCATCCTCAACGTGATCGGCGAGCCGGTGGACGAGCGCGGCGCGGTCAACGTCAAGACCCGCATGCCGATCCACCGGGCGGCGCCCACCTTCGCCGAGCAGTCGGTCAAGGTCGAGATGTTCGAGACCGGCATCAAGGTCATCGATCTGCTGGCACCCTACCGGCGCGGCGGCAAGATCGGGCTCTTCGGCGGCGCCGGCGTCGGCAAGACCGTCACCATGCTCGAGCTCATCAACAACGTCGCCAAGAAGCACGGCGGCTTCTCGGTCTTCGGCGGGGTGGGGGAGCGCACCCGCGAGGGCCGCGATCTGTACAACGAGATGAGCGAGTCCAAGCTCTCCACCGGCGAGTCGGTGCTCTCCAAGACCGCGCTCGTGTACGGGCAGATGAACGAACCGCCGGGCGCCCGGGCCCGGGTGGCCCTGTCGGCCCTCACCGTGGCGGAGTACTTCCGCGACATCGAGGGCCAGGACGTGCTGCTCTTCATCGACAACATCTTCCGGTTCACCCAGGCGGGCTCGGAGGTGTCGGCCTTGCTCGGGCGCATCCCCTCGGCGGTCGGTTATCAGCCCACGCTGGCTACCGAGATGGGCACCCTGCAGGAGCGCATCACCTCCACCAACAAGGGATCGATCACCTCGGTGCAGGCCATCTACGTGCCCGCCGACGATCTCACCGATCCGGCGCCGGCCACCGCCTTCGCCCACCTCGATGCCACCACCGTGCTGTCGCGGCGGATCTCCGAGCTCGGGATCTACCCGGCGGTCGATCCGCTCGACTCGACCTCCACCATCCTGTCGGCCGACGTGGTGGGCGCCGAGCACTACCGGGTGGCGCGGGCGGTGCAGAAGGTGCTGCAGAAGTACAAGGAGCTGCAGGACATCATCGCCATCCTGGGGATGGACGAGCTGTCCGAGACCGATCGGGTGACGGTGTCGCGGGCCCGCAAGATCGAGCGCTTCCTCTCCCAGCCGTTCTTCGTGGCCGAGACCTTCACGGGCGCGCCTGGCCGGTACGTCGAGGTCAAGGACACCATCGCCGGCTTCCGCGAGATCGTCGAGGGCCGCTGCGACGATCTGCCCGAGCAGGCGTTCTACATGCAAGGTGGGCTCGACGACGTGCGGACCCGGGCCGAGCAGCTCGCCAAGCAGAACGCCTGACGGGGGCGTTCGCCCGCGAGCTGGAGCAGAGGAGAAAGGAAGAACATGCGATTTTCTGTCACAACGCCGGTCGGGGCGGTGGTCGAGGCGGACATCGACGAGGTCACGGCGCCCGGGCAGGAGGGGGAGTTCGGGGTGCTGCCCGAGCACATCCCGCTGATGGCGGCCCTCAAGCCCGGGGTCCTGACCTACCGCACGAGCGGCGGGGGGCGCAGCCACGTGCTGGCGGTGGGCGAGGGGTTCTTGCAGGTGGCGCCGGTGGCCGGGACCAAGGGGACTGGCGACACCAAGCCGGACGCCAAGCCCGTCGATCGCGTGCTGGTGCTGGTGGACCGGGCGGTGGCCGCCTCCGGGATCGATCGGGCGGTGGCGGCCAAGGATCTGGCGCGGGCCGAGGCCGAGATCGCGGCCTGGAAACAGGAGCTCGACGGCGCGTACGCGGCGCTGCTGGTGCGGCGTGACTGGGCCCTCGCCCAGGTCAATGCCTCCGAACGCCCCGCGTCTGCTTGATAGACGCGGGCATGCAGGTTGACGACCGCGGCTGAAGAGTCGACCGAGGACCCCACCGACGACGCATCCGCGTCGACGCCGGATGCAGCGACGCTCGTTGCGCCGCACCGAGAAGCGGGCGGGCCGGGCGCGGGGCAGCTGCGCTTCTTCGTCACCTGCGCCCGGGGCACCGAAGGGGCCCTGCGCCGCGAGATCGCGGCCCTGCGCATCGCCGGGGCCCGGGGGGATGCGGGCGGGGTCTGGTTCGAGGGCCCCATGGAGATGGGCATGCGCGTGTGCCTGCACGCGCGCGTGGCCATGCGGGTGCTGGTGGAGCTCGGGCGGTGGTCGGCACCCGACGCGGCCGCGCTCTACGCCGGTGCGCGCGGCCTCGAGTGGAGGGCCTGGCTCGACGCGCAGCGGACCATCGCCGTCTTCGCCGACGTCAGCGACACACCCGAGCTCACCCACAGTGGCTTCGCGGCGCTGAAGGTCAAGGACGGGATCGTCGATGCCTTGCGCGACGGGCTCGGCGCCAGGCCCGACGTGAACGCGCGCGATCCGGACGTCAGCATCCGCCTCCACCTTCACGCGGGCGAGGCCAAGGTGTTCTTGGATCTGGCGGGCGAGCCCCTGCACCGGCGCGGCTACCGGGTGGCGATGACCGATGCGCCCCTCAAGGAGAGCCTGGCGGCGGCCATCCTGACCCTCGGCCGCGTCGACCCGGCCCTGCCGTTCTGGGATCCGATGGCCGGCTCGGGGACGCTGCCCATCGAGCACGCGCTGATCGCGCGCCAGATTGCCCCGGGGCTGCGGCGCACGTTTGGTTTTCAGCGCTGGCCCGGCTACGCGGGCACCACCTGGGAGCGCGACTTCCGGCGGCTCGTCGACGAGGCCCGCGGGCGCATCCTGCCGGCGGCGCCGGCGCCCATCCTGTGCGCGGATCGCTTCGGCCCGGCGCTCGAGGCCGCGCGACGGAACGCCGCGGCCGCCGGGGTGGCGGACGATCTCGTCTTCGAGCAGGCGGACGTGCGCGAGGCGCGCCCACGATCTTCGGGCGCCGGGGACCTGGTGCTGAACCCGCCCTACGGAGAGCGGATGATGCCCGATGCGGCCGCCGGGCGCCTGTTCGCGCCGCCCCGCCCCCAGGGCGGGGCTTCGGGCAGCGGCCGCGCACGCTTCTCGACCTCGACCTCGAGCGCGGGAGCGGCGGGCCTGCAGCCGCCCGGGCGACTGCGGGTGGGGTTTGCCGACGCCACCGAGGAGGAACGCGAGGCGGAGATCCAGCGCCTCAAGCTGGTGGGCCTCTACCGCGGGATGGCCGAGGCCTTCCGGCGCTTCGCGGGCTGGGGGATCGTGGTGCTGTCGGGGAGCGCGAGCTGGGCGGAGCCGGTGCCCTGGCGTCCGGTGATCACGCACAAGCTCTTCAACGGTCCCCTCGAGGTGCGCCTCCTGCGCTACGAGATGCCGGCCGACGGGAGCGCGCCCGCCAGCCGCTCCCCGCCTGGCCAGCCACCCCGCGGGCCGGCAAGCCGGCCCGGGCCCGGAGGACCGCCGGGACAACGGCCGGGAGGACGGCCGGGACAACGCTCGGGAGGACGGCGGCAGTGACGGACGGCGCCGCCGCGGGCGCCCCGTCGACGGCGGGCGCCGAGATCGCGCGGGCCCGGGCCCGCGATCTCGCCCGCGGTCTTGGCCGCGATCTTGGGTGGTCGGCGCTGTCGGCGATCCTGATGGTGCTGTCGGTGCCGCGCTTCGACGCGTGGCCGCTCATGTGGATCGCGCTCGGGCCGTCCCTGCACGTCACCCTGACCTCCACCACAGCCCGCCGGGCCTTTGCCTACGGATGGTGGACGGGCCTCCTGGCCAACACCATCGCGTTCTGGTGGATGCGCGGCCTGCTCGAGCGCTTCGCCCACATGCCGGCGCTGGCGGCCATCCCCATCATGTTGCTCCTCACCGCCTACCAGGGGCTCGAGTTCGGGCTCTGGGCCTACGCGGTTCATCGCCTGGCGCGCCGGCGGCCGGACGTGGGGCTGGCCTGGGTCGCGCCGCTGGCCATGGTCACCGTCGAGCTGCTGGTCCCCCAGATCTTTCCCTTCTACCTCGCCATCTCGCAGGCCTGGGTGGTCCCGGTCATCCAGATCGCGGATCTGACCGGACCCATGGGCGTCACGTTCGTGCTCGTGATGGTCACGGGCGCACTTTACGATGGGCTCCGCGCGTGGCGCGCGCGCGCGCGCACGCGCGGCAGCGGCCCGGTGGCGCTGCTGCGCCCGCTCGCGGTTCCGGCCCTGGTGGTGGTCGCGGTGCTGGTGTACGGCGGCCTCCGCATCCGGCAGGTGGATGCCCGGCGCGCCGCGGCCCCCCACGCGCAGGTGGGCATCGTGCAGGCCAACGTCGGGATCGAGGAGAAGTGGGATCCCGGCGAGGCCGCCCGCCTTCTCCTGCTTCACCAGACCGAGTCGGCGAAGCTCGCGGCGTCAGGGCCGGGGCGGCGCGCGGCCGATCTCGTCATCTGGCCGGAGTCCTCGTACCCGTATGTCCTGCCGCGCGATCTCCGCCACGACTTCTTGCCCGGGGATCCGCGGCGGGCAGGATGGTCGCCGCCCGTCCCGCTGCTCTTCGGTGCGGTCACCATGGCCGATTCCCGCGGACGGGCGCCTCTCGAGGGCCCGGATCGCTTCCCCTACAACACCGCGATCATGCTCGATGCCGCGGGGCGGGTCACCGGGACCTACGACAAGATCTTTCTGCTCATCTTCGGCGAGTACATCCCGTTTTACGATGCGATCCCCTGGTTCACCCGGCTCGTCCCCGAGGCCTCCAACTTCAGCCGCGGCCGCCTCGTCACCACCTTCCCCTTCGAGCACGACGGCCACACCTATCGCCTCGGCCCACTCATCTGCTACGAGGACATCCTGGCGGGCTTCTCGCGGCGGGTGGCCGCCGAGGATCCCAACCTGCTCGTCAACATCACCAACGACGCCTGGTTCGGCCAGACCGCCGAGCCCTACCAGCACCTGGCGCTCGCCGTGTTTCGCTCGGTCGAGCACCGACTCGACATGGTCCGCGCGGTCAACACCGGGGTCTCGGCGCACATCGACGCGGTCGGGCGGGTGGTGCGCGCGGCGGACGCGGTCAATCCCGACGCCGTGCCCCCGCCCGGACCCACCGGGCTTCTGGCCGACGTCGCGCTGCTCGAGCGCGGCGGCGCGTACGTGCGCCTCGGCGATGCGTTCGCGGTGGCCTGCCTGGCCTGCGGGGTGGTGCTGTGGATCCGCGGGGGACGCCGCGCTCACTCGGCGCGCAAGAAGAACGGATAGCTGAACTGCTGGCGCACGGTCGTGAACTTCGGGAAACGGGCGCCGCGCGCGGCTTCGCTCACGCATTCGCCGGTCGGCGTGCCCGCGAAGATGCCGGACAGCCGGACCGTCTGGACCATCCCGTTGCTCGCGACCACGTAGTCGAGGAGCGCGCGCCCCGGGACCTGGTACTTCGCGTAACAGGCCGCGATCTGCGGGCGGATGGCGGTCATCGCCGCCGCCAGATCCTGGGCCGACAGGGAGGAAGGCAGCTCGGCGTCGGCGGGCGCGCTCTTCTTGGGGCGGGCGTGGCGGCCTTGCTCGAGGCAGTCGGGCGCCACGGCCATCTGGACATCGCCGGTCGACGGCGGGCGTGACACCAGGACCTCCCGGCTGCAGCGGTTGAACACCCGAAAGCCGAGCAGGGGCAACGTGTATCCCGGTCCCGTCGGGGACGTCCAGGCGATGGGCGAGGAGGCGAACACGAACTGGGTCTGCAGGTTGCCCTCGGCCTGGGCCCACCAGGCCTGCGCCTCCGACTGGCTGTCGAAGCCCACCGTGCTGCGGTTGAGCTCGACCGCCTCGCGCAGGGGTGGGCTCGCGATGCCGGGGGGCAGTGGCGGTGGCGTGCGCAGGGTGACGTAGCGGTCTCCCGCGGGTGGCGCAGACGGCTGACCGAGGGCGAGCGGCTTGCTGCACGCCAGGCAACCCGCGATGGAGACGCGATAGCCCTTGACCTCCTCGTCGAAGCCCGAGACGCGCAGGACCTCGGGATCGTCGGCGAGCGTCCAGAACCAGCGTCCCGGGAGCGTCCGGCGCAAGAAGGCCCGCGTGCCCTCGCACCTGGCGCGCTCGATGGACGACCCGGCGTCCTCGCACCCTCCGGTCGGCGCGATCAGCAAGGTGCCGAGATCGTCGAGCGGCTCCGCCTTGCCGAGCAGCTCCTCGAAGCTGGTGGCGGCGGGGGGCGCCGCAGCCTCGGCGGCGGCGGCGGCGGCGGCAGCGGCAGCGGCGCCGGCCGCGGCCGCCGGGTCCACGCTCCGTACCGTGGCGCCGGCGCGCTGGAGCCGGCCGCGCGCCGAGCCCTTGTGCGACGTGCGCGCTTCTGCCCGGGGCGCGCAGGTCGCGAGAGCCGCCATCCACACCGCGAGCATCGGCCCCGACGACAATCGGATTCGCATGGACGGCGACTATATCAGCCCCGGGAACGGCCTTCCGGGCGGAGGGCCCGGCCCTCCGGCGAGAGGCCGGAGGGCCGGGGCGGCCCATCCCTGCGGATGAAAGCCGAGCCCCGCTCTGTCCGGTCGCCTGTTTTCGTGGCAGGGCCAGGGAGGGGCTTCATCGCAGGTTCAGGACCGAGGGCCACATCAGGGCAGCGCCGCAGGGGACTTCGCTGCAGCGGGGAGCCTCGGCGAGCTCGGACGTGACGGCGCGGCGTCGCGGAGACGCCAGGCCACGCCCACCGGGAGCCCGGCCGCCGCGCGACGCGCGCTCTCGGCGTCGTACGCCGCCACCAGCCGCGCGACGGCCGGGTTGGGGGGGATGGATTCGTCGAGTGGAACCAGTCGATTCTCGAACCAGCTCCCGGAGATGCTGCGGGGCAGGTGCGAGAGCAGATCGCGCTCGTGCGCCATGGCCGCCGTGAGGCCCTCGCGCCGCGAGCGATAGTAGCTCTCGAGCTGGTTGGTGTGATCCTCGGCCGCGCGCTTCGCGAGATCGGCGAGCTGCCGCTGGTGATCGGTGAGGATGGTGCGGAGCGCGGCCCGGTCGCCCCGGTCGGTGAATCGAGGCGGGGAGATGGGGGGCCCGTCGCGCGCGGGTGCGTCGTCGACCACGTGGACGTCGAGGCGCCCAACCAGCTTGCCGAGGCCGAGGGCCTCGACCCGCCGCGCGGCGCCGACCGTGTCGACGGTCTCGGTCTGCATCTGCGTGTGGCCCTGAACGGCGAAGTCCACGCCGGGAGCCGCGGCCAGCAACTGGCGGGCCGCCTCGTTCGACCCGACGTGGATCAGCGCCACCACCACCCGCGCTCCGCGCTGGCGCAGCGACGCGATCTCCGTGCGGGCCGTCGCGACCGGATCGTCGACCCGCACCGGCCACGCCTGCCACGCGGCCGTGTCATCGGGTTGTGGGACGACGATCCCGAAGACACCGATCCGGACCCCGGCGAGCATGAGCACTCGATCCCGCGCGAACACCGGCGAGCCGTCCGGCTGCGACAGGTTGGACGCGACGGCGGGGATCTGGTGGGCGGCGAGGAGCCGCTTGAGCCTCGGCAGTCCGAGGCCGAGCTCGCGCTCGGCGGGCAAGAGCGCTCCGGCGGTGGACATACCCATGCGGTCGTAGGCCGCGAGGATCAGGTCGGCGCGCCGCTCGAGCTCGCCGCCGCGGGGGGCGGTCCAGGCCACCGGCGGCGCGGGCCGGATCGGCGAGGACGGCGACGGGGGCGATGCGGAAGGCGCCGGCGTCGGGGCATGGAACACGAGGGGCAGGAGCGCGTCGCCCGCGTCCACCACCAACACCGCCGCGCCGTCGGCCCGCGCGCGATCGATCACGGTGGCTCGGCGGGCGAGCCCGCCGAGCGGCTCGGCAGCGCAACCGCAGGGCTCGTACTCCGCGAGCAGATTGGAGCCGTAGACGATCGCGATGTGGGCTCCGGGCGCCGCGGAGGTCTCGGCCAGCGACTCGGCGGTCGGAATCCCCGAACCGGCACCGCCGTCCGCGGACAGCCGGCGTTCGGAGCCCCCTCCGCATCCGGCGGTCAACGTCGCCACCAGGGCGAGGACCGAGGTCACGAGCGATGCCATGACCGCGGTCATGGCTGCGGGGATCGTCCCGCGCGGGAAGGCCCGTCCGCCCGCGGCGGCGCCGGAACGGAAAAGGGCCGAGCATCGAGACACGCCGGGGGCATACTATCCCACCGCGACCAAAGCCATGAGCGCCCCACGCAACCGAACGCCACGCACCACCAGGAGCCCCCGAGGTTCGGGCGGCGCCGGATCCGCGCTGTCACACCCGATGGCGCCGGTGTCGTCCGCCGTCGCCGAAGACAGGGCCGAAGGAAGAGAAGAAGACCGGGAAGAAGAC
>CAZIOH010000012.1:0-44344 GCA_964540815.1 uncultured Myxococcales bacterium | reverse complement strand
GCCGACAAGGACGCCGACGACACCGTGGACGCTCCCGGCGCGGACGTGGTCCTCGCCGATGCCGCCGGCGCCGACCCGGAGGTCGCCGCCGAGGACGCGGAGGGCTCCGAGCTCGCCGCGCTGGTCGACCGCGCCGCGCTGGTTCCGGCCCCGGCGGGCGCCAAGCTCGCCTCCGGGCCCATCCGCGATCCGCTCGGTCGGGTCCTCTCCGAGGTGCGGCGCTACCCGCGCCTCTCGGACGAGCAGGAGCGGGAGCTCGGTCGGGCGGTGCGCGAGCGCGGCGACACCGAGGCCGCCAAGCGCCTGGTGGTGCACAACCTGCGGCTGGTGGTGGCCATCGCCCACAAGTACCGCCGGGCCTGGGCCAACATCCTCGATCTCTTCCAGGAGGGTAGCGTCGGCCTGATGGAGGCGGTCAAGCGCTGGGAGCCCGCGCTCGGACCGCGCTTCGGCTCGTACGCGGCGTACTGGATCCGGGCCTACGTGCTCAAGTTCCTGATGACCAATTCGCGCCTGGTGCACGTGGGCAACACCCGGGCGGGGCGCAAGCTGTTCTTTCGCCTCGAGCGCGAGCGCCAGCAGTTGCTGGCGGCCGGCTTCGAGCCCACGCCCAAGTTGCTGGCGGCGCGGCTCGACGTCAACGAGGCCGAGCTCGAAGAGGTCCGGACCCACCTCGGCTCGCGCGAGATCTCCTTCGACCCCGGGCTCGCCCCGGGGGGCGGCGGTGGTGAGTCGGAGGAGGCGTATCCGCTGTCCGAGCGGGTGGCGACGGTGCAACCGTCCCCCGAGCGGCGCGCCGCCACCGCCGAGATGTCGGCCAGCCTCCACGAGGCCATGAATGGCTTCGCGGCCTCGCTCTCCGATCCCCGCGAGCGGGCCATCTGGACCGAGCACCTGGCTGCCGAGGATCCCGTCTCGCTCGGCGAGATCGGCTCGCGCTTCGGCGTCTCGAAGCAGCGCATGGGCCAGATCGCCGACAAGCTCAAGACCCGCTTCCGCGAGCAGATCGTGACGCGCCTCGGTCCGGAGATCCGCACCGACTGGCTCTCCGAGGAAGACTAGGCCCCTACGAGGCCGGAGACGGAGACGAGGACGTGTCTGATGTTACGGGAGCCGCGTCAGCCATCGGGATCGCTTCCAAACCCGATCCCGTCCAGGCGGATCAGGCGGGTCTCGTCGTGTTCCGCAGCCGCACCCGGTCGTCCGAGATCGTGGGGGGCGAGATCGTTCGGGGCATCGGGGCAGAAGAGGGCGGCGAACACCCGGGCCTGGCGGCGGCCGGCGCCGATCTCGAACATCCCGCCCCAGTAGGCTCGCGTCGTCCCCGCCGGGGAGGGGCTGGTGCGAGCCAGTTCGAGCGCGCGCAAGGCGGCGAGGGGCCCCCCCATGCGCGGGGCCTTGAGGTTGATGGCCTCGCCTCGCGCGAGCACGCCGGCGGCCGCGTCGACGTCGCTCACCGGCGCGTCGCGCGCGCAGCGCAGGTGCCCTTCGGGGGACGGGGGATCCTCGAAGATGGCGGCCGGAAAGCGCTCCGACAGGTCCCCCACGAGAGCGCCGTCGCCGCGGCCCTTGAAATCGAGGATCGCGAGGCCCGCCTCGGCGGCGAGCACGCGCCGGATCGGCCCGGACCAGCCGGGATCGACGTCGAGCTTGAGCGCGCCGCCCCAGCCCGCGGCCCGCAGCCGACCGATGTGCCCGACCGGATCGCCTCCGCCGTCGAACGACACCACGAACCGCAGCCGCGCCTCCGCCACGCCCGTGAGCCCCCCGATCCCGAGGCCCGCCTGGCGCAAGGCGAGATCGATGAGAGCGGCCTCGACGGCGGCGCGGGCGTAGCGAGCGATTGCCGCCTGCGCGGGCGCGCGCGCCGCGCGTGCATGGGCGCGCTCCCCGACCGCGGCCCGTTCGACCAGCGACATGGCGCCCCCGACGGTCAACCCGGCGCCCGCCGCCCGCAGGTCGCGCTCGATGCCGCGCGCCAGATCGACGAAGGCCGCGTGTGCCTCCCCCGTGAAGGCCACGTTCTCGCCGAGCCCGACCTCGCCGGCACCGACGAGGCGGATGGTGCTGGTCGGTCGCAGGCCGCCCGGATAGTCGGCGAGCGCCGACTCGCCCGCGGCGACGGTGGCCGCCTCGACCCGCACGGGCAGGGCCTCGAGCCGGTCGGCGAGCGCGCCCGGGCCCGCGCGAACGGCCGTCGGCGCGTCGCCATCGCCGTCGCCCTTCAGGCCGGGCGCGCGCACCGGAATCCGGCGAAGATCTGCCGTCGCTCGGGCAGATCCCAGTTGCGGAAGGTGTTGCGGGCCACCACCGCCCGGGTGGCGAACGAGCCGCCGCGCAGCACCCGGTACGTCTGACCGAAGAAGATCTCCGAGTACTCGCGGTACGGGAAGCTCTCGAAGCCGGGGTAGCCGTCGAAACAGGACGAGGTCCACTCCCACACGTCTCCCAGCATCTGCAAGCACCCGTAGGCGCTGCGCCCCTCGGGATACGCGCCGACCGTGGCGGGCTCGAGGCGCGCCTGATCGAGGTTGGCGAGGCGCGCCTCCCAGGGCGCGTTGCCCCAGGGGAAGAGCCGGGAGGAGCCCACCGCGGGATCCCACGCCGCGGCCTTCTCCCACTCGGCCTCGGTCGGCAAGCGGGCCCCCGACCAGCGGGCATAGGCGTCCGCCTCGAACCACGACACGTGAACCACCGGGGCGTCCGGGTGCAGCGGCACGCGCCGCCCGAAGGCGAGGCCCTCCCAGCCTCCCGGTCCCACCCGCCAGTGCAGCGGCGCGCGCGCTCCCGTGCTTTGCAGGAAGGCCCACCCCGCCTCCGACCACACCTCCCGCCGCGCGTATCCGCCGTCGCGCACGAACGCGAGGAAGCGCTGGTTGGTGACCGGGCTGCGGTCGATCGTGAACGCCGGCACGGACACCTCGTGCGCCGGGCGCTCGTTGTCATAGGCGTCCAGGCGATCGTCGGTCCCCATCAGGAACGCACCGGCCGGGACGAAGATCGATTCGTCCACAGGCACGACCCCGCTCGCCACCTGCGTCCCCGCGAGCTCGGAGAGTTCGGCGAACGCCGGCCGGTAGTCGAGATCTTCCCGCAACCCGATCGCCTGCAGGATCGTCTCCTGGTGCTGGGCCTCGTGCTGCAGCACCAGGCGCAAGGCCGCTCGCGGCTCGAGCCGGGTGGCTCTCGCCGGTGCCGTGCCAGAGGCCTCGGCCCGCGGCGGAGCTTCGGGAGGACCGAGCCGCTCGTACCGGTCGTGCCGCTCGAGCCGAATTTGCACGGCCGCCCGCACGTCGCGCAGGCGTCGCCACACCGCCTCGATCGGAGGCAACGGGAGCTCGCCGCGGCGCGCCCTCGGCGTGGCCAGCGCATCGTAGAGCCTGCGCGCGCTCGACCCGAGGTCGGGGCCCTCCGACCCCGGCGCGCCGCCCGCGGCGACCGGTCGGGGAGGACCGCCGCTACCGACGGTCTGTCCGGGCGGGAGCAGCCACTCGGCCTCGAACTCGGCGATGTGGCCGAGGTCCCAGACGATCGGGCTCATGATCGGGCTCGGCTGGCTGCGCAGCTCGGCGTCGTCGAGGGGCGCCACGAGCTCGAGGGTCCGGGACCGCATCTGGCCGAGCGGCCCGAGCTCGGCCCGCGCGCCCGCCCCGCTGGCTCGCGCGCCGCGCTCACCCCCCTCGTGGCCACCGGCTCGGCGAAACAGGAAGAGGCCGAAGGTGCCATCCCCGACGTCGTGCCAGAGGGTCCGAAAGCCACAGCGCTCGATCGAGGCGATGGCCGCCTCTGCCCGGAACTTGTGGCTCACCTCGGTCAGGATGCGCTCGCCCGGCGCCACCCGGAACGTGCGGCGGAGGGAGTCGATGCGGACCGTCACCTCGCGGGTGGCCTCGGCGAAGATCTCGATGCGCTCGCGCTCGCGATCGTAGAAGGCCACGTGCGCGAAGGCATCGTCCGGGATCTCCGTGCCGAGCTCCCGGTTCATGCGCGTGAAGAGGTTGCGCGTGAAGCGGGCGGTCCAGCCGGCCGCGTCGTTGTACGCCGCCTCGAGACGCGCCGGCGCCTTGACCAGATCGAGCCCCACCAGGAACGAATCCTCGGTGTCGAGCGCCCCGGCGACCGAGCGGCAAAACTCGGGATACTCGCGCCAGCCGAGGTTGCCGAGGCTCGAGCCGAGGAAGACGACCGTGCGGGCGTGCCGCGCCGGCGCGAAGCCGCGCATGGCCTCGAGCGCGCGCTCGTAGCGCGCGCCAATGCCCTCGATGACGAGCTCCGGCAGCCTCGGCAGCTTCGGATATCGGGCGCGGAGCCCGGCGCAGGCCGCATCGAGCGCGTCGACGTCCACGTCGATGGGGACGTAGGTCGTCGGGCCGGCGGCGCACCAGGCGTCGAGCAGGTGCGCGGTCTTGGTCGAGGTCCCCGAGCCGAGCTCGACCAGGGTGTCCGAGCCCGCGAGGGTGCGCAGCCTCGCGGCGGCCGACGCCAGCATCCGGTCCTCGGTGCGGGTCAGGTAATATTCGGGCTCGGCGGTGATCCGCTCGAAGATGCGGGAGCCGACCGCGTCGTAGAGGAAGCTGGCGTCGAGCCGTCGGGGACGGCCGTCGAGCCCCGCCGCGACCGAGAGGGCGAACGCCAGCTCGGAGGTACGGATGGGATCGACGTGGAGGCAGTACCCATCCCGGGCGATGGTTCGCAACCCGACGAGCGGGCCCGGGACGTCGGCAGGCAGCCGTTCGGGCGCCAGAGGGCGCTCGCGCGCTCGGGGACGATTCTGGCGGACGAAGGACATGGGAGAGGCGTTCTAGCAAGGCATCGTGTGCCGGGCCGCCTCCAGGTGTGCAAAACGTCCGCCCGGTCCGACTCCGCCCTCGGCTCGGGCCTCGGGCGTCGGGCCTCAGGTCGGGCGCGCCCGGGACAGCCGCAGTCCGCGTGGGACCACCCAGCGCTCGAGCCCGTCGAAGGCCGCCTCGACCAGGAGCGCCAGCAGCGACGCCGGCACCGCGCCCTGCAAGATCAGCCCGAGATCGTCCAGCCGGATTCCCGTGAAGATGGGCTGTCCGAAGCCTCCGGCCCCGATCAGGGCCCCGAGGGTGGCGGTCCCGACGTTGATCACCGCCGCGCTCTTGATGCCGGCCAGGATGAAGGGGCTGGCGAGCGGCAGCTCGATCCGCCGCAGGATCGCGCCCGGCGGCAGTCCCAGCGCCTCGGCCGATTCGCGCAGCGACGATGGGATCCCGAGTAGCCCGGCGTGGGTGTTGCGCACGATGGGTAACAGGCCATAGAGGAACAGCGCGACCAGGGCCGGCCGCGCGCCGATCCCGAACAGCGGGATCATGAACACCAGGAGGGCCAGGGTCGGGATGGTCTGGACCACCCCGGTCGCGCCGATGATCACCCGCCCGAGCCGCGGGCGACGCGCCGCCAGGACCCCGAGGGGGATGGCCACCGCGATGGCGAGCCCGAGCGACAGCCCCACGAGCGTGAGGTGTTCGAGCGCGCGGTGGGCGATGGCGCTGGCCGGACCGACGCGCGCACCCTGGCCGCCGGCTCCGGTGACGGAGAGGGTCGTGCGCAGGAAGTCGGCGGCCACCGTGGTCTCGGGGACGTGGTCGAGCTTGGCGCGCGCGTTCAGGGACGCCATGGTGGGGGCGTCGATCCGGCCCTCGAGGCGCCGCAGGCCGGCGAGGCCGCTCGGTGCGCCAGCCTCGGCCGTGGCACCAGCGGACGTGCGATCTTCCGCGAAGGCCGCGCGGCGGTAGAGCAGGATCGCGTCGTAGCGGGGAAAGACGCGCCGATCGTCGGCGAGGACCACGAGCCCATCCCGGAGGATCTCGGGATCCGTCGTGTAGAGATCGGTGAGGTCGATGGCCCCGGCCGCGAGCCCGCGGTAGGCGAGATCGTGGTCGAGCCCCCGCACGTTGGTCGTCTCGAGCCCGTAGCGCGCGCGCACCGCCGGCCATCCATCGTGGCGGCTCAGGAACTCGTTGCTGAAGCCGAGCTGCAGCTCGGGGTGTCGCGCGAGATCCGAGACCGTCACCAACCCGAGTCGCCGCGCCAGGGCGGCGGTCGTCCCGATGGCATAGGTGTTGTCGAACCCGAGCGGGCCCATCACGCCGATTCCCCGCGGCCGGAGCGCCTCGCCGAGTTGCCGGAGCGTGGCCCCGACATCGGCGGCGGCGCCGATGCGCGCGATCGCCGGATCGCCGTGCAGGATCTCCTCGAGGAGGGTGCCGGTGTACTCGGGGTAGATGTCGATGGCGCCGGAGGTGAGGGCATTCCAGAGGAGCCGCGTCCCCCCGAGCCCGGACCGGTGTTGCACCCGCGCGCCGCCGGCCCGCGCCAGCTGGGTGACGAGCTCGCCGAGGATGACGGACTCGGTGAAGGTCTTCGAGCCAACGCGCAGCTCGGCGGTGGCGGGCCCACCCACGCCCGGGTCGACTCGGGCCCCCTCGGCGCCGCAGGACAGGAGCGCGACTCCGACCATGAACGCCGCCGCCCGACGGGGCCCCGCCCACCCGCGCGACGGCCCGGACGCGCGCAGCCGCGCCGACGCTGGGGCTGGGGCTGGGGCGTGCCCTCGGTCGCTCACGGGTGGCCATCCGCGGGCCCGAGCCGGCCGGCACCGGGATCGAACCGCCGCTGCGCCTGCATGAACGTCGTGACGAACGGGGTCGCCGGCCTCAGCCTCCAGTCGTCGAGCGTTCCGCGCTGGACGACCTCGCCATCCTTGAACAGCACCAGCTCGTGCCCGAGCGCCGCGGCCTCGCCGAGATCATGGGTCACGAGGACCACCGACTTTCGCAAGGTCGCGAAGACGAGCCCGAGCTCGTCCTGCAGCTCGGCGCGGACCAGGGGATCGAGCGCCGCGAGCGGCTCATCGAGCAGCAGGACCGCCGGATCGAGCATCAACGCCCGCATCAGCCCCACGCGCTGTCGCTGGCCCCCCGAGAGCTCGGCCGGATAGCGGGCGAGGGCGGTCGCCGACAGGTGGACGAGCTGCCCGAGGTGCTCGAGGCGCTCGCGCATCCGGCCGGGCTCCCAGCCGAGGTGGCGTGCCATCAGGCAGACGTTGCCCTCCGCCGTGAGATGGGGGAAGAGGCCCCCGTCCTGGACCACGTAGCCCATGCGGGACCGGACCTCGCGGAGGTTGTGGGGCGTCAGCGGCTGCCCACGGAAGCGCACCTGTCCCCCGGGGTCGGGAGCGATGAGGCCCATCAGCAACCGCAGGGTGGTGGTCTTCCCGCAGCCGCTCGGTCCGAGCAGGACCGTGGTGCGCCCCTCCCGAAATCCGAGGCTGGTCGGCGCGAGGGCCCGCACCTGCCCGTGGTGCTTGCCGACCCGGTCGAGCTCGAGGACCATCCCCGCGCTCGGCGCTTCCTCGCCCATCACCGTCCTCGAACGCTTCCCACGCGTCAGCCGTGCATCACGAGCAGCTGAAGGTGGCCCCGCTGGTGGACATCACGGTGTTGCAGCACCCCTTGAACGCCGACGCCGGGTCGGCCGCCAGGTCGGCCTCGCTGTTGAAGCGCTTTCCGGCGCAGTTGCAGACCTTGCCGATGACCTCGAAGTCGACCGAGTCGGTCGGATCGTGCGGCGACCGGCACACCCCCGAGGTCCCGCAGGTGGTGTTCTGCTCGGTGCTGCTCACCTGGGTCTGCAGGCGGATGTCGCAGAGCTCTCCGGCGGAGCAGTCGGCGTTGGTCGTGCATGGCTGGAGCCAGCACCCGAAGGCCGAGCGCGGGTAGGGATTCTGCGCCGGCACCGGCAGACAGTCGCCGAGGAAGCCCCCGCAGTCGGCCGCGCTCGTGCAGCAGGCCATCTGGCCGCCGCCCGGCGCCTTCGGGCAGGTGCCGTCGCTCGCGCAGGGCTCGACGCAGAACTGCTCGCGGGTCTCCTGCACCACCTGGCAGACGCCGCTCGGACCGCAATCGTGGTTGTCGCGACACGCGGAGCACGGGGACATGTCGCCATGGCAGGTCCCGGAGCGCGGCACGCAGAAGTTCCCCCGGTCGCCCACGGCCGTGCACGCCGAGCTCGGATCGCAGCTGGTGCCGCCGGGCTCGCACGACCGCGCGCAGAACGACTCGGTGCCTCCGACCGCCGTCACGCAGGCCGTCCCCGCGCCCGAGCAGTCGGCGTCGGTGGTGCACGGATCACAGTCGCCTCGCGGCACGCACGCGCGCGCCATGCTGAAGCGATTCGTGGCGTCGCCCGGCAGCAGCCGGCAGGCGAAGCCGAGGCCGCAGTCGTCGGGCTGCGTGTGGCAAGACTTGGCGATGGTGCAGGACTTCCTCCCGGACCCGTCCGCCACGCAGCTCGCGCCGGGGTAAGCGGCGCACATCGCGGCGGTGGTGCAGTTGTTGAGATTGACGCAGCCGCGCACGGGCAGCCAGCCGCAGTACATCGCCGCCGGGCAGTCGGTGTCGGCGAAGCAGCCGCCGAGCTTGGTGCAGAACGCGTCCACGTCGTTCTGGTGCCCCTGGCAGGTGAACCCACTGGCGGTGTCGCAGTCCGCGTCGAGGTCGAGCCCGCACGCCGCTCCATACTGCTTGGCGAGCTTGGCGACGGCGCCCGGCTGGCACACCAGCGGCGCCGTCGCCGAGACCCCGGCCTCGCCAGCGCCAGCGCCCGCGTCGGCTCCGGCGGTGACGCTCGTGCAGGCGAACCCGGCGCTCTCCGCGCAGTCCGAGTGGTGGCTGCAGGTCTGGGCGCAGGCGCCGCCGACGCAGGCGGTCCCCGCCGGACAGCTGGTGGCCGTGCAGCTGGCGACCGCCTTCGAGCTGCTGCCACAGCCCGCCAGGCCGATCCCGAGCCCACCTCCCACCGCCACCGCGACTCCGACCACGACCGCGACCAGCATCACGACCTCCCGCGCCGGCGGTCCCATCTTCGACAAGAACGCCAGGGATCGCGCGAACAGGGTCACTCTCGACACGTCGTTACCCGCCTTTCCGAAGCTGGGAGTCGCTGGGGGGGGAGCCAGCCGTTTGACATGCCACAACCATGGATTACTGTCACCTGTCCAGGCCAAAATCGGTGAGGTGACATGAAGCGTTTCGCGCAGTCGGTCCCGTTCGTGGCACTCCTCGTGGCAATCGTCGTGGCGCCCTTCGGCCTGTCCGCGTGCTCGGGGAAGTCCGGGGCCGGCGTTCCGGATGGGGGCGCGCCCGGCGCGGATGCCGGATCGCTGCCTGCTGCCGCGTATCCCGCCGGTCCCTACGGTGCCGGCAAGGGGAAGGTGATCGAGAACGCGACCTTCTACGGGTACGCCAACGTCTCCGCCGCTCGCACGCTGAAGACCATCTCGCTCGGCGACTACTTCAATCCCGACGGGACCAAGGTGACGGACACCGGTGCACCCCTCACGGCGCTCCTGGTCGCGGTCGGTGCCGTCTGGTGCGGTCCGTGCGTGCTCGAGGCCGGCTCCCTGCCCGCCGTCGCCACCAAGTTCATGCCGGCGGGGGTCCAGATCGTTCAGGATCTCTTCGAGGGGGCGGACTCGACCACCGGCGCGGCCGCCACCCAGACCGAGCTCGACGCCTGGATCACCAGCCACGCCTTGCCGTTCCCCGTCTTCATCGATCCCGCGAAGAAGCTGGCACCTTACTTCGATGTCGGCTCGCTGCCGTTCCTCATGCTCATCGACACCAAGACCATGACCAACGTCGCCGAGGAGACCGGCTTCGGGGGCCAGGACATGCTCGAGGCCTTCCTTTGCAGCAATGCCCCCCAGAAACCGTCCGTGTGCCCCTGAGTCGGGCGCGTGTCTGGCTGGCGGGCGCGATGCTAGTCGCGGGGGGATGTCACGGCGGTGCCCGACCCACCGAGACCCCGGGGGCGATCAATGGAACCGCCGCGGTCGCCGGCACCGCGGAGCCGCCATCGTCCCGATCGGGCTTCCACGGTCTCGCGCAGGACTTCGAGCTCGACGACATCGCCGGGAAGTCGTTCCGGCTCTCGGCGCTCCAGGGCAAGGCGGTGGTGGTGCTGGATTTCTGGGCCACCTGGTGCGACCCGTGCAAGATCGAGCTGCCCCGCCTGGCGGAGATCTACGAGAAGTACCGGGCGCGCGGCCTCACCATCGCCGCCATCTCGGTCGATGGCCCCGAGTCGGTGGCGCAGGTGCGCGGGGTGGCCCGCCAGCTGAGGTTGCCATTTCCCGTGCTGCTCGATCAGGAGTCGCGGGTGGTCGCGCTCTACAATCCGCGCCGGAGCGCGCCCTACACGGTGATCATCGACAAGGCCGGGCGGGTGGTCGGGCAGCACGAGGGCTACACCCCCGGCGACGAAAACGGCCTGGCACGTGAGATCGAGGGCCTGCTCGGCCCCTGATGCCGCGGCGCGGGCCGCCAATCCCGTGCGCGGGGTGGTCGCCGGCACCGCGCCCGGCGTGGTCGCCATCTGGGCGGCCGCTGCGATCGTGCTCTTCCCCGCCCTTGCGCAGGCCGCCGAGCCGCCGCGCCTCGACGTGACCGAGACCGGGGTCGGGGCCTACGTCGGCAACAACCGGGATGGCCTGCGGGACAACGACGACTACTCCACCTGGCTCAACCGGCTCAGCTTGCAGCTCACCTGGCGGCGGGTGGTCGCGAGCGCTCGGCTCGACAGCGCGTTCTACGGCGCGCCGCCCACCGCCGACTACCTGGCCTCGGAGGCGGTGTCGCCCGCCGACCAGGCGCAAAGCTGCGATCTGGCGGGCGGAGAATCCTTGCAGGCCTGCTACGGCCGCAAGCTGCTCGAAGCCCAGCGCGCGCTCCTCAACCGGTACCGCGCCACCATCTATCCGTCCAAGGTCGCGGTGTCCTACGGCACCCCCACGCTCGAGCTCACCCTCGGCGACTTCTACGCGCAGTTCGGGCGCGGGCTCACGCTGTCGGTCCGCAAGGTCGACGAGTTTGCCTACGACACCACCGTGCGGGGGGCCAAGCTGGACTGGACCTGGCGAAACGCGACTCGCAAACTGTCCGTCACCGTCCTCGGCGGGTACGGCAACCCGGTGCGGGTCGACGAGGTCTCGGGTCGTCGCCTGGTCGCGCCCGAAAGCTGGGTGTTCGCGGGGATGCCCACCTTCGATGCCGGGTCCGCCTACACCCTCGCCACCACCGAGACCTTCCGCCCCGACGGTATCTTCGGGCTCCGCGCCGAGGGAGGCACCGACGCGGTGGTGCTCGGGGCCTACGGCGCCCTCGTGGCCCGGGGCGGTCCGGGGCAGCTCTTCGCCTCCGCCGATCCGGGCGGGGTGGTCTTCTCCGGGAGCTCCGATCCGGTCCGGCAGGCCAAGTACGTCGAGACGGCCAGCGCCTCCGTCTCGCTGCCGCGGCTCGGGGAGTCGGGGGCCGCCTACCTCGAAGGCGCGCTGCAGCGGCTGTCTGGCGCCGCCACCCCCTTCGGCGCGGCCGAGCCTCCGGCCCGGGTGCTGGATGGTTACGCGGTGATCGGGAGCCTCAGCCTCGACACCGACCACTGGCTCGGGCTGGTGGAGCTCCGCCACACCCGCCGGTTCTCCCCTTTGCGCGCCAACATCGACACCCTGCGGGCCAGCGAGTTCGTCGGCCTGCAGTACAGCGCCCCGCCCACCACCGGGCCCATCACCCAGGACACCGAGTTCAACCGCTTCGCCGACTGCACCACCGGCGGCCGGGCCCAGCTCGACTACCGGCGCGACGCGCACGTCATCGTCTACGGTTCGCTCGGGCTCTACCAGACCTGGTCCGAGCGCTTCGGCGACTGCGGGGCGAACGGCGGCGGCCTCGTCGCCGCCGATCGCAACGACGTCCTCGACCCCTTCGTCGGGGTCATCCTGGCCTACGACAACAACCGCTCGCGGGCCAACCTGTGGGGCGGCGCGCGCTTCGACCAGGTGGCGGAGCCGACCATGACCGCGAGCGGCTCGTCCTCCCGGGAGTTCTACCGGGAGGCCTACCTGCGCTACGACGCCCTGCACACCATCGACGACACCTGGGCCGTGCAGATGCAGGGCACCCACCGCGCCCGGGCCGAGACCGACACCGACGCGCACCCCTGGAAGGAGGGCGAGAACTACCTCGCCGTCCACTGGGCCTCGAAGATCATCGCCACGTTCGGGTACGAGTACACCACCCGCTTCGCGAACCCCCTCAGCTACTTCAACGGCGCGGTCTTCTACCGCCTCCCGCGGGGCTGGCTGCCGGGCGATTCGAACCTGCGACTCTTCCTCGGCCAGCAGCGCGGCGCGCTCCGGTGCGTCAACGGGATCTGCAAGGTCTTCCCGGACTTCACCGGCGCCCGGATCGAGCTGGTCCTGCGGTTCTGAGTGGGTGATAGTATCCCGCGCAAATGGTGAGCCCCGCAGAGTTCATCGGGCGTCGGGTGGGACGTTTCACGATCACCAGCCACCTGGCCTCCGGCGGGATGGCCGAGCTCTTCATCGCCAGGCAGGAGGCCGCCGGCGGCTTCGAGAAGGATCTGGTGCTGAAGATGCTCCAGGAGAAGTACGCCCAGAACCCCCGGGTGCTCGGGATGTTCCTCGACGAGGCGCGCCTCGCCGCCAAGCTCAACCACCAGAACATCGTCCACGTGTACGACGTCAACGAGGCCGACGGGGTGCGCTACATCGCCATGGAGTACATCCATGGTGAGACAGTCACCGACATCGTGCGCCGGGCCATCGCCCGCGGAGGGTTCCTGCCGCTCGAGCACGCGGTGCAGATCGTCGCGGACGCCGCGGCGGGGCTGGCCTATGCCCATGAACGTCGGGACGCGGAGGGGCGGGCCGCCCGGATCATCCACCGGGACGTCAGCCCTTCGAACATCCTCGTCACCTACGAGGGTGTCACCAAGATCGTCGACTTCGGCATCGCGCGCGTCCAGGACCAGGTCCGGGAGGAGTCGGGCATGCGCCCCGGCAAGGTGTCGTACATGTCTCCCGAGCAGGTGCGCGCGGAGCCGGTCGATCAGCGCTCGGACATCTTTTCCCTCGGCGTGCTCCTCTACGAGATCACGGTGGGCCGCCGCCTGTTTCGCGGGCCTCCCGCCGAGGTGATGAAGAAGATCTGCGATGCGCAGATCCCTCCTCCCACCTACGTGCGCAGACAGTATCCTCCCGCGCTCGAGCTGGTGGTCATGAAGGCGCTGGAGAAGAGCCCGGCGCATCGCCATCAGAGCGCCGCCCAGCTCCAGCACGAGCTGCAGGAGTTCCTGGACGAGGCCGGGCTCAAATCTGGCTCGCGCCGGCTCGCTGCCTACATGAAGGAGCTCTTCGCGCCCGAGGCTGCCGGGGCCTCGTCCGGCCGGGCCGAGGCCGCGGCGACCGGAGCGGACGAGGGGGCGCCGGACGGGGCGCGGGCGCGCTCCACCGCGGACGACGAGCTCGAGGAGCTCGACTTCGATCGTCGCGCTCCGCTCGTGACCCGGGTGCGTCCACGCCCGGAGAATCGAGCGGACCTGCGCCTGCACACGGCGGTGGACGTGGCCGCCGTGGACGTGGAGGCGGACGCGGCGGGTGCCACCGGTGGCCTGGCAACGCGCCCCTCGGGGTCTCCGGCCAAGGCCAATGGTCTGCATCTGCCCGTGTCCGCGACCGCGCCCGCGAGCAGGCAGGGCGATGCTCCCGCGGCGCCTCCCGCGCCCGCTGGGGTCTCGGGCGCGCATCGAGCCGACGAGCCACCGGCCACGGCGGCGCCGGACGCGGGAGCCACCGCCGGCCCGCATTCCTCCTCCTTCACCTCCGTGGCCGCCGTGCTGGCGGCCGCCGCCGAACCGCTCGAGATCCCCGGGGCCGAGGCCGAGCCCGCGAACACTGAGGCGGGCGCGCGCCCATCCCCGAGCGATTCGAACGATCGCCCGACGGAGAAGGACGCCTCCATCTCGGAGGAGGTGCACGCAGCCCACAGCGCAGGCCAGAGCCCGGCCAGCGGACGGCTCCCGATCTGGGTGGTTCTGCTGGTTCTCGTCGCCACGGGGATCGTGGTATTCCTTGGGACGAGATGGTAGGTTTCGCGCATCGGATCGCTGGTGGTTCGTGGCGGGCGGGTTTATCCCCACTGTGACGCTAAGGGAATCCGTCCGGATTGCCGAAACAGTCCATGTAGGACCAGACCAAGAATGAAGTTTGTCTGCGAACGCTGCCACACCAAGTACTCGATCGCGGACGACAAGGTTCGCGGCAAAGTACTCAAGGTTCGATGTAAGACCTGCACCAACGTCATCACCGTTCGCGAGACCGGTGCGAGCGTGGAGGATGCGCCCACCGCGATCGATGCGGGTCATGCCCACTCCGCGCCCACGGCGCACGCGGACATCGACGCCAAGGCGCTGTTCTCCTCGGCTCCTGGTGCGGCGCCTGCCGCCGTCCGCGCGCCTGCCAGCGCCGCGTCCCCGGCCCGCGTGGGCGTGACCGGGGGCGCCGCCCCCGCCGGCAACGGCGCCGCGGCGCGGTCGACCCGAAGCGCGGGCGCCCCCGCGTCGGCGTCCGCCCTGTCTGGCAACGGTGCCCAGGTGTCCGCGGCAGGGGTTGCGCCTCGACGGCCGACCGGCTCCATCGCGATTCCGCCTCCGCCCCCACCGGACGACCTCGAATGGTACCTCGCCGTCGATGGGGTTCAAACCGGGCCCTTCGGCCGCTCGGTGCTGGTCGAAAGAGTCCTCACGCAGCCGAAGACTGCCGACGTGCACGTGTGGAATGCGGATCTGGATGGCTGGAAGCCCCCCAGGGACTTGCCGGAGCTGGCGCAGGAGATGCTGCGCCGCCGCCGTTCGCTGACGCCCGTTCCACCGCCCCCGCCCCGCCGGCTCTTCCCGACCGGCAACCACCCGAGCACCGACGTGGCGGCTCGCGCCAACGGCGAGGCCAGGTCCGAGACCAAGGCCGAGACGAGATCCGAGGCCAAGCCCGCGGTGGCCGTTTCGATTCCGGGCACCGTCGAGGCCAGGGGAACGGCCGCACCTGGACGACCCAACCCACCGGGGACGACCGCGGGGCATGGTCCTGTCCCGTCACACCCCAGCGCGCCCGGCACCCATTCTCACCACCCGGGTTCGAGCGGGGGCCCCGCGAGCGCGCACCCGCCTGGGCATACCGGAAAGAACGGGGCGTCAAACGGCGTTCAGGCCGCCGGCTTCGCGGTCGACCACCTGGTCGGCGGGGACGCCTCGGCTGCGATCTCGGCCGCCGCCCTCCCGGCGCTGCTGTCATCGCCGGTCTCGGCCGAAGCGGTGCCGGTGGCCGGGGTGAACAGCTCGGGTGTCGGCTTCTCCGGCCCTGTGCTTCATGGCCCGGCCGCGCTGATGGCCAAGGCCCGCTCGACCCGGGCTCTGGTGGCCGGAGGCGCGGTGCTGGCGCTCGTGATCTGCGGTCTCGTCGCCTCGGCGGTGCTGCGCCGCCCGGCCGCCGCGCCGGGGCCCGTCCCCGTCGCGAGCAAGGCCGACCCCGAGAAGTCCGCGGCGACCAACATCGCCGCCATGGCCGAGGACATGGCCAGGCAGGAGGCGGAAGCCGCCGCCGCGGCCAAGGCCAAGGCCGAACAGCCACCGGCGCCGCCCGTTCCCGCCGATTCCAGGGTTCCGGTGGCCGCCCGGGTCGAAGCGGCGGGGCCGCGGCCCGGACGCCGCGCCAAGCGGGGCGGTCGCAGCCAGCCCACCTCGACCGTCCCGCCTCCGGTGGCCTCGGGGATGACCGCGGATCAGCGTGAGGCCGCCGGGCGATTCGGCGACAGCTCCGGACGGGAGCTGCGCGTTCCCGGTACGAGCTCGAGCGGTGCGCGCTCGACCCCGGTGCAAGCCGACATCAGCCGGGTCATCAACAACAACCGGCAGGGCATCCAGACCTGCTATCAGCGGGCCTTGCTGCGGGACAACTCGCTCACCAACGGGAAGATCACGGTGCGGGTGACGGTGGGACTCTCCGGACGGGTCCAGCGCGTGAACCTCGACGCGACCGCCCCCTTCCGGGCCCTCGAGCCCTGTATCCGGGACGTCATGTCCCGCTGGGCGTTTCCTCCTTCATCGGAGGAATACCAGACCGAGTTCCCCGTCGTCCTCGCCGGCAACCAGTAGGGATCATCCACCGGCGGCCCAAAGGCCGGCGGTCCGCTTCCTGGCAAGGGTGCTAGATTGCGGGCCCAATGCTGCATCCGTATTCCGCGTTCCTCGGTCGTGTGGAAAAGCCCTCCCGCTATCTCGGCGGGGAGTACCAGCAGGTGCGCAAGGCGCCGGACGCCGCCCTGGCGCGCGTGTGCCTGGCCTTCCCCGACGTGTACGAGATCGGCATGTCCCACCTCGGGACCAAGATCCTCTACGGCATCCTGAACCAGGATCCCCGCATCGCCTGCGAGCGGGCGTTCGCGCCGTGGGGCGACTGCGAGGCCGAGATCCGGCAGGCCGGGCTGCCGCTCGTGACCCTCGAGTCGGCGGCGCCCCTCGGGAGCTTCGACGTCATCGGCATCTCGCTGCAGTACGAGCTGACCTACTCCAACGTGCTCAACCTCATCGATCTGGCCGGGCTCCCGCTGCGGGCGGCCGATCGAGGCGACGGCGGGCCGCTCGTGCTGTGCGGCGGGCCGACCGCGACCCACCCCGAGCCGCTGGCGCCGTTCATCGACGCGTTCTTCATCGGCGAGGCGGAGGAGGCCCTTCCGGCGCTGGTGCTCGAGAGCGCGCGGCTCGCGCGGGCGGGGGTGGCGCGGCGCGAGCGCCTGATCCAGCTCGCGGCGCGGTTCCCGCTCTACGTGCCCGAGCTGTACGCGCTCGCGCGCGATCCCGACTCGGGCTTCCTGGTGGTGGGGGCGCCCCTCGACCCGCGGGTTCCGGCCCGGCCGAAGCGGGTGTGGGTGGCGGACCTCAACCGCTTCCCGTTCCCCGACGATTCGCCGCTGCCCTTCGGCGAGGCCATCTTCGATCGCATGGCGGTGGAGGTGGCCCGGGGCTGCACCGAGGGCTGTCGGTTCTGCCAGGCGGGGATGATCTATCGCCCGGTGCGCGAGCGCGATCCCGTGGCGATCATCGACGCGGTGGTCTCCGGGGTGAAGAAGGGAGGATACGACGAGACCGCGCTCACCTCCCTGTCGACCGCGGACTACTCGTGCGTCACGCCGCTGGTCAAGGCGGCCATGGCCAAGCTGCGCGACGAGAAGGTGTCGCTGTCGGTGTCGTCGCTGCGGGCCTACGGGCTGAACGACGATCTGCTGGCGGAGATGGCCAGCGTGCGCGCCGGGGGGCTGACCTTCGCCCCCGAGGCCGGGACCCAGCGCATGCGCGACGTCATCACCAAGAACGTCACCGAGGAGGACATCATCGAGTCGGCCCACCGGGTGTTCTCGCGCGGGTTTCAGCGCATGAAGCTGTACTTCATGATCGGGCTGCCGACCGAGACCGACGAGGACGTGCGCGGCATCGTGGAGACCGCCGCGCGCGTGCAGGCCATCGGCCGCAGCTATTTCCCGGGCGCCGCCATCGTGGCCTCGGTCTCGACCCACGTGCCGAAGCCCCACACCCCGTTTCAGTGGGCTGCCATGGACTCCGAGGAGGAGACCGCCCGCAAGCAGCGGCTCCTGGCCGAGACCGCGCGGCGGCTGCGGGTGGAGCTCAAGATGCACGAGAACGCGCAGTCGCACCTGGAGGCGATCTTCTCGCGCGGCGATCGCGAGGTGGCGGACATCCTCGAGCGGGCGTTCCGGCTCGGCTGCCGCTTCGACGGCTGGGACGACCAGCTGCGGATGGATCTCTGGGATCAGGCCATCGCCGAGAGCACCGCGGAGGCACCGATCGATCTGCAGCGCTACCTCGGGACCATCCCGGTGACGGCGAAGCTGCCCTGGGACCACATCGACATCGCGCTCGAGGATGGCTTCCTGGCGAGGGAGTATCGCAAGGCCCTCAAGGATCGGCTGTCTCCGCCCTGCGGCAAGCCCTACAAGAAGCTCTTGCACCCGAGCAGCGTGGAGGAGGCAGAGGCCGGGCGGTCCGACAAGCTCATCTGCTACGACTGCGGGGTGGCCTGCGATCTGACGGCCATGAAGGAGGAGCGCCTCACCTACCTGCGACGCATGAACGCCTGGACCAAGCCGGTCGCGTTGCCGGGCGCGCGGCTGCTGGAGTCGAGGGTGCCGCGCAAGGGGAGGGCGGCCGCGGTGGATACGAAGGAGCCCGTGGTGAATGCGACGACGGATGCGGCGGAGGCGCCGGCGGTGGACGGCGCCCGCGGAGCGGACGGTCCGGGCGGCGCGGATCCGGGGAACCGACCGCGGCGGGTGCGGCCAGCGCGACCCATGCCCCCGACCCGCACCGAGCAGGGCGAGCCGATCCGGATGCGCCTGCGCTACACCAAGCTCGGGCGCGTGGCGTATCTCGGGCACCTCGATCTCGTGCGCCACCTGCCCCGCATCTTCCGGAGGGCCGGGCTCGAGCTCTTCTACTCGGTGGGCTTTCACCCGAAGCCCGAGCTGACCTACGGCCCAGCGCTGGGGCTCGGCATCCCGTCGCTCTGCGAGCTGCTCGACGTGAAGCTGACCGAGGAGGTGGCGCCCGACGAGCTGGTGGAGCGCCTGCAAGCCGTCACCATCGACGGGGTGAGCTGGCTGTCTGCGGTGCGCCTCGGCGACAACGATCGGGCGCTCGGGCGGGTGCTGGCGCGGTCGACCTTCTGGGCCAGGCTGCCGGTCGGGATCTCGGCGGCCGATGGGCTCGCGCGCTGGAGCGGCGGCGAGCCCATCCGGGTCAAGCGGACCGGGGAGGGCTCGGGGGTCGGGCGCATGGTCGATGTGCGGCAGGCCGTGCGCTGGCTCGGCCCTCCCACGCCATCGCTCGGGAAAGCGCTCGATCCAGATTCGATGCGAGGTTCGATGACGGTGCGGCTGGACCGTCTCGGGTGGAACGAGGACGGTCCCCTGGCCGCGGATCGCGTCCTCGAGTTCCAGCTCGCCATCTCGACCGACACGAGCGCCAGGCCAATCGAGGTCGTCGAGGGGCTCTTCGGGACTGGGATCGCCAGGGAGGCGTCCCTCGCGCGGGTCGGGCTCGCGGCCTGCGAGGAGGAACGCCTCCTCGACCCGCTGGACGTGGTCGCCTTTCGGCGGTTGCCCTCGCCCAAGGAGGCCGCCCCCGCCGCCGAATGAGGGCTCCCGGACCGCCCGACTTTTTGCTTTCCCTGTCCAGATTCTGTGATAACTTTAGTGTAAATTACATTACTGCTTTCGTCGAATGTGCAACCAATGAGCCTTGCGATGAGCCTGGGGCGAACGCGCGCGAACAGACGGGGCCCTTTCCTCGTGGTGGCCGCGGTGCTGCTCCTTGGAGGAGGCGGTTGCTCGGTGAATCGGGCGGGGCTCGCGCCGTCGACCGGCTCGGGTGGCGGCGGGATTCGAGACCTTCCGGACGGAGGCCCGTCCACCGGCGGCGGGTCGGGCGGCGGGCTCGGCTCGGGTGGCAGTGGAGGGGGGATCTTGATCGGACCCGGCACCGGCGGTGACACCTCGGACGCCGGGGGGCCCGGTGATTCGGGCGCGGCCTCTGGCACGGGTGGAGATCCCGGGCCAGGAGGCACGGCCGGGATGGCGGCTGGCGACGCGGGGGCCTCGGGGCAGGCCGGGGGCGTCGGCGGGATGGGCGATCCCGGGACCGCGGGAGCGGACGGCGCGGCGGCAGGGTGCGATCCCACCACCTGCCCGGACGGGTGCTGCAACGGCAAGATCTGCTTGACCACCAAGCGGACCAACCGCCGCTGCGGAACGGGCGGAGCCGCCTGCGCGGCCTGTGGCAGCTGCTTCACCTGCTCGGCCGGGGGGACCTGCGACGTCACGCCGGACTCGCAGTGGACGGTGACCTGCGACGCGGCGACCATCGCGCCGACCAACGTGAGCACGGGACAGCCCTGGTCCGGCTCGGGCCCCGGCGACACGAACGTACCGCAGGCATTCTGTCAGCTCCGGCTCAACCGGGCGCTGGTCGGCGAGTCCTCGGTCGAGGAGACCCTCTCCCCGGCCTGGACCGACAGCGGGGATCCGGCCAGCGTGACGGTCAACGCCGCGCTCTTGACCAGCGGGCGCTGGTCGGTCTATGTCGGGGACGGCAGCTCGGGCCTGATGGTCCAGTCGACCTCGGTCTGTGAAGCGACCTTCTCACCCGCCGCCGCCGACTTCGCCGCGGGCAGGCTGGCGCTCACCGATCTCGCGAGCTGCCAGTCGCTCCAGCTCGGCCTCGCCTGCAACTGACGACAGGCGCGACGGACGGGCCTGGCTGACGGGCTCGGAGTCGGGCCCCGTACACGCAGACAGTTCGTGTACACTTCTTCGAGATCTTCACCGATGGAGGTGCGTCATGAGGTTTGCGCTCCCGGTCGCCGCGATTGCGTGCGGTGCGTTTTCCAGCCTCGGGGCATGTCGCTCGGATTCGGGCGCCAAGCCGTATGGGCTCGATGCGGGCACGGGTGGAACCGACGTGACGCCCGCGGTGGGCACGGGCGGGCAGGCCGAACAAGCAGGCCAGGGCGGCTTCGTCGGGACGGGGGGGCAGGGGGGACGAGCCGGGCAAGGAGGCGCCGACGACCTTGCGACGATCATGGCTTCGTACACGTCCTGGCAGCCACTGTCGATGGCGCCGGTCGACATCTCGGCGGACATCTTTGCCCTTTGCCGGTCCCCGACCGCCGCGGAGAGCGCCTTTGCCGCCAGTGTCCATGGCCGTCATGCCCTGCGGGACTGGGCCAACCCGCCGGCCATGGATGGAATCGGTGCGCAGGGCGCCGGCGGATTCGCCGTCGGGGCCACGATCGTCAAGGAAAAGTTCGTGCGCGATCAGCCCAGCGGAGCGTTCGTGCTGGCGGCGCTCGGAATCATGGTCAAGCGCCCCACGGGGTTCGATACGGCGGGCGGCGACTGGGAATTCGTGTACTGGAACGCGGCCGATGGCGTGTCCCGCGGGCCGGTGCAACTCGCGAGCTGCACCTCCTGTCACGCGGGCGCCGGCGCGACCGACTTCGTCTTCATCGACGATACCTGGCGGACACTGTCTGGTCCGTGACCGGACACGGGCCGTTTCGGCCGGAAGCCGAGGCCCAATGGCCCTCATGATCCCCATTCGTACACGACCGAGAGGGTGGTGAAGGACTCCACCCCGGGTACCTCCGTCACGGAAATCTCGCCGCCGAGGCTGTGGCTCGAGCCCAGTCGCCGACGAACGCTCGCCGCTGCGCGCGGCAACGGGAGCGCCTGGGTCTTCGCCAGGCAAAGTGATGACCGACCCGGTGAACCTCGCACACTTCGTGACGGCACCCCGCCAGCGGGTCGCCGATCGATCAGCACCCCGTCCTTCACGGATCCCGCAAGCTGCCCTGTCGCGTGAGCCCGGGCTTGCCTGCGACTGACGACATGCGCAGCGACGGGCCTCGGCTCGTGGGCCCGGGGATGATCGTGGCCAGGGCTGCCCACCAGTCCGCGTAGCGACCGCCGGCGCGCGCCGCCCCGGATCGCCGTGCGCAGCCGTTCCGATGGGCCATCCGAGGCGGTGGCGAGCGTGCGGTAGCCCCCTCGCCTGAGCAGCCCCACGATCTCGTCGGTGAGGCGATCGGCGCGCAGGCTCGAGGTGCCGACCGTCCACGAGCGTTGTGACCAGCCCACCTTCGTGGGTAGCATCCCTTCATGGCTGACTATTCGTTCGCCCTGGCTCCCGTCTGCTCACAGGTGGAGGACGACCACCTCAGGCGCGCACTGCAAGACCTGGAGGCCGAGGGCGTCAACTTTGGCTACCGCTTCGTGAAGGACGCCCAGGTACGGCGCGACTACATTGCCTCCATCCGGAAGATGAGCCAGGAGACGATGACGGCTTATCGGTCGGGCGCAATCACCGCGGAGGAAGGTGCGCGAACGGCGCAGGCGATGCGGAACACGATCATGGACGCTCAGCGCGCAATCTCGTCCGACCTGGGGCGCGCAATAGCCGAGAAGAGCAAGTCCAGGGGAAAGTCCTTGCCTGAGCTGCAAGAAAGGTACGCCGGTGAGGTCTTTGGCAGCGAGTTCGAATCCCTGGCCGATGGTCAAAAGGCACGGGTCTATTCGACTGCTGGCGGTGGGTTCCTGGGGGGGGCGGCGGGCGGTGCTCTGGCGGGGCTTGCGTGCGGCCCGGGAGCTCCAGTGTGCGTAACCATCGGCATCTTTGCGGGGGGAGCACTGGGGGCATTCGGATTCGGGATCGTGTTCGAGCAGCTCCGCGGGCATCGAGGCACGTCGACGTGGTGCCGCCGCTGTTGAATGTCAGGATTTCATGATTGCTAGCGAGCGTTTCTCGCTGGAGCCGATTCGGAGGTTCGAGTTCGAGTCGGGCCGGCCTCCGACGGCGCGCCTCGTCATGGACGGCCAGCCCGGTGAGGTCGTCGTGCACGCGGAGAGGATCAAGGGCCAGTTCCTCTGCTCCGTAGGGACGGTCCTCTTCCTGACTGAAGCAACTGGATCGCGTCGAGGCAGCGCCCCCACTCGCACCGATCTCACCGTGACTGGAGCAAGCGCTTTCACGCACGAAGCTCGGGGCGCGACGCAAAGCCGCGTGGCCTCGCCCCGTGCCCGGATGTGGCGAGTGGTCTCCGATCAGCTCACGGAATCTGCGGGGCACCTTGCCGATTGGCTCAGGGCGCGGAGCGGGCGACCGGTCCGGCGGAGTAAGCCGCAGCGGCTTCGTCGATCGCGATTGGTCGAGAAGCTGGGCCTTGATTTCTCGGGCGAGGACCTCAGCGAGGAGCGACGGCACGGCATTGCCAACTCGACCGTGCCAGAGTCCCCGTCGCAGAACACCGCGACCCGGGCGCCCGGAAAAATCACGTGCGGCTTGGCGGGCACAGCGGCCGTTGGGGCTGACCAGCGGGGGGGCGGCTGTGAGTCGGATACGGCTGCCTCATGGTCCAGCGATCTGGGTCCGCGACACGACCGTCTGCCGACCGCCAACGACTTGGCCGTGGGGAGATCGTTCACGGCTCGCGGGGGGATGTCTGTCCCTCGCGCTCGAGCTCGCCGCCGGCAACGGACGACATGCGCAACGAGGGGCCTCGGCTGGAGGGCTCGGGGACCGTGGCCAGGGCCGCGCGCCAGTCGGCGTAGCGACCACCGGCGCGCGCCGCCCGCGCGGCGGCCAGGCCCGCGGCGAACCCGCCCTGCGCCAGGCGGTACTCGACCCACGCCCACTTCGGCGAGGTCGGACGCAGCTCGACCCGGCCCTTGACCGCCCGGCGCAGCCGCGCGAGCTTGTCCTCGACGAGCGCGATCCCGGCGAAGGGCGCGCCGTCGAGGGGCGTCCTTCGCTTGGCCACGAAGGGCGCGATCCCGAAGATCACCTTGGGCGCGGCGGCCGCCAGCTCGAGGCCGAAGCGCCCGAGCTCGTCGATGTCCGCGTCGGTCTCGTCCGGCAACCCGAGCATCAGGTACACCTTGAGGTGGCGCAGCCCGTGGGCGCGGCACAGGCGCGCCGCCGCCAGCAGGTGGTGCTCCTTGGTCTTCCGCTGGATCGCCGTGCGCAGCCGCTCCGACGCGCCATCGGACGCGGTGGTGAGCGTGCGGTAACCTCCACGCTTGAGCAGCCCCACGATCTCGTCGGTCAGGCGATCGGCGCGCAGGCTGGAGATGCCGACCTCGCGGCCCCCATCGACCAGCGCCCGCAGGATCACCGGCAGCTTGGGGTGGTCGGTGACCGCGGCCCCCACCAGCCCGACCCGCCGCGCCTCGTCCGGGATGGTGGCCAGCACCCGCTCGGGCGACGCCAGGCGCATCCCGCCGTTGGTCGACCGCCGCATCACGCAGTAGGTGCAGCCGCGGTGGCAGCCGCGCTCGGCCTCGACCAGGAACATGTCGGAGAGCTCGGTGTGCGGGGTGAGGATCTGGGAGTAGGCCGGCAGGCGGAGATCGTCGGCCGCCGCGATCGGCGGCACCACCTCGCCGTGGATCGCCGGCACGTAGAAGCCGGGCGTGCCCGCCAGGCGAGCCAGCATCCCGGGCCGGTCGTGCCGATCGGCGGCCCGCACCTCCTCGATCAGGATGGCGAGCAGGTCCTCCGCCTCGCCGAGCAGCATGACGTCGGCGAACGGGCCGGCTGGAGCCGGGTTCGAGAAGGTGAGGGGGCCTCCCACCACCACCAGCGGAAAGTGCCGGCGGGCGGTCGCCCGCTCGGCGGCCAGGATCGGGATGCCGGCGAGATCCAGGCAGTCCACCAGGCCGGCGAGCTCGAGCTCGTACGCCAGCGAGAAGGCCACCACCTCGAAGTCTCCCACCGGCCGCCCCGACTCGTAGGTGGCGAGGGCCTCGCCGCCCCCGACCGCGGATGCCCCACCGGCGATGGAACCCGAACCCTCCCCGCCACCACCGGTCTCTCGACCGTCCGCCGCGCGCGCCGCCGCGGCGTCGTCCGGCAGGAAGGCCCGCTCCGCCGCCACGCCCGGCATGGCGTTGAGCTCGCGGTAGATGGTCTGGAACCCGAGGGACGACATCCCGACGTGGTAGGGTGACGGATAGACGAGCGCGACCCCGAGCGCACCCTGCTTGAAGAGGGTGCCCCGCTCGGCGGAGAGTCTTTGCGCGCGCAGCTCCCGGAAGGTGGTTTTCAAGCCGCTCGACTATACCGGCAGGAGCGGCGGTCGCCGCGGACATTCGTCGTCATTCGTCGCCACTCGCCTGGTGTGTCGGTGAGAATTGTCACGTGTGGCCGGGTCGGCAGCCTTGAACCCCACGAAGCTTGGGGATTATAGTCGCGCGCAAGGTCCAAAGCCCAATGGAAACCGACATTTCGACAGCCCTCGCGACCCTTCAACTCGACCCCGACAACGCGCACGCCCTCGGTGCCTTGAAGGGGGTCCGGCCAGGCAACGGCAGCGGGGTGGATCCGGCGGCGCTGGCCCGCGCGCTCGCCGATTCGCGGCGGTGGCACCGCGAGCGCGGAGACTTCCAGCTGTGCGTTCAGCTGCTCGATCTCGAGCTGCCCTGGACCACCGATCCCGCGCGCCGCGCCGACCTGCTGCACGAAAAAGGCCGTATCCTGGCCGACGAGCTCCTGGCCGAGGAGGCCGCGCAGGCTTGCTTCCGGGAGGCGCTCGAGAACCTCCCCACCCACGCCCCTTCGCTCGAGGGCCTGACGCAGATGGCGCTGATCGGCGCCAACTGGAAGGCCATCTCCGCGCGCTACCTGCAGCAGGCCGAGGCCGCCACCGACAACCCGATGGCCGCCAGCCTCCTGGTCTCGGTCGGCGAGATGTACCTGAAGTACGCCCCCACCGCCCCGGAGGGCGAGAGCTACCTGCGCAGGAGCCTCGAGCTCGATCCCAAGAACCGCCGGGCCAGCTGGCAGCTCGAGCGGCTGCTCCGCGAGCAAAATCGACCTGACGAATTGGTCGGGCTGCTGAATCAGCGCGCGGCCCAGGCCCAGAGCCGCGAGGACCGGGCCGCCGCCGAGGTGGCCAACGCCGAGCTCGCCCTCAAGCTCGGCAACACCGACGCGGCCTTCGGGCACTTCCGGCGGGCGCTCGAGGCCAATCCGGCCGAGCCCAAGGCCCTTCGACCGGTGGTGGCGGCGCTGACCGAGCGGCGCGACTGGGCCGAGCTGGCCAAGGCCCTCGACGCCGCGGCCCGCTCCAAGCGCGGCGAGACCGACACCTTGCTCTTGACCCAGCTCGCGACCTTGCAGTGGAAGAAGCTCGGGCAGGCCGCCCAGGCCGAGATCAACTTCCGCAAGGTCCGCAAGTTCGATCCTGCCAACCGCCCGATGGTGGAGTTCTACCGCGAGCTGTATGCGCGCCCGGAGGATCTGCCCCAGCTGCTCACGGTCCTGACGGCGGCGCAGAAGGCCGAGCCCGACGTGGACCGACGGGTCTCGATGGGCATCGAGATGGCGCGGGCCGCCGAGGCGCGCCCGCAGAACGCCGAGAAGGTCATCGACATCTGGAAGGGACTCCTGCGCCTGCGCCCGCACCTGCCCGAGGCGGTGCAGGCCCTGCGGCGCCTCTACGTCAAGACCCAGAAGTGGAACGCGCTGCTCGATCTCCTCAAGGAGGACCTCGAGGCCCTCCCCGAGTCCGCGCGCGACGAACGCATCGAGCGGCTGCTGGAGATCGCCGAGATCTACCGCGATCGGCTCAGCCTCGACGTGATGGTGGTGAACACCTACCTGGCGGTCCTGCAGATCGATCCCAGGCACGTGCCGTCGCTGGCGGCGCTGGCCCAGCGGTTCGAGGCCCAGGGACGCTGGAACGATCTGATCCAGATCCTCGGCCGGCAGGCCGACCTCGCCACCGCGCCCGAGGAGCGCCTGCGCATTCACCGGCGCATCGCCGGGCTGTGGGCCGACAAGCTCGGCAAGCACCAGAACGCCGTCAGCAGCCTGGAGAAGATCCTGGAGGTCGAGCCGGGTGACGTCGAGACGCGGGCCCGCCTCCGCGATCTGTACGGACGCAGCCGGTCCTGGCGGGCCCTGGTCGAGCTCACCCGACGGGAGGCTCCGCTGCTGGCCCCGCCCGAGCGCCGTCAACGGCTGGCCGAGGCGGCCCGCATCTCGTCCGAGCGGCTCGGGGACATCAAGGAGTCCATCAACCTGTGGAACCAGGTGCTGACCGTCGAGCCGCGCGATCCCGAGGCGCTGGCCAGCCTGGCGCTGCTCTACGATCGCGAGCGGCGCTGGGCGGCGCTGGCCGAGATCCTCGAGCGCCAGCGCGAGCTGGCGGTGGCCGCCCAGGATCCGGCGGCGGAGGCGGCGCTGCTCGAGCGGCGCGGGGTGCTGCTGTTCGAGAAGCTCGGCGCGACCGAGGCCGCCATCGGGGTCTTTCGCCGGGTGCAGGAGCTGCAGCCGCAAAACCCGCGGGCCACCCGCGCGCTGCGCGAGGTCTACGCCCAGTCCGGGGACTTCGAGGCGCTCGAGCGCCTGTACACCGGGCAGGGGAACTTCGAGGAGCTGTGCGACGCCCTGTCGATGCTGGCCGATCGCACCAAGGATCCGAGCGCGCGGGCCCGCATGCTCGAGCGGGTGGCCGTGCTGGCGGCCGAGAAGCTGCGCCAGCCCGAGCGCGCCATGAAGGCCTACGAGCGGATCCTGGCCGCCGAGCCGGCCCACCTCGGCGCCGCGCAGGCGCTGGTGCCGCTCTACCGCGCCAGCCAGAAGTGGCCGCGCCTGCTCGCCATCTACGAGGTGCTGCTCGGGCGCAAGGACGCCGCCCAGGAGGATCCCGCGGAGCGGCTGGCGATCCTCAAGGACGCCCGCCACATCGCCGAGCAGCGCATGGGCTCGAAGGGCCTGGCCTTCCAGTGGGCGGCGCGCTGCTTCGAGGCCGCGCCGGCCGACGAGGCCACCCAGGCCGATCTCGAGCGCCTGGCCGGCGACGCCGAGGAGTGGGATCAGGTGGTCGCGCTCTACGCGAGCCGGCTCGAGGCGCCCATCCCCAGGATCGATCGGCACGCGCTCTTGCGCCGGCTCCTGCGCATCGCCACCTCGCGCCTCAGCCGCCCGGCCGAGGCCCGCGGCTTCGCCGAGGCCCTGCTCAAGGAGCTCCCGGGTGACCCGGAGGCCCAGGCGGTGCTCGAGCAGCTGCTCACCCAGGCGCAGGCCTGGCCGGCGCTGACCGCGCTCCTCGCCGAGCGGGCCCACCGCACCGAGGACCCGATCGAGCGCGCCAAGCAGCTGTTCCGCATCGCACAGATCGAGGAAGAGCGCTCGGGAGATGGGGCGGCGGCGGCCGCCACCCTGCGCGAGATCCTCGCGCAGGGCGGGAGCTCCGAGATCTCGCACCGGGCCCTGCGCTCGCTGGCCCGCATCCTCGAGCAGCGCCAGGACTGGGCGGGCCTGATCGCGGCGCTGCGCGGGGAGCTCGAGCTGCGCCCGAGCGAGGATCACGAGGACATCCTCTTGCGCATCGCCGAGATCGAGGAGCAGAAGCTCGGGGATCTCGCGGCTGCCTTCGCCACCCTCGAGGCCGTGCTCGGCGCCAACCCGTACAGCCAGGTGGCGGTGGCGGGGCTCGAGCGCCTGCAGGCCCACGGCTTCGCGCGGGTGGTCGAGATCGCGACCTTGAGCCTGCCGCTCTACGAGCGCACCGACAACCCGGTCAAGCTGGCCGGGGCCCTCGAGATCCTGGTGGCGAGCGGGGCCACGGCCACCGCCACGGCAGGCGCGACAGACGCGGCGGCGGCGGAGAAGCGGGCCGAGCGGCTGCAGAAGCTGGTCGCGCTCTACGGCGGCACCCTCGACGACCCGCGCGCGGCCTATCGCTCGGCGCTGCAGATCTTCGAAGCCGCCCCGGGCGATCGCGCCAACCGCGAGCTCCTCGGCCGCTTCGCCGGGGATGTGGGCCTGATCCCGGATCTGGCCCGGCGCCTGCGGGTGGAGGCGGATCAGGCCGCGGATCCGGCCTTGCGGCGGGAGCTGCTGGTGGAGGTGGCGGAGCTCCACGAGAGCAAGCTCGGCAACCTGGGCGACGCCGAGCAGGTGTACCGGGAGATCCTGCGGGTCGAGCCGCTGCACGTCGGCGCCTTCCGCGCCCTGTCGCGGTTGTTCCGCGACGGGGAGCGCTGGAAGGAGCTGCGGGAGCTGCTGGAGGCCCGGCAGGAGCAGCTGCGAGAGCCATCGGCGCGCCTCGAGCTCCTGGCCCAGGTGGCGGAGATCGATGAGACGGTGCTCGACGACGGCGACCACGCCATCGCGACCTACGAGGCCATGCTCGAGCTCGATCCGGAGGATCCCCGGGCCTACAAGGCCCTCGATCGCCACTACGCCGCGCGCGAGCGCTGGAAGGAGCGCGAAGAGCTGCTCGAGCGGCGCCTGCGCTTCGCGCCGGAGGGGGAGGTCTCCGAGCTCGAGATGCGGCGGGCCGAGTCGCGCTTCGAGCGCTTCGGCGACGTCGACGGCGCCATCGACATCCTGGCGTCGATCGTCAAGTCCAAGCCCGGGCACGCCGCCGCCCGGCGCCTCCTCGAGAAGGCGCTCGCGCTGCCCGAGCACCGCCTGCGCGCGGCCCAGGTGCTGGAGCCGCTGTACGAGGGGGCGAGCGCCTGGAAGCCCCTGGCCTTCGTGCTCGAGGTCCAGGCCCAGCCCCAGGCGGCAGGTCCGGGCGGCGGGGGGGCAGGCCTGCCCTCGAGCGCCCAGACCGCGTCGGCCACCCGGGCCACGCTGGGCGTCGACGGGCGCAGCACCACCACCTTGCTCGGGCGCCTGGCGGGCCTCTACGAGACGCGCCTCGACGATCCGCCGCAGGCGCTCGCCACCTGGCGCCGGGTGCTGGCGCTCGACAGCGGGAACGCCCAGGCCCTCGGCGAGGTCGAGCGGCTGGCGGCCAAGCTCCTGCGCTGGACCGATCTGGTCGACGTCTACCAGGAGATCGCCTTCCGGCGGGACGGTGCGGATCTGGCCGGGCGGGCCGAGCTCCTGTCGCGGGCGGCGCGCCTGCACAGCGAGCGGCTGGGGAACCGCCGGGCGGCCATCGACGCCTGGAAGCTGGTGGTGAACCTCGATCCCGAGAACCCGGTGACCACCCGGCCCGCGCTCGAGGCGCTCGAGACCCTCTACGTCGAGACCAGCAACACCCCCGCGCTGATCAAGATCCTGCGCCAGCGCGCCGAATGGGCCGAGCCGCTCGCGGCCCGCACCGCGCTCCTGTTCCGCATCGCCGATCTGGAGGAGAACGGGATCGCCGATCTCGACGCCGCCGTGGCCACCTTGCGGGCGGTGCTGGAGCTCGACCCGTCGAGCTCGGTGGCGCTCGACGATCTCGAGCGCATCTTCGAGAAGAGCGGGCAAGCCCGGGCCCGGGTGGAGATCCTGCGGCGGCGGATCGACCTGTCCGGCGAGGTGGGGCAGCGGCGCGAGCTGTGGCGGCGCATCTCCCAGATCTTCGACCGCGACGTGGGCGATCTCAACGAGGCCATCTCGGCCAACCTGGCCATCCTCGACGAGAGCCCGGAGGACGTGGGGGCCCTCGACGCCCTGGCCGAGCTGTACGGGCGGCAGGACCGCCACGCCGCTCGCCTCGAGATCCTCGAGCGGCGCCTGGCGCTGTCCACCCGGCGCGATGGAGCAAACCGTCAAGAGCAAAATGAGCGCGTGCAGACCCTGCGGCGCATCGCCGAGCTGCTGAGTGGCCCGCTCGGCAGCCCGGCCGAGGCGCTCGGCCGCTGGCGCGAGCTGCTCGGCCTCGCGCCCTCGGATCCGGGCGCGCTCGCGGCGCTCGAGCAGCTGCTCACCGCCGAGGGCGGCGAGCCGAGCCTGCGCCTGGCGGCGGCCCAGGCCCTGGAATCCACCTACGCCTCGGCCGGGCGGTTCGCCGAGCTCGGCACCGTCCTTCGCATCTACGTCGAGGCCGAGGAGGACGCCCGGGCCCGGATCCCGATCTGGGAGCGCCTGGCCCACCTCGAGGAGGAGCAGCTGGGAGATCCGGCCGCCGCCTTCGAGGCCTACGGGGCCGCGGTCCGCGACGCCCTGGCCGAACCCCAGCTCCCGGCGCTGCTCGACGCCTACGAGCGCCTGGCCACCCCCGAGCGGGTCCCGGTGGTGATCGACCTCTACCGCGCGATCTCCCCCGACCTCTACGACGAGGTGATCCGGCAGCGCCTCGATCGCTGGATCGCCGAGGGCGCGCTCGCCATCGGCGACCGGGCCCTGGCGGCCGATCGCTACCGGCGGGTGCTGGAGCGGGCGCCCGACGATCTGGCCGCGATGGAGGCCCTCGAGCGCATCTACCTCGAGGAGGGCGACGACCAGCACCTCTACGAGATCCTCGATCGGCGCGCCGGGCTGTCCGCCGGCACCCCGGCGGAGCGCAAGCGCCTCGGTCAGCTCGGCCAGCTGGCCGAGAAGATGGGCCGCCGCGACGAGGCCATCGGGGCCTACGAGCGGGTCTTCGAGCTGGCCCGGGACGATCGCGAGGCGATCGAGGCGCTCGACCGCATGTACGTGGCGGGCGAGCGCTGGTCCGACCTCGTGAGCCTGCTCGATCGCCAGCTCGAGCGCCGCATGCCCGAGTCGAGCGCCATCGAGATCCGCTACCGGCTGGCGGAGATCCAGATGCAGCGGATGGGCAACGTGGAGTCCGCGCTCGGGCACCTCGGCGCCGTGCTGCGCGGCGATCCCGATCACCCGGGGGCCATCGCCGCCCTCGAGACCCTGCTCGCCGATCCAGCGGCCCAGGGGACCGCCGCCGAGCTCCTCGAGCCGGTGTACGCGGGGCGCCAGGACTGGGTGGCCCTGATCCGGGTGGGGGAGATCCGCCTCCAAGGGGTGGAGGAGCTGCCCCACCGGCTGGCCCTCACCAAGCGCATCGCCCGCCTCTACGAGGAGCAGCTCGACGACTACGACAACGCCCTGCGCTGGTACGGCCGGGTCTTCCACGAGAACCCGAGCGACCGTCAGAACCTGGAGCAGCTCCTGCGGCTGGCCGGCAAGCTCAACCACTGGCAGGAGGTGGGGGCCCAGCTCTCGGATTACCTGGCGAGCGTGGTCGACGAGACCCCGGCGGTGCTGGACGTCGTGCGGCGCGCGGCGGAGATCTTCGATCAGCGCCTCGGCAACCGCACCGAGGCCCGGCTGCTCTACCGCCGGCTCTTCCAGGCCAAGCCCGAGGATCCCGAGGTGGCCGCCCTCTTCGAGGGGGCGCTCGAGCGCTGGGGGGAGTGGCTCGAGCTGCGCGAGCTGCTCGACGAGCAGGCGGCCCGGGCGGTGGCCCTCGACGCCCGCGTCCGCCTCTTGCGGCGGAGCGCGCAGATCGACGAGGAGCGGCTCGACGACATCGATCGTGCGCTCGTGACCCTGCGGGAGATCCTGGCCATCGCCCCCGAGGACCGGACCCAGCCCGGGGCCGCCGACGAGATCGAGCGGCTCCTGCGCGGCCAGGCCCGCTGGCACGATCTGGCCGACCACCTCGAGCTGGAGATCGGCCGGGCCACCGAGCTCCGCGAGCGCGACGCGCTCACCATGCGCCTCGCCGATGTCCTCGAGGGCAAGACCGAGAACGCCGCCGGCGCCGTGGATCGCTACGCCGAGATCCTGCAGCGGAGCCCGACGCACCGAGAGGCCATCGCCGCCCTCGAGCGGCTGATGGGAGATCCCATCTTGCGCGCGCGGGTGGCCTCGGTGCTGGAGCCGGTGTACCGGCAGTCCCAGAACTGGGCCCGGCTGGCCGCGGTCCTCGAGGCCGAGCTCGAGAGCGTCGACGATCGCCGCGATCGGGTCCGGCTTCTGCGCGAGGTCGCCGACATCCAGCAGCGGCTGGCCCACGTGGACAGCGCGTTCGAGACCCGGGCCCGGGCCTGGCTGGTGGACGTCTCGAACGCCGACACCCTCGGCGAGATCGAGAGCCTGGCGCTGTCGGCCAAGCTCTATGCACCCTACGTCAAGACCCTGCAGGAGGGCGCGGCCATGGCCGGCGATCCCGAGCTCGAGGCCCGCCTGTGGGCGGCCTCGGCGCAGGTCCTCGAGCACCAGCTGCGCGACCCCGGCCAGGCGGTCGAGGCCTGGCGCGAGGCGCTGCGGGCCCGCCCCGACGATCCGGAGACCTTCATCGCCCTCGAGCGCCTGCTCGGGGAGAGCAAGCGGACCGCCGAGCTGGTGGAGGTGCTGGAGCAGCACCTCGAGGTGGCGCAGGGGGCCCACGAGCGCAAGGACATCGCCAAGCGCATCGCGAACCTGCAGGACCACACCCTCAAGCAGCGCGACCAGGCGGTCGAGGCCTGGCGGACGGTGCTCGAGGTCGACGACGCCGACCTGGATGCCCTCGATGCGCTCGGCCGGCTCTACATCGGCGCCGGTGCCTGGCGGGATCTCGCCGGGATCTTGCAGCGCAAGATCGAGCTCACGCCGGATCTCGCCAACCTGCGGCTCATGCGGCTGACCGCCGCGCGCCTCTACGAGGAGAAGCTCGGCGAGCCGCAGGAGGCGGTCGGCCAGCTCCGCGCCATCCTCGACGTGTTCCCCGAGGACACCGAGGCGCTCGGCCAGCTGGATCGCATCTTGACCCACGAGGGCCAGCACGCCGAGCTCCTCGAGGTGCTCGACCTGCGAGCGGCGGTCGAGCCCGAGGAGGCGGTCCGCGACACCATCGCGGTGCGCGCCGCCCGGTTGCTCGGCGACGAGCTGTCCGACGTCGAAGGGGCGGTGGCCCGCTACCGCGAGGTGCTCGGGCGCAGCCCCCGGCACCCGGAGGCGGAGGCGGAGCTGTGGAAGATCGCCCGCGGGGATGACTACCGACGGACCGCGGTGGCGGTGCTCGAGCCGGTGCTGCGGGCCGAGGCCCGCTGGCCCGAGCTGGTCGAGGTGCTCGAGCTGCGCCTCGCGACCGAGGACGCCGCCACCGCCCGGGTCGCCACCTTGACCGAGATCGCCGAGATCGAGGAGCTGCAACGCCTGGATCTTGAGGCGGCCTTCGCCGCCTGGTCGCGGGCCTTCGCCGAGGATCCGCTGGAGAGAGCGCCCCGCCAGGCGCTCGAACGGCTGGCCCTGGCGACCGGGGACTGGACCGCCCTCGGTCGGGTCTACGAGGAGGCCCTCGGCAACGCCTTCGACGGGGAGCTGCAGCGGTCGCTCGCCATGCGCCTCGGCGAGATCAACGAGAGCCCGGGCGGCGATCTGACGGCCGCCCTCGACTACTACCGCAAGGCCGCCGATACCCCCGGCGAGGAGCTGCCGGTCCTGCTGGCGCTCGAGCGGGTGCTGACCGTGCTGCACCGGCCGGACGAGCTGGCGGACGTGCTGCGCCGGCGCGTGGAGGGCGCGGGCACGCCCGACCAGCAGGCCGAGCTGCTGGTGCGGCTCGGGCGCATCCGGGTGAGCGATCTCGACGACGTCGACGGGGGCCTGGCGGCCTTCCGCGAGGCGCTGGAGAAGGCGCCGGAGAGCGAGAGCGCGCGCCGATCGCTGCGGTCCTTGCTCGATCTGCCGGCGGCCCGCGAGGGCGCGCTCGATGTCCTCGAGCCCATCGCCGAGGCCCGCGGCGACTACGCCGAGCTGGCCGATCTCCACGAGCACCGGCTGGCGACCCGCGACGATCCCGCCGAGCGGGCCATCCGCCTGCGGCAGATCGCCGAGCTCTACCAGGAGCACCTCGGGCAGCCCGAGCGGGCGCTGGCCGCCCTCGGCCGCGCCCTGATGGACGAGCCGGCCCCCGGCGAGACGGTCGAGGCGCTGGAGCGCGTGGGCCTGGCGCTCGGCAAGCCCGCCGCCACCGCGGCGCTGATCGAGGCTGCGATCCCCAAGGCCGACGCCACCGCGGCCCGCGAGCTGGCCTTGCACGCGGCGCGACTCTACGAGGCCGAGCCGGCCGGCAGCGCCATCCACCAGGGCGCCGCCGAGCGCCTCTACCTGCGGGTGCTCGACGACGACGACGAGAACCTGGACGCGCTCCAGGCGCTCGAGCAACTCTATCGCCGCCAGGGCAACCCCCGGGCTCTGGCGGGCGTGCTCGAACGCCGCGCCGAGCACGAGTTCGATCCGGCCGCCCGGCACGCCCGCCTGATGGAGGCGGCGGAGCTGCGCGTCGGGCTGCAGGATCCCGAGGGGGCGCTGGCGGCCCTCGGGCACATCCGAGAGGCCGAGGAGGGCAACGCCGAGGTGCTCGACCGGATGGCCGAGCTGCTCGAGGCCCTCGGCCGGCCTGCCGAGCTCGCCGAGGTGCTGGCGGAGCGGGCGCGCTTCGAGAGCCTGCCCGAGCGCCGCTCGGCCCTGCTCGGGCGGCTCGGTGCGCTGCGAGCCGGCGCGCTCGCGGATCTCGACGGGGCGGCCGAGGCGTACCGCGAGGCGCTGGATGGGCTGTCCGACCAGCCCGACCAGGCCCGGATTCCGCACCTGCACGCCCTGCTCCTCGCCTGGGAGGAGCTCGAGCAGAAGCGCGCGGACTGGTCGACCCTGCAGGAGGTCCTCTTGCGGCGGATGGGCTCGAGCGAGCCGACCGAGCAGATCCCGGTGCTCTTCCGTCTGGCCAGGAACGCCGAGCAGCACCTGTCGGACCTGGATCAGGCGGTGGGGTTCCTTCATCAGATCCTGGGCATCGACGCCAGCAATGGCATGGCGTTCCTCGAGCTCGAGCGCATCCTGCGCGCGAACGAGCGCTGGTACGATCTGGTCGACGTGCTCGGCAAGCACGCGGACGCCGAGGGAGAGGCCGGGCGGCGACCCACCGAGCTCGCGCTGCGGGTGGCGACCGCTGGCGTCTGGGAGACCCAGCTCGATTCACCCGACAGCGCGGTCGAGGCCCTCGACCGGGTGCTGGAGATCGCCCCCGATCACCTCGGCGCGCTCCTGGCCCTGGCCCGCATCCACGAGGGAGCCGAGCGCTGGGACGAGGCCACCGCGATGTTGCAGCGTGCCGCCGCGCAGAAGAGCGCGGGACCTCAGGCGGCGGAGATTCATTACCGCACCGCCCAGATCCGCCGGGCCCAGGGCGCCGAACCGGCCGAGCTCGAGGCGATCTACATCCAGGCGCTGGAGGCGGATCGCAGCCACGTTCCATCCCTGCGCGCGCTCGAGGCCGCCTGGCGGGCCAAGGGCGACTCGGAGCGGGTGCTCCAGGTGCTCGAGCTGCGCCTCGAGGTGACCCCCGAGGCGGCCGAGCGGCGGTCGCTCCTGGCGGAGATCGTCAAGCTGGAGCGCGACACCCTGGGGAACGCGACCGCCGCGATCCCGTACCTGCGGCAGCTCGGGGAGCTGTCCCCCGACGATCTCGGGGTCAGCGAGGAGCTGGCGGACGCCCTCACCGTGGTGGGCCAGACCGACGAGGCCACGCAGATCCTCGAGCGGGTGGTCGACCGGCTCGGGCCCGCCAAGCGCAACAAGGACGTGGCCCGCATCCAGCAGCGACTCGGCGCCATCGCCGAGAAGAAGGGGGATCGGGTGGGTGCGCTCGAGCGCTACGGCGCGGCCTACAAGCTCGATCCCGGGCACCCGGGCACGCTCGCCGCGCTCGGGCGGCTGGCCATGGCGGCGCGGGACGTGGAGAACGCCCGTCGTTACTTCCGCTCACTCCTGCTGCAGACCTTCGACGAGAAGGCGGCCGGGATCACCAAGGGTGGGGTCTACCTGGCCCTCGGGCAGATCCACGTGATGGCGGGGGAGATCCCCAAGGCCCGCAACATGTACGAGCGCGGGCTCGAGAGCGATCCCAGCAACCCCGAGCTGAAACAGGCGCTGGCGGCCCTGCCGCGCTGACGGTGACGGTGACGGGGCGATCCGCGGGTGACCGCGGATCGCGCCGGCGCGTCAGGCCTTGTGGTTGGTGGTGGGGATGCTCGGGGGCTCCACCCGCGAGGCGGGCTCGATGTCCACCAGCAGCTGAGCGCGCTCACCGGTGATGCCTGCTCGGCCTCCTCGCTCCCGGAGCTCGGAGTCGTCGTCCTCCGGCTCGTCCTCGGCGGCCTCGTCGAGCTCGTCGGCACCCGCGATGGCCAGCGACCCCACCGCCTCCGGCAGCGCGCTCGGCTCGCCGTCCTCACCGGGCTCGCCGCCCCCCTCGACGTTCCCCTGGCGCGCGCTGCGTTCGCCTGGCGGCTTGCGCCGACCGACGCCCGCCGTGGACCGGCCCGTCCCGCGCGCCTGGGCACCCGAGATCCCGCGCATGAAGCCGCCCCCGCTGGCCTCGCCGAGCTCGGGCTCGAGGCTCGTCCCGAACTCCTCCTCGGGCCCGCTTTCGATGAACGGGCCTCCCATCTCCTCGGCCAGCACCTCGTCGCGCGCGTCTTCCTCCATGTCCTCGCCGCTCGATGCGGAGCGCAGGAACTCCTCCGCCAGGTGCTCGGCCAGATCATCGGGCGTGCCGTTCACCTGGTCGGCCTCGGTGATGAACGCGTCGGCGCCATCCTTGCGCGTCTTCGGACGGACTATCTTTCGCATGAGAGCTCCTTCGGAACGATGTCAGTGTTTCCCAGGCGAGGTGCAGGAGCATCCATCGTGCCAGCACCTGCGCCGGCGACGCGCGCCGGTCGGTCTCTTGACTCAGGGCGCGGTCGCGGGGGCGCCTGCGCCAGGGGATTCCGGAACGGTGGATGCCGGCGGAAGGGGCGCCGCGGGCGGTGGTGGCTCCGTTGAATCGAAAGGCGGTGGCCCTCCGACCGGATTGATGGGCGCCGGTCCGGGCGCCGCGCTTGCAGGTGGCGACTCGGCCGGTGGGGGCCAGGCCGGCTGCGCGGGAACCATCTGCTGGAGCCGTGGCGACCAGATGTATCCGTGGAGCGCCGTCGAGCGCGGGCGAGGTCGATTGCGCGCGGCCGGCGGGTTCCCCGCGCGCGACGAGGCTGATGGCGCGTTCGCTCCGCCCGCCTCGGCGGCGGGATCTCCCGGGTCGCGCCTCATGGCAGGGGCGCGCGCGCCGCGGACGGGCGAGGGGGCCTCGGCGGGGGCAGACCGGGTGGGCGCCGCCTCGGCAGCGGGCCGGCTCTCCGTCGTCGGCGCGGCCGGCGCCTCGGTCGCCTCGACGCGGGGGTCGGGCTCGGCGCCGGCGACGGGTCCCGTCGCGGCAGCTGTCGCTGGCTCGGGGCCCGGGGCGGCGGGCGCCTCCACCGCAGCCGACCCGGCCACGGGCTCGGTCGTCGTCGGGCTCGGTGGCGACTCGGCCGGCGCGGCCGGCGGGGAGGGAATGACGGGGGCGACGCCTGGGGGGGGCTCATCGGGGGCGAGCGCCCGCGTGCCGCGATCCGGCTCCCGGCTCGCACGCAGGCCCCCGAGGCGGCGCGCCAGCTCCGAAGCCGCCCAGGAGTTGCGCAGGCGCGGGCCCTGCCAGATCACCACCCCGGCGATGGCCAGGGCACCGGCGACGAAGAGGCCAGCCCACAGCGGCGTGCGCCGTCGGGGGACCCGATCGAACGAGTCGAAGGCCAGGCTGGTGCTGGACGGCTGACGCTCGAACCGCGCGTTCTTGAAGCGCGTCGCCTCCTGGCGTTCGCCCTCCGCGAAGAACTGCTGGGTCAACGACGTGCGCTCGCCGGTCTTGTGCGTTCGCCGCCGCGGTTGCCGTGCGTCCCCCGAGCCCGATGGGAAGACCGCGTCGTCGGTCGCGAGGACAATCTCCTCGGTCTTGGCGAGCCCGGACGAAGGTGGCCCGGCCGCCAGCACCCGCGGCCCGACCGGCACCACCGTCGGTGCCGGCGTGAAGGAGACGGCGGGGGTGGGCGCCATCGCCGGCGCCACGCTGGCTGGCTCGGGGGCGAGCTGGGTCAGGATGGTGGCGCCGCTCACCGAGTCCTCGAAGGCCCGAAAGAAGCCCGCCACCGAATCGAACCGCTCCGCGGGATTCGCGGCGAGCGCCCTGGCGAGCACCGACTCCAGCGCCGGCACCCGAGGCGCGAGCACCACCGGCCCGGCGACCGCGCCGGTCTCGGTTCGACCAACCGGCGGCCTGCCCGGAGACATCAGGCGATAGGCCAGGGCCGCGAGCCCGAACTGGTCGGTGCGCGCGTCGCCCACCGCGGTGCCGGTGCGCCATTGCTCCGGGGCCAGGGACCAGCGGCTCCACGGTCCTGCCGCCGCGTGCGTGCCCGAACGGCGGGCCTCGCCCCGCGGGCGCGCCCCGGCGGCGGCATCCGCGGCGGCGTCGATGTGGCAGACCCCGAAGTCCATGAGCTTGGCGAAGCCGACCTTGTAGCCCGCCAGCTCGGCGATGAACACGTTGTCCGGCCGGAGCTCGAGGTGCACCACCCCCACCGAGTGCGCCGCCGTCAAGGCCGACGCCATCCCGCGCACCAGGGCGAGAGCGCCCGAGGTGATCGGGCCCTCGCGCTCCTCGAGCGCCGCCTCCAGGGTCTGGCCGCTCAGGTACTCGGCGACCACGAAGGGGGTTCCGTCGCGCAAGACGCCCGCGTCCACCACCTGGACGACGTGGGGGTGTCGCAGGCTCGAGGTGCGCGAGGTGTCCGACAGGAAGGCCTCGACCACCTGGGGCTCGAGCCCCCGCGCCCGGCGAAAGAGCTTGATGACGAGCCGGCCCTCGAAGCGCGGATTCACCGCGTGGTAGACGTCGTCGCTTCCGGGCAGGCGCCTCCCCAGCCGGTAACCAGCCGCCTGTCCGTCGAACAGGATGGACGCCGACTCGGACGTCGGCGACGGGGTCGCGCCGGACGAACGCGTGGGCTCGGGCGTGAAGCCCGCCGGAGTCGGGGTTCGCACCTCCAGCGCCGGCCCGGTTGGCCGCGCACCGTCCTCGAAGCGCAGGGTCGCTCGACGCCTGACCACGCCGCCGCCCATTGGATCTCGGCTCGGCTCGGCGCTCGGGCCGTCGTTCGAAGCGGTCACGGGAACCAGGACGTCCCTGGTGACGTTCCCGGTCTCGGTGTCGTCCGGGTCCCCCCCTCCCGGAGGCAGCTCGCCCCCACCGTTCTCCGCGCGCGTGCTCACTGGCCAGTTATACAGGACCAAACGGAATGTGGCAGCCCACGCCGGTCCGCCCCGCGACCGCGTCCCCCCATCCGGGCGCGTCCGGGTCGCCAGGCGTGGCGGGATGGTGACGCTTTCCGGGCTCCTGGACGAAAAGGGTTCAATCCCGTGACATGCGGCCGGGCAGGCCACGTCGGAATTCGCCCCTCGACACGGGGAGGGGAGATCGATAGATCGCTCGCCCATGGAGGATCATCGCATGAAGAGACTGACCCGATCTTGCCTTGTTTTTCTGGTGTCCCTCGGCGGCGGGATGGCCGCCCTACAGGCGGACGCGCTCGCTCAGCCGGCGACGGCGCCGGCTGGCACCAGCATCGCGGACGCGGGTGGCGGCAGCGGCGGGGCGGGGATCGGGGTGGGGGCGGCGGCATTCCTGACCGGGATCGCTGGGCCGGAGGTCGTCTGGGATCAGCCCAAGTTCCACCTCGAGGGGTTGCTCGGCTTCGAGAGCGACAAGCCCGGCGGAGGCGCCAATCCACCCACCCTGACCACGGTGCAGTTCGGGGTCCGCGGCTGGTACCACCTGCACCGGGGATTCAACAGCGACTTTTCCATCGGTGGTGGCGTCGGGCTCGTGACCTTCTCGGGCGGCGGGGCCTCGGATACCGCCACCAGCATCGAGCCGGGGTTTCAGGCCCGGGTGTTCCTGACGCCGAACTTCGGTCTGCATGCCACGGGAGGTCTGCACTTCGCGTTTGGCGACAACACCGGGCCGGTCAACAAGGGCGTGGGCCTGTCGTCTCAGTTCACGGCCAGCTTCGGCTTCGCTTACTTCTTCCGCTGATTCGCCCACCGGCCCCGGCGGCACCCCGCTCGGCGCCCGCGGTCCCACGGGATCTCCGGTCATCCGGTCCCTCGGGCCGCGGGCGAGGGTGCCGCCGCGGCGCTCCCCTGCGCCCCGGTCATTTGACGCTCGTGCGCGTGGTCGGCTATATGATGAACCGGAAGGCCCATGGACGTCTCGAACGAGCAGGTGCGGCAAGCGCTGCTGTCGCTCGTCGCCTTCGTATTGTCGGTGTCGTTTCACGAGTTCGGCCATGCCTTCGTGGCGGACCGGCTGGGCGACGGGTTGCCGCGCGCCGAGGGTCGGGTCTCGCTGTGGCCGTGGCGCCACATCGATCCCATGGGCACCATCGTGGTCCCGCTCCTGGCTGCCTTCGCGGTCGGGGTTCCCCTCATCGCCTGGGGAAAGCCGGTCCGGACCAACCCCGCGGCCATGACCAAGGGGTTCTCGCCGACCGTCAACTACCTGATCGTGTCCCTGGCCGGACCGGTGATGAACCTGCTCTTCGCCGTGGCGGCGTCGGCGGGGCTGCTGCTCGCATCCCGGGCCGGTCACGTGAGCCCCGAGGTCGCGGCGGCGGTGGTTCAGTTCCTGATCGTCCTCAACCTCACGCTCATGTTCTTCAACCTCCTGCCGATCCCGCCCCTCGACGGGGCTTCGATCCTCGGGGTCCTCTTGCCGGCCTCGATGGCCGGTGTGCTGCGCACGCTCTACCGGTACGGGATCCTGCTCTTGCTCATCGTGTTCGCCACCCCGGTGGGGGGCTTCCTGATGCGGCCGGTGAATCGCCTGGCCCACGCCTGGAGCGCGTTCGTGCTCGGCATGGTGCTGGGATGAACGCCGAGGGGGTCTCGCCCTCGTACCGGGTGGAGCTGCCCGAGTTCGAAGGCCCGCTCGATCTGCTGCTGCACCTGTGCAAGACCCACGAGATCGACATCGTCAACATTCCGATCGCGTTCATCACCGAGAAGTACCTGGAGTACCTCGATCTGATGCAGTCGCTCACCGTCGACCTGGCCGCCGACTACCTGGTCATGGCCGCGACCCTCGCCTATCTCAAGTCGCGCGAGCTGGTTCCGGCCCCCGAGCCGCTCGACACCAGCGACGAGGAGGGCGAGGAGATCCTCGATCCCCGGGAGGAGCTGATCCGGCGCCTGCTCGAGTACCAGAAGTACAAGGACGCGGCCGCGCGCCTCGGCGAGCGCCCGATCGAGGGCCGCAACATCTTCGGGCGCGGGATGGAGATCGAAGGCGAGGGTGGGCTCGCCCCGCTGGCCGATCACTCGGTCTGGCGCTTGATCGAGGCCTTCGGGCGGCTGCTGGAGAAGGCCGGACCCAAGCTGACCCACGAGGTGGCGTTCGACCGCGTGTCGATCAGCGCCCGGGTCAACCAGATCATCGATCGGCTGGAGGGCTCGGGTGGGTCGTTCCGCTTCGATGCGCTCTTCGATCTGTCGATGCCTGAGGCGGAGCTGCGCAGCCACCTGGTCGTGACCCTGCTGGCCATCCTGGAGCTGGCGCGGCTCAAGGTGGTGCGGCTCCTGGCCTCGGACGACGAGGAGACGCTGTTCATCACCCAGGTCGAAGGCACCGACATGGCGGACGCGCGTCGGGTGGAGATCACCTCGGCGGGCGGGGAGGGCGGCCCCGACGCGGCGGCGGCGCCGGCGGTCACGCCAGCGACGGTCGACGACCACGCGCCCGAGGCCGCGGACCTGGCGGGCGCAACCGCAGGATCCGCGACGCCCGCCGAACCCGAAGCCAAAGAGTCATGACCGAACGCGAACACGACGAACGGGAAGATCCCTCGGAGCCGGTGTCGACCCCGGTGGTGGGCCCTACCCCGAGCCAGGCGCTTCCCGAGGACGGGGACGAAGGTGTCACGCAGGAATGGGTGCGCGCGGACGAGCCGCTCGAGGCCGAGCCCGAGGTCGAGCCCGGCTCCGAGGCCGAGGCCGAAACCGCCGCGGAGCCGCCCGAGGTTCCGCTGCCGGACGACGAGGCGCGCATCGAGAGCATCCTCGAGAGCTTGCTCTTCGCCGCCGATCGCCCGCTCGCGGTGGCCGACTTCAAGCGTCTCCTCGACGATCCCAACGGCGCGCGCCTGGGGGCGCTGCTCGAGCGCCTGCGCGAGCGCCGCGCCGCCACGGGCATCCAGCTCGTCCAGGTGGCCGGCGCCTGGCAGCTGCGCACCCACCCGGGCAACGGCGCGTGGGTGGCCAAGCTGGTGGCGGGGCGCCCTCAGCGCCTCTCGCGCGCCATGATGGAGACCCTGGCCATCGTCGCGTACCGCCAGCCCATCACCCGCCCGGAGGTCGACGAGATCCGGGGGGTGGATTGCGGGCCGGTGCTGCGCACCTTGCTCGAACGGGGCCTGGTGCGGGCGATCGGCAAGAAGGAGGAGGTGGGACGGCCGATCCTGTACGGCACCACCCCGGACTTCCTCAAGACCTTCAGCATGCGCGACCTGACGGAGTTGCCGACCCTGCGCGAATTTCACGAGCTTGGCGCCGAGGAGCGCGCCAAGGTCGACACCAAGCTCGGTGCCGGGCAGAACCCCGGCCCGGGCGCGGCCGTCGGCGCGGGGGGCGCGGACCCGAGCGCGTCCGCCCTGCCGGTGCTCACCGTCTCCGAGCTCCCCAACTATGATCCCGCCGAGGAGGACTCCCTGATCGACGAGCTAGAAGCCGCTACCCGCGTCGCCACCCATGCGGTGCGGGTTCACACCGATCCCGAAACCAACCTCGAAACCAGCACCGAATCTGGCACCGAACCCCAGCTGGCCACCTCGTCGGACGATCCCGCTGCCCGAGGCTCCAAGACGAGCGCCGGCGGCCCGAATTCGAGCGCCGGCGGCCCCGATTCGAGCGCCCGCGGCCCGAATTCGAGCGCCCGCGGCCCCAATTCGAGCGAAGGGTAGGGGCGGTCATGCGACTGCAACGCTATCTGGCCCAGGCGGGCTTGGCCTCGCGGCGTCAGGCCGAGAAGCTGATCGTATCTGGGGTCGTCAAGGTCAACGGTCAGGTGGTGACCACGCTCGGCGCGGTGGTCGCCGAGCGCGATCGGGTCGAGGTCGAGGGCAAGCGCGTCCTGCGCGTCGACCCGGTCTACCGGGTGCTGCTGAAGCCGCGCGCCTGTCTCGCCACCCTCGAGCCCAAGGGGGATCGGCCGACGCTCCGTCAGTACGTCCACGGGCTCGAGCCCGGACTCACCGTGGTGGCGCCGCTCGATTTTCCGGCCGAGGGGGTGATCTTGCTGACCACCGACGGCGAGCTGGCCGCCGCCCTGTCGAAGCGCGGGCAGAAGGTCACCATGACCTATCACCTCAAGCTGCAGGGTGTCGTCGGCGAGCCCGAGCTCGCGCGGCTGGCCCGCGGCTGGCGCTGGGAGGACATCGCCGTCAAGCCCATCGCGATCCAGTCGCTCGCCACCACCGGCAAGAACACCTGGATCGAGATCGTGACCTCCGAGACCCGGCCGCGCGCGCTCAAGGCGGGAGGCGACCTGATCCGCCACTCGGTGCTGAAGATCTCGCGGGTGCGCCTCGGCAACATCTCGTTCGAGGGCCTGTCGATGGGTGGCTGGCGCGATCTGACGAAGGGAGAGCTGGCAGACCTGCGGACCCGCGCCGGCATCACCGCGTGAGCATCTCGGCGTCGCCATGCTTGTTCCACGGAGCGTGGACGGGCAAGAGGCTGGCACAGGGAGGGGCCTCGGGGACGCGGGCCAGGGGTCCCGAAGTGGTTGATCGGGCCTGCGCGCGGGACTAGAAGAAGCCGGTGTCGAAAATCGCGCGCGCACTCCTGTCGGTCTCGAACAAGGCGGGGCTCGTCGACCTCGGCCGGGCCCTGGCCAAGGCCGGGGTGGAGCTGCTCGCCAGCGGGGGAACCGCCAAGGCGCTCGGCCAGGCGGGTGTGCCCGTGCGCGAGGTCAGCGACTTCACGGGGGCGCCCGAGATCCTCGACGGGCGGGTCAAGACCCTGCATCCGAAGATCCACGGCGGGCTGCTCGGGCGCTCCAGCACCCGACACCGCGAGGAGATGCAGCGCGCCGGCATCGTTCCCATCGATCTCGTGATCGTCAACCTCTACCCCTTTCGGGAGACCGTGGCCCGGGGGGCGCCCTACGAGGACATCATCGAGAACATCGACATCGGCGGCCCCTCGATGATCCGGTCGGCGGCCAAGAACCACGAGCGCGTCACGGTGCTGGTCGATCCCGAGGACTACG
>CAZIOH010000011.1:83382-95969 GCA_964540815.1 uncultured Myxococcales bacterium | reverse complement strand
GAGCGAGAGGGGCGCGGGGACGTGCGAGCGGCAGCGAGCCACGTCCCCGATACAAGGGCTAGGGAAACGCGCCGGTCGCGAGCAGGAGATCGAGCCGGGCCTGGCGGGCGGCATCCTCGGCGAACGCGACCTGCGACTCGGCGTCGCGGGCCCGGCGCTCGGCGTCCACCACCTCGAGATTGGTGGTCGCGCCTGCGCGGTAGGCTCGGTCGGCGAGGCGGGCCGCGGTGGTGGCGGCCACCGCGGCGGCGCGGGCCGAGCCGAGGCTCTCGTCGGAGTTGGCGACCACCCGCAGGGCGGTGCGAACCTCGACGCTGACCTGCCGGAGGGCCGCCTCGAGCTGCGTGCGCGCCTCCGCCTCGCTGGCCTGTCGCTCCTTGCGGATCCCGTAGCGCAGGCCGCCGTCATAGAACGGAATCGAGAGCACCACGGTGGCCTGCCAGCCCTTTCCAGGCGCGAGCGGGGTCTGGGTCTGACGAAAGGCCTGGGCCTGCGCCAGCAGGGTGGGCGCGTAGTAGACCCAGTCGTCGTGAAGGAGGTTCTGGGTGGCGGCGCGCCGGGCCTCGAGCGCGCGCACGTCGGTGCGGCGGGCCCGCGCCTCCTCCAGCCCTGGGCTTTCGGCGAGAGGAGCGGTCAGGTTCACGTCGTCGCTGGCATCCACCAGGCTCTCCTCGGACAGCAGGATGGCGAGCGCGCTCTGGGCGCGCACCAGCGCGGTCTCGGCGTTCTTGAGCTGCGCCTCGTCCGTGCGCAGCTCCTGCTCGGCGCGCGCGTCGTCGACCCCGTTGCCGAGGCCGATCCCGAGCCGGGTGTGGGCGTAGTCGTAGTGCGCGCGGGCGTTGTCGCGGGCCCGGGCCGCCACCTCCACCTGCCGGTGCTGGAGCAGCACCGTGAGGTAGGCGCGCCCGACGGCGCTCGCCAGCTGGCGGCGCACGTCGGCCTCCGTCGCGCTGACGATCCGCTGGTTGTCGCCGGCGTGCCAGTCGTTGGCCCAGGCGGTTGGTGCCACGATGGGCACCACCAGCTGGAGGTTGCCGTTCCACTGATCGGCCGGGGTGGTGACCATACCCCCGAAGGTGCGCGCCGAGTCGAGCCGGGTGTAGCTGCCGTTGCCCGAGAAGACCGGCAACCACCCGGCGCGCGCCTCCCGCACCAGGGCGTCGGCCCGATCGATCTCGAGCGCGGCGACCACGGCGGATGGGTTGCGGCTGCGCGCCCGATCGAGCGCCTGTTGCCAGGACACGCGCACGACAGCGGGGCCCACCGCCTCGCCGCCATCCGGGACCGCGGCGGCGGACCCGCCGGTCGAAGCGCCCGTGGATCGAGCGCCCTCCGGCGCGCCGCCGCCGCCGGGCTCCGGGGACGCCGCACCCACCGTCCCAGCCCCGAGCGTCGATACCAGCGCGCTCACGAACGGGACGATCCGCGCGCGCGCAGACCACCGGCGCCTCGGCCGTTGCCGCATCTCTACTCGGCTCCCGAGAGGCGCGCGGCGGAAGGCGATCCGGGGAGGCCGCCGGGCTTGGCAGCGGCCGCGCTCTTCTCCTCGGCGGCCGCCCGGCTCTTCTCCTCGGCCGAGGCGTGGTCGGTGTCCCGGTGGCCGCCCAGCCGCTCGATGAACACGAACAGGGCCGGCACGAAGAAGATCCCGAGCAGCGTCGCGGCGGTCATCCCCGCCACCACCGTGGTCCCGAGCATGCGCCGGGCCGACGCGCCGGCGCCGCTCGCCACCCACAGCGGGAGGCAGCCGAGGATGAACGCGAAGGACGTCATCAAGATCGGGCGGAGCCGCAGGCGCGCGCCCTCCAGCGCCGCGTCGACCAGCGGACGTCCCTGCCCCAGCCGATCCTTGGCGAACTCCACGATCAGGATCGCGTTCTTGGCGGTGAGGCCCACCAGCATGACGAGACCGATCTGTGCGTAGACGTTGCTGTCGAAGTGCCGCGACAGGAGGCCGAGGTAGGCTCCGAGCACCGCCACCGGGGTGCTGAGGAGCACGCTGAAGGGAAGGGACCAGCTCTCGTAGAGGGCCGCGAGGATCAGGAAGACGAAGATCAGCGACAGCGCGAGCACCTTCACGGTCCCCCCCTGGGAGATTTTCTCCTGATAAGAGAGGGCGTTCCAGGCGTAGCCCATCCCGGCCGGGAGGGTCTCGGCCGCCACCTGCTCGAGCACCGCGATGGCCTGGCCGGAGCTGTAGCCGGGGGCGGCCGCCCCGATCACCTCGGCCGAGCGGTAGAGGTTGAAGCGCACGGTGTACTCCGGCCCGGCGCTGGTGCGCACGTGCACCAGCGAGGCGAGGGGGACCATCTCCCCCTTGAGGTTCCGCACGTAGAAGGCCTGCAGATCGTCGGGGTTGCGGCGGGCCTCCGGGGCGGCCTGCACGAAGACCTTCCACTGGCGCGAGTAGCGCGTGAAGTCGTTCACGTAGGCGCCTCCCAGGAAGGCCTGCAAGGTGGCGTAGACATCCGCGATGGGGACGCCCTGCTTCAGGGCCTTCTCCTTGTCGACCTCGGCGAAGAGCTGAGGAACCGAGGGAGAGAAGTTGGGGATGACGTTCTGGAGCTCGGGGCGCTTGCGGGCCGCGTCCACGAAGCGCTTGACGTTCTGGGCCAGGGACTCGACGCTGCCACCCGCGCGATCTTGCAAGAAGAGGCTGAAGCCCCCGGCCGCGCTGATGCCGGGGATGGCCGGTGGCGCCAGGGCGAAGACCCGCGCCTCGGGGATGCGCGCGAACTCCGCGTTCAGCTTGCCGAGGATGGCCCGGGCGGTGAGGTCGGGGCGGTCGCGCTCCTTCCAGGGGCGAAAGCCCATGAACCCCGTGCCCACGTAGCTGGCGGCCGAACCGGTGAAGAAGCTGTACCCCGCCACGGTGTTGTAGGTCCGCACCCCCTCGGTGCGCCCGAGGATCTCCTCCACCTTCTTGAAGACGGCCCGGGTGCGCTGCAGGGACGCCGCGTCCGGCAGCTGCACGCCGATGATCGCGTAGCCGTTGTCCTCCTCGGGCACGAAGCCGGAGGGCAGCTTGCCGCCGAGCACCCCGGCCAGGGCCGCCACCCCGCCGAGGAGCCCGAGCGGGATGACGAGCTTGCGGATCAGGCGCGCGTTGGTGTGCACGTAGCCGCGGGTGACGCGGTCGAAGAGCCGGTTGAAGGCCGCGCCGGCTCGCCCGAAGGGACCGCGCGGGGGCTGCCGCGGTCGGAGCAGCATGGCCGCCAGCGCCGGGCTGAGGGTGAGGGCGTTGAAGGCCGAGATCAGCACCGACACCGCGATGGTGAGCGCGAACTGCTGGTAGAGGCGACCGGTGATGCCGGCCATGAAGGCCACGGGGATGAACACCGCCGCCAGGATCAGGGCGATGCCCACCACGGGGGCGGTCACCTCGGACATGGCCTGATAGGTCGCGTCGCGCGGCGACATGCCCTCCTCGATGTGGTGCTCGACCGCCTCGACCACCACGATGGCGTCGTCGACCACCAGGCCGATGGCCAGCACCAGCGCGAAGAGGGAGAGCGTGTTGATGGAGAAACCCAGGAAGGGGAAGACCGCGAAGACCCCCACCAGGGAGACCGGCACCGTGAGCAGCGGGATCAGGGTGGCGCGCCAGCTCTGCAGGAAGACGAAGACCACCAGCACCACGAGGCCGATGGCCTCGAGCAGGGTGATGAGGATCTCCTCGATTCCCGCCTTGACCGGGGCCGTGGTGTCGAGCGACACCTGGTAGTCCATCCCGGGCGGGAAGCGCTTCTTGAGGTCTTCCATGGCGGCCCGCACCGAGGCCGCCACGTCGAGCGCGTTCGAGCCTGGCAGCTGGAAGGCCGCGATCACCCCGGCCGGCTTGCCGTTGAAGGAGCCGACCTGGTTGTAGTTGAGCGAGCCCATCTCGAGGGTGGCGACGTCGCGCACCCGCACCAGCGACCCATCCGGGTTCTCGCGCACGATGACCTCGCCGAACTCCTCCGGCGTGACCAGCCGACCTTGCGCCCGCACGGTGTAGGTGAACTGCTGCCCCGGCAAGGTCGGCTCCGCCCCCACCTGGCCGGCCGGGTTCACCACGTTCTGCGCGCGGATGGCGTTCTCGATGTCGGTCACCGTCAGGGACAGGCTGGCCAGCTTGTCGGGCTTGAGCCAGACGCGCATCGCGTAGTCCGAGGCGCCGAGGTTGCGGATGTCGCCAACCCCGCGGATGCGCAGCAGGGCGTCGTTGACGTTGATGGTGGCGTAGTTGGTCAGGAAGGAGGCGTCATAGCGCCCGTCGGGCGAGTAGAGCGACACCACGATCAGCGGGAAGGCCAGCGACTTCTTGATGGTGACGCCGTAGTTCTTGACGTCCTGGGGGAGGAAGGTCTGGGCCTGGGAGAAGCGGTTCTGGACCAGCACGTTGTCGATGTCGATGTTGGTGCCGACGTCGAAGGTGACCCGCTGGTTCATGGTCCCGTCGTTGGCGTTGGTCGACTGGATGTAGAGCATGTTGTCCACACCGTTGACCTGTTGCTCGATGGGCGTGGCGACCGACTGCTCGATGGTGACCGCGTCGGCCCCGGTGAAGGTGGTGCTGAGGTTGATCTGGGGCGGAATGATCTGCGGGAACTGCGCGATCGGCAGCCCGAGGAGCGAGACGGCGCCGATCAGCACCGTGAGGATGGCGATGACCATCGCCACGATCGGCCTGCGAATGAAGAATGCGGAGATCATGCTGGGAGGGGGAGCCGTGTCAAAGGTCGGTCGGTGTGGGGGATCAGCGCGGGGGGGGAGGGCTCTGTGGGGTGACCGCGAGCGGCTGCGGGTTGACCGTGGCACCGTCGCTGACCTTCTGGACGCCCTCCGTGACCACCTCGTCCCCCGCGCTCACGCCGGACGCCACGATCCGCAGCGGCCCGGCCGACGGTCCCACCTCGACCTTGCGCAGCGCGACCTTGTGCGCCCGATCCACCACCGCCAGTGAATAGGTGCCCTGAACCTGGATCAGCGCCTTCTCCGGGACCACCAGGGCGTTGCGGCCCGCCTCGCGCCGGCGCATGCGTACGCGCCCGAACTGCCCCGGTCGCAGCAGGTTCCCCGGGTTCGGGAACAGCGCCTGCAGCTGGATGGTCCCGGTGGTGGCGTCCACCTGGCGGTTGGCCGCGACGATCACGCCCCGATGCGGATAGGTGCTCCCGTCGGACAGGAGCAGCTCGAGCGCCTCGTCGTCCACCGCCCCGCCGGCCTCCATGCCAGCGAACTGCTTCTGGGCCCAGCCGAGATCGCGACCATCGAGACGCTTCAAGCGATCGGCGGCCTTCACGTAGTCGGTCTCGCTCATGGGAAAGTTCACGCGGATGGGATCCACCCGCGACACCACGGTGAGCAGGGTGGGTCCATCCTGACCGACCAGGTTCCCGACCCGCACCTGGGCCAGGCCGGCCACGCCCGACACCGGCGAGCGGATCGCGGTGTAGGAGAGGTTCAGCCGGGCCTGCTCGAGCTGGGCGGTGGCGGCGTGCACCTGGTCCTCGGCGTCCCGGGAGGCGGCCTCGGCGTCCTCGACCTCCTGCTGGCTCACGACCTTCGACGCGCCGAGCTCCTGCCGGCGCGCGAGCTGGGCGCGGGCGTGAATCCGCGCGGTCTCGGCCCGCGCCAGGGCCGCCTTGGCCGAATCGACGGCGATCTGGAACTCGGACGGATCGATCGAGAAGAGCAGCTGGCCTTCCTTGACGGTCGCGCCGTCCTTGTAGCGCTGGGCCAGCAGGATGCCGCGGACGCGCGCGCGGATGTCGGCGTTCACGTAGCCGTCGAGGCTGCCGAGGGCCTCGATGAAGAGGGGGACGTCCTGGCGCACCACCCGGGTGGTCTGCACCGAGGGCGGCGGTGGCGGCGCCGAGCTCTTGGCCTTGCTCTCGCTGCAGCCCAGGCTCCCGGCGCCGATGAGCAGGCTCGCGCAGAGCAGGCGGTGAGACAACCGGGCCATGGGCACGGCAGAGCCCGGGGTTGGCACCGGGGGTTCGTCCGCGGAGGGGCGGCTTGGCATTGGCCTCCATCTAGCGTGGCGAAGCGGGCCACACAACCCCGATCGTCGACGGAGCGAGTCGCTCGCGCCTCGAGCCGCGGTTGTTTCTACCGAGTAACACCGAGGTTGCCGGAGCCGGCGCGCTACGGGACCGACGCACCGGGCCCACGCTCCACCAGCCGCTGGCGAACTTCGGTCAGCTTGGCCTCGAGTCGGGCAGCGCCATTCGGGCCGACCCGCAGGAGGATCTTCTGACCGGCGCTCAAAGCCTCCAGCGCCGGATCGGCGAACACGTAGAGCGCATGCGCGTCCTCGCCGGCGGCGGCTCCCGCGCTGGCCGCCGTCCCGGGCAAGGCCACCTTCTTGACCGCGATGGGACCCGCCGGCTCCGGGGTCGCGAGCAGCTGATCGATCACCTCCACCAGGCGATCGTTGAAGTACCGGCCCGGGTAACCCAGCTCCTCGTAGGCGCGCTGAAGCAGCGGATAGAAGTGGCGGTACAGGGACACCGCGCGCTCGGTGTCGATCGCCTCCGCGAGGCGGACGAAGGGCGTGTACCGCTCGGCGTTCCCGGCGGCGATGGTCGCATTCTCGGCGGCGGGCGTGGCCAGGAAGCGCCCCGGCGTGCGTCGCACCGGCCACAGCTCGGCGGCGGCGTTGTCGGTCGCGAGGTTCTCGACGGTGGCCACGAAGTGGCGCGCGAAGTCGTCGAGGACCAGGAACCGGGTGAGCGCCTTGTTTCCGAGCAACGCCGACAGCGCCGCGGCGAATGCCCCGTCGGAGCTGTCGAGGGCGGGCAGCGGCCCCCCGACGAGATCCCGGCCCCCGAGGGGATGCCGAACGGCGGGCGCAGCCGGCGCGGGGGCCGGGGGAGGCGCAGGGACCGGCGCCACCTGCGGGCGCGGGCTGGCGTTCGAGGCCACGGGAGCCGCCGGGATGGGAGCTGGATGCCGGAGCCAAAAAAAGGCGCCCCCAAGGGCCGCCACGGCCAGAATCACCACGACGATTCGAGCGGTTGGATTCATGAGAGAAGCGGTTCAGATTGGCCGAGGCGCGGGCAATGGTCAATCGAGAGGCCGTTCCGGGCCCTGTTCCCGTCCTCGCCCTCGTCCTCGACCTCGTCCTCGTCTCAGTCCTCGTCCTCGTTCCCCGTCCGGGGGGCGGTACTCAGCCACCTGCGCCACCCGCGCCTGCCGCGCCAGCCGCGCCACCCGCGCCTGCCGCGCCACCTGCGCCTGCCGCGCCACCTGCGCCTGCCGCGCCACCTCCACCACCCGCGCCTCCTCCACCTCCCGCCCCTGCCGTTCCACCGGCGTCCCCGGTCGTCTCGCTCGCGGACGCATCGTGGCCCTGGGCGTCACCCGGGATTCCGCCATCGCTCGGGCCCTGGGTGGCCGGGCATCCCGCGGGGTCCCAGGTCCATTGAAACTGACTGAAGCCGGCGCAGGCACCCGGATCGCTCACGCAGTACCCACCGCCTCCTACGCTGCACCACCCGCACCCGAGGATGGGCGTGCAGCTGCCGCAGGTCGCCGCCTGCTGGCACCCGGTCGGAGGTGGTGTGGCCCGGTATCGGCGCGAGCCGTAGGTCGAGTCCCAGCAACCTGTCTGCGCGGAGACCACCAACAACCAGAAGATCGCCATGATCGAGGATCGCCTCATATCTCGAGAGTCTAACGCCCCGGCGTGTGGACGGTAGTGACGCGCACCCCGCACGGCGCCGTGGGTCGTGTCGCCGACGGCCTCCGGCGTGACGCGACGAAAGATCCCCGAGGAGGTTCGATCTCGCTGGTCGCGCCTCGCGCACCTTCACATTTGGAAACACGGATTTTCTTCAGGGAATCGCCCCGGAAATTGCTCAAATCTGCAAACTCACGCTCGCTCCGGTTGTGATACAACCTCCGGTGCCAAAAGCGGGCCTCCCCCGGGAGTCTCGCCGGCGGTTGAGGTGGCGCGGCGGGAGGAGCAGGGAGCCTCGACGGATCTCTTCTCCTTTCCGTCCGGCCAGAGCGCTCCAACTAGCATGCACACGATCGTACAAGGAGGATTTCATTGCCCAAACTTAAGAAGACGCCGAGCAAGGCCGAGTTCATCCGCGCGCAGTCGGCGGATCTCCCCGCCGCGGAGGTGGTCAAGAAGGCCAAGGAGGCCGGGATCGTCATCAACGAGCAGCGGGTGTACGCGATTCGATCGGCGGCGCGAAAGAAGGAGCTGCGTCCGGCCCGTTCCACGCGCGCCCTCCGTCTGGCGGCGGGCTCGGTGACTCTGGCCCGTGGTGGTCGCTCGTCCGACCACGCGTCGGAGCAGTTCGTGACGCTGGTGGCGGCCATCGGGCTGGTCCGAGCCGAGCAGCTGTTCGCCGACCTCAAGAGCCGGCTCAGCGCCATCGGCCGGGTCTGAGTACCCGCATCGGTCGAGCCGGAAGTGGGCACGCGGTGGGGTCCCGGCCCCCCGCGAGCTCCCGGGCAGGCGCGGTGCGCGTCGCCTGTCGTTGTCTTCTCTTGTTGTCTTCTCTTGTTGTCTTCTTGGCTGGTCGGGTTTAATCGTTCACACCACCATGGCGCGCAACGCGACGACGACCTCACCTCCCTCTGCGTCCTCTTCTTCCTCGACGCGGCCCCGACGTCCCACCTCCGCACCCGGTGATCTGGCCGGCGCCGCAGAGATGACCAAGCGAATCGCGGAGAACCTGCGCGATCGCCGGCGGGCGCTCGGGCTCTCCCTCGACGACCTGGCGCGCTCGTCCGGCGTCAGCCGGGCGGCCCTCTCGCAGATCGAGACCTGCAAGACCAATCCCTCGTTGAACGTGCTCTGGCGGGTGGCGGTGGGGCTCGGGATCCCCATCTTCGATCTCATCGGCCAGGGGCGGGATGCCGCCTCCCTGCTGAGGCGCACCGAGGGCGACCTGCTCCGCTCACCGGACGGGAAGTTCGAGAGCCGGCCGCTGACCCGGGCGGGGGCCGGACCCGGGGTCGAGGTGTACGAGCTGCGCCTGGCGGGGCACGCGAGCCACTCCTCCGAGCCCCACGGGGTCGGGACGCGCGAGCTGATCGTGGTGCTGGGCGGCTCCCTGCGCATGACGGTCGGCCCCGAGAGCTACCTGCTCGGGCTCGGCGATTCGCTGGTGTTCGCGGCGGATCAGGCCCACGTGTACGAGAATCCGGGGACCTCCGAAGGTCGCTATCACAACGTCATCGTCTACCGACGCTGACCTCGCCCGACCGCTCCTCAGGTCCGGCGGTGGCGTGTTTCGGGGGAGGCGTCCTCGGCGCGCCGCCATTCGATCAGCTTCTTGGCGACCAGGGTCGCGAAGGCCAGCAGCGTCAGGATGGAGGCCACGGCGAACGCTCCCACCAGGTTGTACTCGTTGTAGAGGATCTCCACGTGCAGGGGGAGCGTGTTGGTGAGGCCGCGGATGTGCCCGGAGACCACCGAGACCGCGCCGAACTCGCCCATGGCGCGCGCGTTACAGAGCACCACGCCGTAGAGGAGCCCCCACTTGATCTTCGGCAGGGTCACGTGCAGCAGGATCTGCCAGCCGCTCGCCCCCAGGGTCAAGGCGGCCTCCTCCTCGTCGCTGCCGACCTCTTGCATGACCGGCAGCACCTCGCGCGCCACGAAGGGAAAGGTCACGAAGGTGGTGGCGAGGATGATCCCCGGCACGGCGAAGATCACGTGGATGTCGTGCGCCTCGAGCCAGGGACCGAGGAGCCCGCGCGCCCCGAGCAGCAGCACGAAGATCAGGCCCGAGATGACCGGCGACACGCTGAACGGCAGATCGATGAGGGTGGTGAGGGCGGTCTTGCCCGGAAAACGGTAGCGCGCGATGAGCCAGGCCGCTGCCACACCGAACACCAGGTTCAGGGGCACGGCGACCGCCGCCGTCAGCAGGGTGAGCCGCAGGGCCGCCAGGGCGTCGGGCTGGGTGATGGCCTCCCAGTACGCACCCGGCCCGGCGCGCAGGGCCTCGACGAAAACCGACGAGATGGGCAGGGCCACGAAGAGGCCGAGGAATCCGCAGGCCGCGAAGATCAGGCAGCCTCGGGTGAGGCGGCTGTCGGCGTCGGCCCGGGCCGCCCGGCCGCCGCGCCGGCCAGGCTGCGCCGGGCCTGGCGCCGGGGCGGAGGCAGAGGCGGACGCGTTGGCAGAGGCGATCGCCGCGAGGCTGGTCATCCGGTCACCGGCCGCACTAGCTGCGGCCCTTGCGGGTCATTGCGGCCTGCAGGCCGTTGATCACCAGCAGGAGACTGAACGAGGCGATCAGCATGACGAGGGCGATGGCGGTCGCTCCCGCATAGTCGTACTGCTCGAGCTTGGTGAGGATGAGCAGCGGGACGATCTCGGTGCGCATCGGCATGTTCCCCGAGATAAACACGATCGAGCCGTACTCACCAAGCCCGCGGGCGAAGGCCAGCGCGAATCCGGTCAGGGCGGGTGGGATCAGGGTCGGCAAGATCACGTGGGCGATGGTCTGAAAGCGCGTCGCGCCGAGGGTGGCGGCCGCCTCCTCGATCTGCGGGTCGAGATCCCGCAAGATCGGCTCCACCGTCCGCACCACGAAGGGTAACCCGACGAACAGCATGGCCAGGGTCACGCCAGCCGGAGAGTACGCGACGTGGATCCCGAGCGGCGCCAGCACCCGGCCGACCCAGCCGTTGTCGGCGTACAGCGCCGTCAGGGCGATGCCCGCCACCGCGGTGGGCAAGGCAAACGGCAGGTCGACCAGCGCATCCGCCAGGTCCTTGCCCGGGAACCGGTACCGCACCAGCACCCAGGCGATGATCAACCCGAACACGGCGTTGGCGACGGCCGCCACCAGCGCGGCCCCGAAGGTCAGACGGTACGCGGCGAGGGCCCGCGGCGAGGCCACCGCGGCCACGAGCTCGTCCCAGCTGAGGGTGCTGCTCTTGACGACCAGCCCGGCGAGCGGGATGAGCACCAGCAGGCTGAGGTAGACGAGCGTGTAGCCGAGCGACAGCCCGAAGCCCGGCAGCACGCCAGCCCGGGCCCGCCACCCCGGTCGACTGGAGCGCGCGGGCGCCAAGCCCGACGCGCCGGGCGCCCCAGAAGTCGCCGGCACCCTGCCCATTTCGGGAGCCACGCCTCAGGAGCCGGGCTGGTAGATCTTGTCGAACAGGCCCCCGTCGGCGAAGTGCGCCTTGTGGGCCGCCTGCCAGCCTCCGAAGCGCTCGTCGACCGAGAAGAGCTCCAGCTTCGGGAACTCGGGGTGACGACCGAGGATGGCGGGGCTGGTCGGGCGGTAGTGGTGCTTGGCCCCCAGTTCCTGGCCCTCGTCGCTGTACAGGAACTTGAGGTAGGCCTCCGCCGCCGGCCGCGTGTTGTGCTTGTCCACGTTGCGGTCCACCACCGCCACGGGCGGCTCGGCCAGGATGCTGACCTTGGGGTAGACGACGTCGAACTTGTCCTTGCCCATCTCGTTGACGAGCAAGGCCGCCTCGTTCTCCCAGGCCAGGAGCACGTGCCCGATGGCTCGCTGCGCGAAGGTCACGGTCGAGCCGCGGGCTCCGGAGTCGAGCACCGGGACGTTCTTGTACAGGGCCTTGACGTACCCTTCCACCTTGGCGCGGTCCCCGCCATACTTCTTCTCTGCCCAGCCCCAGGCGGCAAGGTAGGCCCAGCGACCTCCCCCCGAGGTCTTGGGATTCGAGGTCACGACGATGGTGCCGGGCTTGGCCAGGTCCTCCCAGTCGTGAATCTGTCGTGGATTTCCCTTGCGGACCACGAACACCACAGTGGAGGTGTAGGGCGTCGAGTGGTTGGGCAGGCGGGTGGCCCAGGTCGCGGGGAGTCGCTTCGACTTCTCGGCGATGGCGTCGATGTCGTAGGCCAGGGCCAGGGTCACCACATCCGCCTCCAGGCCGTCGATGACGGCCCGCGCCTGCTTGCCCGAGCCCCCGTGTGACTGGCTGATGTCCACGGTCTGCCCGCTCTGCTTCTTCCATTGCTCGGCGAAGGTCTTGTTGACGTCCTGGTAGAGCTCGCGCGTCGGGTCATAGGACACGTTGAGGAGCTTGACCTGCGCGTGGGCCACCGAGGCGTGGCTCGCGGAGGCCAGGGAGACGAGCGAGGTCAGCCCGAGCGCGAGCACCTTGATGCGGACGCGTCCGGTCGGGGGCCTGCGCGTGGAAGCGCAGGTGCATGTGGATGTGGATGTGCACGCGCGATGGATCGAGCGAGATATCGAGGCGGTCATGTGTGTTTCTCCGGAAGCAGCGTGAGCAGCGTCAACAGCAAGGACGGATTGCGGACTCTATAGACGACATTTGGGGGGCTGTCTAGTAAAGCGGACAGGACGTCAGGGCATCACGACGCGCCGCTTTCGGCCCCCCGCGGGGGTGGCCACGGCGAGCGCTCCCGTTGTGAATTCCGACCCAGCCGGAGCTGGACCGGGCGCATAAACTTCCGTGCGGGATCTGACGAGAGTGGACGAGTCACGAGGAACGTCAGACAATATCAGGGCCCGGGGGTCGCAATGCAATCAGTGTTCGGGGTCGATGGCTCGAGCTCGCATCCGTCGCGCGCCAGTTCGCAAAATTCGTCGAGCGCCAGCTCGCAAGCTTTGTCGAGCGCCAGCTCGCAA
>CAZIOH010000011.1:23200-83282 GCA_964540815.1 uncultured Myxococcales bacterium | reverse complement strand
TTCGCAAAATTCGTCGAGCGCCAGCTCGCAAGCTTTGTCGAGCGCCAGCTCGCAAGCTTTGTCGAGCGCCAGCTCGCAACGCTCGTCGGCTGCCAGGCTGGCGCTGGCCCTGGCGGTGACCTTGGCGTCGGGCGTGGGATGCGGGTCGAAGAGCGAGACCGCCGTCGTTGGTGTCTCGGGCGGCTCGGGCGGCAAGGCCGCGACCGGAACGGGCGGCGCGAGCGGCGGCGCGAGCGGCAACAAGTCCGGAAGCGGCGGAGCCGTCGTGGCCACCAGCGGTGGCATGTCCGGGAGCACGGGGGGCAACAGCGGTGGGGCTGGCCGTGGCCCCGGCACGGGCGGGGCCATGGCGGCCTCGGGCGGCGCAAGTGGCAACCCGGGCGGAATGAGCCCCATGGTGGGACCATGCCGGATCTTCCCGGCCGACAATCCCTGGAACCGAGACGTCTCCGCCGATCCGACCAGGCCGGACAGCGCGACCTACATCGCCAAGATGCTCCCCACCCGCGGGCTCCACCCGGACTGGGGCACCGTCACGGATCTCTACGGCATCCCCTTCACGACCGGGACGGGGGCCACCCCGCAGCCCATCACCTGGACCGAGTCGTACGGCAGTACCGAGAGCGATCGATTGCCCTGCGCGACGGGCGGGAACCTGTTTTGCTATCCGATTCCGCTCACCGCCCCGATCGAGGGCGGACCGGGTGCGCCGACCGATTCGGATCGCCATGTCCTCTACCTCGACACCGCCGGAGCCCCCGACAACTGCACGCTCTACGAGCTGTACGCGGCCATGAACCCGACCGGGAGCACTGGAAGCGCTGGCTGGAGAGCCTCGAACGGGGCCATCTTCCACCTCGGCAGCAATGACCTCCGCACGGCGGGCTGGACCTCGGCCGATGCCGCCGGCTTGCCGATCCTGCCGGGCCTGGTGCGCCTCGACGAGGTCAAGGCGGGCGCCATCCGTCACGCCATTCGCTTCACCATGAACAACTCGTACCAGGGCTACATCCACCCCGCGGTCCACGCCGCCGGCTCGTCGGACGCGACCTTGCCACCGATGGGGTTGCGGCTCCGCCTCAAGGCCACCTACGACACCAGCGGCGCCTCCGGCGCGACCCTGGTGATCCTGACGGCCATGAAGAAGTACGGGATCATCCTGGCCGACAACGGGAGCGACTGGTACATCACCGGCGAGTCCAACGAGGGCTGGGCCCCGATCATGGACGGCATCGTGTCCGGCCTGTCGAAGGTCAAGGGCAGTGACTTCGAGGTCGTCAACAGTGGCGACATCCTGAAGGACGGGCTCTAGGAGGCCGGGCGTCAGCTCCAGATGGAGCGGAGCTTGGCGGCCACGTCGACCCGGAAGGGCGGGGTGACCGATGCAGGCGTCGCCAGGCTGGAGGACACTGGCGCGCTGCAGGCGAACCGGGGCAGGACGCTGTCGGTGAGGAAGCGGGAGCGGGGCGTCAGCACATGGCGGTCCCCGGCCCGCGACTGCTGGCGGACGAAGAACCTCAGCGGATGGATGAGCTCGAGGGTGTTCTTGGCCCGGGTCATGGCCACGTACAGCAGGCGCCGCTCCTCCTCGATCTCCTCCGTGGTCCCGGTGGCGAGATCCGAGGGCAGGCAACCGTCGGCGACGTTGAGGACGAACACGGTGTCCCACTCCTGCCCCTTGGCGGAGTGGATGGTGGAGAGGATGAGGTAATCCTCGTCGAGGTGGGGAGCCCCCGCCTCCATCCCCGTGAGATCGGGCGGGTCGAGGATCAGCTCGGAGAGGAAACGCTCGCGGCTCGGGGATGCATCGGCCAGCCGCTCGAGCTCGAGGAGATCGCCGAGCCGGGTGCGGGCGTTGTCGTACCGGGCCTCGAGGTAGGGCTCGTACCACCGGCGCACGAGCCCGAGCTGCCCGACCCAGGGCGTGAGCCGGTCGTGAAGCCGGGTCACGAGCGCGATCAGCCGCGGCCAGTCCGCCCGGGCCGCGGGCGGGGGCTGAAGGGAGGCGAGGGCCTCCGAAGGCGGGCAGAGGCCGTGGTGGGTGGTGTGGAGAGGAGCCGAGCCTGTCCCGCCGAGGCTCTCGGCGACCTTCTCCGCGACCTTGGGCCCCACGCCCGGGAGGAGCTGCAGGGTGCGGAAGATCGCCAGCGTGTCCCTGGGGTTCTCGGCCCACCGCAGGCACGCGAGCGCGTCCTTGACGTGCGCCGATTCGAGGAACCGCAGCCCGCCGAACTTGACGTAGGGGAGGTTGCGGCGGCCGAGCTCGAGCTCGAGGGCGTCGCTGTGGTGGGACGACCGGAACAGCACCGCCTGCTGCTTCAGCGGGATGCCTGCCTCGCGCTGCTCGAGGATGCGGTCGGCGACCCAGGTGACCTGCGCATCCTCGTCGGCCACCGTCACGAGGCCAGGCGGTGCGCCGGCTCCCCGCGCGGAAAACAGATCCTTGGTGAAGCGCTCACGCGCGAGCCCGATGACCGCGTTGCTGGCGTCGAGGATGGAGGGCGTCGAGCGGTAGTTTTGCTCGAGGGTGAGCACCGCGGCGGCGGGCGCGTACTGCGCCGGGAAGTCGAGGATGTTGCGCACGGTGGCGCCGCGAAACGAATAGATCGCCTGGGCGTCGTCGCCGACCACCGTCACGCCGCGTCCACTCGGGCGGAGGCGGCGGAGGATCTCCGCCTGGATGGCGTTGGTGTCCTGGTACTCGTCGACCAGGACGTGATCGAAGAGGCGCTCGAGGCACGCCGGCGCCTCCACCATCAGGTGCAGCCAGTAGACCAGCAGATCGTCGTAGTCCAGCACTTGACGGGCGAGCTTGGCTTCGGTGTAGGCACCGAACAGCCGGCGCAGCGCCTCCTCCCATTCGAGGAAGAAGGGGAAGGCGCGCTCGAGGCAGGCCCGCAAGGGCGCCCGGGTGTTCATGACCATGGAGTAGATGGCGAGGCAGGTCCCCTTGCGCGGGAAGCGACGCCGGCTCTCCGCGAGCGCGAGCTGCTGTCGAAGGCGATCGAGCAGATCGGCGGAGTCCTCGCGATCGAGGAGGGTGAAGGCCGGATCGAGCCCCAGCGCCTCGGCGTGCTGGCGCAGCAGGCGATTGGCGACCGCGTGGAAGGTCCCCGCCCACGCCAGGCTCTCCGGCGCCCGCGGGCCGGCCCCCGAATGCCACGACGTTGCGAGCAAGTGCCCCACCCGGCGGACCATCTCGGCGGCCGCCCGCCGGGTGAAGGTGAGGAGCAGGATGCGGCGCGGATCGGCCCCCCGGCGGACCAGGGTGGCCACCCGGTGCGCGAGGGTCTGGGTCTTCCCCGAGCCGGCACCGGCGATGATCAGCAGTGGCCCATCGCCGAAGTCGACCGCCCGCTGCTGCGCCGGATTGAGCACGGCCCCAGGCACCTCGGAGGCTGCCGTCTCGACACTGGACATCCTTTCATCCTATCCAGATGTTCAGCCAAGGCAAGCAAACCCTCTTGCCCGTCCTGGTCCCCGCTCCCCGTTCCGTGGACGAGGCGGACCCTACTGGCAATCGAGGAAGGTGATGTCGTCGATCCAGAGGTCGTACGTGAGTCCAGTCCCGATCGACCAGTCGATGGAGATGAGCTTGCCGGGCAAGACCGCCGGCGGTCGCGGGCTGCCCCAGCCTTCCTCCTGCTTGACGTTCGCGAAGAGGATCTTGTACTCCTGCCACTCGGTGGTGAGCTCCAGATCCTTGCCGAAGTGGTTCCAGCAGAACTTGCAGACCCCGCCGTCCTGGTGGGTGTTGATGTCGCCGATCTTGAAGCGGACGTTGCGGGTCGAATCGGCCCCGATCTTGGCCTTGAACGAGATGCCGGCATAGCGCTCGGCATCGTAGGGCCCGTGGGTCGAGAGGTTCACGCCCACGCCCGCGCCCCACGCGCCTTCGCCGCTGGCCGTGTGCCCCCACACGTGCATGGCGCGGGACGATCCCCCGGCGCCGCCGGGGGACGGCCCGAGCACCTTCGGCTCGACCGTCGAGCCCTTGTCGTCCTTCTTGGTCCACCAGTAGCCGTCGCGTCCGGACAGCGGCGTCAGCTGGTTGTTGCGATCCTCGAAGTCGTCGAGATCCCCGTCGTCGGCCGGGCGCGTGAGGCCACCGGCGCAGACCTTGACGCCGGCTCGGGCCAGCACGGTCGCGCTGATCGGAGGAGACCCCGCGCTGGCCTTGGAGCTCGCCTTCACGCGGGGGCGGGAGACCCCGATGCATCCGACGGTGGCGAGCGCGAGGAGCAGCGTCGCGGACAGGGCCGCGCGCGCGCGCGCAGCCGTGGCCGTCGTGGTCGTCGTCGTCATCGTGGTCATCGTGGTCATCTTGCGCTTGCGCTCGGTCGTGCTCGAACCTCGACAGGACATGACGGAGAGCTCCTCACCACCACATGGTGGCAGACAGCGAGAGCATGCTGGTGTCGGGCACCACCGTCACGTCTGGTCGCGGTGGAGAGCCCGTTCGCACCGTGGTCAGGGAGCCGTCGAACCAGCGCGAATACTGCAGCACGAGCTGGTTGGTCGCCAGCCAGTGGCTGCGCAGGATCACCCGCGGCGACAGCACCGCGAAGGAGGTGTCGGCGTGATCGACGTCGGGGGCGACGTTGTCGTAGCGGGCGGAGACCGCCAGCCAGGAGAGCAGGCTGTAGGTCCCCTCGGCGCCGAACTTGCGCATGGTGACGTTGTCGAACCGGCTGTCCCCGCTCGCCACGTGGGTCTGCATGCCAAAGAGGCTGAGGTAGATGTCCGGGCCATCCCCGGTGAACGGCTCGGGATAGCTGACGAGGCGCCCGAGGCTGAGATCGTACTGTCCGCCCACCGTCGTGAGGGTGCCGTTCCCGTAGGCCCGATCCCCGAGGTAGTTGTCCATCAGCCCCGGGCCGCCGCGGGTGTTGAGGACGCTGATGATCCGGCTCACCGTGCGGGCGTTGTCTCCGACCGCCCGCGCGTAGGCGAGGTAGAGGTGCCCGAAGCGCCCGAGCGTGAGGCGCAGATCCGCGGCCGAGATCTCGAGCAACCCGTCCGGCGCGAGCGCCCCGGCCCGGTCGTCGCGGCTGAACGCGCGGATGTAGTGCCCGGCGAGGGTGCCCCAGGTCTTGTAGCCGACCCCGAGGTGCCCGTGGGCCACGAAGGTCGCGCCGGTCCCGGGGTCGGCATAGTCGTTCCACAGATCCGGGATCACGCTCGAGCCGGCCTGGTTCCCCTGGCCCATGAACCCCTCCTCGGCCAGCAGCGTGAAGCTCCCGAGGACGGCCTTGGCGGACACCTGCTCCCCGACCCCGCGCACCCGGGCGATGAGCGGCGTTCCGTAGCGACCCTCGTCGTACTCGCCGCCCGCGCCGTAGCGGCTCGAGAACGCGCCCACCAGGATCGACACCCGCAGGCGCGGATCGTCGATGGGTGGCAGGAAGCTGACGAACAGATCGGTGATCCCCTGCTGCGAGACCGGCTCGATGAACGAGGTGGAGGCGTTGGCCTGCCGGGCGACGATGCTGACGTTGCCCTGCACGATGCTGTTTCCCTCGGAGAAGTTCAGCTGGGCATAGGTGGTGGGCACCACCCCGGTGTGCGAGAAGGTCTCGAGATCGTCGGGCACCACCGGCGGTGAATGCCAGGTGCTGCTGGACTGTCCGGGCAGTGGCATCGGGCGGGTGCCGAAGCTGACATTGAGCGGCGCCACCAGGATGCCGTGGTAGTCGAAGCGCCAGTCGCCCTCGTCGGTCGAGCGCTGGCTGAACGACGCCGGGACGATGCCGCCCGGGATGCCGCCCACCTGGGGCGCCGAGGGATCGAGGCTCATGGTGGGATCGAGGCCGAGGGTCACGCGGTCCTCGGGCAGCGGGGCGGCCGCGGTCTGCGCGCGGGCCGCGCGGGGGGCCACCCCCACGGCCAGGACGACCGCCGCGGTGACGACCGAGACGGTCGAGACGAATCCGAGGTGGACCGCCGGAGCGAACCGTCGCGCGGCGCGTGCGCGCCGGCGGTGGCGGTGGCGATCGACCGGGCGGTCGGCTGGTGCGCGCTTCATGTTCGCTCCACTTCGTTCGGCGGATGATGCCATCTTCGCTCTCACCACCACATGCTCACGTTGAGTGACAACAGTTGATCGTCGATCCGATCGGGCGCCAGGTTCGCGCTGGCCTCGGGGTGGCTGTCGGGCCCGTAGAACCACCGGGCATACAGCAGGGTCACGGATTCGCGGCTCTGCCAGTCGGTCTTGAAGACCAGCCGGGCGGCGACCACGTGGAAGGTCTCTCCGGAGTCCCTCGAGTTCGGCACCACCCGATCTCCGCGTACGCCCGCGCTGAGGTAAGGCAGGAACTTGTACAGCACGTCGAGCCCGTACTTGTGCCGGACCCGGTTGAAGGGCTCGAAGCCGGTGGTGCTCTTGGCGATCACCAGGCCGGTGTTGATGAGGATGTCCGGACCGTCTCCATAGAAGGAGCGGGGCTGGGCCACGATGGTTCCGAGGCTGACCGTGTAGTTGAGGGCGGCCACCGCCAGGGTTCCAGTCCCGAGCGTGCTGTCGTCCCACCAGCGGTGGGTGAGGCGCTCGCCGTCGCCGCCGTAGGTGGCCATCCCGCGCAGCAGGATGACGTCGTGGCCGCTGACGTAGGAGCCGGCGGCGCCGAAGAAGCCGTACACGGGGTGGTTGAGGGTGAAGTCGGCGCCGACCACCGTGATGCGACCGTCGCGCAGCTTGCTCTCGTCGATGCCGCGGGTGGTGGGATCGTCGGCGAGCGCCTGGGCCCGATCGTCCTGCGACCAGTTGGTCATGTAGTGCAGGCCGGCGCGCATGGTGCTCACCCCCTTGTGGATGAGCCCGAGGTGGGCGTGGTGGGTGAAGGAGGCCGGGATGAGGGGGTTGTCTCCCCCGTTGCCGCCGCTCGGGACCACCAGGCTCGGGACGTGGCCGTTGCGGTTACCCATGATGCCGTGCTCGACGGCCAAGGTGTAGCCGTGGCCGAGGCTGTACTCCCCCTGCAGCCACTCGCCGGTGCCATAGGCGTTTCCGACGATGTTGTTCTGATAGATGCCGAGGCCGTACTGGGAGAGCGAGCCGTATGACGTATAGAAGTACCCGGCGGTGAGGTGCAGGTGCAGCGCGCCGATGGGGGGCGCGTCGAACACGATCATCGCGTTGTTGATGAAGTACTGGCTGCCGATCTGGTAGTAGGTGGAGGGCTGGCTCGGGTTCCAGGTGTTGATCGACACGAAGGTGCGGAGGGTGTCGTTTCCGTATTGCAGGTTGAGGGCCGCCCAGTTTCCGGGGACGGTCCCGGTGCCCACGAACGACGCGTACTCGTCGATGGTCTGCGGGGTGATGTGAAAGACCGTCCTGGCCTGCCCGGGCTGGGGATCGGGTCGGGTGTTGGTGCTGGCTTGCAGCGAGGCGTTCAGGAAGCCGTTCCACTTGAACGTCCACTCCGAGGAAGGCTTGGCGACCCCGAAGGGCAGCAGCATGTCGCCGGGAAAACCCGCCAGCTGCGGCGCGTAGGGCGAGAGGCTGAGGGCCTTGGCCCGCCGGTACCCGGGGATGTAGGAGGCGGCATCGATGGAGTCCGCGACATGCGCGGCCGGCGCGGTCGCCTCCGCGGCGAGGGGGGTGGCGGCCGGCGCACCGCCCGTCGGCGTCGGCGTCGCCGCGGGCGTGGTTCCGGGCGCAGGGTGGTCGTTCGCACCCAGGATTGGCGAGCCGCCCGAGGGCGACCGGGGCGCGGTCTCGGCCAGCACCGCCCGCGCGAACTCCGGCTCCTCCGCGGGGGTGCTCACCCGCGGATCGTTCACCACCCAGGCTGGGACCGCCGGCGCGAGCGGGCCGGCCACCGCGAGGCCTCGGTCGATCGTGCTGGCGGTCAGCGTGGTGATGAGCACGGCCGCCGCCGCCACGGGGAGCCTGGCCGGGTGCGCGATGGGTTCCGGCGCCACCGTCGAGGACGCGCACCGGGACGACCAGGGCCGATGTCGGACGAGAGGCACGAGGGGCGACCCTTTTACTCGAATGCCCCTTGCTGGCTCAAGTGCGGTGATAGTTTCGTCGCTGCATGCAGACTTCTCCCGCTCGATCCCGACCTCTCGGTGCGCTCGTCGCGGTCGGCTCGTGTGCGGGGTTCGTGGTCGGCCTGGCGGATGGCGCGCGGGCGGGGGTGGCGGTCGGGGCGGACGCCACGGGAGTGGCCTGCGCGGCCCTGCTGGCGGCCTCCACCGATGCGCTTCTGGCGCTGCCGGTCTTCGGATGCATCGCCGCGCTCGTCTTCGTGCTCCGAGTGTTCCGGCTGTCCACCCGTCGGCCGCGCCGCTCGGTCGAGGTGGCGGTGGCCGTGGTGTTTGGGCTCGGGGCCGGGCTGGCGGCGTTCGCGGCCCTGATGGTGACCGAGGCCCGCCGCAATCGTCTCCTCGCCACCGGCATCGTGGCCGGCGCCGCCATCGGGGTCGCGGCGTTCGGGGCCTGCGCGACACCGACCCTGGCGCGGGCCCTGTCGCGGCTGGCCCCGCGGAGGCGTGATCGTCGCGCCCCCGATCCCGATCCCGGGACCGCGGACGCCCCGGCACCGCCGGTCCGGGGGGCGTCGGGCACGCCATCCGCCGTGCGCGCGATCGCGCTGGTGGTGGTCGCCACCCTCGCTGGAGCCGGCGTGCAGGTGGTGGCCTCGCAGGTTCGCCTGCCGGTGCGGGCCGCGCGGGCCTGGCCCGCGGTCCTCGGCCTCGCCGTGCTCTGCATGATCTCGCCCGCTGCCCTGCTCTGGGCGAGCCGTCTGCCTGGCCGCCGGCTCTCGGCGCACCCGGGTCGCCTGGTGCGCATCGCCGCGGCGGTGGGGGTGGCCTGGGCGCTCGGGGTCGCGGCCTTCGTCCGGGCGAGCTGGGAGCATGCGCTGCGCTTCTTGCCCTGGACGCACGTGGGGGTGGCGGCGGCCATCCTGCTTCTGACCTGGCTCGCGCTCCTGCCGCGCGCCGCCCGCGTCCTCGTGCCGGATTGGCCGCCCAGGCGGTGGTGGAGCGCGCTCGGCCCCTGGCTCGTCGCGTGCGCCCTGGTCACCCTGGCCACGAGCGAGCTCGAGCCGGCGCGCAAGGCCATCTTCGCGCGCGCCGGGCTGGCGGGGCCGACCTTGCTCGCGGCGCGGGCGGGGCTCGATCGCGACGGGGACGGCTACGCCCGGTGGCTCGGCGGCGGGGATTGCGACGACGGCGACAGCACGATTCACCCCGGGGTGCTCGACGATCCCGACGACGGCATCGATCAGGACTGCGACGGTGAGGACGCCCACGCCGGGTCGCTGCCCTCCGCCCGCATGGCCCCCGTCCCCGAGGCGGTCCCGCGCGCGCTCAACTTGCTCCTCATCACCATCGACACGTTGCGGGCCGACCACCTCGGCTGCTACGGCTACCCGCGCCCCACCTCGCCCGCGCTCGATCGCCTGGCGGCCGAGGGGAGCCTGTTCGTCAACGGCTGGGCCCACGCCCCATCCACCCGCTACTCGATGCCCGCCATCGCCACCGGGCGCTGGCCCTCGGCGATCGCGTGGGACGAGTCGATCTGGTGGCCGCGCATCGAGCCCGGGGTGCGCACCCTCGGCGAGGCCATGAAGTCCGCCGGATACGTCACGGCGGCCTTCTACAGCTTCGACTACTTCGCCCTGGCAGACCACCGCGGGTTCGAGCGGGGCATCGACTTTTATCGCGCGGACCGGGCGGTGCTGCATCGGTCGGTGAACGGCCCGATGGAGTCCCGCGGGTCATCGTCGCGGGAGATGGCCGATGACGCGATCGCGTTCTTCGAGGCCCACCGCGGCGAGAAGGTCTTCCTCTGGGTCCACTTCTACGATCCGCACCTGTCCTACGAGCCCCACGCCGAGGTGCCATCCTTCGGCTCGTCGCGGGTCGATCTCTACGACGGCGAGATCCGCTTCACCGATCTGCACGTCGGCCGCTTGCTCGGCCGCCTGCGCGAGCTCGGGCTGTGGGAGCGCACGGCGGTGGTGGTCACCGGGGATCACGGCGAGGGGTTCGGCGAGCACGGTGTCACCGAGCACGGGTTCGATCTGTACGCCGCGCAGACCAAGGTGCCGCTCATCGTGCGCGTCCCGGGCTTGCCCGCGCGGCGGGTGGAACGCCCCGCCGGTCACGTGGATCTCGCGCCGACGCTGCTCAACCTCGCGCGGGGCGCTCCGGAGCCGAGCTTCCTCGGGCGGTCGCTCTTGCCCGAGCTGTCCGGGGCGAGCCGGGCTTCGCCAGCCGATCCCGGTTCCGATCCCGATCCCACCGTGGCCAGCCAGGAGCCCGCCGTGTTCCAGGAGGTGACGTCGGAGCGAGGGAAGAAGCGCGCGCTCGTGACCCGCGATCTTCACCTCATCTGGAACTGGACGCCCGATAACACCACCGAGTGCTACGACCGCCGGACCGATCCCGGTGAGCTGCACGACCTGTGGGGCCGGCGCTCGGCCGCGCCCTGTCGCCTGCTCAAGGCCACGCTCGGGCGCCTGGTCTCGGTCCTGGCGGTCCCGCCCGAGCTCGGGGCCAAGCTCGCGCGCGGCGTGTTCGCCCCGGGGTTCGCGCTGGCGGCGCCGCAGGTCGCCCTCGATGCGCGCGTGGGATCGGGCGTGCGCGTGCTCGGCTACACCGCGAGCCCGCTCCGGGTGCATCCGGGAGAGGCGGTTCATGTCCAGCTTCAGCTCGAGTGTCTCGCGCCAGTTCCCTCCGGGTGGCGGGCCTTCTTCCATCTGCGCTCGCTCGGGACCCCGGGTTTCTTCCGCAACCTCGATCACGTCCCGGTCGAGGGGACGATGCCCTTCGAGCGGTGGAGGCCAGGGTTCCGGTTCGTCGATCGCTTCGAGGTGGTGCTCCCCGAGGGCGCTCCGCCGGGGCGATACGGGCTGTTCTTCGGGATGTTCCGGGGGACGGAGCGGATGCCGGTGACACCGGCGGCGGCGTCCGACGGTGCGGGCGCGGTGCGGATCCTCGAGCTCGAGCTTCTGTAGAGCGCCCGCGGTCCTGGTGCGACTCGCGGAAATCGTCCGGGGGCCCGGCAGTTGCGTTAGGCTGCGGGCGCTCGTGAGCGCAGATGCGACGACGACAGGGATCGGGACACCCCAGGGGGGCGGGCTGTCGTCGTTCGCGAGCCCGGCCCGGGCCGGTCGCAGGCTGGATCCCTGCCTCCCTGCCTGGCTCGCCATGCTGGGCGTGGCCGGCATCGCGGTGCTGGCCATCGTCGAGACGGTCGCGGCGTTGCTGGCACCCGGACGGGCGCCCACCGACGCGGACTGGCGCGCCGCCGCGGCGGCCGTGCGGGCCGAGTTCCGCGTCGGCGACTTGATCGTGGCGGCCCCCGCCTGGGCCGACCCGCTCTTGCGCCTCCATCTCGGCGATCTGATCCCCATCCCGGTCGCGGCGCGGATGGACGATGCGCGCTACGGACGCGTGTGGGAGATCGGGCAAAGGGGCGCGCACGTGGTGGGGCCCGGCGTCGACACGACGGCCGCTGGGACGCCCCCGCGAATCGCCGTCGAGGCGCGCTTCGGCGCGCTCACCGTGCGCCGCATCGAGCGGCCCGCGGCCGAGGTCACCTTCGATTTCCTCGAGCGCTGGACCGAGGCCACGGTCACCGAGGTGACCTCCGGCCGGTCCGGCGGCGCCGCGCCTTGTCCCTGGCTCGGTGATCGCTTCGCCTGTCCAGGCGGAGGCCCCACGGTTCACCGCGAGCTCGTCGAGGTGGACACGCGCATCCGGCGGGCGCTGCTGGCGCCGCCACCCCACGCGCCGGGCGGCCGCCTGATCGTGGCGTTCCCCGCGGTCCCCCTCGGGCGGGAGCTGGTGGTCGCGGCGGGTCTGCACGACGTGTGGGCCCGCAAGCTCGCCACCGGCCAGGCGCGCCTCGAGGTGTTCGTGGGCGACGTGCGCGTCGGCGACGTCGAGATCGGCAATCGCAGCGGCTGGCGGCTGCTGACGTTCGACACGAGCCGCCTGGCGGTCACCGACCCGGTCGTGTTCCCGGCCTTGGCCCCGGCTTTGGCCGGGAACGCGAGCCGGCCCCCGGCGACGCTCCCCGTGCGCTTCGAGATCTCCTCGACCCGGCCCGAGCTGCGCCACCTGGCCTTCGCCGCGGAGGCCCGTCGCTGAGGTGGCCGTCCTGTCGAGCCTGCCCGGCCCGTCCGGAACAACCGACCAAGCGCCCGCGCACCGTTCCGGACGCTGGCTCGAGCGCCGGTTCGCGCGCCGGCCCGCGCGCCTCGGCGCGGCGGCGCGGGCCAACGTCTGGGGCGTGCTCCTCGCGCTCGGCGTGGTCGCCGCGCTCCTCGCCAGCGAGGGGAGCGAAGGATTTGGCCGCGACGAGGCCCAGTACATGCGGGCCGGCGAGCGCTACTGGGGCTGGTTCGAGGAGCTCGGCCGGAACCTCGGCGACGGTCGGCCGGGCGCCTCGTTCAGCGCCGCGAACATCGATCACTACTGGAGCGACAACGCGCCCGATCACCCGGTGGTCATGAAGATCCTCTACGGTCTGTCGTGGCGGGCCTTTCACCGCTGCACCTGCATGGGACCTGCACGCTGGCTGCACCCGATCCCCGTGCGCGGGCGCCACCGCACGCTGCCGCTCTTCCTCCGCGAATCGACCGCCTTCCGGTTTCCCGCGATCCTCATGTCGGGGCTCCTCGCCTGGCTGGTGTTTGCCTTTGCCCGCCGCTTCGTGCCGACGCCGGCCGCGCTCGCCGGGGCGGTCCTGGCCATCGCCCAGCCGCATTACTTCTTTCACGCCCCGATCGCCTGCTTCGATGCCCCCATCACCACCATGGCGTTCGCGGTGGGCTTCGCGTACTGGAAGTCCCTGTCCTCGCCGCGCTGGGGATGGCTGACCGGCCTCGTCTTCGGGGTGGCCCTCGGGGTCAAGCACAACGCCTGGTTGTTGCCGATCTTTCTTTTCGGGCACCACCTGTGGATGCGCCGTGGGGATCTGCTGCGGCTGCGCCTGCCGCCGGTGCCGCTCGCCTTCGTGTCGATGGCGCTGCTCGGCCCGGCGGTGTTCTTCCTGCACTGGCCCTGGCTGTGGCATCACCCGATCGATCGCGCGCGCACCTACGTGAATCGCCACCTGCAGCACGAGCACTACAACTTCGAATACCTCGGGAGGAACTGGAACCTGCCGCCCACCGACCTCGATCTGAAGCTCCTCCGCGTCACCTTCCCGGTGGTGTCGACCGCCCTCACGGTCCCGGTCACCACCCTCGCGCTGGCAGCGATCGGCGCGGCGGTGCTGGCCCGCCGCAAGCGGTCCCGGCGCCACCAGGGTCCGGGGGCGCTCGAGGCCCAGCCGGGGGTCGCTGCGCGGGCGCCTGGCGACTGGCGACGGCCGGGCGCCGGGGTCGATCCCGCGCTCGGGGCGTTCCTGGCGGTGCAGACCCTCGGACCCCTGGCGGTCCTCAGCCTCCCGTCGACCCCGATCTTCGGGGGCGTGAAGCACTTCATGCCGGCCATGCCCTACCTGGCGGTGCTGGCGGCGATCGGGCTCGCAGCGCTCGGCGCGCAGGCGCTGCGCGGGGCGCGCCAGCTCCGGGCCGGCGCTGGCACGCTGCGGGCGCTGCCGGTGGGCCTGGCGGTGCTGGTGACGCTGCCGGGGATCGCCGAGACTCGCCGCTCCTTGCCCGATGGGCTCTCGCACTACAACCTGCTCGCGGGCGGCTTCGCCGGCGGGGCCTCGCTGGGCATGAACCGGCAGTTCTGGGCCTACTGCGTGCTGCCGATGCTGGGCTGGGTGAACGCCCGCGGCCCCGAGAACCAGCGCATGTACTGGCACGACGTCCTCGGCGACGCGCTCTCCATGTACAAGCGCGAGGGCCGGCTCGCGATGTCGGTGGGTGACACGGGGTTCGGCGAGCCCGGCGTCGAGGCCTCGGCGATGGGGCTCATCGTGTACGAGAAGCACTGGGCCCTGTACGAGAAGTTCGTGTGGGAGCACTACGGCACCTTGCGCCCGACCTACGTGCGCACCCGCGAGGGGGTTCCCCTCGTGACCGCTTACGAGCGTCCGCGATGACACTCCGCGATCGGCGCGAGGAGAGCGGGAGGCTCGTGGCGGGCCTGTCGAGGCTGCTGACCCAGCGCCGGGGCCTGCTCGCGCTCTACCTGATCTTCGCGGCGGCCTACCTCGGCGCCTCCGGCGGGCGGCTGCGGCAGCATTCCTTCTACAATCACGACGTCTACCTGGCAGACGGGTGGTTGCATGGGCGGCTCGCGCTCGCCGGGCCCCCGCCGAACGAGAACGACTGGGCCAAGGTCGATGTGCTCACGCTGCGTGACGGCCGCACCGTGCGCGGCTGGTATGGCGGGCGGGGTGGGCCGCCCGATCGGTTCTATCCTCTGCGCGGGGGCGCGTTCACCGTGGCGGCGGGGGAGATCGTCGGGCGTCAGGAGATCCGCTACGTGTCGTTTCCTCCCTTGCCGGCGGTGCTCATGTTGCCCTTCGTGGCGGTGGCGGGCCTGGCGTTCAACGACGTGGTGTTCACCGCGCTGTGGGCGGCGGGCAACCCGGTGCTGCTCTTCCTGCTCCTGCGCTCGCTGGCGGCGCGGGGCTGGTCGCGGCGCACCCCGATCGACGACCTGTGGCTGACGCTGCTGTTCGGGGTGGGCTCGGTCTACTACTTCTGCGCGGTGGTCGGCGAGGTCTGGTTCACCGCGCACATGGTCGCCGTGACGGCCACCATCGGCTTCGCGTGGGCCGCCATCGACGCGCACCGTCCGAGGCTGGCGGGGCTCTTCGTCGGCGCGATGATCGCGACGCGCCCGCCGGCCCTCATGGCGGTGCTCTTCGTGCTGGAGGCGGCCCGGGTGAGTGGTCTCGTGACGCGGGTGCCCGTCGCCCCCAGCTTGGCGCCCGCCGCCCCGTCCGGGGAGACCGCGCCGCCGGCTCCGCTTGCGCCCCTGCCCGCGTCCATCCTTCGGCGCTGGGTGTGGACCACCGATCCCCGGGCCCTGCCGGCCTTCGCGCGGCGGCTCGCGGCGTTCGCCTGGCCCCTCGGCCTCGTGCTGCTCGTCCTAGGCGTGCACAACTGGGTCCGCTTCGAGAACCCGTTCGAGTTCGGGCACCGTTACCTGAACATCGGCTGGCAGGAGCGCATCCAGCGCTACGGGCTCCTCAACTATCACTTTCTCTCGCGCAACCTCACGGCCGCGCTGCTGCTCCTGCCGCGGATCCTCACCCGCTGGCCGTTCATCAAGATCAGCCAGCACGGCATGAGCCTGCTCGTCACCTCCCCTGCGCTCGCCTACACCGTGGCCCCGGCCGAGCGCAGCCGGCTGGCGCTGCCCCTGTGGCTCACCGTCCTCGCGGAGGCGCTCCCGTCGCTGCTGTACCAGAACTCGGGCTACATCCAGGTGGGCTACCGCTTCAGCCTGGACTACCTCGTGTTCCTGGTCCTGCTGATCGCGCTGGGCGGTCGCCCGCTGTCGCGGCTGTTCAAGCTGCTCGTGCTGTGCTCGATCCCCGTGAACCTCTTCCTGGCGGTGATCTTCGATCGCTACCCGGAGTTCACCTACGACGACAGCTTCTTCCCCCACGGATTCAACTGACCCGCGAATCGTCCCCCCCCGTCAAACCCGTGATCGCGATCGTGGCCGTGTTCGTGATCGACCCTCCTTACCGACGGCCGCCGCGGAATGCTCCACCCGGACTTCGCAGGCTCCCGCTCGGCGCGAAGCCGCGTGGCGCCGGTCCCGGGGCACGGGGGGCACCCGATGCGGAGGCAGGGCGGACCGGCGCGGCCGTCGCCGGGAGGGTCGTCGTCCCGCTGGTCGGGCGCGCTTGCCGGATCGGGGCCACCCCGACCGAACCCGCCGAGGCGGTCCAGGTCGGGCTCGCCGCGTACCCGTGGCCGAGGGGCGGCGCGGTCCGGTAGCCTCCGCTGCGATAGAACTGCCCCCGCCCGTAGTAGCGCGGGTAGTAGGCCCGGTAGTAGGCGGAGTAGTAGGGCCAGTAGGTCCAGAAGAACGGATCGTAGACCCCGTGCCAGGTGTACCAGGGCCCGACCACCGCGAACTGTGACGACCACGGCGCCCACACGTGGGCGTGGCCGCCGATCATGAAGCACCAGCCACCTCCGTAGGTGGCGAGGATGGGATGGGCGCCGTAGTAGCTGTAGGTGGGGCCCCCGTAGCCGAAGTCGTGCGGATCTGCGATGAAGTAGTAACAGCCGTCCTCGTAGGCGAAGAGGCGCAGGTCCACCGGCGGATACGAGCGCACGTGCCGTCCCTCCGTCGGATCCCAGGTCTCTCCCGGGCTCACGCGCGGGTCAGCCGGATGCGGCCCCACGTAGCAGTAGCCGCCATACGACGAGGGGTAGGGGGCGCCTTCGACTCCGGGAGGAACGGGCAGCTGGTCGGCCGGCCCCGCGGCCCCCAGGGTCGGTCCCTCCGGGTCGAAATCCTGACCGTTCGCGTTCGCGGCGGAGGCCTGGAGCTCACCCGCCTGGTCGGCGGGAGGTGGCGGCGGGAAGGTCTGGCTCTGGGCCGAGGCTCGCCCCTCTGCACAGACCAACGCCAGCACTCCGGCCGCGATCGCCAGGCACCCAAATCCGCGCTGGTGGAGCTTGTACATGGCGGCCTGATCGAGTGAAGCAAGCCCCAAGCCACCGGACCAGTCCGCGTCCCGGCGAAGGGTATGGGGAAACCTCGCCCCTCAGGCCGGGGGCCGTGCGCTGGGTTCACACTTCGACATGAAGTCGTCGATTCAGGGATACGGTCTTCGACGTGGCCGGCGTCACCTCGAGTGGCGCCGCGCATCAGCCGTCATCGATGTTCCGGCAACCGGCCGTGTCCCGGCAATCGGCAGCTGTCGGGGGTGCATCGACCGGTCAGCCGCAAGCGATTGCGCGCGAACACCCGGTAGACCCAGTCGAGGAACGGCGCGATCACGGGGGCCCGTGACCAGGACACCAGCCGCGTGAAACCGAGCACGCGATAGAGACGGCGAAAGACCTCGACGCCCTCGACCATGGTCCCATCCGGGAGACGACCGTGGATGCGGTCCATCAGGTCGAGGAGGCTGCGTCCGGTGACCGCCGGCGCGTCGAAGCCGGCGGCGGCGATGTCCGTGAAGCGAAGCTGGCCGCGTCGATCGCGCCGGCGCAGGAAGGCGATCTCGCGCTTGCAGAGCGGACAGTCCCCGTCGAAGAAGACCTCGAAGCGGCTCGCCCCCTCGGAGGAATCAACCACGTGCGTCGCGGAGGTGAGCATCACGCTATTGAGATGCCGGTGCTCCCGATCCGTGCCGATCTTCGTGCGTATTCCGATCCGGGCCCTGTGCCCGTCCTCGTCCTCGTCCTCGTCCTCGTCGACGAGGACGGGGCTCGGCAGAGCTTCAGAGGCCCTTGGTGCGTCTGCTAGGGTACCTCTCCGTCGTGGCCGCTTCCTTTTCCCATTCCCATCCACCCGTCGCGCCCCTGTCGGGACCCGGCGCGGGCCGCTCCGGCAAGCCGGCGGTCGGGTTTGGCGCGCGCGCCCGCGCCAGCGCGGCGCACTCCGCCCGCGCGCTCGGCCTCGTGTGGAAGTCGGCGCCGGGCGGGGTGGTGGCCCTCGGGGTGTTCACGGTGGCGAGCGCCGCCCTGCCGCCCTTCGTGGCCTATGTGGGCAAGATGATCATCGACGCGGTGATCGCCGCCCACGCCGCGCCGGTGGGCCCCGCCCGCGCCGTCGCGACCGCGGCCGCCCTGCGCTGGGTGATCATCGAGCTCGGCGCGGTGGTGGCCATGTCGGGCTTCGAGCGCGTCCTCGGGCTCATCCGCCAGCTCGTGGGACTGCGGCTCGGCATCGATCTCAACCTGCGCATCCTCGAGAAGTCCCGCGAGCTCGAGCTGCGCCACTTCGAGGACCCCGAGTTCTACGACAAGCTCACCCGCGCCCGTCGCGAGGCCTCCACCCGGCCGCTGTCGTTGATCCAGAGCAACTTCCAGGTCCTGCGGCACGGGCTCACCCTCGGCGGCTACATCGCCCTCCTGGTCGGGTTCTCTGGCTGGATGGCGCTGGCGGTGCTGCTCGCGACGGTGCCGGCCTTCATCTCGGAGGCGCGCTTCTCGGGCGCGGCCTTTCGGCTGCGCAACTGGCGCTCGCCCGATTCGCGGCGGCTCACCTACCTCGAATACGTCCTGGCGAACGACGAGCACGCCAAGGAGGTCAAGCTGTTCGGGCTCGGGCCGTTGCTGCTCGAACGTTACCGGACCCTCGCCGAGTCGTTCTTCGCCGACGACAAGCGCCTCGCGGTCCGACGCGGGTTGTGGGGCTACGGGCTGTCCCTCCTCAGCACCGGGATGTTCTACGGCTGCTATGGCTTGATCGTGGCGGCCACCGTCCGGGGACGCCTGTCGCTGGGTGAGATGACGCTCTATCTCGTGGCCTTCCGCCAGGGCCAGCAGAGCTTCCAGTCGATCCTGTCGGCGCTCGGGGGCATGTACGAGGACACCCTCTACATGTCGAACCTCTTCGACTACTTCGCGATCCCCACCACCAGGGCGGCGATGGCGGCCGCGGCGCCCCCCGCCGCGGTGGAGCCGACGCAGACCGCGAACGCGACGGCTCTGCGCCCCGCGAGCGCGCTCCGGGATGCGACCGCGGCCGCCCACGCCGCCCCCACCTCCGCCCACCTTCCGGTCACGGCCACCACCGAGCTCGGGGTGCGCTTCGAGGCCGTCGGGTTTCGCTACCCGGGTCAAAAGGGGGACCCCGGCTCCGCGACGGGCGCCAAGGCCGAGCGCCGCGCTGGCGCCGATCCGGGCGCCGACGGCGCCGGTGCCAGCGCCTGGGCGCTCCGGGGGGTGAGCGTGTTCATCCCGCGCGGACAGAGCCTGGCGCTCGTCGGGGGCAACGGCGCCGGCAAGACCACGTTCATCAAGCTCCTCACCCGGCTCTACGCGCCCACCGAGGGGCGCATCCTGCTCGACGGGAAGGACCTGCGCGACTGGGACGAGACCGCGCTGCACCAGCGCATCGGCGTGATCTTCCAGGACTTCAACCAGTACCAGCTGGCGGCTCGCGAGAACATCGCCTTCGGCAGCGTCGATCACCTCGACGATGAGCCGCGGGTGGCCCGCGCGGTCGAGCAGGGTGGGGCGCGGGAGCTCGTGGCCGGGCTCGCCGCTGGTCTCGACACCCAGCTCGGCCGCTGGTTCACCGCCGGGGTGGAGCTGTCGGGGGGGCAGTGGCAGAAGATCGCGCTTGCGCGGGCCTTCATGCGCGACGAGGCGGACATCTTGATCCTCGACGAGCCCACCGCAGCCCTCGACGCCGAGGCGGAGCACGCCGTCTTCCAGCGCTTTCGAGCCCTCGCGGCCGGGCGTACCACCATCCTCATCTCGCACCGCTTTCCGACCGTGCGCATGGCCGATCGCATCCTGGTGCTCGAGGGGGGCCGGGTGATCGAGGACGGGAGCCACGCCGAGTTGCTGGCCCACGGCGCCCGTTACGCCCACCTGTTTGGCCTGCAGGCCGCCGGCTACCAGTGAGGCCCCGCGCCTAAGAGCCCCCGAGGGCGTCCAGGTCGGACGGTCGGTTGAGGTTGGTGAAGGCCACCCCGCCCGGCGCCAGTCGGGCGAGCTCCGGCCCTTCCAGATAGTCGGGGTCGAGCGCCTGCACGAAGGCGTGCAGGGCGCGGCCCCCCGCCGCCAGGAAGCTCGCGAGCGGCCCGGTCGCCGTGCGCGCGTAGCGGGCGCACAGCGGCTCGACCCCGGTGCCGTGGCGGGGAACGAGCGAGCGACCGGCGGGGTGATCGCGCAGCCGGCGGAGCAACGCCGCCGACAGGAAGGGCATGTCTCCCGCCACGCACACCAGCGCGTCGACACCGTCCGGCAGCCACGCGAGCCCGGCCTCGAGGCCGAAAATCGGTCCGGTGTCCGGTGCGGTGTCCGGTCCCGTGTCGGGTCCGGGCCGGTCGGCGACCACTGGCAAGCCGAGGGCCAGGAGCTCCGCGGCGACCGGTCCCTTGGCCCCCACCACGAGGGCGATGCGCGCGAAGAGTGGCCCGGCCACCGCCAGCTGCCGGTCGATGATCCGCGTTCCCTCGACCGCGAGCAGCGGCTTGCACACCCCACCCATCCGGACCCCGCGGCCTCCGACCAGGATCACCAGCCCGGTCGCAAGACCGCTCGCCTCCGCGCTCGCCGGCGCGGGGCTACCGGGCACGGCCCCGCAGGGCCGCCGCCACGATGTCTCGGGCCTCATCCTGGATGCGCCGCAGGTGCTCCGGGTCGCGGAAGCTCTCGGCGTAGATCTTGTATTTGTCCTCGGTTCCCGAGGGCCGCGCCGCGAACCACCCGTTCGCGGTGACCACCTTCAGCCCCCCGAGGGGCGCGGCGCCCTCCGGAGAGGCGGTGAGCTTTTCCAGGATCGGCTCGCCCGCCAGCTCGGAAGCGGGCACGTCGGAGGGCGCGAGCTTCTTGAGCGCGGTCTTCTCGGCCGGCGTGGCCGCCACATCGGTGCGCTCGTACACCGGGTTGCCGAGCGCGGCGGTCAGCTGGCGATAGAGGTCGCCGAGATCCTGCCCGGTTCGTGCGGTGATCTCGGCGGCGAGCAGGTTCATCACCAGCCCATCCTTGTCGGTGGTCCAGACGGCGCCGTCCCGGCGCAGGAACGAGGCCCCGGCGCTCTCCTCGCCGCCGAAGCCATAGCTTCCGTCGAGCAGGCCCGCCACGAAGTACTTGAAGCCCACCGGCACCTCGGCGACCCGGCGTCCCAGGCGGGCGGCCACCCGGTTGATGAGGCTGCTCGAGACCATGGTCTTGCCGACGGCGGCTCCGTTCGACCAGCCCGGCCGGTTGCGGAAGAGATAGTCGATCGCCACGCTCAGATAGTGGTTGGGGTTCATCAGCCCGGCCGCGGGCGTGACGATCCCGTGCCGATCGGCATCGGCGTCGTTGCCGAAGGCGATCGAGAAGCGATCCTTGAGCCCGATCAACCGGGCCATCGCGAAGGGTGATGAGCAATCCATGCGGATCTTGCCGTCTCCATCCACCGTCATGAAGCCGAAGGTGGGATCCACCACGTCGTTCACGACCTCGATGTCGATCCCGAAGCGCTCGGCGATCGGCTGCCAGTAAGCGATCCCCGCGCCTCCCATCGGGTCGCACCCGATCTTCAGCCCGGCGGCGTGGATGGCCGGCAGGTCGATCATGTTGGCGAGATCGTCCACGTACGGCGAGACGAAGTCGTAGGGCTGCACGCAGGCCGCGCGGCGCGCGCGCGCCAGCGGAATCCGCCGGATCCCTCGGTTGCCGATCGCCAGCAGCTCGTTGGCGCTGCGTTCGACCCAGCCCGTGACGTCGGAGTCCGCCGGACCGCCGTTCGGCGGGTTGTACTTGAATCCCCCGTCCTCGGGCGGATTGTGCGACGGGGTGATCACGATGCCGTCGGCCAGGTGGGTCGTGCGGCCGCGGTTGTAGCGGAGGATGGCATGGGAGAGCGCGGGGGTCGGCGTGTACCCGTCCTGGCTGTCCACCCGCGTCTCGACCCCGCTGGCTGCCAGCACCTCGAGCGCGCTGGCAAACGCCGGCTCGGACAGGGCGTGGGTGTCCTTGCCGAGAAAGAGCGGGCCGTCGATGCCGGCCTGGGCCCGGTAGGCGACGATGGCCTGGGTGATCGCCAGGATGTGCGCCTCCTGGAACGACCCGGTGAGCGACGAGCCGCGATGGCCCGAGGTCCCGAAGGCCACCCGCTCCGCCGGAACGGCGGGATCGGGCGTGGTGGTGAAATAGGACGTCACGAGGCGCGGGACGTTGACCAGCATGGAGCGGGGCGCGGGCAAACCGGCCAGGGGCGAGGGAGCGGCCGAGGACGAGGGCAAGGGCGATGGCAAGGGCTTGTCGGACACGAACGACCTCCGGGGAATATGGAACCGCCGCCCGTCGTGACGGCGCGAAACGAACGAAGCCTAGCACCGGGCTGGAGGGTCGGGCCTCGTCGGGGCCTCGGCTCAGGGGGCCCGAAGTCCGAAGTCGCAACTGCCAGCTCCCTCACGTACGCGCATCCGGTTGTCGTTCCCGGTCACGCGTACTAGATTGCGCGTCCCACGTGCAAGACTCCGTCTACGCCGCCGACGCCCGCCTTCAGGAGGACCACTGGTGGTACGTGGGCCGCCGGGCCCTCTTCGGTCGGGAGGTCCGGGCCCTCGACCTGCCACCCTCGGCGCCGGTCCTCGAGGTGGGGACCAGCGCCGGCACGAACCTGCGGCTCCTGCGTGACCTCGGCTTCGAGCACGTCACCGGCCTCGACTTCAGCGACGAGGCCATCCGCCTCTGCGCCGAGAAGGGGCTCGGGCGGGTCGAGAAGGGCGACATCACCGCCATGCCGTTCGCCGACGCGTCGTTCGCGCTGGTCATCGCCACCGACATCGTGGAGCACGTGGAGGACGATGCGCGCGCCCTGTCGGAGATCGCGCGGGTGCTCGCGCCGGGCGCGGCGGCGCTCCTCACCGTGCCGGCCTTCCCCTCGCTCTGGGGTCTGCAGGACGTGGTCTCGAGCCACAAGCGGCGCTATCGCATGGACACCTTCCTGTCGCGGGTGGCCGCCGCCGGTCTCACCGTCGAGCGGAGCTTTCACTTCAACTACCTCCTGTTCGGGCCGATCTGGGCGGCCCGTCAGCTCATGAAGCTCTGGAGCCACGACTTCCGGAGCGAGAGCGAGGTCAACACGCCGCTGATGAACCGCCTGCTCGGTGCGATCTTCCAGCTCGACGTGGCCACGGCGCCGAGGCTCGCCCCCCCGTTCGGTGTCTCGATCCTGGCCCTCGCCCGCAAGCCCGCGCCCGCCGCGGCTCCCACCCGTCGGTGATCCGTCGGTGACACACCGACGGGTAGGCAACCTGTTAGAGTTTCGGGCATGCTGCTCGCGTGCGCCCTGGCTGCGTCGACCTGGCTCTCCGCCCTGTTCCCGGCGCCACCCGCGGGATTCCGGCTGGCCGCCGAGCCGGCGCCCGATTCGATGGATCCGCTCGAGCTGCACTTCAGATCCATCGTGGTCGATACCCACGCCGACACCACCCAGCGCATCGTGTATCAGGGCGCCCACTTCTTCGAGGGCATCCCGTCGGGCCACCTCGACTACTCCAAGATGAAGCTCGGGGGCGTGGACGCCCAGTTCCTGTCGATCTTCGTGTTCCCGCGGCGCACCGCCCCCGCGGATTACTTCGCCGAGTCCATGCGCCAGATCGCGTCCATCGGGGCCATGGTGGATGCGAGCGGGGGCCGGCTGGCCCTGGCCCGCACCGCGCGTGACGTCGAGGCCAACGCGGCGCATGGAATTCCCTCGTTGCTGCTCGGGGTGGAGGGTGGACACACGCTCGGCGTGGGCTCGAAGTCCGAGCAGCTCGCCCACCTGCGCCAGCTGGCGGCCGCGGGGGTCCGGTACATGACCTTGACCTGGGCCAACTCCAACGACATCGGTGGCTCGAGCGGAGACGCCGGAGACGGCGATGGTCTCACCCCGCATGGTCGGGCCGTGCTCGCGCTCATGCAGCGACTCGGGGTGGTGGTCGATCTGTCGCACGCCTCGGATCCGCTGTTCTGGGACGCGATTCACCTGGTGAAGAAGCCGGTGCTCCTGTCCCACTCCTCCGCGCGCAGCCTGGCCAACGTCCCGCGCAACGTGAGCGATGCCATGCTGCGGGCGGTGGCCAAGAACGGGGGCGCGGTCTGCGTGAACTACAACCCCGCCTTCCTGGATTCGAGCTTCGCGCGGGCCCAGGCGCCGATCTGGGCCCGCTACCGGGATCTGCCGGTCGACGAATCCTGGCGCCACGTCCAGGAGGCCTCGCTCGAGCTGCCATCGGTTCCCCTGTCACGGCTGGTCGACCACATCGTGCACATGGTGGCGGTGGCGGGCGCCGATCACGTGTGCCTCGGCTCCGACTTCGACGGCATCCCGGTGACTCCGGCCGGCCTGGCCGACGCCAGTCAGCTCTCCGCGCTGACCGTCGAGCTCAAGAAGCGCGGGCTGTCCGCCTGGGAGATCCAGCGGATCCTCGGGCTCAACACCCTGCGGGTCCTCGAGGCCAATGAAGTCCACTGACCCGCCCGACCCGGGCGGTGGTCCCGCGGCCTCGACGCCCGATCGCGCGTGCGCCGAGCAGGCTCTCGCGGCGCTCTTCGAGATGCCCGCCACCGCGCCGCTCTCGGAGGTGGCTCGTCGGGTGGTGGCCTTGTCGGCCGAGCTGTTCGGGGCGCCGACCCGCCTCGAGCTCGACGCGGCGTCGCCGCACGCGGGCGCCCACGCGTTCACCCATCCCGAGACGGAGGCGGGGAAGGCCGCGCTCTCGCACGGGCCGGTCCTCGAGCTTCCCCTCGTGGCCCGGGGACGGGGCCTCGGACGACTGACCATCTCGACCGCTTCGCGGCCGCAGGAGGCTCGGGCAGAGCCGTGGCTCGGACCCTGGCTGCGGCAAGTGGCCTCGACGCTGGAGGCCTTCGAGCTCGAGGAGCGGATCGGCGCGCAAGAGTCGCGCCTCGGCGCGCAAGCGGAGCTCCTGCGCGCGCAAGAGTCGCGCCTCGGCGCGCAGGAGGAGCGGTTGCGCGCGCTCCCGGTCGGCGGCGGGCAGGTGATCCACGAACAGCTCCACGAATTCGTGGCACGCCTCGGCCACGACCTGCGCGCGCCGCTCGGCGCCGTGCTGATGTGGACCCACGTGGCGCGGGAGGCCGTGGGAGGCATCGAGCGCACGGCGGCGCTGGAGGCCATCGAGCTCGGGGCCCGCGAGCAGAACGCCGTCATCGCGGAGCTGGTGGATCTGGCCCGCGCCCAGGCGGGACGGCTGGTGCTGGCGCGCTCCCGCTTCGGGGTCCGCGAGATCGTCGAGGGCGCCCTGGAAGCCATCCGCGCGGACACCCGCAAGCGCGGCGGGCGAATCGACTGGGTGCGCGGCGGTCCGTCACAGCCCGAGGTCGAGGGAGATCTGCCGCGCCTGATTCGCTCGGTGGCGAACCTCGTGCTCCACGCCTTCCGGCTGTCCGAGCCCGGCTCCGCGGTCACCATCGTGACCACCCGCGAGCCCGGGTGGGCGCGTCTCGAGGTCCGGGCCGGATTCGAAGGGCTCACGCCGGCCGCCCTCGAACGTCACCTCGCCCGCTTCGACTTCGCGTCCTTCGATGGTGCCGCTGGCCTGGGTGGTGCCGCCGGCTTCGGGCTCGCCTATGCCCGCGAGATCGCCGAGCACCACGCGGCCACCCTCACCGCCGAGGTCTCCTCCTCATCCCCCCCCGAGCTCGCCCTGGTCCTCCGCCTCCCCATCACCGACTGACCGTCGCTCAACTTGCGACGAGGCCGTGGAGGGCGGCCAGGCGGATGAGCTCGCCGGTCGAGTGCACGCGCAGCTTCTTGTTGATGTGAGCCCGGTGCGTCTCGATGGTCTTGACGCTGAGCTTGAGCGTCTCCGCCATCGAGGTGTTGGTGTAGCCGCGCACGATGAGATCGAAGATGTCGCGCTCGCGGGGGGACAGGGTGGTGAGCGGATTCGTCGGGCTGCTGGTGTCTCCGGGCTTGCTCCCCGCGGTCGTCGTCGCCGCCAGCTCCTGCGGCAGTTGCGGAGCCACATAGGTCTCGCCACGGGCCACCGCCCGCACGGCATCCACGATGTCGTTCGGGAGTTGCTCCTTGAGCGCATAGCCCTTGGCGCCCGCCGTCAGCGCCTGCGAGACATAGAAGTGATTGCCGTGCATGGTCAGCATGAGCACGCGGGTCGCAGGTTCTCGCTTGAGGATCTCGCGCGCAGCCGCGATGCCGTCTCCGTCGGGCAAGGTGACGTCCGCGACGACCACCGCCGGCTTCAGGCGGTCCACCATCTCGAAGGCCTCGCGCCCGGTCGACGCCTCACCGATCACCGCCAGGTCGCTCGTTGTCTCGAGGACCGCCCGGAGGCCCTGTCGGAAAAGATGATGATCGTCCACCAGAAGGACGGTGATCCGAGGACTCTCGTCAGGTGCCATCGTGCGTAGCTTGCGCGAAACCACGCCGTGGGGCAAACGGCCGGACCGTCGCATTCGCTCGCGAACGCCGGGACCGACCGATGGGTGGGAGCCTCGACAGCGTCGTCGCACGGGTGAGCGCGTTGCAACTTTCTGAATTCCACATTTCGGTCAGATTGCGGGCACGACGGGCCATGCGATCAGTAGGCCCACTCCGCGCGGCACGGCAACATGGATTCGCCGGCCATCTCGTCGGCCTCCGCTTGGTCGCGCGGCGCGAGGACGCAGACCTCCGGCTTGAGGCCCGTGGCGTGCAGCCGGCAGCCGCGCGTCTCGAGCAGGAAGACACATCCGCGCCCTCGGACGGTGGTTCGATACAGCCGATCTCCCTCGTCGTCCTCGTAGGGCTCCGAGAAGTCGGAATCGATGGCGAGCCCCGCGTGCAGAAGGGCGCTGCGCTCCTTCGGCCAGACGTCGCATCCCGCGCTACAGCACTCTTCGCGACACGGATACGACATGCAGTCGGGCTGGAGGACCGGCAGCAGGATCGGCAACTTCAACAGCTCCCCCGCGACGGTCGAGCATCATCGATGTGGGCTGGCAAGGTGGGTCCTTGGAAAAAATGAAAACCCCGAGTCGAGATCGACCCGGGGTCTTCATGTCGTTCAACTGAAGGAGGTCGAGACTACTTCTTCTCTTCCTTCTTGTCGCCCTCGGCCGGGGCATCCGCCTTCTTGGCCTTCTTGGCCTTCTTCTCCTTCTTGGTGGTCTCGCCAGCCGGGGCAGCGCCCTCCTCGGCCTTGGCAACGGTCCACGAAGCGGGGAGGGCGAGGGCGAGGGCGATGAAGATGACGCGGGTGAGTTTCATGAATGTCTCCTGTTGGGGTTTGAAACCGAACCGCCTCTCGGCCGCTCGGCTCGCACCTGCCACGTGCACCTGTCATGCCATCGAACGCGTCGGCCGAGCCGAGAGGAATGTCCTGGTTTTCCGGGCCTTTCGGAGCAAACCCACCCGCCCACGTGCCGCGACGTGTGGCGGAATTGAAGACGGGCCTGGCAACCGTGTGGCAGTTCGCCTCACGCCCATCCAGAGCGCTACAGCGCGCAATCCGGGTCAGTCGAGAGGCCTGGGACCGCGGATGGGTGAAGAGTCTGTCGGAAATTCGGATGGTTTCGGGCGGACCGGCAGGCCAGCGAGTTCGAGGGCGACGAGCGGCCAGCGAATCGATCGGACATAGAGGAGCGTTCAGCGGCTCTCGGGTCGCGATCCCGCCCGCCCCGACCCGCACGCCCCCGATGCCCGCTGGCCCCACTCGAACTGGAACTCGAACACGCGCTCGCTGGCCCTCCGGATCCCCCTGGAATCCGACAGACCGTCGCTCCACGCCCGGGCTCCGATTTCCTACGCGAACGGATCCTTCCAGTGTGCCGAGCGCTTGCGCGACTTCTTCGGCGCCGCTGGTCGGGCCTTGTTTGCTCCGCCACCCTCGAACGGATCCTGCGCGGTGTCGTTGCCCGCGGGTCGGGTCGACGGTGCGTGACGACCAGCGGCCCCGTGTCGCGAGGTCGCCGGAGCGATGGTGGCCGACACCTTGGCCCGCCGAGCAGGGGCCACCGGGGCCTCGTTCGCGAACGGATCCTTCCAGGCGGTGGCCGCCTGCGCTGCGGGGGCCGGAGCTGCCACCACCGGAGTCTCCTTCACGGGGAGGGCGCGCGGCGCTGGAGGCGCCTCGCGCACCACCGCGGCCGCCGGCTGCCGATGCGCCAGCATCGCCGCGTCCGGGATGGCCGGACGTCGGTTTCGGTTGCGCTCTTCCTCTGCCTTCGCGGCCGCCGCGGCGATGGCCTTGAGGGTGGCCTCGCGGGCCGCGGCTTCCGCGCTCACCGGCTCGGCTTCCGCCGGCTTGCGCGCGGTGGTCTTGATGGCCTGCTGCTTGTCGGCGGTGGCGAGCAGCTGATCGACCGAATCGGCGCGCCCCGACTTCGGCTTGGGGGTGATGGTCGCGCCGTTGTCCTGCTTCACCTTGTTCAGCAGCTGGTCCACGTCGTCGTTCGACACCGCGGCGTGCTTGTGCTCTCCCGACTTCCCGTCCTTGAGCAGCTTGTCCACGAAGGCGTCGTCGTGCTTCTCCACCGGCTTCGGCGGCGGCGGGGCCTCCTCGACGCTCGGCACCTCGCGCGTGCTCGGAGCCTTCACGTCCTGCCTCTGGGCCGCGAGCGCGGCCTCGCGCTCCTTGCGCTCCTTCTCGACCTTGTCGAGCTTCTCTTGCTTCTCGCGCCGGGCCGTCTCCTCCGCCTGCAGCTTCTGAATCTTGGCGAGATCGATCTTTTTTTCCGTGTTCGGACCGAGCAGCTTATTCTCCCAGTCCATCTGCTTCTGGAAGCCGTCGTCCGCCGAGATCTCCTTGGTGGTCTTCTTCGACTCGGACTTCGACTCGGCCCCATCGGTCGATTTCGACTTGGGCGCCGACCAACCCGACGACGGCCACAGCAGCGCGAGACCTAGAGCGCAGGACAAGCGAACTGGCGAACGCATCGCATCACCTCTGGGCATGGGGGGAAAACTGAGTCGCGAAATTATCGCCGTGAAGTATCTGGACCGCAACCACTTACGACATGGACGCCCTACAGCACCCTCGATCTGACCACGCGCCCCTCCACCGACGGGTCCGGAACCCAGCGATTCTCTGTACGCTGGCCTACATCGAACCCCCCGTTTTTCATCTATGCTGTCTTTGGGCACAAGGTGTCATCGACGCGTCCCGGGGGGCGATGCGACGGAAAACCGATGTCAGCAGGTGAAAGAGGGGAATCGATAGAGCTCGCCACCGGCGACCGTATCGGCCGCTTCGTCGTGCTGACGATGGTCGGCCGGGGCGGCATGGGAGAGGTGTACGCGGCCTTCGATCCGGATCTGGACCGCAAGGTGGCGGTCAAGCTCTTGCGATCCGAGGGGGCCGGGGGCGTGGAGCCCTCCGAGGGCCGCGCGCGCATGCTCCGGGAGGCGCAGGCCATCGCGAAGCTCTCGGACCCCAATGTGGTGACGGTCTACGACGTGGGGACCTTCGACGGCCGGGTCTTCCTGGCCATGGAGTTCGTGGACGGCCACACCCTCACCTACTGGCTGCACGCACAGCCGCGAACCTGGCGCGAGATTCTGGACTGTTACCGGGCGGCCGGACGGGGTCTGGCCGCCGCGCACCGGGCGGGGGTCGTCCACCGCGACTTCAAGCCGGACAACGTGATGGTCGGGCACGACGGGGGTGTCCGGGTCATGGACTTCGGCCTCGCTCGGACGGTGGTGAACCAGGCTCCGACCGCGGAGGCATCGACCGGGAGCGGGGGGCGCCAGCCGGCGCCACGGGCCCCGACCCCCCAGCCGCCTGACCGGGGCGGTCAGGGGGGCGCCGCAGCCGTGGCGCCCGTCGTGGTGACGGCCACTCTGCTCGGGATGGCGCCCGTGGATCGGGCCGCCCCGGGAGAGCGCCGCACGCCCGAGTTGCCGGCCTGCCCGCGCGAGGCCAGCGCGTCGGCCGACGACGCCGCGGGGGCGACCCGCGATCTCGCCAAGCCGTTCACGCTCTCTCCCTTCTCCCGGTCCATCCCCGGGCTGCCGTTGTTCGCGCCCGCCCCCGCGCGCGACTCGTCGGGGCTGACCGAGAGCGGCGCGATGATGGGGACACCGGCGTACATGTCCCCCGAGCAATTCGCCCCCGAGCAACTCCACGGCAAGGAGACCGACGCGCGCAGCGACCAGTTCAGCTTCTGCGTGGCGCTCTACGAGGGACTGTACGGCAACCGGCCCTTCCCCGGGCGCACCGTCGACGAGATCTTCCGCTCGGTCGTGGCGGGCGACGTCCGGGAGGCCCCCGCCGAGTCCAACGTGCCGTCCTGGGTTCGTCGGGTCATCCTGCGCGGGCTGCGCCCGAACCGCGAAGATCGCCACGCGTCGATGGAGGACCTGCTGACGGCGCTGGAGCGCGATCCGGTCCGGCGGGCCCGGGTCCGCTGGGCGGCCGGAGCGGCGGTCGGGGCGGTGTTGACCGGGCTCCTCGGCGGCCTGCTGGCGCTCGGGAGAGCGCAGCCGACCCGCTGTCGAGGTGGGGAGGGTCGGTGGGCGGGCGTCTGGGATCTCCCGACGGGCGGCGGGCTGCTGTCGCCGCGCAAGCAGGCCATCCAGACGGCCTTCCTGGCGACCGGCAAGGCCTATGCGGCGGACTCGTTCGCACAGGTGCGACGATTCCTCGACGACTACGTGCTGGCCTGGAACGACATGCACCGCGATGCCTGCGAGGCCTCGAACGTGCGTGGGGAACAATCGGCGGAGGTGCTGGACCTGCGCATGGGATGCCTGCAGGATCGCTTCACCGAGGTGCGGGCGCTGACCGCGGTGTTCACGTCGGCCGACGGCGAGGTGGTGAGCAAGGCGGTCGAGGCGGCCCAGGCGATCCGTCCGCTCGAGCCCTGCGCCGACGTGGTGGGGCTGAGGGCCATGGTGCGCCAGCCCGAGGCTCCCGTGCTGCGGCAGAGGGTGGCCGAGCTGCGGGCCAGCCTGGCCGATGCCAGGGCCATGACCAGCGCCGGGCGATACAACGAGGCGCTGACCCGCCTCGGCCAGCTGTTGCCTGCCGCGGAGAAGACCGACTATCCGCCGGTCATCGCGGAGACCCACCTGCAGATGGGCGAGCTCGCGCTCGCCCTCGGCCGGGCGAGCGGTCAGGCCGAGGCGCACCTCGAGCAGGCGGTGTGGCTGGCCGAGGCGTCACGCCACGACGAGGTGGCCGCCGAGGCCGCCGTCAGCTTGATCCCGGTGGTCGGGTACCGGGCGTCTCGGACCTCCGAGGCCGAGCGCTGGGGCCACTTCTCGGAGGCGGTCCTGTCGCGCATGGGCCCCGGGCACGACGTCTTGCGGGCCTGGCGACTCAACAACCTCGCCATGCTCTACGCGCGGCTCGGGCGGCCCGGTGAGGCGCTCGAGGCGTTCGAGCGGGCGGTCGCGCTCAAGGCCCGGGCGTTTGGTCCGGTTCATGTCGACGTGGCCATCTCGGAGGCCAACGCCGCCTTCGCGCTCTTCGAGCTCGGTCGCACCGACGAGGCCCTCCGGCGCAACCAGCGGGCGCTCGACGTGTTCGCGCAGACCATCGGGCTCGAGCATCCGCGGGTGGCGTTCGCGCTCGGAAACGCCGCGGAGCTGTTGCGGGCGAAGGGACGATTCGCCGAGTCTCGCGCCATGGCCGACCGCGCGCTCGAGGTGTTGCGCCGGGAGTCTTCGTCCGGGCCGCGCCTCGGTGGGGACGGCCCCGTCGGGCGCGGAGCGGGGCACGAAGACGGGTCGGCCGCGGACGCGCGGTTCGACGCGGGCTCGGACGCCGCCGAGTTCCTGGTGACCCTCGGTCGGGACTGGCTGAGCGAAGGCGATGCGGCGCGCGCGGTGCCCCTGCTGGAGCAGGCGGTGGCCCTGCGTCCGGCGGGCAGGCGCTCGGGCGCCGAGTTCGCGCTGGCCCAGGCCCTGTGGGCCACGCCGGGCGGCGAAGGGCGCGCCCTCGAGCTGGCGCGGGCGGCCGCCGTCGACGTGGTGGCGAGCGCCGCCACGGGCCGAGACGCCGAGCGGCAGCGCGCCCTCATCAACGCCTGGATCGAGGAGCGCACCCGCCCGGTACCCCGGATCACCATGCGGTGAGGGCGGCAGGGCCGGGCACTGCGCTCGGAGGGGGCTCGCCCTCGGCCCTCAGTCGGTCGAGGCGGAGCGCGGGGCGGTGATGGTGATCTTGGCGTAGCCGTCCTTCATGTCGAAGCTCGGCTCGCCGGTGCCGGACGACAGCTTGAGTCGCAGCCGGGTCCCACCCGAATCGGTCGGGAAGATGCGCAGGTCCTTGAAGCCAGAGCGGCGGACCTTGTACTGGCGTAACGTCAGCAGCGACTCACCGGCGGGCAGGTTGATCCGGACCTCGTGGCTGGCCTGACGGAGCTCGTGGGTCTCGCCGTCGAGGGTGCCCTTGAGCGGGATGAAGAGCGACACGCGGTCGGCCTCGGCGCCCTTGCACAGGGTCGGCCAGTTGCGGCGCCAGGCCTCGCGCGCGATGTCCTTGTCGGGGAGCGAGCAGTCGGGGGCCGCGTGCTCGTCGCCCGCCGCCAGCTTCTCCTCGGCCTTGTCTCTCGTCCTGTCCTTGGTCTTGTTCTCCTTGGCGGCCGCCTCCGGCGAGGTCTCCTTGGCCGCGTCCTTGGCCGCCTCGGGGATCTCCTCCGGACCGGCGTCGGGGGATCTCCCGGCCAGCCTGTCGCCATTCTTGTCGGGCTCGACGGCCGCGGCCGTCGGCGGGCTCGCGCCGCCGGGCGCTCCGGCGGCGCCAGACGCAGCCGCCGTGGCGGGCCCACCTGGCGCGACCGCGACGGCCCCCGCGTTCTCGCTGGCTGCACCTGAATCCGCGCGCGCCGTGGCACGCGCCTCCGCTCCGGACGGTTGACCCGCCCGCTCCCGATCGCCGCGCGCGGGACCGGCGCTGGCGCTGGCCGGACGTGCCGGCGTGGGCCGGCCATCGTTCGATGCCGCATTCGATGCCGCATTCGATGCCGCGTTGGCGGGAGCGTTGGCGCCGACCGCGGGTGTGGTCCCCGTGCCGGGGTCGACCGCCGCACCCGCCACCGTGCTCGGACCCGGCCGAGACGGGGCGGCGACCGAGGCTCCCCCGCCACCCGCGGTCGCCGTGGCAACCGCCGGAACCGCGGCGTTGCCGGCGACGCCGGTGCGCACCCCGGTCGGGGCCGCGGCGGGGACGTCCGACGGCCGACGCTCGGCCCCCGGGAGGATGGCGTTGCCGACCACCGCGACCAGGATGCCAGTCAGGAGGGATATCACCACACCCGTTCGCCGCGAGACTCCGGATCGGGCCGGGGTCTCGCCACTCGGTGGCGAGGAGCTTCCGCCTGAGGTCGCGTCACGCATGGAGGTGTGGGGAGGCCGCAGACTCGCTCGGGCCGAGGTGAGCTGTCAAGAGTCCTGGGACCACCCGGGCCGCGTCCTCGCGTGTGGAGTGGCTCGGCCGCGAGGGACACATGCCTGCAGCGCTCACGCGGGGGTCGCCTTCGCCGATTCCGCCCTGGTCAGCCAGGCGGACAGGCGCGGGAGCAGGCGCTCGCGCAACGCCACATCGGTCTGCAGGCGCTCGAGGGTCTGGGCCGTGGCCTGCTGGGCGGATTCGATCGGGTGCTCCGCCAGGAACTGGCGAACCTCGTCGAGGTGCTCGCGCTCGACGAGGTTGCCGAGCGCCTCGACGAGGCGCCGCAGGAGCATGGGCGAGTCGGCCTTGGCGCGGACCTGCTCCCAGCGCTCGCGCACCAGCGCCCAGGCCCCCGGGCGCGTGGCCCGGTTCGCGAGCAGCACCGACAGAAAAGACGTGAAGTCCTGCATCGGCACCGCCTCGGTCAAGGACAGCTCGATGGCCTCGGCGGCGAGCCTCGGGGACTCTACCCGGGCGAGCGCGTGCAGGTACCTGCGCTTGGCGGCCGGATCCACCTCGCGCGCGGCCCGCGCCGTCAGATCGGCGAAGCGTGCGCCATCGGCCGTGCGCGCCGCCGCGGTGATCACCGTATCGAGCAGGTTCGGATCGAGGCCCTCCGCCGGGGTCGACCGGCCCGGAGCGGCCGCGGCCGAGGACTGGGCTTCGTCCGCGGCGGTCACGTGGGCCTCGTACCTCAGGGCGGCTTGCCGGATCCACTCGGGATCGCGGGCCAGGCCCACCATGGCGCGCAGCAGGGCGGCCCGCCGCAGGCGCAGCTCGTCCGGCTCACCGGGCTGGCCCCAGCCCAGGCTGGCGGCCGCGCCGGAGAACAGGCGGCCGATCAGCTGCTGGAACCGCGGACGATCCGCGTCGCTGACGTGGCGGTACTCGAGCAAGCCGAGTCGGCCGATGAGTTCGTCGAGGACGTGGGGATCCGTGTCCCCGGCGAGGTCGCAGAGCAGATCGAGGAACGCCCCGAGCTCGACCGCGCCCGCGCGGACCAGCGCCCACTGGTCGGAGATCAGGGCCATGCGCGCCACCGGCGCCAGCTCCGCCGCGGCCGCACCCAGGCGGGCCAGCAGCCGGGCGTCGTACTGGCAGCGGTAAAACCCCGCGGCCTCGGCGTTGGCGACCACCCAGGTCACCGGACCCTCGGAGGGCAGGGCCACGGTCGCGCTCGACTCCGCGAGCAGGAACCGGTGATCGTGGACCCCGCGTGCATCCCGGAAGCGCAGCACCATGGGCACGGCCCAGAGGGCTGGCGGTCCGCTCTCGCTGGCGGCCTGACGCTCGGCCTCCGGATCCGAGAAGAAGCGCTTCTGCGACAGCCGCAGCGGAAAGCCGCTGTCCCCTGGGGCGAGATGGCTGGGGTCGCCTCCGTCGAAGCTCGGCGCCTCGACCCTGACCACCGGGTATCCGGTCTTCCGGATCCACCCGTTCGCAAGCTCGAGGATGCCCGGCTCCGAGCTGTGAGCGAGGGCCCCCCACAGATCATCCGCGGTGGCGTTCTGCTCGCGGTGTCTCTGCATGTAGAGGCGAATGCCGTCGCGAAAGCGCTCGGCGCCGAGGTACCCCTCGATCATCCGCAGGACCGCGCCCCCCTTCTCGTAGGTGATGGCGTCGAAGGACTCCCCGGCCTCCTCGGCGTTGCGGACCTCGGCGCGGATGGGATGGGCCGAGCGCATGGCATCGAGGGCGAGCGCCGAGCCCTTGCCCACCTCGAAGTCCATCCAGATGCGCCAGTCCGGGCGCCAGTCGTCGACGATCTTGAAGGCCATCCAGGTCGCGAAGGCCTCGTTCAGCCACAGATCGTCCCACCAGACCATGGTCACGAGGTTCCCGAACCACTGGTGCGCGAGCTCGTGGGTGATGACCTCGGCGACGCGCTTCTGGACCGCGATCGGAGCGGTGGCCGGGTCGAGCAGCAGCGCCACCTCGCGGAAGGTGATGCACCCCGCGTTCTCCATGGCGCCCGCCTCGAAGTCCGGAATGCCGAGCTGGTCCAGCTTGCCGAAAGGGTAGGGCAGGCCGAAGTAGTCCTCGAGCCTCGGCAGGACGGCCGCCGCGCACTCCTGCGCGAACGCGGTGAGCGCGCGCTTGTTCGGCACCGACCAGGTGCGGATCGGAACTCCCCGGGTCACCACCTCCGGGCTCGAGACCAGGTCGCCCACGGCCAGCGCGACCAGGTACGACGAGAGCACCGGCGTGGTTCGGAAGCGCACGCGCCGGCGGCCGTCCGGCAAGGGGCCGTCCGCCTCCACGCTCCCGTTGGAGAGCACGGCGGCGGAGGGGGGCAGGTCGCGCAGCTCGAGGCTCCAGGTGGCCTTGAAGGCCGGCTCGTCGAAGCAGGGAAAGACCCGGCGCGCGTCGGCGGCCTCGAACTGGGTGACGGCCACCGCGCCCGCTCGATACAAACCGCGCAGCCCGGGCGAGAACGCGCCGGTCCAGTCGACCGACAGCCGCGCGGCCCCGGGGCCGAGCAGGCCGGTCGGTGCGGTGACGGTCGCGGTCTCGCTCTCGGCGTCCACGGTCACCTGCAGGGGGACCTCGGGGTCGTCGGCGCGCGAGAAGGTGATCCGGGTGAGGTCGAGCCCGACCGCGTGCAGGTGAATCGCCGGCACGGCGTTCGCAAGGTCGACGTCGATCTCGACCTTGCCTGCGAACGTCCCCCGCTCGAGATCGAGCGTGAGGATGGCCCGATAGGCGCGGGGCAGGATGGTGCGGGGCAGACGAAAGTTCTTTCCTGGATTCACGGCGGCCTCGGGGAGAGAAGGAAGTGGGCGCGGTCGTCGCATGGTAATCCAAAGCCGCGCCGCTTGCCCGTCCGTCTTGGCTGTCCTCGTCCCGTCCTCGTTCCCCGACCGGACGCGACGAGAACGAGGACGAGGACGAGGACGGGTAAGACGGAAGACGGGGGAGAGGCTAGGGCAAGATCATCCGGATGGTCTTGATGTTGACGAACTCGCGAATGCCGTGGCTGCCGAGCTCCCGGCCGAACCCCGAGCGCTTGATGCCACCGAACGGAAAGCGAACGTCCGACGCCACCGCACCGTTCACGAAGACGGTTCCCGCCTGCAGCTCGCGGGCGAAGCGGGCGGCCTCGCGGGCCTGGTTGGTCCAGACGCTGGCGCCGAGCCCGAAGGTGGTGTCGTTGGCCAGGGCGAGGGCAGCGTCCGAGTCGGCGACCCGAAACACCGGCGCGACGGGGCCGAAGACCTCCTCGCGCGCCACCCTGCAATCGTGCGGCACATCGAGGAGGACGGTGGCTGGATAGAAGGACCCGGGTCCCGCGGGCGTGACGCCCCCGAGCGCGATGCGCGCGCCCGCCCGGACCGAGTCGGTGACCTGCTCGGCCACCTCGGCACGAATCGCGGCGGTGGCCAGCGGGCCGAGCTCGGTGTCCTCGCGGGCGGGATCTCCAAGGCGCAGTCGGCGCATGCCCTCGACGAAGCGCGCGACGAAGCGCTCGTGGACCGCCTCGACCACGATGAACCGCTTGGCGGCGATGCACGACTGGCCGTTGCCGATGGTCCGGGCCTTGACCGCGACATCGGCGGCGTGCTCCGGATCGGCGTCCTCGAGGACGATGAAGGGGTCGCTGCCCCCGAGCTCGAGCACCACCTTCTTGAGGTGCTGGCCCGCCAGGGTGGCCACGCTGCGACCGGCGGCCTCGCTCCCGGTCAACGTGACGGCCGCCACCCGAGCGTCGGCGATCAGCCCCGGCACGGCCGCGCTCTCGACGAGCAGCGTCTGGAACACGCCGGCCGGTACGCCGAAACCGGCCTCAGTGCCGGCCCCGGCGGCGACGAAGAGCTCCTCGATGGCGCGGGCGCACGCGGGGACGTTGGACGCGTGCTTCAGCAGGCCCACGTTTCCGGCCATCAGGGCCGGGGCGGCGAACCGGAACACCTGCCAGAACGGAAAGTTCCAGGGCATCACCGCCAGCACCGGCCCGAGCGGCTCGTACCAGACCTCCTGGCCGGCCCCGCCGATGGGCTCGGCGGCGAGCAGGTCGCCGCCGTGTTCGGCGTAGTACCGACAGACGAGGGCACACTTCGCCACCTCCTCGCGCGCGGCCCCGATGGGCTTGCCCATCTCCTCGGTCGAGAGCCGGGCCAGGCTCTCGCTGCGGGACTCGAGCTCGGCCGCCACGCGCGTCAGCAGGGCGGCCCGCCCGGCCACGGGGACGTGGCTCCACGTGACGAAGGCCTGGGCGGCGCGGATGAGCTTGTGCTCGATGTCGTCGGGCGTGTCGGCCGCGAACGCTCGAATCGACTGGCCAGTGGCCGGGTTCACCGTGGCGATGGGCATGGCCAAAGCCATAAGGCCAAACGAGCCAATATGACAGCGCCGACAGCGCCGCCGGGGCCCGGGGAACTTTGCGAACGGCGCCGCGCTACGTACAATGACAACGTGGCAGGCAGCGCAGCGGCAGGAGACGGGACGCCGACGGTCCGGCGCTTTGGCCCGACCAACGTGGATGTCCCCACCATCGGGCAAGGCACCTGGAAGATGGGGGTCGCCACCCTCCGCAAGTCCGAGGTCGCCTGTCTGCGGCGTGGAATCGAGCTCGGGATGCGCCACATCGACACCGCCGAGATGTACGGCAACGGGGCGGCCGAGGAGCTGATCGCCGAGGCCATCGCCGGGGTTCCCCGCGAGACGCTGTTCCTCGTGAGCAAGGTGCTGCCGCAGAATGCCACCTACCGGGGGACCTTGGCCGCCTGCGAGGCCAGCCTGCGCCGCCTGAAGGTCGACTACCTCGACGCGTACCTGCTCCACTGGCGCGGTCGCCACCCGCTCGGCGAGACGCTGCGCGCGCTCGAGGAGCTGGTGGACGCCGGAAAGATCCGGGCGCTCGGGGTCTCGAACTTCGACGCCGCCGATCTGCGGGAGGCCCTCGGTCTGCTCGAGCGGCATCCGATGGCGTGCAATCAGGTGCTCTACCACCTCGAGGAGCGCGCCCCCGAGCAGGAGCTGCTCGACGTCTGCCTGGAGAACCAGATCGCGCTGGTCGGATACAGCCCGTTCGGGACCCAGGGTTTTCCCGCTTCGACCTCCCCGGGCGGGCGGGTGCTGGCGGAGGTGGCGGCGCGGCAGGGCGCCGGGGTCACCGCCCGGCAGGTGGCGCTCGCCTTCCTCGTGCGGCGAGAGCCGCTCTTCGCCATCCCCAAGGCCTCGACGCTGGCCCACGTCGAGGAGAACGCGGCGGCGGCCGCTCTGGCCCTCGGCGACGAGGACCTGGCCGCCATCGACGCCGCGTTCTCGGTCGACTGAGCCCGGGACGGTCGCGCTGCCCCGCGAGCCTCTGATCCACGAGCGCCTCGAGCGCCTCAGCCGCGGATGCGGCTCAGGCCGAGCGCCCGTTCCTTGAAGCCGTGTCCGAGCCGGCGCAGGACCGCGGGCTCGAGCCCGAGCAGTGGGCGGCCCTCGTCGAGCACCCGGTCGAGCTCGGCGAAGTTGGGGTTGCCCACGCCGAGCCCGAGGCGGCTCGCGGTGGCGGTGGCGAACCGGACCAGGTTCTCGAGCGCGGTCGGCTGGGCGGGGTTCCAGGTGCCCTGCTGCTCGATCGCCACGGCCACCTCCGACGGCAGCTCCCAGTGGCGGCAGAGGGCGGCCCCGGCGCGCGCATGGCTGAGGTCCATGACCGTGCGGAACACCTCCTCGCCCATCCCCTGGCGGTTGCCGCTGCGCTGCATCTGGCGCTCGACCTCGAGCAGCAGCTGTCCGACCAGCGGCTTGCCGATCGACGAGAGCAGCCCCGCGAGGTAGGCGTCGCCTGGCACGCACGGGCTGCCGAGGTGCTGCGCGAGCTCGGCCGCCATCAGGCCCGCGCCCACCGCGTGCGGCCAGATCCGGCGCAGGAGATCCTTGATCCGCAGCTCGCGGCCCTCGAGGGTCTCGCGCGCGGCGAACTCGATGAGCGCGGTGACGATGCCCTGCGCGCCGAGCCTCGCCACCGCCAGCTCGAGCGTGGTGGCGGGCATCAGGCTCGGGAAGGCCGCGCTGTTGGCCAGCTTCATCAGCCGCGATCGCAAGGCGGGGGATGGGCCGAGCAGGTTGGCGGCGTCCTGGAAGCCGAGGCGGCCCTTGCGCGCGAGCTCGATGCAGCTGAGGCTCGGGCCCGGCAGGTCGGGGAGCTGCAGCCTGCCGGTGGCGACGTGCTCGTCGACGATGGCGACCATGCGGCGGGTGAGGGCCTGGACCGGGCCAGGCGCCTGGAATGCCGGGGCACCTCGCCCCGCCGAACCCCCGACGGGAGGCCGGTGGGCCTGCACGGTGAGCGGCGTCGGGGAGGAGCCCCCGGCCCGGCCCGACTCGCGCCGCGAATCCCCCACGCCATGGGGGTCCACCACCACGCCATCGTCGCCGGACCCGGCGCCGGTCCCACCCCCGCCCGCGGACGAGCCCGGGAAGCCGACCGCCAGGCTCCCGAACGGGAAGCTGCCAGGCACGTTGACCCCGAACATCGGGGTGGCCACCCGATGGTGGGGGGCGAGCACACGCTCGAGCGCCTCGCGCAGATCGCGCGCGTTCTGGTAGCGATCCTTGGGCTTCTTCTGCAGGGTCCGCATCACGACGTCGTTCATGGCCCGCGACACCCCGGGATTGAGCACGCACGGAGGGATCGCCTCCTCGCTCACGTGGCACACGATCAGGCGTCCCAGCGTCTCGCCCGAGAACGGGGGGCGTCCGGTGAGCATCTGGTAGATGACCACCCCCAGGCTGTAGATGTCGCTGCGGGTGTCGAGCGCCGACTCCCCCAGGCACTGCTCGGGCGACATGTACGCCGGCGTACCCAGCACCGAGCCGGTCTGGGTGTGGTGGCCGACGCCCCTTCCGTCCCCGAGGAGCTTGGCGATCCCGAAGTCCAGCAACTTGACGAAGTCCGGATAGTCGGGGTGGGCCCGCAGGAAGATGTTCTCGGGCTTGATGTCGCGGTGGACGAGCCCCCGGTCGTGGGCCGCGCCCAGCGCCGAGGTGCACTGCTTCATGATCCGGATGACGGTGGGCTCGTCGAGCGCGCTCGCGCGGCCGAGCCGCGCCGCCAGCGTCTCGCCCTCCAGGTACTCCATGACGATGCAGTAGAGCGACTCGAACTGACCGTAGTCGGTGACCTCGATGATGTTGGGATGGCGGATGTCGTTGACCGCTCGCGCCTCGGTGAAGAAGCGCGAGACCGCCTCGGGGTCGGCCGCGATCTCCGGGTTCAGGACCTTGATGGCGGCCTTGCGTCCGATCACCGCGTGCTCGGCCAGGTACACCGACCCCATTCCCCCGCGACCGAGCAGGCCGAGCACCCGGTAGGAGCCCAGCGTCCGTCCCTCGAGGGGCCCCGCCACGGGCACGGCCACCGCCTCGGTGGGGCGGGTCTGCCTCTCCTCGGGCGTGCGCACCCGGACATGGGTTGCCATACAGGAGTTGAACTCGGACTCTTGCGCGGCTTCCTAAAGCTTTATCCCGCCCTGTCCGAGTCAAAGGGCTGCGTGCTCTCCTTCATGCCGAGGCCATCCCACACCAGCTCGTACCCCGCGGAAGCCTCCGGTGACCCGTCCCTCGCCGGGGCGGCCGCGCTCGAGACCCTCGGGGCCGCCGTGCGCCAGCGCATCGAGGCCGGCGAGGTGGATGTCCCGCTCCTGCCTCAGGTGGCGAGCCAGGTGTTGAGCCTGGCCATCGATCCCAAGGCCGACGCGGCTCGGCTGTCGGCGCTCATTCACAAGGACCCGTCGCTGGCCGGGCGGGTGCTGCAGATCGCCAACTCGCCGGCCTACATGCCGAAGATGCCGATCGTCTCCCTGCAGCAGGCGGTCGCCCGGCTCGGGCTCGACACCGTGGTCGAGATCGCCTTCGTGGCCTCGCTCGACGGCGGGACCTTCGAGGTCCCGGGCTACGAGGACGAGCTCGAGAACCTGTGGCGCCACGCCATCGCCTCTGGGGCCTTCGCCAAGGAGATCGCGCGCATCAAGCGGGTCAACGTGGAGAGCGCCTTCCTGTGTGGGCTCCTGCACGCGGTGGGGAAGCCCGCGCTCTTGCAGGTGGTGGCCGACGCGGAGGCCGAGCTCGAGAGGAGATCCGGGTGCGCGGGGACCCTGCGCGGGGCGGTCCTTGCCGTGCTCGACCAGTTCCACGTGGGCATCGGCGCCAAGATCGCCGAGGCCTGGCGGTTGCCGGTCCAGGTGACCACCGCCATCGTCTTTCACGCCGACTACGCCGCCGCGCCCTCATGCAAGGTCGACGCGATGATCGCCGGGCTGGCCGACGCCTTCGCCACCGATCTCGTGCGGTCGCGTGCCCGCGGTGGCGGGGGCGCCGCCGAGGCCACGGCGCGCGAGGCGTGGCTGCGCCAGCTCCCAGTGGTGGCCGACCTCAACATCTATCCGAGCGAGCTCGACGGGCTGCTCGCCAAGCGCGCCAGCGTCAGCCAGATCGTCGAATCGATGATGGCATGACCGCTTCGTCCCCCCCGGCTTCCTCGCCGCTCGCACCGTTCGGGGTCGCGGCGACCGACGTGCTCGGGCTCGACCGCCCGATCCATTGTGACGTGCTGGTGATCGGCGCCGGTCCGGCCGGACAGAAGGCGGCCATCCAGTCCGTCAAGTCCGGACGCACCACGGTGCTGCTCGAGCAGGAGACCACCGTCGGTGGCGCCTGCGTGCACCGCGGGACCATCCCCAGCAAGACCCTGCGCGAAAGCGCGGTCCAGCTGGCCCGCCTGCACCGCCACGAGGCCACCTCGAACGTCGAGCCGCGCCGCGATCGCGAGGTGGCCTCGCTCATGACCAGCCTCGATCGGGTGGTCACGGCGCACGTCGGTTACATGGGACGGCAGGTGGACCGCAACCACGTGGTCCGCTACTGCGGGCGGGCGCGCTTCGTGTCGGAGCGGCTCATCGAGCTGCAGTCGGTGACCGGACAGCGGAGCCGCTTCACCGCCGACACCATCATCATCGCCACCGGCTCCCGGCCGCGGACCCCGGCGGAGATCCCCATCGATCACGAGAACATCCTCGACAGCGATTCGATCCTGTCGATGCTGTACCTGCCTCGGTCGCTGACCGTGCTCGGCGGCGGCGTCATCGCCAGCGAATATGCCTCGATCTTCGCCTCCCTCGGGGTGAGGGTGACCATGATCGATCGCGCGCCTCGCCCGCTCGTCTTCATGGATCACGAGCTGGTGGGGAAGTTCGTGGGCGCCTTCGAGGCCGCGGACGGCCGCTACCTCGGCAGGCAGTCGATCGAACGGGTGGAGTTCGACGGCGTCTCGGAGGTGTCCACCCACCTGCGCGGCGGCGAGACCATCGTGGCCGACAAGATGCTGGTGGCCCTCGGTCGGGTGGCCAACATCGACGAGCTCAACCTGGCGGCGGCCGGCCTCGCGCCCACCGACCGGGGCGTCCTGGCGGTGGACGACAACTGCCGGACCGCCGTGCCTCACATCTACGCGGTCGGCGACGTGATAGGTGCCCCCTCGCTGGCGGCCACCGCGATGGAGCAGGGCCGCCGGGCGGCGCGGCACGCGCAGGGCAAGTCCCCCGGGCACAGCCCCGAGATGATCCCGATCGGCATCTACACCATCCCCGAGATGGCCTCGGTCGGGCTCGGCGAGGAGGAGGGGATCCGACGCTTCGGCTCGATCCTGAGCGGGCGCGCCCGCTTCGACGAGGTGGCCCGTGGCCAGATCTCGGGGATCACCGACGGCCTGCTCAAGCTCATCACCGATCCGCTCGGCAAGCGGTTGCTCGGGGTTCACATCGTCGGCGACGGCGCGACCGAGCTGGTCCACGTCGGGCAGATGGCCCTGGTGGCCGGGATGGAGGTCGACGCCTTCGTCGAGAACATCTTCAACTTCCCGACGCTGGCCGAGGCCTACCGGGTCGCCGCCCTCGACATCATCGAGAAGCGCCCGGCCTGACGGGTCAGTCGCCCTTCGTGAGCAGGAACAGGGCGCCGAGGAGGATGAAGACCCCGCCCGCGATGCGCCGCAGCCAGATGGGGGAGATGAGGCGCGAGATCGCGCCGCCCGCCAGGACCGCGAGCGCGGAGGTCGCCACCAGCGCCAGGGCCGAGCCGAAGAAGACCGGCCACTTGGCGGTCGAGCCCGAGGCCATGGACATGGTGGCGAGCTGGGTCTTGTCACCGAGCTCGGCCACGAAGACGGAGGCGAACGTCGAGAAGAGAACTTGCCAGAACATGGCGGAGAACTATACGCCCGCGCGCAGGACGAGCTCGGTGATCTCCGACGGGGCTCCGAGCCGCATGGGTGGTCCCCAGTATCCGGTCCCCCGGCTGACATAGATGAGGGTCCCGCGGTGGCGGCCGAGCCCCGCCAGGAAGCGCTGCTGGAGCCGGACCAGCGACCCGAACGGCCAGATCTGCCCGCCGTGGGTGTGCCCCGACAGCTGCAGATCCACCCCCAGGCGGGCGGCGTCGAGGACCGTGCGCGGCTGGTGGGCCAGCAGCACGAGCGGCCGCCGCCGGTCCCAGCCGGCGAGCGCCTTCTCCAGATCCTCGCCGTGTCCGGGCGTGCCAGAGCGTGCCGCGGACCGGTCGTCGACCCCGCCGAGCTCGAGCACCGAGGCGCCGCGCGACAGCTCGACCCGCTCGTTGCGCAGCACCCGCACCCCGAGCCCGGGCAGAGCCTCGACCCACTCGGCCGCCCCCGAATAATATTCGTGATTGCCGGTGACGAAGAAGACCCCCAGCTTGGCCACCAACCCGCCAAGGGGGGACACCGCGCCCCAGAGCTCGGCCACGCTCCCGTCGACGAGATCCCCGGTGATGGCGACGACGTCGGGCGAGAGGGCATTGGAGCGCCGGACGATGTCCTCGATCTGCTGGCGCCCGATGGTGGGGCCGACGTGCAGGTCCGAGAGCTGGACGATGGTCAGCCCGTCGAGGTCGCCGCCGAGCCTCGGGAGGTGAACCTCGAGCCGCTTGACCCGCACCGGCCCGAGCGCCGATCGCAGACCAGCGACGCCGAATCCCGAGGCCAGCAGCGCCGCCGCGCCGGCGATGACGCGCGCGAAGAATCGGCGGCGGTCGTGATCGGCTGGTGCGGGGCGGTGCGCGGCAACCGCCTCCACGGAGGTTGCCCCGACCGCCTCGGCGGTCTTCGAGATCAGCCTGCCGCCGAGGCCGAGCAGGTCGCCCCCGAGCAGCGAGACGAACAGCAGGAACAAGAGCCCGAGCCACACGGAGCCGGTCCAGGTCAGCCAGGGATGGCTCCCCGGGGCCGAGGCTCGGCCGAGGAACAGACTGACGGGGATGCTGACGGCGCCGAGGGCCAGGGCGGCCGTCAGCACCGCACCCCACGGCCTCGGCCAACCGGGATCTCGCACCAGCCGTGCCCAGAGGAAGAGATGCAACCCGAACAAGATGGACAGGGCGATGGCGATGAACAGGGCCAGGCTCACGGCGCGACTCATCGCAGTCCTCTGCCACGTTATCGCGATGAATCAAGCCGCGGCTCGTCTCGTCTCGTCTCGCGGGGCCACCGGGCCCCGGAGAGTGCATTTTTATCACAGAGGGTGTCGCGCGCCCGTCACGGACGGTCGCACCGGGCGAGGGCGGACCATGCGCCGGTGCACGCCGTTCAAGCCCCACAGGCGCCCCTCGACGGCCGTGGACGCTGGCATCCAAGTTGCTGTGGCCAGGGCCATCCCAGGAGGACTTCCCATGGCTATCGCAGGCTCGATCGACTTCAGCGCCGGGGCGCGGACACCAACCACCTCCCCGAGCGCTGCCATTGAACGAAACGTCATCGACCGGTTACCGATTCTGGCGACGCTCTCGGGCGAGGCTCGAACGGCCCTGTTCGTCGATTCGACGGTCCGCCACCACGCCCGCAAGTCCACCCTCTTCGGGGAAGGCACGGTGCCCACGCACGTGTGCATCGTCCTCACCGGGCGGGTCCGGGCGGTCAAGCGCTCGGAGACCGGTCGGGAGGTCATCCTCGAGACGTTCGAGCCGGGCGCGGTCCTGGTGGACGCCCTCGCGGCTCCCGAGCACAAGCTGGCCAATGACTGGGAGACCAGCGAGCTCACGGACGTCCTGATGATCCCGCCGCAGGTCTTCGCGGCGCACCTCGGCACCACCTCGGCCACCGCGCTCACCATCATGAACCAGATGCTGGGGCGCATCGAGAGCAGCAAGCAGCTCGCGGCCGGGCTGGCCCTCACCGATGTGCCCGATCGGGTCGTCGCGGCGCTCAAGGATCTGGCCGTTCGTCAGGGCCACGCCTCGCCCGACGGGGTGATCATCCCGAATCGCCCCACCCAGCAGGAGCTCGCCAACTCGATTGGAGCATGTCGCGAGACCGTTTCCCGGGTGGTCTCCGACCTCACCCGCAAGGGCCTGATGGCTCCGCGCGGCCGATCGCTCATGCTGACCCACCGACTGCTCGGCGCCTCGGGAAATTGACGGTGGCCGATCGGCCGGTCAAAACTGACTGGCGTTGTCCAGCCCACCCAAAATCGCTCCGAGCTTGGCGGCGGCCGACGACGACGAGCCCGCGTCCGACCTGAGGGCGTCGATACGCCCCACCGAGGCGGAGATCGACCTCGGGGCCATCGTGCGGAATCGCGCGCGCCTCCAGGCGCTGGTCGGGCAGAGTCAGGTCTGGGGCGTCATCAAGGCCGACGCCTACGGGCATGGGGCGGTTCCGGTGGCGCGGGCCCTCGAGCCCGACTGTCCGGTCCTGGCGGTCTCCCTGGTCGAGGAGGGCCTCGAGCTGCGGGCGGCCGGGATTGCTTGCCCCATCATCGTGCTCGGCGCGCACTATGGCCGCTGTCACCTCGAGGTGCTGGACGCGCGCCTCACCCCCGTCATCTACGATCCCGCCGACATCGAGCCGTTCGCCGCGGCGGCGCGGCGGCGAAACCGGGTCCTCGACGTGCACGTCAAGATAGACACCGGCATGAGCCGCCTCGGCCTCGGCCCCGCGCAGTTTCCCGCGGCGCTCGGACGGCTGCGTCAGGCCGGTGGCCTGCGGCTGGCGGGGCTGTGCACCCACTTCGCATCGCCCGAGCTGGAGGACGGCTCGACCCGCGACGCGATGGCGAAGTTCCGGCCGTGCATCGCGGAGGCCCTGGGGCGCGGCGCGGGGGGGGCCACGTCGGTGGCGGCGGTGCCGGCAGGGGCGACGACGGGCTCCTCGGCCGAGCGGGTGTGGCTGCATGCCGCGAACAGCGCGGCGGCGATCCGGCATCCCGATACGCGCCTCGACGCCGTGCGGCCGGGGCTGGTGCTCTACGGCGCGACGCCGGCGCCCAACGTCGCGGTGCCGGGCCTCGAGCCCGCCTTGCGTCTCACCACGCGGGTGATGGCGATCCGGACCATCCCGCCCGGAACGGCCGTCAGCTATGGCGGGCAGTGGGTCGCGGCCCGGCCGACCCGGGTCGCCACCTTGCCCGTGGGGTACGCCGACGGCTACCCGCGGCACGTGCGCGGGGCCGAGGTCCTGGTGCGCGGGCGACGCTGTCCGGTCATCGGCGCGGTGTGCATGGACATGCTGATGATCGACGTGACCGACGTGATGGCGGGGCCGGGAGCGGCATCCGGAGAGGTGTCGGTGGGCGATCGGGTGACGTTGCTCGGCGCGCAGGGGGCCGACGCGATCAGCGTCGACGAGCTGGCGCGCGCGGCCGGGACCATCAACTACGAAATCCTCTGCGGCATTTCGAAGCGGGTTCCGAGGGTCTATAAGAGGACGGCATGACCGACAGGACCATGGACGGGCGGGTTTCCGCGATCGCGGGGCTCGTCGCGAGCCCGGTCCGTTCCTTCTTCGGCTACTTCGGCGACCACGCGACCATGCTGGGGAAGGCCATCCTTTGGCTGTTTCGCCCGCCGTTCCGGCTGCGGCTCTTCCTCGAGCAGATGGAGTTCATCGGCGTCGGATCGCTGCCGATCATCATCCTGGTCGGGTTCTTCTCGGGCGCGGTCTCGGCCCAGCAGACCATCCGGGCCCTCTCGATCTTCCGGCAAGAGCGGCTGGTGGGCGCCACGGTGGGGCTGTCCCTGGCCCTCGAGCTCGCGCCGGTGTTCACGGCGCTCATGATCACCGCCCGGGCGGGCTCGGGGATCGCGACCGAGCTCGGCTCGATGCGCATCACCGAGCAGATCGACGCGCTCACCAGCTTCGCGGTCAACCCGATCCAGTACCTGGTCACCCCGCGGATCGTGGCCGCGGTCCTGGTCATGCCCATCATGACCATGGTCTTCAACCTGGTCGGGTTGCTCGGCGCGTACCTGTTCTCGGTGAAGCTCATGCAGGTCGACGTCGGCGCCTTCTTCGAGTATTTCCGGTTCTGGACCGACCCGAGCGACTACCTTCAAGGTGCCGTCAAGGCCGCCGTGTTCGGGATCTCGCTCTCGCTGGCCGCCTGCTTCCAGGGCTTCAACGTGCGGGGAGGCGCCAAGGAGGTGGGCCTCGCCACGACCAACGCGGTGGTGGCCGGCTCGGTGTCGGTGCTGGTGCTGGATTACTTTTTGTCTGACATGCTGGCCACCTTCTTTCCTTATCAGTCCTGATGCCGCCCGATCCTCCGAAGAGCAGCTCACCCCGCCCGTCCGACCCACCACCGCGGGGCGGCGGGCCCGCGCCGAGGACCACACCGGCCGATCCGAAGACCGGTCGGGTGACCGGTCGGGTGACCGATCCGGTCCAGATCGCCATCCGGGGGCTGCACAAGTCGTTCGGGGTCCAGCACGTGCTCCGCGGGCTCGATCTCGACATCTACCGGGGCAAGATCAACATCATCATCGGCGGCTCGGGACAGGGAAAGTCGGTGTTGATGAAGCTGCTGATGGGGCTGCTCAAGCCCGACGAGGGCCAGATCCTGGTCGATGGCCAGGACATCGTGGCCTTGAACGACGTCGAGTGGGCCAAGCTTCGGCGCAAGTACGGGATGGTGTTCCAGTACGCGGCCCTCTTCGACTCGCTGAACGTGGTCGAGAACATCGCCTTTCCGCTGATCGAGCGCTACCACCTCTCGAACGACGAGATCATGTCCCGGGTCCGCGACCTCCTGCAGAAGCTGGACCTCGCGAGCGTGGGCGGGATCGAGCAGAAGTTCCCCGCCGAGCTGTCGGGCGGGCAGCGCAAACGGGTCGGGCTGGCGCGGGCGCTGATCGACCGGCCGGAGATCCTGCTGTACGACGAGCCGACCACCGGGCTCGATCCGGTGGCCACCAAGAACGTCGACGACATGATCTTGCGGGCCTCGCAGGACTTCGGGGTGACGAGCGTGGTGATCTCCCACGACATGGCCTCGACCTTCCGGATCGCCGATAGCGTCTCGATGCTGTACGACGGCAAGATCCTGGTCTCCGGGACCGCCGACGAGGTCCTGCACTCGGGCTTCGCCCCGGTGCAGGAGTTCGTGCAGCTGGCGGGCCTGCTTCCTGGCGGGGCGACCGGCGGCGGCGCCCCCGGCGCGGCGGCGGCGGCCCCGGCCAAGGCGGCCGGGGGGGCGGGCGCCAAGGCTCCGGCGCCGGCCTCCAAGTCCGGAGCGTCCTCGTGAGGCGGAGCTGGGCCGCCGCCACCGTAGGGGCGCTGGTGATCGTGGTGAGCCTGCTGTCGTACTTCCTCGTCAAGTCGACCAGCGAGCGCACCTCGAAGCGGGAGGGCATCACGGTCTGGATGAACTTCCGCGACGCCGCTGGCCTCTTCCAGAAGTCGCGGGTGCAGACCGCCGGCATCCCGGTCGGCCAGATCGAGAAGCGCGAGCTCGATCCCCTGCGGCCCCTGGCGCGGGTCACGGTCCGGGTCCTGCCGAACATCAAGCTCTACGAGAACGCGCTGGTCTCGAAGAAGTCCGCCTCGCTGCTCGGGGAGTTCTACCTCGAGATCGACCCCGGCTCGCCGGTGGGGATCGTCAAGGGGGAGCGCCGGGCCATGCGCCCGCTCAAGGACGGCGATCAGATCGTGAACATCCGCGAGCCGGTCGCCATGGGCGACATCATGGACGAGGTCGGGAACACCTTGCCGGTGCTGAAGGACATCCTCGAGGACGTGCGCAAGCTGACCGCCGGGCCCATCGCCAACGCGGCGGAGAACGTCAACAAGATGATCGAGACCAACTCGGTGGTGCTCGAGAGCCTGCTCACCCGGGTGAACCACGTGGTGACGGACATCGACCAGATCACCGACTCCGAGAAGACCAACATCCGCGCGTCGATCCAGAACGTCCGCGACATCACCGATTCAATCAAGCAGCTGGTGGGCAGCAGCCAGGGCGAGGTCACCCAGACCGGGAATGCGGTCCGGAGCTCGCTGACCAAGCTGCAGGCCACGGTCGACAACCTCGACCGGTCGCTGAAGAACGTGGAGACCATCACCGACCGCCTGGAGAAGGGCGAGGGCACGGCCGGGCACCTGCTCACCGACGACACCATCGCCAAGAACATCGAGGACATCACCGACGACGCCGGCGGCTTCATCCGCGGCATCACCAAGCTGCAGACCGTCGTCGGGCTGAGATCCGAGTACAACGTCCTGTCGAACCAGCTCAAGAACTACGTGTCGATCCAGCTCGTGCCCCACCCGGACAAGTTCTACCTGATCGAGATCGTCGACGATCCCCGGGGGCTGCGCAAGACCGACAGCATCTCGGTCACCGATTCGAATGGCCTGCACCAGTCGACCGTCACCACCACCAGCGAGACGCTGAAGTACACCCTCCAGTTCGGCTACACCTACGGCGCGATCACCGGGCGCTTCGGCATCAAGGAGTCGACCGGCGGGTTCGGCGCGGATCTGCACCTCATGAACAGCCGCCTCTTGCTCTCGGCCGATCTCTTCGACACCAAGTTCAACCAGTACCCGCGCCTGCAGGCCCGGGCCTCGATCGCGCTCTACGGACGCAGCATCTACCTCGTCGGCGGGGTGGACGACGTCCTCAACCGACGCGCCCAGCTCTCGAGCGGCGGCGGGTTCGACTGGTTCTTCGGGGGCCAGCTGGTGTTCAACGACGAGGATCTCAAGTCGCTCCTGCTCTTCGGAGGGAGCACCGCTTCGGGGGCCACCAAGTGATGCTGCCAGGGGTGCGAGCGCGCCCGCTCGCGGTCCTCGTGCTCGGGCTGGTCGGCTGCTCGGTGGGCGGAGGAACCGGCCGGGTCACGGGCACGCTGACCGTTGACGAGTGCACCTTCGACAGCTCGGGGGCGCCCCAGCCCCTGCCTCCCGGCTTCGTGTTCAACCCGACGTTCTTCGCGGCGGAGCCCATCGACTCGAACTCGGTGCGCTTCCCGGCCAATCAGCTCAACATCCGGCTGCAGCTCACCGGGAACCGCGTCGAGAGCGCGGACGTCATCCTGTTTCGGGTCCTCGACAGCGCGGCGGTGGCCCGCTGCCTGCGGGGCAGCACCAACCCCGACGGCACGCCCGAGTGGGATCCGGCGGTCTGCGATCGCTCGGCCGCCGCCTTGGGTCCGCTCGGCGAGGGACGCCTCTTCGTGGGCATGACCACCGAGGCGGTGCGGGGCTTCCTCGCGCTCAACAACACCTGCGCACAGGCCTTCGTCTCGGCGGATGCCCTCGGCGCCTGCACCGACGGCAGCTGCCCGGACCTGACGCTCTGCCCGGGCCGCGATTCGTGGATCACCTTCTCGCGCTTCGGCACGCCGCCCGCCACCGGTCCGGTCTCGCCGAGCTTCCGCATCAACGACGGCGAGACCATCGCCGCCGAGCCGCCGGCCACCGCGCCCACCACCCCGATGTTCCACCTCGCGTTGTGCGACGCGGCGACGGTGGACGCCAAGCTCAACAACAACCCGCCGATCCACGTTCCGAACATCCTCGGCCTCGTCGAAGGTTCGTTCTCCTTCCCCCTCGAGCGCGGCCAGGCCGGCCAGCCCTTCCCCTGATTGCCCTGGGAGCCCCCCCGGGGCCGGCGGTCATTGGCTTGACAGAGTGGGCCCCCTCCCTATAGTTACTCACCTTCCGGGCTGTCGTGGCTCCCCTTCGATTGACGAAATGCGCTTTAAAATCAAAGAGATAGGAGAAGAAGGCCTCCCCATCGACCTGTCCGTCAGCGCGGAGCTCGTGGCCACCATGTGCCCGGATCTCGGCGCCGTCCCCGGTCCGAAGGGCATCCGCCTGCGCGGCCAGCTGCTCAAGACCGGCGAGGATCTGTTCCTGCGGGGTCGCCTGCAGGGAAGCCTCCACGGCTCCTGCGCGCGCTGTCTCGAGAAGGCGGTGGTGGGGCTCGATCTGCCGGTCAACGTGTCCTTCGTTCCGAGGCCGGAGGACGAGCGCGAGCCCGAGTCCGAGGAGGAGGACGACGTCGACGTGGTGTTCTTCGCCGGGGAGGAGCTGGATCTCGCGCCCGAGATCCGCGATCAGATCCTGCTCGCGTTTCCCATCAACCCGCTCTGCGCGCCCGACTGCGCGGGGATCTGCCCGGTGTGCGGCGGGAACCGCAACCAGATCCCGTGTGCCTGCGTGACCCAGCAAGGCGACCCCCTCAAGGCCAACCCGCTCGCCGCCGCGCTCGGCAAGCTGAAGATCTGACGCCCAATCCCAAGCCCGGCGACCCCACGGGGTCGCCCGGCCACCCCGCCACCCGAAACCGCTTTCGAACGAACGAACGAACGCAGCAGAAGAAAACGAGGATTCCATGGCCGTTCCGAAGAGAAGACAGTCCAAGTCCCGTTCGGCGATCCGTCGCGCCCAGGTCATGAAGCGCAGCCCCCCGCACAGCGTGCCGTGCCCCCGCTGTGGCGAGCCCAAGCTGTCGCACCGCCTCTGCGCGGCGTGCGGCTACTACCGCGACCGCATGGTGATCGAGAAACCGGACGAGGAGCAGGCCTAGTTGCCGCTCCGGATCGCCGTCGATGCCATGGGGTCGGACGGCGCGCCGCGGGTCGAGGTCGAAGGCGTCGTGTCCGCGGTGCGTTCGCAGCCCGTCCAGGTGATCCTGGTCGGGGACGAGACACGTCTGCGCGCCGAGCTCGAGACCCTGGGGGCGACGCGCGAAGCCGCGATCGAGATCCTCCACGCGCCCGAGGTGATCACCATGCACGACGCCCCGTCGATGGCGGTCAAGCAGAAGAAGAAATCCTCCATGCGGATGTGCTTCGATCTGGTCAAGACCCGGGGGGCCGAGGCGGTGGTCTCGGCCGGAAACTCGGGGGCCATGATGGCGTGTGGCCTGTTCGTCCTCGGGCGACTCCCGGGCGTCGAGCGTCCGGCCATCGTGACCAGCCTGCCCACCCGCCAGGGAAAGTGCGCGCTCCTCGACATGGGTGCGAACGTCGATCCCAGGCCCGGTGCGATGGCCCAGTGGGCGGTGCTGGGTGCCGTCTACGCCCGCCTGCTGCACGGCAAGCCCCGCCCGCGGGTGGGGGTGCTGTCGAACGGCAGCGAGGAGCACAAGGGGACCGCCCTCACCCGGGAGGCCAACCACCTGCTCGGGCGCGCCTCCGGTCCGGCCTCGGGCCCGTCCCCCGGCCGGTCCTCCAGTCCGTCTCGCGGCAGCGCCAACGACACCGGCGTCGCCGCCTTCGACTACATCGGCTACGTCGAGGGGCGCGACGTGTTTCGCGGCGCCGTCGACGTGGTGGTCACCGACGGGTTCACTGGAAACGTGGTCCTGAAGAGCGTGGAAGGGGCCGCGGAGGTCATCATGTCCATGGTTCGAGAAGAGATCGCCCAGGCCGGGCTCCTGGCCAAGCTCGGTGCGGCGCTGATGCAGAAGCCCCTGCGGGCCCTCAAGCGGAAGACCGACTACGCGGAGTACGGTGGGGCGCCGCTGCTCGGGATCGACGGCGTGGCGCTGATCTGCCACGGGGGCTCGAGCGCCCGGGCCATCGCCTCCGCCGTCCGGGTGGCCGGGCAGTTCGCGCAGATCGGGCTCGGCAGCGAGACCACCGCGGCCATCGCCGCGCACGCCTTCCTGTGGGACAGCGCCTGGCGCCCGGGGCCGGGCGTGGCCGGGGCGCTCTCGTGAGCGCGCGCGCCGGCTCCTTCGGCTCTCCCGTGCTGCCCGCCTCGTCGCGGATCCTCGGGACCGGGCGGGGCGTGCCGCCGAAGGTCCTGACCAACGAGGATCTCGCGCGCATGGTCGACACCTCGAACGAGTGGATCGTCGAGCGGACCGGGATCCGCGAGCGGCACATCCTCGATCCCTCGCTGGCCGCGAGCGATCTCGCCACCGAGGCCGGGCGCAACGCCTGCCTCAAGGCCGGGGTGGCTCCCGCGGAGGTCGACTGCATCATCGTCGGGACCATCTCGGGCGACTGCCCCTTCCCCGCCACCGCCACCTTCGTGCAGCGCAAGCTCGGCGCCGCGGCCGGCGGCTGCGCCTTCGACCTGTCGGCCGCCTGCGCCGGTTTCCTCTACGGGCTCAGCATCGCCGATGCCTTCATCCGGCGGGGCCAGTTCCGGCGGGTGCTGGTGATCGGCGTCGAGGTCCTCTCCCGGATCATCGACTGGCAGGATCGCTCGACCTGCGTCCTCTTCGGCGACGGCGCCGGCGCGGTCTTGCTGGGGCCGGAGCCGGAGCCCGGACGCGGGATCCTCTCCACCCACCTGTTCGCCGATGGCAACTACACCGACGTGCTGCTCCAGCCCGCGGGCGGCAGCCGCGAGCCGCTGACCGCGGCGGCCATCGCCGACAAGCGCAACCTGGTCAAGATGAACGGACGCGAGGTCTACAAGCACGCCGTGCGCAACATGGCGCAGGCCTCGAAGCTGGCGCTCGAGCACAACGGGCTCACCCCCGGCGACGTCGACTGGGTGGTCGCGCATCAGGCCAACCTGCGCATCATCGAGGGGGTGTCCGAGCGGGTGGCCATCCCGCTCGACCGCTTCTACTTGAACGTCGAGCGCTACGGGAACACCTCCTCGGCGTCGGTGCCCACCGCGCTCGACGAGGCGTGCGAGCTCGGCAAGCTGAAGGCCGGGGACGTCATTCTCATGACCGCCCTCGGCGGGGGACTGGCCTGGGCATCGGCGGTGATGCGCTGGTGACCCGGCTGGTGCCCACGCTGGTGACCACGCTCTCCCGCGACCTCCCCCGTTTCCTCGGGCCATTGCCATGGATCGTGTCATGAAGCGCATCGCATTTCTGTTCCCCGGACAGGGCTCCCAGAAGGTCGGGATGGGCCAGGCACTGGCCGCGGCCTTCCCGGCCGCGCGCGCGGTCTTCGACGAGGTGGACGCCGCGCTGGGGTTCTCCTTGTCGCGGCTGTGCTTCGAGGGCCCGGAGGCCGAGCTGGTGCTGACCGCCAACGCCCAGCCGGCGATCCTGACCACCAGCATCGCCGCCCTGCGGGTGCTCGAGGCCGAGACCGGGCTTCAGCCAACCGCGGTGGCCGGACACTCGCTCGGCGAGTACTCGGCGCTGGTGTGCGCGGGGGCCCTGTCGCTGGTGGACGCGGCGCGCGTGGTGCGGCTGCGCGGCCAGTTCATGCAGGAGGCGGTGGCCCCGGGGGTGGGTGGGATGGCGGCCATCCTCGGGCTCGGGCGGGCCGAGGTCGAGGCCGCCTGCGCCGAGGCCGCCGGCGAGCTGCCGGGGGAGACGGTGCAGGCCGCCAACCTCAACGGCGGCGGCCAGGTGGTGATCGCCGGGCACAAGCGCGCGGTCGAGAGGGCCTGCGAGGCCGCCCGGCGGCGCGGCGCCAAGCGCGCGATGCCGCTGGCGGTGAGCGCCCCCTTTCACTCGGCGCTGATGCAGCCGGCGGCCGATCGGCTGCGCGAGGCGCTCGACGCCATCGAGGTGCGCGATCCGCGCGTGCCGGTGGTGACCAACGTCGAGGCCACCCCCAACTCCGACGGGCGGCGGATCCGCGAGCTGCTGACCGCCCAGGTGACCGCGCCGGTGCGCTGGGAGGAGTCGATGCTGGCGCTGGCGGGCCTCCTCGAGATCGCGGAGGCCGTCGAGGTCGGACATGGCGGTGTGCTCGCGGGGCTCGGGAGGCGCATCGTCCCCGGCATGCCGGTGTACCCGGCCGCCGATCCCGGGAGCATCGCCAGCTTGAAGGAAACCCACAGCCAAGGACCGGATGCCCATGGATGAACGAGCGGAGCTGACAGGCAGGGTGGCGCTGGTGACCGGGGCCTCGCGGGGCATCGGGCGCGCCATCGCCGTGGCGCTCGCTGCGCGCGGGGCCAGGGTGGTCATCAACTACGCCAGCAACGAGGGCGCCGCCAGCGAGGCCGCGGCGGCGGTGGCGGCCGTGGGTGGGAGCGCCACGCTCAAGCGCTTTGACGTGGCGGACGGTGCAGCCACCGACGCCGCCATCAAGGAGATCGTGGCCGCCGAGGGGGGGCTGCACATCCTGGTGAACAACGCCGGCGTGGCGGTCAACGCGCTCACGCTCGGGGCGCGCGACGCCGACTGGAAGCGCGCGCTCGACGTCAACCTGACGGGGGCCTTCCAGTGCACCCGGGCGGCGCTGCGGGCCCTCATGAAGGCCAGGGAGGCCGGACGCATCATCAACATCACGTCGATCACCGCCGAGAGTGGCTCGGCGGGGCAGGGGCCCTACGTGGCGGCCAAGGCTGGCCTGATCGGCCTCACCAAGACCTGGGCGCGCGAGTACGCCTCGCGCGGCATCACCTGCAACGCGGTGTCCCCGGGCTACATCGACACCGACATGACCGCGTCCGATCTGCCGGCGGCGCGCCGGGAGGAGCTGATCAAGTCGATTCCCCTCGGGCGGGTGGGGCGGCCCGAGGACGTCGCGGCCGCGGTGGCCTTCCTGGCCAGCCCGGCGGCGGGCTACGTCACGGGCGAAGTTTTACGGGTCAACGGTGGGCTCTTAATGTAAGGTACGCCGCCGACAAAAACCACCGGGCGCGGATGCCCACGGTTACGCGGGAAGGAAAAACGAAAAAATGGCAGACAACGTCGAAGACCGGGTGCGCAAACTCATCGTGGAGCAGCTCGAGGTGTCCCCGGACAAGGTGGTCCCGACCGCCTCGTTCTCGGAGGATCTCAAGGCCGACTCTCTGGCGGTGGTGGAGCTCGTCCTCGCCCTGGAGGAGGCGTTCAAGCTGGAGATCCCGGACGAGGACACCGAGAAGATCAAGACCGTGGGCGACGCCATCAACTACATCAAGTCTCACGCCAAATGAGCGCGGCGCCGCGGCGCGGCCTCGCCCCGCCCCCGAGCCTCCCGACGAGGCAGGGACCCGGGCGATGCCCCGCGCCGGCGCCGGCGCCGGGCCCTGAGTGACGCCATGACGATTCGAATCATCGAGAAAGAGAGCCGATGGCAAGACGGGTAGTCGTAACGGGCATTGGTCTGGTCACACCGATCGCCGTCGGCACCGAAGAGACGTGGCAGGGCCTCCTCGCCGGCCGGTCCGGGATTGGTCCGATCACGCACTTCGACCACACGCAGTTCGCCACCCACTTCGCCGGCGAGGTGAAGGACTTCGACGTCACGCGGTGGATCCCCTCGCGGGATGCCAAGAACATCGATCGCTTCATCCAGTACGCGGTGGCCGCGGCCGATCTGGCGCTCAAGGACTCTGGCCTGCAGATCGCGGGGGACTTCGCCGAGCGGGTCGGGTGCTACGTGGGCGCCGGGCTCGGCGGCGTGTCGAGCATCGAGGTCGCCTGCTCGACCCTGGCGCAAAAGGGCCCGCGGCACGGCATCTCGCCCTTCTTCGTCCCGATGATCATCGTCAACCTGGCGCCTGGACAGATCTCGATCCGCTTCGGCGCCAAGGGGCCGAACTTCTCCCACGTGTCGGCCTGCTCGACCGGCGCGCACGCGATCGGCGAGGCGGCGCGCGCCATCCAGCGGGGCGACGCCGACGCCATGATCTGCGGCGGCACCGAGGCGACCGTCAGCCCGCTCGGGGTCGGCGGCTTCAACAGCATGCGGGCCCTGTCGACCCGCAACGAGGCTCCGCAGGAGGCCTCCCGCCCGTTCGACCGCGACCGCGACGGGTTCGTGATCGCCGAAGGGGCGGGCATCCTCATCATCGAGGAGCTGGAGCTGGCCCGGAAGCGCGGGGCCCGCATCTACGCCGAGCTGACCGGCTACGCGGCCAACGCCGACGCACACCACATCACGGCGCCCGCTCCCCAGGGCGAGGGCGCCCAGCGCTGCATGCGCCTCGCGCTCAAGGATGCGCGGCTCGGGCCAGGAGACATCGGCTACATCAACGCGCACGGGACCTCGACCAAGATGAACGACGCCACCGAGACGCTGGCCATCAAGGCGGTCTTCGGGGACGCCGCCCGCAAGGTCATGATCAGCTCGACCAAGTCGATGACCGGGCACATGCTGGGCGCCGCAGGTGGGGTGGAGACCGCCATCTGCGCGCTGGCCGTGGCTCGGGGGGCCATCCCGCCCACCATCAACTACACGACGCCCGATCCCGAGTGCGACCTCGACTATGTCCCCAACACCGCCCGCGAGGTACGGGTCCAGCATGTCCTCACCAACAGCTACGGCTTCGGTGGGACCAACGCTTCCCTGATTCTCTCGCGCTTCGACTGACCGAGCCGGAGCCGCTCCGGAGGCGGGCAAGCCCACGACGGGGGCCGCCGGGCGCTCGCGGTCAGCCCTGCAGCTCGTGGACCGCTTGCAACCAGTCGTCGAGCTCGTGGCCAGGGGTCGCGCCGCGCGAGAGGTAGATCTCGAACGAGCGCATGGCGATCTGCTCGTGGGATGGGGGGGATGCGCGATCCGCGCCGCCGGTGGATGATGCCTTGGCGGAGCTCTTCGGAGACTTGCTCGAAGATTTCGCCACCATCGGTGCCGAGGTGCTGGTCCCCTTCACCGTCTTACGCCCAGTGTTCTTCATGCGAAAGTTATAAGTCCGGTTCGCTGGCGTCTCCAAATTTTTGGGGCGCTCAGTCGACTTCCAGGCTTGTTTCCAGGAGATTTCTGTGCTTGGGGATGGCGGCCGTGAGCACGTGGTGGCCGTCCGGCGTGACCAGCACGTCGTCCTCGATGCGGATGCCCCGCGCCCCGCGGAAGCGCTCGAGCGTGGTCCAGTCGAGGCGGTCGGCGAAGCGGGTGCGCACCTCGCTCGTGTCGAGGATGGCCGGCACGAAGTAGAGCCCGGGCTCGACCGTGACCGCCATGCCGGGCTCGAGATCCCGATCGAGGCGCAGGTAACGCAGGCCAGGCTCGGTGCCGCGCGCGCGGCCGGGCGCGTAGCCCGCGCGATCGCCGAGATCCTCCATGTCGTGCACGTCGAGCCCGAGCAGGTGTCCGACGCCGTGGGGAAAGAGCAGCGCCACGGTCCCGTCGGCGGCGCGCTCCGCCGGATCGCCGCGCACGATCCCGAGCTCCGCCAGCCCCTTGGCGAGGGTCGCGGTGGCGAGCAGGTGCAGGTCACGGTAGCGCACGCCCGGCTTCACCGCGGCGATCACGTGCTCCTGGGCCGCGAGCACCACGTCGTAGAGCTCGGCCTGCGTGGTCGAGAAGTGCCCGGACACCGGCCAGGTTCGGGTCACGTCGCCGGCCCACCCGCTGGCGGTCTCGGCGCCCACGTCCGCCAGGACCAGCTCGCCCGGCCGCAGCAGGTTGTGGTGCGCCTCGTTGTGCAGGACCTCACCGTGAACCGTCACGATCGAGCCGTAGGCGGTGCCGCAGCCTTCGGCGATGAGCGCCCCCTCCATGGCCCCGCGCACCGCGCTCTCGCGCAGGCCCGGGCGGGTGGCCAGCAGCCCGGCCGCGTGAGCCCGCGCGGTTGCGGCGGCGGCGACCGCGAGCTCCGCGACCGCCGCCGCGTCGTGGACCAGCCGCAAGCGAATCATGGCGTCCGCCAGCGCGCCGTCGGTCGGGGCGAGGCTGCCCGGTCGCACCGGGCGGCCGAGCAACGCCGACTGCCACTCGGCGGTCGCGTGGTCGGGCGCGGGCAGGGTCGCCACGGGGCCCCCGCGGCGCGCGGCCTCGCCGAGGTGCAGGGCGAGACCGTCGCCGTCGCCGGCGCCCGCGAGGTCGCCGTTGCCGTGGAGGGGCACGACCGGGACCCCGAGCAGCTCCGCCCACTCCCCGAGCGAGGCTACCGGCCCCGACCAGAGCGCGTCGTCCTCGGCGGCGGGCGGCGCGAAGACCATCGCGCGTCCGTCCTCGAGCACGGCCGCCGCACCGGGCGGGCCCCACCCGAACAGGTACAGGAAGTGGCTGTTCGGGCGAAAGGGAAAGGTGTTGGCGGCGTAGTTCTTGGGGCGAGGACGCCCCGCGACGATCAGCGCGGCCTGCCGTCCGAGCGCCGCCAGGAGCTCGCCTCGGCGGCGCGCCAGCGCGGCGCTCTGGGCGGGGGACCACCACCAGGGAGGATGCATGGAGGAAGTATAAGGCCCTCCGCCCCCGATCAGCCCCCTCGAGGCCCCTTCATCCTCGCCTCTGACCTGTCGGCGGCTGGTCCGACGTAGCGCGAGCTCGGTCGAATGATGCGGCCCGTGCGGCGCTGCTCGTCGATGTGGGCGCACCAGCCCACGACCCGTCCGATCGCGAACACCGCGGTGAAGAGCTCCCGCGGCAGGCCGATGGCCTCCAGCAACACGGCCGTGAAGAACTCCACGTTGGCCTTGAGGGAACGCTCCGGGTGGCGGGCCGCCAGCAGCGCCTCTGCCTCGCGCTCGACGGCGTGCGCGAGCGCCAGGCGCTCCGCGTGCAGCACCGCATCGAGCTCGAGGGTGGCTCGCTCGAGCACGGCCGCTCGCGGATCTCGCGTTCGGTACACCCGGTGGCCCATCCCCATGATCCGGCGACCCGCGGCGAGCTCCGCCTCCAGCGTGGCCCGGGCCCGCCCGACGCTGCCGACCGCGTCGAGCAGATCCAGCACTGGGCCCGGCGCACCCCCGTGCAGCTTGCCCTTGAGGGCGCCGACCGCCGCGACCACCGCCGAGATGGTGTCCGAGTCGGTCGAGGCGACGACCCGCGCGGTGAAGGTCGAGGCGTTGAGCCCGTGGTCGGCCACGGTGCAAAGGTAGGTCTCGAGGGCGGCTGCCCGTGCCGCGTCCGAGCCGGCCCCGAGCAGGCGGAGGGCATCCTTTGAATGCGCAGCGGCCGGATCCGGTGGCAGCGGCGCGCGCCCGGTCCGCTTGGCGAGCCACGCCCCGGCGAACACGGGCATCGCCGCGGTCACGCGGATGCTCGCGCGAGCGTGCGCGTCCTCGTCCTCGGCTCTTTCCTCGGCTCTTTCCTCGGCTCTTTCCTCGGCTCTTTCCTCGGCTCCTTGCGCAA
>CAZIOH010000011.1:10509-23100 GCA_964540815.1 uncultured Myxococcales bacterium | reverse complement strand
TCCTCGGCTCTTTCCTCGGCTCTTTCCTCGGCTCTTTCCTCGGCTCCTTGCGCAACCTCCCTCGTCGGGCCCGGCACCGACGCGCTCTCGCCCTCGGACGGGAGGCTCCCGATGCTTGCCCGGAGCGCCTCCATCGGATCCGCCAGCGCGAGCGCGGCGCCGAGCTCGGGGAGGCGCCGGTGCGCGTCGAGCCGAGCGAGGCCGAGCTTGCGGGCGAGCGCGCGCTCCTCCTTCCGCCCCGGTAGCTCGCCGTGCCAGAGCAAGGCCAGCATCGCCTCGAAGGAGATCTTCCCGGCGAGCTCCTCGATGGAGTGGCCGCGCACCGTCAGCACGCCGGCAGCGCCGTCCACGTCGCTGAGCTCCGTCTCTGCGACGATCACCTGGTCGAGGCCGAACGCGCGGGCGCGGCCACCTCCTGACACCACGGACAGGGTCGATTGCGGCATGGCGTGATCCTTTCTCCCCGAGATCTGGCGTCCGGCCCGAGGTTGATCAACGTTGAATCGTCAATCAACATGGGCCATTCGTGAGTCAAGACGGCGAATGGATCTCGGCCGACCGGGCGGCCCGCCTCCTCGGCGTGAAGCCGGCGACGCTGTACGCGTACGTGAGCCGCGGGTTCATCCGCTCGCGGAGCTCACCGCCCGGCGCCGGCGGCCGCCGCTACGCGCGCGCGGATCTCGAACGGCACCGGGCGCGAAGCCTGGCACGCAAGGGACACGCCGCGGTGGCCAGCGGCGCGCTGTCCTTCGGCGAGCCCGTGCTCGACACGCGGGTCAGCAACATAACCCGGGACGGCCCCGCCTACCGCGGGCACGCGGCGGTGGCCCTGGCGGAGGCAGACACGCCCCCGGAGCGCGTGGCCGAGTTGCTCGCCCACGGGACGCTCCCCGAGCGCACGCCGCAGGTCCCGCTCGACCTGGCCTCCCTGTACCGGCTCCGGCGCCTGGTGCCGCGCGACGCGCCCCCGCTTCGCGCCATGCTGCTCGCCATGATCCATGCCGAGCCCCGGGAGAGCGATCTCGTCTGGGCCCGAGAGCTGGTGCGCTTGCTCGCCGTGAGCCCGGCGCTCGCGCGCGGCGGGCAGCCCTTGCGCGCGGCGCTGTCGGCCCCGACGCTCGCCGGCGCCCTGCTCGCGGCCCTCGGGCGCCGGGCGGACCCGCGCGCCAGACGCGTGATGCAACGGGCCCTCGTGCTCTCGGCCGACCACGAGCTGAACGCGTCCACGTTCGCGGCGCGCATCGCCGCCGGGGCCGGCGCCGATCTCGCCCACTGCCTCGTGGCCGCGCTCGGGGTGCTCACCGGGGCGCGTCACGGCGGCGCAAGCCATCGGGTCGAGGCCTTCGTCGCCGGGCTCGAGCGACCAGAGCACGCGATCACCCGGGTGCGGGAGTGCCTGGCCGTGGGGAAAGCGGTCCCGGGCTTTGGCCATCCGCTCTACCCCGACGGGGATCCGCGCGCCCCACCGCTGATCGCCGCGGCCGAGGCGGTGCGCCGCCACCTCCCCGGAGTCGCCCGCGCGCTCGCGGCCTCGCGCGAGGCGATGCGGCTCGCCGGCGGCGAGGGCCCGAACCTCGATCATGCGCTGGTGGTGGTGCGCGCCGCCCTCGGGTTGCCGGCGGGCAGCGCGAGCGCGATCTTCGCGGTGGGGCGCGCGATGGGCTACGTCGCCCACGTCTTCGAGCAACGCGCGAGCGGCCAGTTGCTCCGGCCGAGGGCGCGCTACGTGGGCGAATAGCGCGACTGTGCCTGGCCGTGGCCCTGGCTCGGGGGTGGACACGATTTCAGTGCCGCACCCGCTTCGGTCGCTGCTCGGGCTGTGGTATTGCTTCCGCCAGCGTGTCTCGTATCTTGCTTCGTGCCGAAACCGTGATCTCGCCCTGGGTTCGCCTGGTGGCGAACACCGTGGCGAAGTCCCCCGACGGACCCGGCGAGGTCTATCACGCCTTCGCCCAGTCCGACTACGTGGCGGTTCTGGCCCGTACGCCGAGCGGGCAGATCCCGATCGTGCGGCAGTTTCGTGCCGCGGTCGGCTGTGAAACCTGGGAGCTGCCCGCCGGGTTGCTGGAGACGGGCGAGTCCCCCGAATCCTGCTGCCGCCGCGAGCTCCTCGAGGAGACCGGCATCACGGCGAAGACCGTCCACCCGCTGGGCTCTTTCTTCGCGGACACCGGGCGCCTGGAGAACCGCATCCATCTGTTCGCGGTGGAGGCCTCCGAGCCCCAGCCGACCTCGGTCCCGGAGCCTGGGTTGAGCGTGGTGTTCGTTTCCCCGTCCGAGCTGCGCCAGCGGATCCTCGATGGGACCTTCATCCATCAGCTGCATCTCGGCACGCTGGCCGTCGCCGCTTTGAAGGGCCATGGCTTCGGGGTCCTGTCGTGACGCCTGGTGGCTCGTCCCCCGCGTATGACGCCTGCATCGTCGGTGGTGCCGGCCACGTCGGGGCGCCCCTGGCCCTGGTCCTGGCCAAGCACGGCATCCGCACCCTGATCTACGACATCAATCGCGCCGCGCTCGAGACCTTGGCCTCGGGGCGCATGCCGTTCCTCGAGCATGGGGGGCAGGCGCTGCTGGAGGAGGTCTTGCCGACCGGTCGGCTCGGGCTGTCGTCGGACATCACCGAGGTCGCCGGGATCCCCAACGTGATCCTCACCATCGGGACGCCGATCGACGAGTTTCACAACCCGATGCTCAGGGTGGTGCTGGATTGTGTCGACTCGCTCTTGCCTCACCTCTCGGACGGCCAGACCCTGATCTTGCGGTCGACGGTGTTCCCCGGGGTGACGGAGCGCGTGGACCGGCACCTGCACAAGCAGGCGAAGAAGATCCTGGTCGCCTTCTGTCCCGAGCGGGTGGTGCAGGGGCACTCGATCGTCGAGCTGCAGACCCTGCCCCAGATCGTGAGCGGGACCACCCGCGAGGCGGAGGAGGTGGCGGTGAGGCTCTTCTCGAGGATCGCGCCCTCCATCGTCAGGATGGTCCCGAAGGAGGCGGAGTTCGCCAAGCTGATCAGCAACGCCTACCGCTACATCCAGTTCGCGGCGACCAATCAGTTCTACATGATGGTGGCGTCAGCCGGCCTCGACTACCACCGTCTGCTGGAAGGGCTCAAGCAGGACTATCCGCGGGCCCGCGACCTGCCGGGCCCGGGGCTGGCGGCTGGTCCTTGTCTGTACAAGGACACCCTGCAGCTCGCGGCATCCTCCAACAACCAGTTCGGGCTCGGATATTCCGCCATCCAGATCAACGAGGGGCTGCCAGCCTTCCTGTTGAACCGACTGGCGGCCGAGTACCAGCTCGGTGAGATGACCGTCGGCCTGCTGGGGATGGCCTTCAAGTCCGACAGCGACGACATTCGCTCGTCCCTCAGCTACAAGCTGAAGAAGCTGCTCGGGTTCCATGCGCGACAGGTCCTGACCACCGATCCCTTCGTGAACCAGGATCCGGAGCTGATTCCCCTCGACGAGGTGATCTCCCGGAGCGACCTGCTCATCGTCTGTGTCCCGCACAGCGCCTATCGGGGCCTCGATCTGCGCGGCAAGCCCGTGCTCGACATCTGGAACCTCGAGCGCAAGGGTGTGGCCTCCGTGAAGCGGCCGTGACCGGAGCGCTCCAGATGGGCGTGGTCGGAGCAGGATTCGGCCAGCACGTGCTGGTCCCCGCCCTCCGGAGCGATCCCAGGGTGTCCGTTCAGGCCATCTGCGCCTCCACCGAGGCCCGAGCCCGGGTCATCGCCGACCGCTCGGGGATCCCGCTCGCCTTCGGGGACTGGCGAGCGCTGGTGACCGATCCTCGGCTCGACGCGGTCGCCATCAGCGTCCCTCCGGCCTTGCAAGGTCCGATCGTCCTGGCGGCGGCCGCCGCCGGGAAGCACATCCTGGCGGAGAAGCCCCTCGCCTCGAGCGTGGACCAGGCGCGGGCCATGGTCGAGGCCGCGCGCACCGCGCAGGTGGTGGGCGTGGTGGACTTCGAGTTCCGGGAGCTCGAAGGCTGGCAGAAGGTTCGAGCCCTGGTGGGGGCCGGGGCGGTCGGCCGATTGCGCCAGGTGTACCTCTCCTGGCGCATCGAGACCCTGGCCTACCGAGATCCGAAGCCGAGCTGGAAGAGGGACTCCGAGCGCGGGGGTGGGACCCTCAACCTCTTCGGATCGCACGCGCTCGATTCCATCGTCTGGACGTTCGGTCGCGTCCGCCGCGTGGCCGCGCACTTGCTCCCATCGCGCTCGGAGGGGACGGCCGAGGCACGGGTCGAGGCGTGGTTGGAGCTGGTGGACGGCGTGTCGGTGTCGCTGTCGATCGCGGCCGATGCCCCCCTCGGTGGGGGATACCGGCTCGAGGTCTACGGGGACGAGGGGGCGCTGGTCCTGGAGAATTCCACCGCGGACTACGCCTCGGGGTTCTCTCTCGCGCATGGAGAGCGGGGAAAGGGGTTGCGCCCGATCGCGCTCACCCCCCTGCCCGAAGGGACCGACGGCCGGAGGGTGGCCACGGGGGCGATCGTTCGTCGCTTCGTGGATGCCATCCGCGATGGGACGCCCGTCAATCAGCCCCGGAGCTTTCCGAGCTTCGAGGATGGACTCGAGGTGCAGCACCTGATAGACGCCATTCGCGAGGCCAACCGACGGGGCGCATGGCAGAGCCTGAGCTAGACATCGTCATTCCGGTTTACAACGAGGGGCAGAGCATCGGAGGTGTCCTGCGGTCGCTGGCCACCCACGTGCGGACGCCGTTTCGCGTGCTCGTCTGCTACGACCGCGACGACGACGACACATTGCCCGCGCTGGCTCCGTTCGAGGCGGCCGGTGAGATCCAGATTGTTCGGGTCAAGAACCGCGGCCGCGGGGTGCACGGCGCCGTGCTGACCGGCTTCGCGGAGAGCCGGGCGCCGGCGGTCCTGGTCTTCCCGGCCGACGACGACTACAACGCGCCCCGCCTGGACGGGATGGTGCGCAAGCTCGAGCAGGGCTTCGACATCGTGTGCGCGAGCCGCTTCCTTCCAGGCGGCCGCATGGTCGGCTGTCCGTTGCTCAAGGCGGCGATAGTGCGGGCCTCCGCCTGGACGCTCTTTCACCTGGCGCGCCTGCCGACCCACGATGCCTCGAACGGCTTTCGGCTGTTCTCCCGGCGGATCCTGCGCGACGTTCCGATCGAGTCGACGGCGGGGTTCACCTACAGCATCGAGCTCCTGGTGAAGTGCCATCGGCTGGGCTGGCGCGTCGGCGAGGTCCCCGTGGAGTGGCACGAGCGCAAGACCGGCCAGAGTCGGTTCAAAGTTCTCGGATGGCTGCCAGCGTACTTCGGCTGGTTCGCCTATGCCTTCGGGACCACCTATCTGCGGCGCGGCCCCGGGACCGTGCCGCCGCGAAGGACGACCTCATGAACATCGCTGGAGCTCGGTTTCTCGTGACGGGGGGGACGGGGTTCATCGGCAGCGCCCTGGTGCGTGGGCTGCTGCGCGCGGGGGCGCGGGTCCGCTCGTTCGACGACGACTCCCGGGGCTCCCATCGCCGGCTCGGAGATCTCAGCGCCGAGGAGCAAGGGCGGCTCGAGCTCGTGCAGGGGGACATCCGCGATCGGGCGGCGGTCTCGCGCGCGGTCATGGGCGTGGACAGCGTCGCGCACCTGGCCTACGTCAACGGCACCGAGTTCTTCTACAGCCGCCCCGAGCTGGTGCTCGAGGTGGCGGTCAAGGGCATGATGAACGTGCTCGACGGGTGCCTGGACCACGGGGTGCGGGATCTGCTGCTGGCCTCGAGCTCGGAGGTGTACCAGACGCCGCCCGAGGTCCCGACCGACGAGCGCGCGCCGCTCTCGGTGCCGGACGTGCTCAACCCACGCTACTCCTACGGTGGCGGGAAGATCATCTCGGAGCTGCTGGCGGTGAACTACGGGCGCAAGCATTTTTCGCGGGTGGTGATCTTCCGGCCGCACAACTGCTACGGACCGGACATGGGCGAGGAGCACGTCATCCCTCAGCTCGTGCGCCGGATGGCCGCGAAGAGCCGCGAGACGACCGGCACCATCCACCTGCCGATCCAGGGCACGGGGCAGGAGACGCGCGCGTTCGTCCACGTCGATGACCTGGTCGAGGGGGTCCTGTGCCTGCTGGCGAGGGGAGAGCACCTCGGCGTGTATCACGTCGGAACCGACCAGGAGATCGCCATCGCGGACCTGGTCCAGGCGATCGGGCGGGTGCTCGGGCGCGCCGTGACCATCCAAGCGGGGCCGTTGCAAGAGGGGGGCACGTTGCGCCGCTGCCCGGACATCGGCAAGCTGCGCGCGCTCGGCTATGCGCCACGGATCTCCCTCGAGGAGGGTCTGCGGGAGACCGTGCGGTGGTACCTGGAACACGAACAGAGGAGCAGCGTATGAACGGGACGCAGAAGTTGGCGGCTGGGTCCGGCGGCAGCGTGGTGGTCGAGACCTGCCAGGTGTGCCAGTCGAGGGAGCTCGACCCGGTGTTCTTCGCGGGATATCTGCCGCCGGTCAACGGCATGCCGACCATCGGCGAGCAGCCACGCGAGCAGCCGTCCTACCCGGCCCAGGTGCTCTCGTGTCGTCGTTGCAAGCTGGCGCAGCTGGGGTTGGTGGTCGATCCCGAGATCCTGTTTCCTCCGAGCTATCCGTACACCAGCGGCACGACCAAGATCCTGCGGGAGAACTTCGCCGAGCTCTTCGCGGAGGTCTCGCGGGTCTATCCACTCAGGCCCGGTGATCTGGCGGTCGACGTCGGGTCGAACGATGGGACCCTGCTCTTCAATTTCCATCAAGCCGGCTTCCGGGTCCATGGCATCGAGCCGACCAACGCCGGGAACCTGGCCAACCAGCGGGGCATCCGGACCCTGATCGCGTTCTTTGGTCAGGCGGCGGTCGACCAGGTGGTGGCCGAGAACCGCGGACGCGCCCGGATCGTCACCGCCACCAACGTGTTCGCGCACATCGAGGACGTGCAGCAGGTCATGCAGGGAATCCTCGGGCTCCTGGACGAGGACGGGATCTTCATCAGCGAGTCGCACTACTGGCTGTCCCTGCTCGACACCTTGCAGTACGACACCATCTACCACGAGCACCTGCGCTACTACTCCCTCACCAGCCTGCTGTATCTGCTCGAGTCGAACGGGCTCGAGGTCATCCGTGCCAAGGGCATCCCCACCCACGGCGGCTCGATCCGGGTCTACGCCGCCCGAAAGGGCAAGTATCCCGTCGACGCGAGCGTGGGCAGGATCCTCGAGACCGAGCGGCGCGAGCTGACCGACGAGCGAATCGGGCGCTTCCGGCGCGGGGTGGTGGCCTCCAAGCTCGAGCTCTACGGGCTCTTGAACCAGATTCACAAGGCCGGGGATCACATCTACGGCGTGGGGGCGCCCTCGCGCGCGAGCACGCTCATCAACTACTGCGGCCTCGATGAGGGCATCCTCGACTGCGTCCTCGAGATCAAGGGCTCTTACAAGATCGGCAAGTACATCCCCGGGACGCTGATCCCCGTGCTGGAGGAGTCGCGCCTCTTCGAGGATCAGCCGCGCTACGCCCTGCTCCTGTCCTGGCACATCGCTGACGAGCTCATCCCCAAGCTGACGGCGCGCGGCTTCAAGGGCGACTACATCGTCCCGCTGCCGGTGCCGCGGATCATCCGGGCAGGCGAGACGGCGAGATGAGCGATGCCCCCGCCCCCGAGGTCGCGGCGCACCGGGAGGTCGAGTTCTTCGACCAGTTCGTGGTCGAGCACGGCGACTACGACGTGCTGTCCGAGCGCGCCTACGAGCGGCTGCTCGAGGCCTTCGCCGAGGGGGTGAGGCCCCGACCGGGCGAGCGCTGCATCGATCTCGGCTGCGGCACCGGGGCCTTCACCCGGCGGCTGCGCCGGTTCGACCTGCGCCTCGTGGGGATGGATATCTCGCCCGGGGCCGTGGCCCACGCCAGGCGCGAGACCCCGGACCTGGAGTTCGTGGTGGGGGACATCGGCGCGACGGGCCTGCCGGATGCCAGCCAGGATGTCGTCTGCTATTCGGGCGTGCTCCACCACATCAGCTCGTCCGAGGCGCGGGTCCGGGTCCTCGCCGAGGCCCACCGCCTGCTGACCCCGGGCGGGCGCCTGTTCGCCTACGATCCCAGCGCCCAGAGCCCGTCGATGTGGCTCTACCGGGATCCGCGCTCTCCCTTCTTCTCGAAGCTCGGCAAGACCGACAACGAGGTGTTGCTCCATCGGTCCCAGCTCGCGCGCGAGCTGCGCGACGCCGGCTTCGACCAGATCCGGATCCGCGGCATCGGCGGCATCGCCTTCCGCTTCGTGGAGAGCAAGATAGCCGGGGTGATCCTCCCTCTTTACAACCTCTACGAGGAGCTGCTGCGGCGCTCTCCGCTGGAGGACCGCTTCGGGACCTTCCTGATCAGCGTCGCCACCAAGCGCTGAGGTGTCCGCAGCCACGCCTCCTCGGTGGCCGGCATGGTGAACCACTGGGGGACCACCACCCCCTCGGCCTGGCGGCGACGACTCCGGCACGGCGGGAGGGGCGGGCCGGGACGTGCCGCCTCGCAGAGAGTAAGCTCGGTCCGTGGTGCCCTCCCGAGAAAAGCGCCTTGGCCTGCGTCTGCAACCCGAGCATGGGTCTCGCGCGCTTCGAGGATGCCCGCGACCCACCCGACCCCCGACGGGCTCCCGGGCGGCGGCGTGCCTGGCCGGCGTGGTTGCGACCTTCGTCGCCACCCTGGTGGGGTGCGCCAGCTCCGTGCCACCCCGCGGCTTCCCCCCGGCTTCGGTCGCCGCACCGGTGTCCGGGCAGCCGCCGCGGCCTGCACAGCCGCCATTGCCTCCGCGTCCGCCCGTGGCACGGCGCGAGCCGAGATCCACAACCATCCACGGCCACACGCTCGTCGATGATTACTTCTGGTTGAGGAACCAGGACTCCCCCGAGGTGCTGGCGTACCTGCGCGCGGAGAACGCCTACACCGACGCGGTCATGAAGCCGACGGAGCCGCTGCAGCGCGCGCTCTATGGCGAGATGCTCTCGCGCATCAAGGAGGACGACGCCACCCCGCCCTACAAGGACGGAGGATTTTTCTACTATCACCGGAGCGAGGCCGGCAAGCAGCATCCGATCCATTGCCGGAAGAGGAGCCTGGCGGGCGCCGAAGCCGTGATCCTCGACCTCAACACCATCGCGCCCGGGGCCAGGTTCGTGTCGGTGGCGGACATGGCCGTGAGTGACGACGACCGGACTCTCGCCTACCTCGTCGACACGGTGGGCTTCCGGCAGTACACGCTGAAGGTCAAGAACCTCGAGAGCGGCACCCTCGGCCCCGAGGCCATCCCGCGCGTCGATTCGGTGGCCTTCGCCCGGGACGGCCAGACCCTCTTTTACGTCACGGAGGATCCGCAGACCAAGCGACCCGACAAGTTGTTCCGCCACCGGCTCGGGACGGATGCGGCGGCGGATGTGCTCCTCTACGAGGAGAAGGATCCGATGTTCGAGCTGTCGATCGAGCGGTCGCGCAGCCGCGCCTACCTCTTCGTGACCAGCGCGAGCCGCACCACCACCGAGGTCCGGGTCCTCGACAGCGCCCGGCCGACCGCCGCCCCGCGGTTGATCGCGCCCCGGGAGCCGAACCACGAGTACTACCTCGATCACCGGGGCCCTCTCTTCTACATCCGCACCAACTCGGGAGGGAGGAACTTCCGCATCGTGACCGCCCCCGTCGACGACGCCGGACGCAGACGGTGGACCGAGCTCGTGCCCACCCGGGCGGAGGTCATGCTGGAGGACCACCTGGCCTTCGAGCATCACCTGGTGATCGTGGAGCGCGAGGGGGCCCTCGCGCAGCTCGCGGTGGTCGACCTCACGACCGGCCAGACCCGCAGGCTCCCCCAGCCGGAGCCCCTCTTCGAGGTGACACCGGTGGAGAATCACGATTTCGAGGCCCGGGCCATCCGGTTCCGCTTCGAATCTCCGCGGACCCCCGCCAGCGTCGTCGAGGACGACCTGGACGGCCGGGCGGGCGGCCGCCGGATCCTCAAGCAGTTCGAGGTGCCCGGGTACGACGCCTCGGCCTACCAGACCCGGCGGATCGGCGTCCCCGCCCGGGACGGCACCACGATGATCCCGGTGTCCCTCGTCTACAAGCAGGGCGTCGAGCCGGATGGCACCCATCCCTTGCTGTTGACCGGCTACGGCGCCTACGGGATCAGCCCGCGACTGGCGTTCTCACCGGAGCGCGTGTCGCTGCTCGATCGCGGAATGATCATCGCAATCGGTCACGTCCGCGGCGGCGGCGACCTCGGCAAGCCCTGGCACGACGCGGGACGCATGATGCACAAGATGAACACCTTCACGGACTTCATCGACGTCGCCGAGGCGCTGAAGGCCGGGCGGTGGGCGCGGAGCGACGGGCTCGTCATCTCCGGCGGGAGCGCGGGCGGGCTGCTGATGGGGGCGGTCATCAACCTGCGTCCGGAGCTCTTCGAGGCGGTGGTCGCCTACGTGCCCTTCGTCGACCTGATGAACACCATGCTGGACCAGACGCTGCCCCTCACCGTGGCCGAGTTCGAGGAATGGGGCGATCCCAGGAAGCCCGCCGATTTCGACACCATGCTGCGATATAGCCCCTACGACAACGTCGGCCCGAAGGCCTACCCGGCCATGCTGGTCCGCACCAGCTACCACGACAGCCAGGTCATGTACTGGGAGCCGGCCAAGTGGGTGGCCAGGCTGCGGGCAACCAAGACCGACAGCAACCCCCTCTTGCTCGAGATCAACATGGATCCCGCGGGACACGGGGGAAGGTCGGGTCGTTACGATCGCCTGCGCGACACGGCGTTCGACTTTGCCTTCATGCTCGAGCGCGTGGGCCTGGCGCGCTGACGCCGCCGGCGGATGGACAGGCGCGCCTCCCGCCGGGATCGTCCATGAGCGCCGAGAGCTCAGCGCCCCTGTTCCAGCCCACGCGGCCCAGCGGTGATCGAGATCCGTGCGCCAAGGCCTCGTGGTCTCCTGGCGTGACCATCGAGGTGCGCCAGCGCCTCGGTCAGGCGATCGACCAACGTCCGCTCCGGGAGCTGCAGGGAGACCGTGGCTGACCCGCTCGGCCCTCCAGTGTACCTCGCCGGTGTGCCTCGCGCGGTCTGCACCGTCGTGAGCCGCGGAAGGCTCGAGGCCGTCGGCCTCGGATCTGGGGCCCAAATCCCGTCCACGGTCCCCGTCCCGCCTGGCCGCGGGACGAGGACGGGGCGGCGGGCCGGGGCCGAGCTCCGAGGATCTCTGCCTCAGCGCGGTGGACGGCGCGCCGGGGCGGGAGGGGGCGGCACCGCGGTGGCGCCGTCCTCGGGCCAGGCGTGCCGCGGATAGCGCCGCTGCAGCTCACGGCGGATGCCCGGGTAGTGCTGCCGCCAGAAGCTCTCGAGATCGCCCGTGACCTGCACGGCCCGCCCGTTCGGCGCGAGCAGGTGCAGCGTGAGGGGCACGCGGCCGCGCCCGAGCCGCGGCCCCTCGGACATGCCGAAGAAGTCCTGCAGGCGGGACTCGACGAAGGGAGGTTGTCCGGCGGGGTACGATATCGGCACCCGGCGGCCATTCGGCAAGGTCAGGTGGTTCGGGGTCTCGCGGGCCAGCCGGGCACGCACCTCCGCCGGCAAGCTGACCTCGAGGCGCGCGGCGAACCCGCGCGCGTCTCCCGCGATCGCCCCGTCCGCCCCGTGCCCGGCCGCACCGGTCGAGGGACCGCCCGCCCGCAGCTCGGCGAACCCGCGCAGCCCTTCGCAGGCGGCCACCAGGGCCTCGCGCAGGGAGGCCGGGTCGAGGGTCGGGATTGGCTGCCCGGGCTCCACGGTCGCCAGCCACGCCAGCCGCGCCTGCAGGCGCGCGATGGAGCCTGGCTCCGCGAAGGACTCGGGCCCGCGCGCCAGGGCCGCCTCCGCCAGCACGCGCGCGGTCTCGGGCGAGGGCTCGGCGACACGGACGCTCTCGGTGATGGTGAGGGCGCCGTAGGTGAGCCGCGAGCGCCGCACCACCCGCTCCGAGCCCTCGTCGAGCTCGAGGCTCTCGACGGCAGCCAGATCGTTGCCCGGCAGGTCGGCCAGCCAGTCGGGCTCGATGCCGCAGCCGAGCCGCACCGTTGTTCCGGTCGCCCGTGCCGCGCCGCCGCCGCCGCCGCTGGAGCGGGCGCCTGCGCGGCCTTGGCCATGGCCATCGTTCTCCTGCGCGTCGACCACGACCAGGAACGTGCTGTCGGGCACGTATCCGAGCTCGGCGGTGCCGCCGCTCGAGAGCAACACCACGTTGTCTCCACCCGGGCGGACCCGCGCGATCCGATCGGGGAATGCGGTCAGCAGCGACTGCGCGAGCGCCCGATCCGCGAGCGCCCGCGTCGCGGGGATCGCCTCCGACCGGGCGGAGCGCGCCGGCGCCTCGCGGATCATGGCCACGAGGTGCTTGCGCGTCTGTTCGACCCGCGCCGTGGCCTCGGCGTCGAGGCCCGCGGCACGGGCGCCCTCGCGCAGCGAGCGCCCACGCCCGGCGGCCTCGAACAGCTCGAGCAGACCGAGCACATCGATGCCACCCGCCGCCCGCCCCCCGGCGCCGCCGGCACCACCGCCTCCGCC
>CAZIOH010000011.1:0-10409 GCA_964540815.1 uncultured Myxococcales bacterium | reverse complement strand
CCACCGCCTCCGCCTCCGCCACCGCCTCCGCCGGCCCTGCGCCCGCCGCCCCCCCCGAGCGGGCCGCCCCTCTCCCGGATGTCCCGCTCGGAGATCAGCGCCGCCAGCAAGGCCGCATCCGCCCCGACGCCTCGCCGCGCGCCCTCGACGATCAGGCGCCCGAGCCGCGGGTGGACCGGGTAGCCGAGGAGGGCCTGGCCCGTGGGGGTGAGCGCGCCCGTCGCATCGAGCGCCCCCAGGCGCGCGAGGAGCTGCTCACCGGCCGTCACTGCCACCGCGGGGGGCTCGGTGAGGAACCCCAGCTCCGACACGTCCGTGATCCCCAGTGCCCGGGTGGTGAGCAGCAGCTCCGCCAGATCCAGCCGCGCGATCTCCGGAAGATCGAAGGGCCGGCGCGCCTGGAAGTCGTGCGCCGAGTAGAGCCGAACCGCCAGGCCTGCGCGCGTTCGGCCGGCCCGCCCGGCGCGCTGGATCGCCGAGGCCTGGCTGATCTTTCCGAGCCCCAGGGTGGGAAGGCCGGTCCAGTGCGAGTGGCCGGCCAGCTTGGCGAGCCCGGTGTCGACCACGACGCCGACCCCGTCGATGGTGACCGAGGTCTCGGCCACGTTGGTGGCGAGGATCACCTTGCGCCGGGCCGAGGGCGCCACCACGCGGGCCTGGGCCTCGAGCGACAGCTCGCCGTGCAGCGGAAGGATGTCGATCCCGAGCCCGGCCGCGCCCACGCCTGGCCCAGCGGAGGCGCGCAGGGCCTCGTCGCACCGGCGAATCTCGGCCGCGCCCGGCAAGAACACCAGCAGATCGCCCTCGGGCCCGTCCCGCAAGAGCCGGCGCACCGTGGACGCCACCTGCTGGGCGAGCGGGCGATCGTCCGGGTGGCCGAGGTGCTCGATCGCGACCTCGAAGCGGCGTCCCTCGCTGCGCACCCGCGGACAGTCGTCGAGGAACTCGGCGATGGGCTGGGCGTCGAGGGTGGCCGACATGACGCACACCCCGAGGTCGGGGCGGCGCGTGCGCCGCAGGCGGGCCAGCAGCGCCAGCACCAGATCGCTCGCCAGGTGGCGCTCGTGAAACTCGTCGAGCACCACCGCCCAGACGCCCCGGAGCGCGGGATCGGCGAGCAGCCTCCGGACCAGGATCCCCTCGGTGACGAAGCGGATCCGGGTGCGCGCCGAGGACCGGTCCTCGAAGCGGACGGAGTAGCCGACGGTCGCGCCGAGCGGCTGCCCGAGCTCGCCCGCGACCCGCTCGGCGGCGAGCCGCGCCGGGAGGCGACGTGGCTCGAGCACCCACAGCTCGTCGGAGGTCGCCGGGCGCGACTGCCACAGCGCCCGTGGGACCCGCGTGGTCTTCCCGGCCCCCGGCGGGGCTTCCACGACGCACGCGCCGCGGTCCGCGATCGCCGCCACGATGTCGGGGAGCTGCGGGTCTATCGGCAGGGCGTCCATGCGGATGGCGGAAGGCGGAGGGCGGCCAGGCCGCGACGCGGGTTGGCCGGTGGCCTCAGAGGGGATTCTGGACCCGCAGCCGCGGAAAACGGCTGAAGTCGCGGTCCGCGGAGAGGAGGACGTCGACCCGATGGTGGATGGCGAGCGCTGCGATCCGGGCGTCGTGGACCTTGGCGCCCTGCACACGGGACTCGCGCAGGATGCGCTCCAGCACCGGCCAGTAGGCCTCGTCTTCCCCGAGGATGAAGAGCTTGGGTGAGGCGAGCCAGGCCGTCACCTCGGCGAGCGCGGTCTCGAGCGGCGTCGGCACCTTCCAGACCCGCGCGCTCGTCACCACGGCCACGAACTCGTGCAGGCAGGGCCAGGGGATGCTCCAGGCGTTCGGGCCCTCGGCGAGCCCGCGGACTATTTCGCGAGCACGGGCGTGGAAGGAAGTGTCGGCGCGGTGGGCGTATACGAGGAGGTTCGTGTCGACCGCGTTCACGAGCCTCGGCCTTCGTAGGTCAGCTCGCGGAGCCGCTCCCAGTCGCTCTCGGAAAAGTCCCCGGTGAAACCTCCCTGCCCGAAGGTCACGTCCTCGAGCCGGAAGGCGGGGGGCGTGTCGCGTTGCTCGGAGAGCACCCGGCGCAGCCCCTCCTCGACCAGCGCCCTCAAGGTGATTCCGCGCTGCCGGGCCAACCGCCGGGCGCGCGCAAGAAGTCCATCCGCGAGGTCGATGCTGGTGCGCATATGCGGCAGCATATTGGACGATATGCGTGACCGCAAACGCGTGTGACCACCCGCCCCCGGGCCGTCGAGCCGAATGTCGGCAAACGTCGGCAAACGTCGGCAAAACGTCGAGCAGCCCGGGAGCCATGTCGGGTCATGAAGGTCCCGCGCCCAGCTTCGCGCAGCGTCTGCGTGACAAAATCAATCTTCGCGGCCCAACCTTTTCGCATGATCTGGCAAAACCAGATAAAATTGCAGGTTGATGGTTCGCTGCCCAACGTGCGGGATTCGATTGCAGGACCAGGCGCCGCTCTGTCCCGAGCACGGAGTCCCGCCGCCGCGCGAGCCCTCGCTCGAGGCCCCTGGGTCGCGAACCGTCGAGAGGCCGGAGGTTCCCGGCTACGTGCTGTCGCAGGTCCTCGGGGTCGGCGGGTTCGGGGCGGTGTACCGCGCCGAGCGCAGGCGATCACTCGCCGACACCCTGGGCCTCGCGGGGGCCGCCGTCGGCGCGCCACCGGCGGGCATCGAGCCCCCCGAGGTGGCGATCAAGGTCGCACGCCTCGATCAGCCGACCGCCAGCGCACGGCTCCTGCTCGAGGCGGAGGCGCTGCGCGCCGTGGCGCCCCCCCACGTGCCAGAGGTCTACGAGACCGGGCGACTCGCGAGCGGGGCCGCCTTCATGGTCCTCGAGTTCATCAACTCGCCGACCCTGGCGGACGAGCTGGCCGAGGTTCGCGGTCCCCTCTTCGCCGAGCGCATGCACCAGGTGTCGCTGGCGCTGGTCGATCTCGTGGCCGTCACCCACCGCAAGGGCTTCGTTCACTGCGATCTCAAGCCCGAGAACCTCTTCGTGTCGAAGGCCCGGGAAGGCAGGTTGACGCCGATGCCGATGCCGACACCGGGAGCCGGGGCTCCGCGGTCGGGCCGCGGCGGCTTCGTCGCCAAGCTGTTCGACTTCGGGTTGGTCCGCAAGCGCCGCACCTCCTCCGCCGAGGACACGCGGGAGGAGGCCCCGGAAGGCACGCCCGAATACATGTCCCCGGAGCAGTGTGAAGGCGGCCACTCGGTCGACGCCCGCGCGGACGTGTACGCGCTCGGGGTGATGCTCTACGAGATGGCCGTGGGTGCGCCCCCGTTCTGGGGCAACGCGGCCGAGGTGCAGCAGAGCCACCGCAGCCGCCGGCCGGCCGCGCCCTCGCGGCGCAACCCCGCCATCTCCGAGGCCCTCGAGGCCGTGATCTTGCGTTGCCTGGCCAAGAGCCCGGAGCGGCGCTTCGCCGACGCCGGCGCGCTCGCCGATGGGCTGCGGGCCGCGTTTGGGCAAGCTCGCAAGGTCGAGCCGACGCCTCCGAGCCGTCCGGGCCTGGTGGCGGCGGTGCCAGCGGCCGACGGCGGCATGGCGCCGGGGCTCGGGCCGGGGGCGGCCTCGGTCGACGGCAAGGCCAAGGGCGCCGGGCCCGCGCCTCCGGTGCGCGAGCGGCGCGCGGTGGCCATGGTCTTCCTCGAGACCAAGAGCTCGGTGGCGGCGATCCGGCAGGTCATCGCGGCGACGGGTGGCCAGCTCGCGCACGCGGCCGGCTCGCAATACGTGGTGGTGCTCGGACACGAGGTCGGCGACAACCCCACCCGCTCCGCGGCGCAGGCGGCCCAGCTGTTCATCGACAAGGCCATGGCGCGCAACGTCCTCGTCGATCTCGCCACCGTGGCGATCCAGGCGCGCCCCGATGGGACCCGTCGCTACCAGAGCCCGCTGTTCGCCCGGAAGGAGCAGTACCTCGGCGACACCGATCCGGCGGGGGTGGTGGTCTCGAAGGCCGTCCTCGATGTCTTGCCCGAGCTGGAGGCGACCCCGATCTTCGCCCGGCCGGGCTTCGGGCTGCTCAGCCGATCGGGCAGCGCTCCCGAGACCACCAGCGTCCGGGCCGGGGTCGCTCCCCTGGTCGGGCGGGGGGAGCTGCTGCGGGCCCTGCTCGATTCGGCGCGGACGGCGATGCGCTCCCCCGTCGGCTCGAGCGGCCGCGCTGCCCTCGGGCGCACCGGGTTTGGCACCACCATGGGCCAGGGCACCAGCTCCGGCGGCGGCCCCGGCCACACCAGCGTCGGCGTGGGCGGCACCAGCACCGGCACCGGCGCCAGCGCCAGCGCACAGGCCCTCCAGCCCGCGCACCAGCCGACCATCGTCACCGTGCTCGGTGAAGGTGGCACCGGCAAGAGCCACCTGGTGGCGGCGCTGGCCCAGCACCTCGAGAGCATCCTGCCGCCCATGCGGGTGCTCGTGCTCCGCGCCAAGGAGGTGCTGGGCGGCGCGGGCGACCACACCACGCGCGAGCTCCTGCGCCATGCCATGGAGCTGCCGAGCGAGGCCCCGGCGGATCTCGGACACGCGCTGGTCGAGCAGCGGCTCGGCCGGGAGCTGGCGCGCGAGGCCTGGGCGGCGGTGGCGGTGGTGATGGGCTGGGTGTCCGCCGATCATCCGGAGGTCGGCGGATTGTCGGCCGCCCCGGGCGCCTTGCGGGCGGCCACAGCGCGCGCGGCCGGTGAGGCCCTGCGCGAGATGTCCCGGCGCCGGCCGCTGGCGCTGGTGCTCGAGGATGCGCACTTCGCCGACGAGACGGTCCTCGACGCGATCGAGTACGCCACCCTCGAGGAGGCCGCCTGCCCGATCTGGGTGGCGGTGGTCGCGCGGCCCGCCTTCGGGAGGGGACGGACCGCCTGGGCCAGCCGCGCCGCCCTGCGCGCCAGCTTCGAGCTCGGCCCGCTCGACCCGAGCGCGGCGGCCGAGCTGGCGCGGCGCCTGCTGTCGCCCGCCGAGAACGTGTCGGCCGAGGCCTTGCGCCGGCTCACCGAACGCACCAAGGGCATCCCGCTCCTGCTCGTCGAGCTGGTGCGCGGCCTCAAGCGCGACGGGCTGGTCCGGCGCTCCGAGCGCACGGGGGCCTGGTTCCTGGCCACCGACGAGCTCGAGCGGTTGCCGGATCTCCCGCTCGTCCAGTGGCTGGCCAGCCGCGAGACCGAGTCCTTGCCGGCCGAGCTGGCGGGCCACGCGCGGCTGGCGTCGGTGCTCGGCGCGGAGTTCAGCGCCGAGGAGCTGGAGGGGGTGGTGCGCTGGCTGGAGCGGGCCGGGATCACCCCCGAGACCCAGCTCGACGCCCGGGTGGGCGTGGACCGCCTGACGGACGCCGGGGTGCTGGTCCGGCACCGGCAGGGCCGGGTGGGCTTTCGCCACGATCTCCTGCGCCAGACGGTCTACCAGGCGGTCCCCCAGGCGGAGCGCGAGGCCATCCACCGGGCCGCCTACGCCTATTACCTCGAGAACGAAGGGCTCCCCGAGGACCGGCGGCTGCCCGCCATGGCGCTCCACGCCGCCCGCAGCGGCCTCAAGGACGAGGCCGCCAACACCTACCTCGATCTGGCCGCCAAGGCCGAGCGCCGCCACGCCTACCTCGACGCCGAGCTGCTATTCGATAATGCCATTCGCAATTTGCTGTCGGGTGGGGTCGCCCAGGCGCTCGCGGTGGAGGACCCGCGACCGATCCTGGCCCGCCGCGGGCTCGGGATCATGCGCTTCCGGCTCGGCCGCTACGAGGACGCCCTCAAGGAGCTGTCCGCCGCGCGCGAGGCCGCGCACGGGGCGTCGGCGCGCGCGTCGGAGGTGGATCTCCTGCTCGAGGAGTCGCTGGTCCTCGACTGGCTGAAGGACTGGACCCGCGCCGGGCAGCTGGTCGAGCGTGCCGGCGAGCTCTCGGTCGGCCTCGACGATCTCCTGCTCCGCGCCAAGCTCATCTTCGCCCGGGGACGCACCCTCCATCGCGCCGAGAAGACCGCGGCCGCCTGCACCTGCTTCGAGGAGAGCGCGGCCCTGGCCGAGACCCTCGGCGACGATGGCTACGAGACCCACGTGCTCTCGCTGGGGCTGGCGGGGTGGGCCTATTCGCTGTCCGGGCGGATCGCCGAGGCCGAGAAGACCTTCGCGCGACTGGTCTCGCTCACCGAGAGCCGGCGCGACATGCTGAACCTCACCATGGCCCTCAGCAACCGCTGCATCGTGTGGATGCTCTCGTTCCAGACCTCCCGGTTGCTCGAGGATCTGCGGCGGGTGATCGCCATCGCCCGCGAGACCGGCTTCCCGCTCATCGAGTGCTCGTCGTCGAAGGATCTCGGCGAGGTGTACCTGTGTCTCGGCCAGGACGAGGACGCGGAGGCCCAGGCCCGGCAGGCCATGTCGGTGGCGCGCCAGGTGGTGGGGCGGCGGTCGTCGGCGGCGGTGATCGCCGAGCTGCTGTTCGCGCGGGTGCTGGTCCGGCGGGGGCGGGTGGCCGAGGCCCGCGACGCGCTGGCCGAGATCGCGGGCCTGCAAGCCGAGGCCCGCGCGGCCGGCGAGGTGGGCCTCGAGTGGGGGGGCGGCGAGCAGCTGCTGTCGGACTCGGTTCAGCTGGTCATCGACGGTGCGCCCGACGACGAGTGGGATCGCCTGCTCGGTCGGGCGCGCGAAATGATGATGCAGCCCCAGGACGTGGTCGAGATGATGGAGCTACGGGTGCTCGCCTGCCTGCGCATGAAGCGCACCGGGGATGCGCGCCGCTTCTGGCGTGCGGCCCTCGACGAGGCCACCCGCAGCGCCGAGATCGCGGTGGCACGGCTGCAAAAGCTCGAGCCCATCCTGGACGTTGGCCTGGAAGTGGGTCCGGACCTCGCACTGGAGCCGAGCCCGGTCGTGGTGCCGCAGCCGGTCCCGGAGGTGGAGACAGCCCCCATCGCGACGGGCGGCGGCCTCCTGGTGTGATCGGACGCCTCCCGTGGTCGGCCGGCCCCGACGCGCAGCGGGCGCGCCTCATTCGACCAGCCCGAGTGGACGATTACCCTCGGCCTCCCCGCCGCTCTCGTCGAGCGGCAGCGGGGCGTCCTCGTCGATCGACAACCGTCGGGGGCCGCTGATGTGGGGGCGCTCGAGCGGACCGGCGGTCGACGGGGCCTCCAGCGGTGCCGGTCCCGCCAGCGGCGTGCGCGCGGTCCCGATGTCGAGCGCGCCCGCAATCGCGGTGGTGGTCGCGGCGGCCGTGCTCTCCGCGAGCGGCGGCGGCTCGACCCGCGGGGCGCTCGGCGAGAGGACCCCGGAGACGCGGTCCCCCATGCGCTCGACGGGCTGAGACGGACGATCGACGCCGCGCCGGACCCGGGCCGCGGGTCGCCGCCCATCCGCCGCCAGCGCCAGCGCCGTCCGGGCCTCGGGCTCGGGGCGCGCTCGGCCTCCGACGGCGGCGAGGGCCATGGCGGCGGGGTCGATCTTCCATGCGATGGCCTCATCGCCGACGGGGTCCTTGGCGAGGGAGCCCTCGAGCAGGGAGCCATCGCGCACCGGGAAGGTGCCCACGGGCCCGCCGGACGCCTGGACGTCGCCTCCGGGGGGAGCGGGCGAGGACGTGGGCGGAGCCGGTGGCGCAGCCGGAAGCTCCGGGCGCTGGGTGAGACGCTCGACCTGTCTCCCTTCACCGATCGGCGCGGCAGAAGGAGACCGCCTGGCGTACCCCGAGAGCCGCCGCGGCAAGCTGGCCAGAAATGGAGACAGCTCGGCTGCGGCCGAGCGGCGACCCGCCAGCCAAGCCGACCCGCCCTCGGCGTGGCCGACGGCGAGGCTGGCCCCCACGCACAGCAACACCGCCGCCAGGGCGGCTCCCCGCGCGCTGATCGGACCGCTCGAGCTCCGGCGGCTCGACCGCCCCGCCCCCTCCTGCCGAGCATCGCGCGCCGGCCGCGCGTCGCCCGAATGCCGGACGTCGATCGTCTCGAGGAAGCTGTCGCTGGCGCTCGGCGCGAGGGTCGGGAGCTTGCACAGGGCCCGCGACGGGGACGCGGCGGCGGTGCGCAGGGCCTCCGCGAACGCGGCGATGGACGGGTAGCGCGCGGCCGGAGACTTGGCGAGCCCGCACCGCACCACCTCCTCCACCTCCATGCCCACGTGCATCGGCGCCGGCTCGTCGTAGATGATGTGCGACAGGATGTCGCCGAGCGAGTCGCCCCAGAACGGCGGGCGCCCGGTCAAGAGCTCGTAGCAGATCGCGGCGAGCGCGAACTGATCGGCGGCCGGCCCCACGTCCTTCACGCGTCCCTCGCACTGCTCGGGCGCCATGTACTGCGGGGTCCCGAACAGCGTTCCCTCCTTGCCCTGGAGGCTGATGCTGGTGCCGCTCACCTTCGAGATGCCGAAGTCGAGGACCTTGACCAGCTCGTCGTCGCGGCCTTCCACCGAGACGAGCAGCACGTTGTCCGGCTTGAGATCCCGGTGGACGACGCCCTGGGCGTGGGCGGCCGAGAGAGCCGCCGCGATCTGGGACACGATCTCGACCACCTGATCGATGGTGAGGCGCCGTTGCCAGAGCAGCCGCTTGGCGAGGGTCTCGCCATCGAGGAGCTCCATCACCAGGTACTCGGTGCCGTCGGGCGCCGTGTTGAAGTCGATCACCTGGACGATGTTCGGATGTTGCAGCGACGAGGTCACGCGGGCCTCCCGGTCGAAGCGGGCGAGCGCCTCGGGGTTCCCGCAGAGCTTCTCGTGCAACACCTTGACGGCGTACCGACCCGACAGGCGGGCGTGGGTCGCTTCGAAGACCAGCCCCATGCCTCCTTCGCCGATCAGGCGAACCAGGTGATATGTGTCGTGGAGAGTTTGGCCTTCTGAGAGCACGACAGTGACCTTTCGGGTTTGGCGGGCGGCGCCTCCGGGCCGAGCCCTCGATGGGGCGCGGCTCGGAGGGGCCCGAAGCTACGGCAGGAGTCGGATCCTTCGCTATGGCCCTGCCTGATACACGATGCGTGCCAGATCCTCCGGAGAGTGATCTGGCCCCCGCGGCCCGGGGGTATTCGCCCGGAGATCGACCTGGTTTCCTCGCCGTTTCGGGCCGCGGCGGGCCGCTCGGGCCTCTGAACGCAGGAGAGCGGCCCGGTCACGCCCCGGCGGCCGGTGTATTTCCGGAGGCGCAAGTTGTGCACCCCATTGCCCAACTTGGTTGGTCACGGTGGGGCGCCGGTTGGCGGGTGATGGCTGGTGTTCACTTTCGGACGGGGACATCGGACGCTTCGCTACCTGTAACGTCCGGGTAGCGCCCGTCTTCCATCCGTAACGTGCGGGCAGGCGTCACACCCGCCGGTCCGATCCCTCGGGAGGGGCGGGAAAGTGCTCTGGCTCCATGGCCTCGACCGGCTGGGCGCGAGCACCGGCACCGGCACCGGCACCGCCGGTCTCGTTCCACGAGCCCATCGACCGATCGAGGGCCGCCCGATCCTCCTCGAACTGCCGCTGGAGCTGCGCGCGCCCGGCCTTGGCGGCCGACAGGCGCCGGGTCTCGTCGCCGAAGTTGGGCAACATCTCGTTCAGGGCCTCGATGTTGTGGCGGCGAAAGCGATCGGCGCGCTCTCGGGCCTCGTAGGGTCCGACCCCGAGGTGCTCGAGCGCGCGTCGTCCCGAGCGGAGGGCCGACTCGAAGGTCTCCCGCTCGATGGCCTCCACGCCCCGGTTGCGCAGCTCGACCCAGTGGCTGACGTTGCGCGCGCGCGCGACGATGCGCAGGTTGGGAAAGTGCTGGCGCGCCAGTTCCACCAGCTTGAGGCTGGATTCCGGCTGGTCGACGGCCACCACCAGCAGGCGCGCCTGCTCGGCCCCGGCGGCGCGCAGCAGATCGAGCCGGGTCGCATCGCCGTAGAACACCCGAAACCCGAACTTGCGCAGGGTCTCGATCTGGTCGGCGTCGTGATCGAGCACGGTCGCCCGCACGCCAGACGCGAACAGCAGCCGCCCGACGATCTGCCCGAAGCGGCCGAAGCCCGCGATGATCACCGGCGCGCCCTCGGGCTCGATGGAATCGGCGGGGCGGCTCGCGCGGCCGGTGCGAAGCGCGATGCGATCGCGCAAGAGCAGCGCCAGCGGCGTGAGCGCCATCGACAGCGCCACCACCAGCGTCAAGAGCGCGTCCCACTGGCCGGGCAGGAGGCGCGCCTGGCCGGCGACGCCGAAGACCACGAACGCGAACTCGCCCCCCTGGGCGAGCAGCGCGGAGAACAGCCAGCGCTGCCCCTCGGGCGCTCCGAGCCGCCCCGCCGCGAGGCGCAGCGCCCCCCCCTTGACGATGGTGAAGCCGAGCACCAGGCCCGCGACCATCAGCGGCCGGCTCGCGATCAGGCCGAACTCGATGGACATCCCGACCGCCATGAAGAAGAGGCCCATCAAGAGCCCCTTGAAGGGCTCGATGTCGGTCTCGAGGG
>CAZIOH010000010.1:67283-98088 GCA_964540815.1 uncultured Myxococcales bacterium | reverse complement strand
TTGCTCCGGTCGTCTCCGGTTGGCAAAGCCAACCTCCGATGATCCGAGAAGCGGGTGGAGCCGCGGTCAGATCCTCGCGCGGAGGATGAGGGCAACCAGGAGGATGAGGGCGGTGAGAGGGACGGGGGCCATGGGAGACGGGGGGAGATTGCATTGGCAGCCGGCACGGGGGATGGGGGCCTCGGCGGCGCCGGGGAGCGTGGGGCTGGCGCCGGTGCCGGGGACCTGCGCGCTCGGGCCGCCGCCTGGGCTGCCACCGGCGCCGTGAAGGACGACCGCTGGGGCGCCTCCGGTTCCGGAGCTCGGCGGGAGCTGATTGGGATCGGGCTTGTCGCACACGCCCGCGTGGCAGGCGGCGTTGCCGGGACACGCCGCACCCATGCAGGCATCGCCACACACCCCACCGCGACACACCTGCCCGGCGGGACAGGTCAGCGCCTCGCAGCCGGTCTCCACGCAGCGAGCGATGGCGGTGGGGCCCGCCGTGGCGTCGCACGTGTGTCCGGGGCCGCACGTGCGACAATGGCAGCTGCTGACACAGACGCCCCGCTCGCAGACGGTGTCGGGTCCGCACGCCACGCCCGCGCACAGATCCAGGCACACGCCGAGCTGGCAGTCCTGGCCGACCGGACAGGTCACCCCCTCGCAGCCGCCCACGCAGGCCCCGGCGCGACAGACCTGGCCACCGGGGCAGGTCTTGCCCACGCAGTCGCGGTGAATGCAGAGCTGGTCCTGACAGACGAAGGGCGGCACACAGTCGAACTCGCTGTTGCCGCAGGACCGGATGCAGGCGCCGTGAAAACAGGTCTCGCCGGCCGGGCACAGGCCCGGACCGTCGTCGACCTGACCGTTGCAGTCGTTGTCGAGGTTGTCGCAGCTCTCCGCGGTCGGGCCGACCTGTTGCCGGCAGACCGACTGGATGGCGGCGCTGCATTCCGTGAGCCCGGTCGAGCACACGCCGAGCTTCCCGGTGTCGCACGGCGAGCCACCCCCCTGGCAGGTCACGCCGTTGATGCGAAAGACCTTGTCGTTGAAGTCGCCGTCGTTGCCCTGCCAGGTGTTGGCGTCCGCCCCTGCCCAGTCCTCGAACCCGATGTAGTAGGTCTCGGGCGTGACCGTCGAGCGGTAGATGAGCGCCATCTTCCAGTAGTCGGGCGTCGTGCACCCGGAGCAGTAGACGTTCCGCATGTACTCCGAGTAGTAGATGGCCTTGCTGCCCGACTGATCGGTGAGCGCGAAACCGATCAAGCCCTGGGCGTACCTGGGGTTGTTGCGGACGTCGGCGCTGGTCACCACCTGCCCGACCGGCGTCCCGGCCGGGATGATCGGGAAGATCTCGGTCGGGGACTCGGTCGGCGAGGCCGGGACGTTGTACCAGGCGATCCCGTTGCTCCCGCTCGATTCCTTGAGCACGAGCGTGGCCTGGAATCCGCACAGCGGCTGGAAAACCCCGGGCGCGATGGCGGCATCCTTGATGGCGTCGATGCTCTCCATCTGCGCGGTGAAGTAGCTCTGCAGGCTGGTCTCGTTGTTGTACGTGTTGACCGATGGCACCTGGACGCCGTTCGGCTCGATCACCTGGGCGACCACCGCGCGGCCGGTCAGGCAAGCCGCTGCGGCGATCGCCACGAGCCAGACACCGTGTGGACGGCGTGCAGCGCCGGCGCGACGGAGATCACCTGCGGGACGGAGACCGGGACGGGGGGGACGTGCACCGACGATCCGCATCATGAGCCATCCTTTCGAACACGAGCCTGCGTGGGGAAGGAGTAGCCCGGGCCAGGCTCGACGGCTCGGCCCCTCGTTTTTGAGCCGGACCGGGCGCTCGGTTGGGTAACATCGAGATCATGCCGGACTCGCCGACGTCTACAGCCCCACCCTCGCCCGCCCCGCCCCACCCCCTCGTCGACCCCGTCGCGCTCGAGGCCATCTACGCGCACGCCCGGCAAGAATACCCCAAGGAATGCTGCGGGATCGTGTTCGGGCCGCGCGACCGACCCGTCGCCGACCGCGCGCACCGTTGCGAGAACATCCAGGACCGCCTGCACGCCGAGGATCCGCAGCGGTTCTCGCGTGACGCCCGCACCGCCTACACCTTCGAGGCCCGCGACATCTTCACGCTGCAGAAGAGCCTGCGCGGCGACCAGCCGGCCAAGCTGGTCTATCACTCGCACGCCGACGTGGGAGCCTACTTCAGCGACACCGATCAGGCCGCGGCCGCCTTCGACGGCGAGCCGGCCTACCCGGTCGAGTACCTGGTCGTCGACGTGCGAGCCGACGGGACCAGGGGGTCCAAGCAGTTCGCCTGGCACGCGGAGCACCGGAGCTACGTGGAGATTGGCAGCTACCCGTAGGGACCCCATCTGGCGGCGAGGGCCGAAGGCCGAGCACGGTTGTGTCCGGTGCCCGATTGGGCAAATATGCACGCGATGCCGTCGCCCCACGAGGAGAGCCTTTTCTTGCGCGCCTGTCGGGGCGAGGCCAGCCCACGGCCGCCCATGTGGATGATGCGCCAGGCGGGCCGCTACCTGCCCGAGTACCGCGCCATCCGCCAGGGCGTCTCGTTCCTCGAGCTGTGCAAGACCCCGGCGCTCGCCGCGGAGGTCACGCTCCAGCCCATCCGGCGATTCGGGTTCGATGCGGCGATCTTGTTCTCCGATCTGCTGGTTCCACTCGAGGCCATGGGGCTCGCGGTCGAGTTCACCGAGCAGGGGCCGCGGCTCCCCGCGCCGGTCCGCGCGCCCGAGGATCTGGGGCGCATGCACGAGCTCGATCCGGTCCGCGACACAGGGTTCGTGCTGGACACCATCCGGCTCGCCCGGGAGAAGCTGGGGGACACCCCGCTCATCGGCTTCGCGGGGGCGCCCTTCACGGTCGCGACCTATGCCATCGAAGGCAAGACGGCCAAGACGTTCGCCGAGACCAAGAAGCTCTTCTACCGTCACCCGAAGCTGGCCCGCGAGCTGCTCGCCCTGCTGGGTCGCTCCACCCTGCGCTACCTGAAGGCGCAGATCGAGGCGGGGGTGGCGGCGGTCCAGGTATTCGACTCGTGGCTCGGGGTGGTCTCGGTGGACGACTGGAACGACTTCGTGTTCGAGCCGACGCGGGCGCTCATCACCGCGCTGCGGGCCACCGGGGTGCCGGTCATCTACTTCGGCAACGGGGCCACCACCATCCTCGACCGCATCGCCACCCTCGGCGCGGACGTCTACGGGATCGACTGGCGGTTGCCGATCGACGAGGCGCGGGAGCGCCTGGCCTCCACCGCCGCCGGTCCGTTCGCGGTGCAAGGCAACCTCGATCCCGCCGTCCTGCTCGGGCCGGCGGCGGAGGTGGAGCGCCGCACGCGCGACGTGATCACGCGCGGGGGCCGCCGAGGACACGTCTTCAACCTCGGCCACGGCATCACGCCCGAGACCCCCATCGAGAACGTCGAGACGATGGTCGAGACCGTACGCGCCAGCGCAGCCTAGAGGGGAGCACCGACAGGTTGCCGGACCAGATGAAAGCGCGAGGCTGCACGCAGGGCAGGTGGCGAAGCGGGCTCTCCTCGGAAACCCGGGGGTGCGCGGATGAAAGCCGAGCACCGCCCTCTCCTCCTGTCCCCTCCCCCCGCTCCGCGGGGCGAGGGAGAGGAACAGCATGCGGGTAGTCGTGGTCGGCGGGGGCATCTCCGGCCTCACCGCGGCTTTCGTCGCCGTCGGTGAGGGCCACGACGTGGTCTGCCTCGATCCCGCGGACGGGCCGGGCGGCTCGCCCGGCGGCCTCATCCGCTCGGAGCGACGCGACGGGTTCCTCTGCGAGACGGGACCGCAGGCGGTGCTCGACGACGCCCCGGAGACGCAGCGGTTGATCCAGGCGCTCGGTCTCGGGCCCCGGGTCATCGCGGCGAACCCGATCGCACGGCGGCGCTTCATCTTCGTGCACGATCGGCTCTGGCCGATCCCCATGTCGCCGGCCGCCCTTTTCGGCTCGGGCCTGCTGTCATGGAAGGGCAAGATGCGCCTGCTGGCGGAGCCATTCATCGGCCGCTCGACGCACGCCCGGTCGTCGGGCGGCCACCGCGGCGACCGCCCCGGCACTGGCACTGGCACCCAGGTGGATGCCGCCGGCGATCCCGCGGCGTCGGACGACGAGACCGTCCTCGAGTTCGGCGACCGTCGGCTCGGCTCGGAGGCGAGCCGCGTCCTCTTGTCGACCGCCGTGATCGGGATCTACGCCGGCGAGGCGTCGGGGCTCTCGGTGGCGAGCGCTTTTCCGCGCATCGCGACCCTCGAGCGCGACCACGGCAGCCTGCTGCGCGGGATGATGGCGCGCGCCAAGGCCAACCGCCGCGCCGGGAGCCCTGCGCCGCGCCCGCTGTCGTTCCCCGATGGCCTCGGGGAGCTGCCCCGGGCCCTCGCGGACCGCCTCGGCGCGCGGCTGGTGCGCGGGTACGCGGACGCCGTCCATCCCGGGACGAGCCACCGCTGGAGGGTGGTCATGCGCCCCGCCGGGGTCCCCGGGTCCCACGAAGCCCGCCGCCCGGGCAACGCCGACCCGGCGCGCACATTCGACGCAGACGCCGTCATCCTGGCATCCGGGCCGAGCGCGACGGCCGCGATGCTCCGCCCCCTCGTCACCCACGGCACCCCCGCCACCCCCGCGGACCCGCACGCGCTCGAGGTCCTCACCGAGACCCGGCGCGCGCCGGTGGCCATCGCCTGCTTCGGGTTTCGCGACGCCACCGCCGAATCCCTCGGCATGGATCTCGGGTCGTACGGCTTTCTGGTGGCCCGCGGCGAAGGCCCGCGCCTGCTCGGGTGCCAGTACGAGTCGTCGATCTTCGAGGGGCGAGCCCCGAAGGGCGGGGTTCTCCTGCGCGCCATCCTCGGGGGGCTCGGACTCGGGTTCGCGCCGGAGATCGTGGAGGCGTCCGACGCGGATCTCGCGGCCAGCGCGCTCGCCGACCTCGCGCGGATCACGGGCCTGCGGCGGCAGGACCCCGACCTGGTCGCGATCTGGCGGCACGCGGAGGGGATCCCCCAGTATGGCCCGGGGCACGCCACGCGGGTCGCCGCCCTCGACCGCTGGCTCGGCGCCAGCGCCCGCGCGGGGCTGCACGTGATCGGACACGCCGTGCGCGGCGTGGGCGTCAACGAGAGCATTCGGGCGGGCGCCGAGACCGCGCGGGCCCTGGAGTCGATGACCACATGACCACGAGCAAACCAGGTGGGCGGAAGCCCACCGGTGCAACAAAGAAAGCGGCCATCTTCATCTCCGTCGGGGCGCTGACCCTGGTGCTGGGAGCCGGCTTCGGCCTGCGAAGCAGCCGCAAGGCCTTCAGCCCGCCGCTCGAGCTGCGCCCGGGTCTCTGGATGAGCAAGGTGGGCGGCGGGGTCTCGGTGGTGGTCGCCCAGGCAGGGCCGCATGCGATCTTCTTCGACACCGGCATGGACGCCCAGCTGCACGGGGTGGACGCGCTGCTGGTGGCCGCACAGCGCACCCGGGCGGACGTGAGCGACATCTTCGTGACCCACGGGCATGGCGATCACACCGCGGGACTCGCGGCGTTTCCCCAGGCGCGGGTGTTCGCGGGCGCCGCGGACGTGGATCTGATCGCCGGCCGCGCACCTCCCGAGACGTTCCTGCCGCGGGTCTTCGGGCTGCTGTGGTCCGTGCCCCCGGGTCGCGTCTCCGATCCGCTGGTGGGAGAAGGGCCCCGCACCATCCGGGTCCCGGACGGCAAGTCGGTCATCGCGATTCCCGTGCCGGGTCACACCCCGGGCTCCTACGCCTTCGTCTACGACCAGGTGCTGTTCCCGGGCGACATCATGATCCTCGAGAACGGCCAGCTCGCCCCCACGCCTGGGCTCTTCAATCCGCACCCCGCGCAGAACCTGGCCTCGCTGCGCTCCCTCGGCCGCGCCCTGGCCGACGTCCCCATCGACCGGGTCTGCACCTCGCACGGGGGCTGCACCCTCTCCGGTCAGGGCCGCCCGCTCCTCGATGGGTTCCTGGGCAGCCTGCCCCCTGCTCCGTGAGCCGCGGCGACTCGAGCAGGCCTTCAAATCCGTGGCCGTGATCGCGATCGTGGCCGTGGCCGAACCCGTGGCGGTTCAGCGTGCACGTGCACGTGCACACCCCCGTGGTCGTGATCGAGGAGGCGAAGCGACCCTGTGAGCTCGAAATGCGACGCATGCGTCGCAACCTCATCGAGCCATGTCGATCACGACCACGGGGGGCGTTCCTGTGCACGTGCACGGCCTCGATCACGGGGACGACAACGACAACGACCACGATCACGACCACTGGCTTCGACGGCGGGCTCTTGGCTCCGCGGCTCCGAGGGGCTCGCTACTTCGGGGCGCCCAGGATGAAGATCGCGATCTTCAGGTAAATCACGATGCCGGCCACGTCCACCAGCGAGGCGATGAACGGGCCGGACGAGACGGCCGGGTCGAAGCCCAGCCGCTTGATGACGAGCGGCAACAACGCCCCCACCACCGAGCCGAAGGTGACGCATGCGACCAGCGCCAGCCCCACCGCCGCCGCCATCCCACCTCCCCCGCTGTGCCCGACCAGGAGCGCGCGGATGAGCCCAATGGTGCCGAGGAACGCGCCGAGCGTGAGGCCCATCCGCACCTCGCGCCACAGGATGCGAAAGGCGTCACTGACCGCGATCTCTCCGAGGGCGAGCCCCCGGATCACCAGCGAGGAGGCCTGCGAGCCAGTGTTGCCCCCCGACGAGATGATGAGCGGCACGAACACCTCGACCGCCGTGAAGGCCTTGCGGATCCCTTCGTAGTGCTCGAGCACGCTGGCGGTTGAGATCTCGCCGAGGAAGATGGCGATCAGCCACCCAGCCCGCTTGCGCACGAAGGTCCAGAAGTCGGTCTCGAAGTAACCCTCCTCGGTGGGACCGACCGCGCCCAGCTTCTGGATGTCCTCCGCCTGCTCCTGCTTGAGGACCGCCACCACGTCGTCGATGGTCACGATCCCCAGCAGCTTGCGGGACTGATCCACCACCGGCATGGCCAGCAGATCGTAGTGCTGGAACAGGCGCGCAACGTCCTCCTGGTGCATCTCGGGCTGCACCGAGACCACGTCGGGATCCATCACCGCCGACAGCGGGTGCCCCGCCCGGCCCAGCACCAGTGCGCGCAAGGACACCGAGCCGAGCAAGGTGCCGTTGGGGTCGACCACGTAGATGTCGTTGATGGTCTCCTTCTCCTCCGCGATGCGGCGGACCTCGTCGATGGCGCGCTCGACCGTGAGCTGCGGCGCCAGCGCCACGAAGTCGGTGGTCATCTTGCCGCCGGCGCTGTTCTCCGGGTAGCGCAGGAGCTCGCGCACGTCCGAGGACGCCGCCTTCGGCATGCGCGCCAGCAGGTCCGCGCTCACGTCGTCGGGCAGCGACTGGAACAGATCGGCGCGCTCGTCGGCCGACATCTCGTCGGCGATGCGGGCCGCCTTGGGGCGGTCCAGCTTCTCGAAGAGCTCGGCCCGGCGCGAGCCCTCGAGCTCGTCGAGCACCGCGGCGGCGATCGGCTCGGGGAGGGCCGCCAGCATCAGGGCCGCGGCCTCCTCGGTCAGACCATCGATGAGCTCGGCCAGGTCGGCGGCGTGCAGCTCCTCGGCGAGCTCGGCGGCCTGAGCGGGATCGTTCTTCAGGGCTTCTTCGAGCTCGGGCACCAGCAGGTTGGAGACATGCACGGAGCGGCCCTCGTCATCTCTTCTTCTGGAGGGGGGAGCCCGCGCCGCCCACTCCCCGACCGGGTGGGCGGGCGTGGCGGAGGAGACGGGGATGGCCGAGCGGCGGGGCACTCGCGTGCCGTCGGTGTGGATGCCACATGTGCTTCATCGACGGGCTCTAGCCTGCGCCAAGCCCGGGGGGCGATCAAGCACGGCGCGTGCAACTTCCTCGCCGCCCGCGTTTCGATGGGATATCGTTGAGGGATGGCCAGACCGATTTCCGACGTGACGGTCCTCGGCGCGGGCGTGATGGGTGCCTCCATCGCCGCGCACCTCGCCAATGCGGGGGTCCGCGTCCGCCTGCTGGATCTGGCGGGCGACCCCGGCAAGGGGCAGCGGCGCAACCACCCAGCCGAGTCGGGGCTCGAGGCGGCGCGCAAGGCCCGGCCCGCGGCCTTCTTCTCGCCGCGCTTCGAGGCGCTGGTCTCCACCGGCAACTTCGAGGATCACCTGAAGGACGCCGCCGCGAGCAGCGGCGTGATCATCGAGGCGGTGATCGAGCGCCTGGACGTCAAGCAGGGGCTCTACGGCCGGTTGCAGGAGCTGGTCGAGGCGGCCGGCAGCGATCCCATCGTCACCTCGAACACCTCGGGCCTGCGGATCGCCGACCTGATGGCGGGACGCAGCCCGGAGTTCCGGCAGCGCTTCTGCATCACCCACTTCTTCAACCCGCCGCGCTACCTCAAGCTGGTGGAGATCGTGGCGGGGCCGGACACCACCCCCGAGACCATCGCCCGCGCCGAGGATCTGTGCGGGCGGCTGCTCGGCAAGGGGCTGGTGCGGGCCAAGGACACCCCCAACTTCATCGCCAACCGCGTGGGGACCTTCGCCATGATGCGCACCATGGCGGTGGCCATCGCCGAAGGCTATACCGTCGAGGAGGTCGATCTGGTCTTCGGTCCGGCGAGCGGCCGCCCGAAGAGCGCGGTCTTTCGCACCGCCGACGTGGTCGGCCTGGACACGCTGCTCCACGTCACCCAGCACTGCCACGAGGCGCTGGTGGGAGACCCGCGCCGAGAGGTGTTCGCCCCGCCCGAGGTGCTGCGCAAGCTGGTCGAGCGGCGCGCGCTCGGCAGCAAGACCAAGCAAGGGTTCTACAAGAAGGAGGGGGAGCAGATCCTGCAGCTCGATCTGCAGACCCTCGCCTACGTGCCACTCACCAAGCCGCGGTTTCCGTCGATCGGCGCCACCAAGGGGGTGGACGACGTGGACGAGCGCCTGCGTCGGTTGCTGGCGGGCAACGATCGCGCGGCCACCCTGGCCCGGACCGTCACCTACGAGACGCTGATCTACGCGGCCGAGCGCCTGGGTGAGATTGCCGATGACGTGGTGTCGATCGATCGCGCCATGCGCTGGGGGTTCGGGTGGGAACGCGGCCCCTTCGAGATGTGGGATGCCCTCGGCGTCAAGGAGACCGCGGCCAGGATGGAGGCGGCGGGGTACGTGGTCCCCGGCTGGGTGCGCGAGCAGATCGCCGCCCAGGGCGAGGGCACGCGGTTCTATCGACGCGAGGCCGGCGGACCGCCGCGCCACGCGCCAGCCCTGGAGCAGCTCGGCCAGCGGGGCGGGTTCACGGCGGTGGTCCCCGAGCCGCGCAAGCTGGTCCTCGACGACGTTCGGGCCACCGGAGGCGAGGTGGAGCGCAACCCGAGCGCGTCCCTGCTCGACCTCGGCGACGGGGTCTTCTGCCTCGAGCTCCACTCCAAGCTGAACGCCCTCGACCCGGACATCGTGGCGCTGATGGTGCGGGCGGTGGAGCGGGCGGAGCGGGAAGGCGTGGGCCTGGTCATCGGCAACGACGCGCCCGAGGCCTTCTGCGCGGGCGCCAACCTGTTCTCGTTGATGGTGGCGCTCGGCCAGGGGAACCTCGACGCGGTGGGCGAGATGGTGACCAACTATCAGCGCGCCTGTCTGCGCACCCGCTATTCGAGCGTCCCGGTGGTGGCCGCTCCCTTCGGCCTGGCCCTGGGGGGCGGCGCGGAGCTGGTCCTCGGCTGTCAGACGGTGCGGGCGGCGGCCGAGCTCTACATCGGGTGCGTCGAGGTGGGGGTGGGCCTGGTCCCGGCGGGCGGCGGGTGCATGGAGCTCGCGGCCCGAGCCTCCGCGCGCGCGCCCGACGATCCCCAGTTCGACCTGCTCCAGCTCGTGCGGGTGCCCTTCGAGATGCTGGCCCGCGCGCGGGTCTCGACCAGCGCCGAGGAGGCGCGAGACCTCGGGTATCTGCGCGGGCAGGACGCCGTGTCCATGTCGCGCGACACCCTGCTCGCCGACGCGAAGCAGACGGTCCTCGGCCAGTCCCGCGCCGGCTACCGCCCCCCGGCGCCGCGGCGGATCCGGGTCATCGGCGAGTCGGGGGCAGCCACCTTGCGGCTGACCCTGCACAACCTGGTGGGCGCCCACCAGATCAGCGAGCACGACGCCAAGGTGGCGGGGCACCTGGCCACGATCCTCTCGGGAGGGAACGTCCCGGCTGGGGCGACCGTCAGCGAGGCCGCCATCCTCGAGCTCGAGCGGGAGGCCTTCTTGTCCCTGTGCGGGGAACCGAAGACCCGTGAGCGCATCCAATACATGTTGACCTCCGGGAAGCCGCTCCGGAACTGAGGGCCAACGTGCCCATGCCCGGCTGCCCGAGCGAACGCTGAGCCCCGGAGGCTCCGGGCCAATCCGGACCAATCCGCACCAATCCGGACCAAGGAAGGGACACCATGCCTGATACGCGAGACGTCGCCATCTTGTCGGCCGTACGGACCCCCATAGGACGGGCGCCGCGTGGCACCCTGCGCAACACGCGCCCCGATGACCTCGGGGCCCTGGTCGTCCGCGAGGCCCTCGGGCGGGCGGACGTGCAGGCGAGTCACATCGAGGATCTCGTGCTCGGCTGCGCCCAGCCCGAGGGCGAGCAGGGCCTGAACGTGGCGCGGGTGGTCGGCGAGCTCGCCGGCCTGCCCGACGACACGCCCGCCATGACCATCAACCGCTTCTGCTCGTCCGGGCTCCAGGCCGCCGCCATCATCGCCGACCGCATCGCGGTCGGTGCCATCGACGCCGGCATCGCCGGGGGGCTCGAATCGATGTCGCTCATCCCGATGGGCGGGACGCGGCCGTCGCTGAACCCGACCGCGGTCGAGAAGCTCCCCGACGTCTACATCCCCATGGGCAACACCGCCGAGAACGTGGCACGCAAGTTCGAGGTCAGCCGGGCGGATCAGGATGCCTTCGCGTTCCAGAGCCACAAGAAGGCCATCGACGCCTGGTCGCGGGGAGACTTCCGGGCGGAGATCGTCCCCGTCCCGACCCGGGTGTTCGAGGACGGGGCCTGGCGGAGCGTGACCTTCGACCGCGACGAGTGCCCGCGTGCGGACACGTCGCTCGAGCGGCTGGCGGCCCTGAAGCCAGCGTTCGATCCGACCGGCACGGTGACGGCGGGAAACGCGTCGCCGCTCAACGACGGGGCGGCGGCGCTGGTCCTGATGGGAGCCGACCGGGCGCACGATCTCGGCAAGAACATCCGGGGCTACTTCCGGGCGTTCGCGGTGGCGGGGGTCCCTCCGGCCCTGATGGGGATCGGCCCGGTCCCGGCGGTGCGCAAGCTGCTGAAGAAGACCGGGCTCGCCATCAACCAGATCGATCTGTTCGAGGTCAACGAGGCCTTCGCCTCGCAGGCGCTGTACTGCATCCGGGAGCTCGGCCTGCCCATGGAGCGGGTCAACGTGAACGGTGGGGCCATCGCGCTCGGCCATCCGCTCGGCGCGACGGGCGCCCGCCAGATCGCCACCGCGCTGCACGAGCTCGAGCGGCGGCGGGGCCGTTACGCCGTCATCACCATGTGCGTGGGCGGCGGGATGGGGGCGGCGGGGTTGATCGAGCGCGCGAGCTGAGCGGGCCAAGACCCGAGAAGATCCCGAGAAGATCTCGGGTAACATCCCGCCGCCCAGACGGGCTGGACGGAAGGGACATGGATCAGGCGAGAACGGAAAAGCTCCGGCAGCGGTTGCTGGCGATGAAGGCGGAGATCCTCGCCGAAGGGGACGAGGGGATCGACCCGGCAGAGGATCGCGCGGCTGGGGTGATCAAGCCGGACGAGGATGCGCAACCCCTCGCCGAGATGAACCAGGTCATCGCGTCCAGCCGAAATCGCAACCGCACCGAGGTCCTGGCCCGAATCATGGCGGCGCTCGGCCGGCTGCAAGCCGCCCCGGATTCCTTTGGCCAGTGCACCGAGTGCGGCGAGGAGATCTTGCCGCGGCGGCTCGAGCTCATGCCCTACGTCGAGCTCTGCGTCGAATGTCAGCAAACCCGCGACCAGCCGGCTGGCCCCTCCGGCCGCCGCCACCTCCGCGACTTCCGCTGAAGGAGAAGCGTTGCTGCTCGCGCCAACGACGGGCGACGATCCGACCCGCTGGCTGCCCCGCACCTGCGGTCCGGTGCTCACATACGCAAGAGTATGCTCCGCTCCGGTCCTCGGTGCGGCTTCGCCATCGGGCCGGCTTGTCGGCCGTTTGTATGGATCGGGGACGTGGCTCGCTGCCGCTCGCACGTCCCCGCGCGGCGATTCAATCGGGGGTGAACAAGATACTTCGCGGTGGCGCCTCCGGAATGAAGTGGGCCCCTCTCCCCCGCCCGCTCTCCCCGCTCCGCGGGGAGAGGGGACATGATTGGGGGCGGGGTTGGGCTTTTCCTGCGCAGGGATGAAATGTTCGAGATGCAGGGCCCTCCATCAGGATCACTCGGTCCAAGCGGTGGATCGGAGGTTGGCTCTGCCAACCGGAGACAGCACCAGCAAAGAAGATCAGGGCGCGAAGCTTGCCCTCCGGCGGGAGGGGCCCGCGGGGAGGGGTCCTCCCCTTCCCGCGAGCGCCGTAGGCGCGTCCGGTCCTCCCCTTCCCGCGAGCGCCGTAGGCGCGTCCGGTGTGTCGGGCTTCATCAATCCGTTGCGACAAGTTCGCTTTGTGGCGGATCCGCAGCGTCTATGGTGATGGCGCTGCAATTTCACGACGCCATCTGCACACACGGGAGGACCATGACATGAAAGGCTTTCTGGACGAGCTCCGCACGCAACGGTGGGACGATCATCGCTTCTATCACCACAGCCGGATCAACCAGACCCTGCACCTGCTCAGCGCCCTCAGCTTCCTTTGCACCTATGTGCTCCTCTTCACCAACCCGATCGCGGCGGCGTTGTTCGGCTGGACCTTCGCCATGATCATCCGGCAGGTGGGCCATTTCTTCTTCGAGCCGCTCGGCTACGACGAGGTGAACCAGGCCACCCACGCCTACAAGGAGAAGGTCAAGGTCGGCTACAACCTGCGCCGCAAGGTGATCCTGCTCAGCATCTGGGCCCTGTCGCCGCTGGTCTTGCTGGTGCAGCCGACGCTCTTCGGCATCTTCAAGGCCCACACCGATCTGCACAGCTTCCTCGAGAACATGTCCCGGCTGTGGATCTTCCTCGGCGGGGCGGGTCTGGTCTTCCGCACGGTGCACCTGTTCTTCCTGCGCGGGGTCAAGACCGGCCTCGTGTGGTTCACCAAGATCCTGACCGACCCGTTCCACGACGTGATGATCTACTACAAGGCCCCTTACTACCTGCTCCGGGGCCAGCTCATCGATCCGATGTCGTCGGCCGAGCACGCCTGAAGAGTGAGCCCCAAGCCCCGTCCTCGACCACGAGGACGGGCGGGCCGGAGCTGGCGGCTAACCTTCCGACGACGAGGCCGACCAGGACGCTTCCGCGACGGCGGTCGCCTCCTGCTCGCGCGCCTCGCGCGGCGGGGTGCTCCGGTCTCGGCCGAGGCGACGGGCCAGCATCTCGCGCAGGATCCGGCGCTTGATCAGCTTGTTGGTGAGCCCGGCGTCCGCCCACCAGAACCCGTCCTGGTTCATGGCCCGCGCCGCCGCCACGAAACGGTCGGCCACCACCTGAAAGTCCGATTCGGAGTAGTTGAGACTGAAGATGAAGCGCCCAGTGCCCACCCAGCTCAGTGCCAGCCCTTGCATCCGCAGATAGAACTGGAGCATCCAGTTGTAGCGCGAGGGCTGCGTGTAGCAGACGGTCCAGATGGTGGACAGGTTGCGCACCTCGACCGGCAGGCTCTCCTGCCGGAGCCGCTGGTTCAGCTCGGCCGCCCGCCGGTTCCACACGGCGTCGAGCTCGAGGTAGACCTGCCGCACCTCCGCGCGATCGATGTGCTCGAGGAACTCGGCCATCGCCCCCATCACGTACGGGTGCGAGTTGAAGGTTCCACGCGCGAAGCAGATGTCCGCCGGTCGGTCGTCGCGAAATCGCTTCATGAGCCGGTGCCGTCCGCACAGCACCCCGACCGGAAGCCCACCCCCCAGGGACTTGCCGTAGGTGACCATGTCGGCCCGCACGCCGAAGTACTCCTGCGCGCCTCCCCTGGCCAGACGGAAGCCCACGAAGACCTCGTCGAAGATGAGGACGATGTCGCGCTCGGTGCAGACCTGCCGCAGCTCCCGCAGCCAGGCGGTGTACCCTTCGCGATCGAAGTGCGCGCTCCGTCCACTGTCCACCAGCGCCGAGTCGCTGGGGGCGTTTCCGTTGGGGTGCAGGGCCTGCAGCGGGTTCACCAGGACACACGCGATGTCGCGCCGGGTCCGCAGCACCCGCAAGGTGTCGCGATCCATCTCCTTGAGGGTGTAAGTCTCATGGGCCGGGCTGGGATTCCCCACCCCCGGTTGCACGTCGCCCCACCACCCGTGGTAGGCGCCGCAGAAGCGCACCAGGTGCGAACGCCGGGTGTGGTACCGTGCGAGCCTGACCGCCTGCATCACCGCCTCGGTCCCGGACATGTGGAACGACACCTCGTCGAGCCCGGACAGGTCGCGCAGCCGGCGCACATTCTCCGCCACCACCGGATGGTAGGTCCCGAGCACCGGCCCGAGCGCCTGGGTGCGCTCCGCGCCGCGGGCGATGCAGCCCTTGTAGAAGTCGTAGCCGAACACGTTGACCCCGTACGATCCGGTGAGGTCGTACGAGACGTTCCCGTCGAGGTCGGTGACCGTCACCCCCGACGAGCTCGCGGCGAAGCACCCCATGTCGAGGTGCTCGCGCACGAAGCGCCGGTACTGAAACGGCACCCGATAGGCCGAGGTGAACTGCAAATCCGAGATCGCGCCCTCGACCTCGCCGCTCAAGGCCGCCGACCTCCCGAACCGCTGGTGGTAGGTCTTCGCCAGCCGCATGAAGCCGGCCCGCCGGCGCTCGGCGATCTCGGCCGGGGCGTCGTCGGTCCGGAAGATCTCGTGGGCGTCGTATTCGTAGAACGGCACCTGGGCCGCGATGCGGCGGGACATCTTCGAATGTCCGCGCAGCGACGGATGCTTGGCACGCGACAGCTCCAGCCGCTTCTTCAGCTTGAGGCCGAGCGCGGTCAACGCGCCGACCCCCGCCCCGACCCCGAGGCCGAGGCCCATCCCCGCGCGATAGATCGAAAACGCCGTGTTCATAGGAGTGTCACCCCATCATGATCGCATTCGCCCGCAACGAGCGCCTGAACTTCCTGCTCACCAACCGCATCCCCCGCCACCTTGCCACACGTCTGGTCGGCTGGCTCTCCCAGATCGAGAACCCGCTGGTGGCGGCAGCCTCGCTGCGGGTCTGGAGGATGTTCGCCGAGGTCGACCTGTCCGAGGCCCGGCAGACCAGCTTCCGGAGCCTGCACGACTGCTTCATCCGGGAGCTCAAGCCTGGAGCGCGCCCCATCGACCCCGACCCGGGCGTGCTGGTCAGCCCCTGCGACGCCATCGTGGGGGCCTCGGGAGCGGTCGCTGGCACCGAGCTGATCCAGGCCAAGGGGTTCCCCTACACCCTCGCGGACCTGCTGCACGCGCCCGAGCTGGTCGAGCGCTACCGCGACGGGCAGTACGCGACCTTGCGGCTCACCTCGAGCATGTACCACCGCTTCCATGCGCCCTACGACCTTCAGGTCCACCAGGTGAACTACATCTCCGGGGACACCTGGAACACCAACCCGATCGCGCTCGCGCGCGTCGAGAGGCTGTTCTGCAAGAACGAACGCGCCATCATCCAGACCACCCTCGAGCCAGGGGGCGAGGCGGTGACCCTGGTGCCGGTGGCCTCGATCCTGGTGGCCAGCATTCGCCTGCACTTCCTGGATGTCCTGCTTCATCTCACCCACCCGGGACCGAACGTCTTCGCCTGCGACGCCCGCTTCCGCAAGGGCGACGAGATGGGGTGGTTTCACCTCGGCTCCACCATCATCGTGTTCGCGCCGCGAGGGTTCGAGCTGGCCCCGGGCGTCGCAGCCGGGCAGACCATCAAGATGGGCCAACCGCTCTTGCGGCTGCCGCCGCGCTGAGCCCGAGGCCCACGGCTGGCCCGGCGGCCATGCGCCGTCGTCACACCGCAACCGCCAGCTCGCGCGAGAGGGTCACGTCTGAGACGCCAGCCAGGCCGCCGGCCGAGGGACGCGAGCGCGCCGGCACCAGGTTGGCACGGAAGCGCTCGTGGCTGGCTTGCCAGGTGTACTCGAGCGCGGTGGCGCGCGCGCCGGCCGGCGAGCACCGAAGCGCCCGGTGGCAGGCGGCCTCGAGATCCTCGTCGATGGCGCCGTTCACGCCCTCGGCGATGAGATCGGACGGTCCAGGGGCCGGCACCGAGGCCACGGGCACGCCCGAGGCCAGCGACTCGAGGAGCACGTTCCCGAAGGTCTCCGTGCGCGAGGGAAAGACGAAGCAATCGGCGCTGGCGTAGTGGGCCGCGAGATCGGCCCCGAACCGGTACCCGCGCCACACGGCGTCCGGGAACCGACGCTGCAGGCTCTCCCGCGAGGGGCCGTCTCCGACGATCACCTTGGTGCCGGGGAGGCTGAGCTCGAGGAAATTCTCCAGGCTCTTCTCGATCGCCACCCGCCCCACGTAGAGCCAGATCGGTCCCGGCAGATCGGCGAACACCCCGGCCTGGCGGTGGAGCGGGTTGAACGCGTCGGCGTCGACGCCGCGGGGCCAGTGGACCAGGCGCTGGCCGATCTTGCGCGCACGCAGCTCGCGCAGGAGCGACAGCGTTCCGACGAAGGTGTTCTCGGCGCGACCGTGGAACCACCGCTCCACCCGGTAGCCCCAGTCGAGCGGCACCGGCATGCGGGCGCTGAGGTACTCCGGATAGCGGGTGTGGAAGCTGCTGGTGAACGCGATCTGGTGGCTGCGCAGCCAGCGGCTGGCCCAGATTCCGAGCGGGCCCTCGGTGGCCACGTGCACGGCGTCCGGATCGAAGTCGCGGATGCGGCGGGTGGCCTTCCAGGGATCCCACGCGATGCGGATCTCCGGGTAGGAAGGGAGCGGAACCGTCCGGTGGTCGTCGGGCGAGATGACGAGGACCTTGGTGCCCTGCGATTCCAGGTGCTTCACCACCCGGGACAGCGTGTTGACCACACCGTTGGTTTGGGGATGCCAGGCATCCGTGACGAGAGCCAACCTTCCGAGACGCGCATTGTTCGACATGAGCATGGCGGCAGCCTAGAGGCGGCGTTTGACGGGTTCGGCTCGCGAAGGTATCGGGTGCGCCAATTCTTGGTGCCGGACGTTGGCCGAACATCGCAGGCCTGTGACGCCACCGACGCGAACGTCACGCATCTGGCAAACCGCGCGGGCCCCTAGCGAAATGGGATCAATGATCCGTCGCCGAGGCGAAGGCCCCGCAAGGCGCGACGACGACCAGCACACAGACGTATTGCGAGGAGGAGCAACGCAGGCGGGGCCGAAGCATCGGCGGCGCGGCATTGATTCTATTTCGGCCGTTGTGCACCAGGTACCGATCGCGGGGTGGCCGAGGCAGCGGGGCCTGGCCGACACAGCCGAGGCGATCCCGATAGAATGCCCGCGGTGAATGACGATTCCGCTCCGCCCGATCCGCGGGACGCCGGCACGCCGCCGCCGAGCCCGAACGGCCCGCCCGCCGGGCATGGCCCCGACGCCCCTTCTCCGCACGTCAACGTCAACGTCAACGTCAACGTCACCATCACCGACACCGATCTCGACCGCCCGGCCGCGCTCGCTCCCCTGCTCGCCATCGCATTCCTCGGCTCGGTGAGCAACGGGGCCTTCTTCGCCGGGCTGTTCTTCGTGACCGCCGAGCGCTATCAGTTCTCGTCGATGCGGAACCTGGTGCTGGGGCTCGCCGTGGGCCTGGTGACGGTCTCCGGATCGCGCTCGGCGGCGTCGGTCGCGCGTGCCGCCCCCACCCCGCGTGCCCTGCTGCGCGCGGCGCTCGCCCTGTGGGGCCTGCTGGCGCTGGTGCCGCTGGCGTTCGCGCGCCACGAATCGATGCTGTGGGTGGGCGCTCTCGGCGGGGTCGCGTGCAGCTCGATGGTGTGGCCGGTGGTGGAGAGCTACCTCACCGCCGGGCGCCACGGCCCGGACATGCGGTTCGCGCTCGGCGGCTTCAACATGGCCTGGTCCCTCGCCACGATGGTCCCTCTCGTGCTGATGCCCGTGCTCGCGCGCTCGGACTCGAGGTTGAGCCTGGCCATGGGGGCGGGCTTCAACGCGGTCGCGGTGGCGGTGGCGGGCCGTCTGCCGGCGCACCCTCGAGCCCACCAGACGGAAGCCGGCCACGCGGCCCTGGGACGCGAGTATCCGGCCTTGCTGCGGTCGGCGTCCTGGCTGCTGCCGGCGAGCTACGTGATCTCCTCGGCGCTCTCCCCGGTGCTCCCGCAGCGCATCGCGGAGGTGACCGGGAGCCTGCGCGGGGCGGGGCCGCTGGCGGCGACCTGGATGCTGGCCCGCTTCGCGGCCCTCGCGGTCATGTGGCGCCTGCCGATCTGGCATGGCCGCTGGGCGACGCTGGGGGGTGCCGCCGCAGGCCTGCTGCTCGGGCTCGGCCTGGTGCTCCTCGCGACGGACGCGCTGACCCTCGGCGCGGGCCTCGCGCTCTTCGGCCTCGGGATGGGGACGACCTACGCGGCGGCCGTCTACTACAGCATGTCGCTCGGTCACGCGGCGGTGGATGCCGGCGGCAACTTCGAGGCCCTGATCGGCCTCGGCTACTGCGGTGGGCCCTTGCTGGGCCTCGCCGCCTCGCTTGGCGCGGGCCCGGCACGAGCCAGCTCGACGACCGTCCTTCTGATGTGGGTGGCGGCCGCGGTGGCCGCGCCCGGGGCCCTTCGCCCCTACTGGCACGCGCGCGCACGCCGTCGAGAGCAGGCGACGCCCCCCGCTTAGGACAGGGTCAGGGCCCGCGCATATGCCGCGCACCCTTTTCCGGGCTCGGCCGATAGGCGGGGACGATGCCGGTGAGGGGAACCAGCGACGGTTGCGCGACATCCTTGTCGGGCAGGTGGTGTGCGCTCGTCGTGGCCACGATCCCACTGGGGCTCGGCTGTCTGCCCGAGCCGAGCCTGCTGCCCACCCATGCCCCCGACGGCCCCGCAGCCGAGAAGCAAGGAGACCAGGCGCCCGTGGGGGCCGCGCCCACCGGCACGGCGAAGTGGGAGACCTGGATCTTCCCAGGGGAGGCCGAGGACGCCGGCGCCGCGGCGCTGACGTCCCCCGCGGACCGACTGCTCCGAGCCATCGCGGCAGCCGAGTCGGAGGTCTGGGTGACGATGTATCTGCTGACCTCGACGGCCGTGGTCGACGCCCTCGTCGCCGCGCGCGACCGCCGCTGCGACGTGCGGGTCTTGCTCGAGGCCGCGCCCTACGGCGCCGAGACCGCCAACCAGGCGGCGGCGGCCCGGCTGGCCGCCGCCGGGGTCGACGTTCGGCTCCTGAGCCGAGCCGATGGCCTCGTGCACGAAAAGGCCATGATCATCGATCGCCGCTCGGTCTTCGTCCTGTCGCTCAACTTCACGGCCGCCGGCCTCGCCTCGAACCGCGAATACGCGGTGGCTGACGGCGATCCGGCCGACGTGGCCCGCGCCGCGACGATCTTCGCGGCGGATCTCGTCGGCGCCGAGCCGCTCCCGGCGCCCCCGTCGGCCAGCCACGTCCTCGTGTCGCCGATCGATGCCCGCGTCCGGCTCTCGGCCGCCATCGCCGATGCCCGCACCTCGCTGCACATCGAGATGGAGGAGCTCTCGGATGGGCCCCTCGCCGCCAGCGTGCTCGCGGCCTGGCAGCGGGGCGTCTCGGTGGCGCTGGTCGCGCCGGCGGGTGGGCGCTCGTTCGGCACCGACGCGACCCTCGCTCGCCTGCGGGACGCCGGCATGAACGTCACCTTCCTCGACGCGCCGGTGGTGCACGCCAAGGCCATGGTCGTGGACCGCGCGACGGTCTACATCGGCTCGATCAACTTCACCCGCGCCTCCCTCGACGACAACCGAGAGCTCGGCCTCCTCTTTCGGGACCAGGCCGCCGCCGCGCGCGTCGCCGACACCATCGAATCCGATGCGCGCGCCGGGGCACCGATTGCCTTCGAGTAACACCCGGGAGCGGGTGTGGCCACCGACCGGCCCCCGGTGCCTCACACCCAGAGGCGCGACGCCATCTCGTCGGCGAAGAGCAAGCCGGCGGGGGTGGGGGCGATGCGCGCGTCGGTGATGCGCAGCCAGCCGCGGGCGGCACACTTCGCGGCCGCGGCGGCGCGGCCGGGGCCGCCGTCGAGGGGATCGACGCCGAAGCGCCGGGCGTGGGCCGCCCGATCGATCCCCTCGGAGGTGCGCAGGGCCAGCCAGACCGCTTCGTTCTCGAGATCGGCGGAGGCGCGGCGCTCGGTGTGGGTGGGCGGAGCGCCATCGGCGACCGCGCGCAGGTAGGTGGCGGTGGCCCGGGCGTTGGTGAATCGCCAGGCGCTCCCGTCGTCGAGCGGGCGGAACGAGGCCGCGGACGCGCCGAGGCCGAGGTAGGCGCCGCCGCTCCAGGTGAGGCCGTTGTGGATCGCCCGTCGTCCCGGGCGCGCGTGGCTCGAGACCTCGTACTGGGCGTACCCGGCCGCCCGCAGGGCTTCTCGCCCGACGATCTGCATCTCGGCGCTGGCGTCGGCCTCGGGGAGGTGCAGGGTACCGGCGCGCACCCGCCCGCCGAACACCGTCCCACGCTCGATCGTGAGGGAGTACGCCGAGACGTGCTCGGGCTCGAGCGCGATCGCCGCGGCGAGGCTGCGTCGCCAGTCATCCATCGATTGCCCGGGCAACCCGAACATGAGATCGAGCGAGAGGTTGTCGAACCCCGCGGCCCGCGCCGCGCGCACCGCCCGCCCGCCCGCGGCGGCGTCGTGGTTGCGCCCGATCGCCCGCAGCAGGCGATCGTCGAACGACTGGATCCCCAGCGACAGCCGGTTCACCCCCGCGGCGCGCAGGGCCGCGAGCCGCGCGTCATCGAGCTCCCCCGGGTTGGCCTCGACGGTGATCTCGAGGTCACCATCCTGGCCGCCCGCCGTGACCGCGACCTCGCCAGCGAGGTGCTGGCGCGCGGCCTCGAGCACCCGCCCGAGCGCGTCCACCCGCCAGAGACCGGGCGTGCCGCCGCCGAAGTAGATCGACACCAGCCTCGGGGCGGGTCCTCCCCGCGCGGGTCGGAACCACCCCGCCCGCACCGCGAGCTCGGCGATCACCGCGTCGGCGTAGGCGTCGTGCGGGATCTCGGCGCGCGTGTCGACCGCGAAGTCGCAGTACGGGCACAGCACGCTGCAAAACGGGAAGTGGACGTAGACGCCGAGCTCCCGCCCCCCGTCGATCTCTCCCGCCGAGACGTCGTCCGGAACCATCATTGGCGACGAGCTGCGTCCTTCCCCGTGCACGTGCCGGGCATCTACACCGACATCTACTTGGGTCCGGCCCCTGGGACGACCGCCGGACCCGTCGCCTTCGCCGTCATTGCCCCCCCCTCGGCCGGGGCCGGCAGCCGCTTCGCGAACTCCCCGCACAGGCGTACGCGCCGGCGCACCAACTCGCGGCCGAGCCCTTCCAGCGTCTCGAAGAGCGGAGGGGTCGCCCGGCGCGCGCTCACCGCCACCCGGATGAGCATGAACAGCTCCTTGCTGGTCCACCCGTTCTTCTCGGCGAAGGCGCGCACCATGGGCTCGAGCGCCGCCGCCGTGAAGGGGCGCAGGCCGTCCATGGCCTCGCCGAACAGCAAGAGGATGTCGCTGACCTCCTTGGGTCCGCGCCCCTTGGGCAGCAGATCCTTGGCCACCTGGGCGTAGTCCAGATCTCCCGAGAAGAAGAGCTCCGTCAGCGGCACGAACTCGTCGAGGCGCTGCATGCGCTCCCGCACCAGCGGCACCAGCCGCGCGAGGTGCGCGTCCGACAGCCGCCACGCCCGCAAGCGCCCCACGATGGCCCGATCGTCGAGCGCCCGCAGGTAGTCGGCGTTGAGGGCGGACAGCTTCACGAGATCGAACACCGGCCCGCCCAGGCTCACCCGGTCGAAGGTGAACGCCGCGATCATCTCGTCGAGGGTGAACTGCTCGCGATCCCCCGAGATGGACCAGCCCATGGTCCCGAGGTAGTTCAGCAAGGCCTCGGGCAGGAAGCCCGCATCCTGGTAGTAGTCGAGCGACACCGGGTTCTTGCGCTTCGAGATCTTGGACTTGTCGGCGTTGCGCAGGAGCGGCATGTGCACCCACTCGGGCGCCTGCCACCCGAAGGCCTGGTACAGCACCACGTGCTTCGGGGTGGACGACAGCCACTCCTCGGCCCGGATCACGTGGGTGATCTCCATCAGGTGGTCATCCACCACGTTTGCGAAGTGGTAGGTGGGGAACCCGTCGCTCTTCATGAGGATCTGGTCGTCGACCTGCGCGTTGTCGAACTTCACCTCCCCGCGCAGCCGGTCCACGAACACCGTCTCCCCGGAGCGCGGCATGGCCATGCGCACGACGTGCGCCTCCCCGGCCGCCGCGCGCCCCTCGCTCTCGGCGCGCGGGCGTCCCCGGCACAGACCGTCGTACCCCACGAACAGGCCCTGCCGCCGCTGCTCGTGGCGAACCGCCTCCAGCCGCTCGGCCGAACAGAAGCAGCGGTACGCCGACCCGTTCGCCAGCAGGGTCTCGATCTCCCGCCGGTAGATGTCGAGGCGCTCGGACTGCCGGTAGGGCCCGCACGGCCCCCCCTTGTCAGGGCCCTCGTCCCAGGCGAGCCCCACCCAGCCGAGGGCCCGAAGGATCGCCGCCTCCGACTCGGGGGTCGAGCGGGTGCGATCGGTGTCCTCGATGCGGAGGATGAACTTGCCGCCGCTCTTCTTGGCGAAGGCGTAGTTGAACAGCGCGATGTAGGCCGTGCCGACGTGCGGATCGCCGGTGGGCGACGGGGCGATGCGAACGCGCACCGGCGCGCGGGAGGAAACGGCGTCGGAGGTGGTGGCGGTCTCGGCGGGGGCGGGCGACATGCGCCCGCTTCATACCACCCGGACGGGCCGAAGTCCCAGGGGACGAGGTCAAGGCACCAGCTTGTAGCCGGTCCCGTAGATGGTGACGATGTGGCGCGGGTTCGACGGGCTGTCCTCCAGCTTGCGCCGCAGCTTGACGATCACGTTGTCGACCCCCCGGGTGGACGAGCTGCTCGAGACCCCCCAGATCTTCTCCAGGATCTCGTCGCGCGTCACCGGATGCCCGGCCCGTTCGGCCAGGAGCCGCAAGAGCTCGACCTCGTAGAACGTGAGGACGGTGGTCTTGCCCTTGCGCACGAGCTCGTGTCGGCGCGGAAAGATCACCGCCGTGCCCACCGCGATCTCCTCCTCTCGATCCCGCGAGGACAGCTTGTGCAGGCGGCGAAAGATGGCGTTGATGCGGGCCACGAGCTCGCCCACCGAGAAGGGCTTGGTGACGTAGTCGTCCGCCCCCACCTCGAGGCCCCGGATCTTGTCGCTCTCCTGCGAGCGGGCGGTGAGCATGATGATGGGGATGACGGCGTTGTGGGCGCGGATCTCCTCGCAGGCGGTGAAGCCATTCATGTCGGGGAGCATGAGGTCGAGCAGCACCAGATCGGGCCCGCGCTCCCTGGCCAGCCGGACCCCCTCGCGCCCGAGGCCGGCCGCCAGGATCTCGAAGCCCTCGAACTCGAGCGCGTCGCGCAACCCGCGCACCAGATCTGGCTCGTCCTCGATGATGAGGACGCGCCGCCGGGTGGGAGGCAGGAGGCTCCCCGGGGCCCCGGCGATCGTCACCGGTCACCCGCCGGGCCGCGCGCGGCCCGCCGTCCACCGCCGGTTGGCCCGGTCGCCCCGGCCGCCACCGCCACAGCCCCCACCGGCTCGGGTGACCAGGGCTCGACCGCAGCCTCCGCCCTCGGGGCGGCCGGGTCCGCCGCCTCGGCCGCGCCCACCGGCACCAGGACCGGGGCCGCGGGCAGCACCACCGTGAAGGCCGCTCCCTCCCCGGGTTGACTCTGCACGGCCAGGCGACCGCCGTGGGCCTGCACGATGTGCTTGACCAGCGCGAGGCCGATGCCGCTCCCGCGCACGTTGCGATCCCGCGCGCCCTGGGCCCGATAGAACCGCTCGAAGATGCGCGGCTGCTCGCCCGCCGGGATCCCCGGCCCGAAGTCCCGGACCGAGAGCGCCACCCCGCCCGGCACGCGCGTCAGTCGAACGTCCACCTCCTTGCCCTCCGACGCGTACTTCACGGCGTTGTCGATCAGGTTCAGCAAGACCAGGGTCATGGCATTTTCGTCCATCCGGATCGGGGGCAGGTTGGTGTCGATGGCGGTGCGCAACCGCATCTTCTCCTTCTCGACCCGATAGCGGCACACGTCGAGCGCCCGCTCGACCACGTCCACCAGAGATCCCTCGGCGAAGTCGTAGCTGGCCTTGCCGCGCTCGAGCCGCGCGAAGTCGAGGACGTTGTCGATGAGGTGCGACAGGCGCTCGGCCTCCCGGGTGATGATCTCGCCGTACTCGCGGCTGCTGCTCTCGCCCTTGTGCTTGCCGGTGGCCAAGAGCTCCCCGAACATCCGGATCAGCGACAGCGGCGTCTTCAGCTCGTGCGAGACGTTGGCGATGAAGTCGCTCTTGAGGCGCGAGGTCCGGCCCTCGGAGATCACGGTCAGCCACACCACCGCCAGCCCCACCGCGATGATCAGGGTGGACACCGGGATCAGCAACAACCCGAGCCAGCGCTCGGTCGCCGCCTGGGCCTGCAGCTCCTCGACGTTCTTCGGGACCAGCTGGATCCGCCACGCGTACAGGGTCTTGCCGAACGATGACTCGTAGAGAAAGCGGGTGTCGCGCTGGGGGAACGGCTGTCCGAACACCGGGCGCGCCACCTCGTCGAGGATGGTGATGCGGCGATCCCCTCCGAGGGCGCGCACCTCCTCGGGCAACCACTGCTTGGCGATGAGGCCGAGGTTCATCTTGGCCGCCACGAAGTATTCTTCCCCGCTGTCCGAGGTCTTGGCGGCGTAGGCGATCAGCACCGACTTGCCCTCGAAGAGCTGGTGGAGGTGACGGAAGTTGCCCGCCTGCGCCGAGGTCCACGGCTGCAACGAATCCCAGTCCAGGCCGCGCACCGTGTTCTGCCAGCGCTCGAGCTCCCGGGTGCGGCGACGCGCCTCGGGCGCCGGGTGGATCTGCCGGATATGGAAGTCGCGATCGAGGACCACCACCGATTCGACGGCCGCCGAGAGCTCCGGCTCGGCCTCGGGCTCGGGGGCCGACGAGGTCAACGCCGCGGGCGCCGTCCCCTCCCAGTCGATCTGCTTGAACAGCTCGAAGTCGACGGTGTCGATGCGCTGCTGAATGCTGCTGGCCAGAGTCTGGGCGAGCTGCCGGTTCCCCTCCATGAGCGAGGCCTTGCTCCGCTCGGAGGTCGTCTTGGCGTAGCGATAGCCGTAGTACGACAGGGCCAGCGTCGCGCACACGATGGCGGGAAAGACGATCACCAGGATCAACGAAAGGCGGTTGCCCTCGCGCGCGCTCATGACCGCCTCACCATAGCAGCCCGGGGGGGAACCAGGGCGACCGCCACCATCCCGTCAGCGGGGCGCGGCGGGGCGACCCTTGCGCAGCAGGATCTCGGTGCGGCCGGGGGCGATGAGCTCGGGGAGGCGCCCGACCCGCGCGAAGCCGAGGCCCCGGTAAAAACCCAGGGCCAGCCGGTTGCGCGCGTCGGCCGAGACGAAGAACCAGCGCCGGCGCCCGAGCACCCTCGCCTCGACGAACGCCATCAGGGACCGCCCCACGCCGCCGCGCCGCGCCTCGGGGTGCACGGCCAGCAGCGACAGAAAATCCCCGAGGAGGACCCGCGGCTGAACCACCGCGATCCCCAGCACCCGCGGCCCGACCTGCCTGCCCCTCGCGGCCACCGCCCGCGAGATCCCCGGCGCCGCCGGTGACACCGCCACGAACACCTCGGCCTCTCGCGCGGCGCGCCGCAGAAACCGGCGGAGCGCCACCGCCTCGTAGCCGAGCCCGAGCCAGGGCTCCGTCGCGGCGATCCAGGGCGCCTGGCGGCCGGCCAGCGTGGCGCTGGCCCGGACCACCTGCAGCCGCTGCCCGGTCGTCACTCGCAGGTCTCCTCCGGGCCGCTGTGGACCGCGCCATCCGGGCAGGCCGGGAGCTCGGGAGGCGGCAGATCGTGGAGCGCGGGCACCTCGCACAGCGCGCCCGACGGGTTCTCCACCGGCGTCTCGACCGAGAGGGGCAGCGGACGATTCGCCGGCCGCGCGGCCATCAAGCGCGACAGCGGCGCGAAGACGAAGCCCTTCTCGTGCAGCACGCTCAGCACGGTGGGCAGCGCGCTCGCGGTCTTCCAGCCCCGCCCGTTGATGTGAAAGATGACGATCGACCCGGAGCGTGTGCCGCGGGTCACCGCGTGGATGATCCCCTCGGTCGTGACCTTGGCGCTCGGGTCTCCCGAGACGACGTCCCAGAGCACCACCGGCAAGCCCATCCCGCGAACGGTCTCGAGGACCTCGGGCGACAGATCGCCGAAGGGAGGTCGGAAGGCCACGCTGCGGCGGTGATACACGGCGAGCGCCGCCTCGGTCCGCGCCACCTCGCGGCGGATCTCGGCCGGCGACAGCTCGGACATGTGGGGATGGTCGTACGAATGGTTGCCGAACTCGATGAGAGGGTTGGCCGCCAGCTCCTTCATCACGTCGGGATGAAACTCGACCCAGCGCCCGGAGACGAAGATGGTGGCGGGCACGTGCTCGCGCTCGAGGATCTCGTACACGTCCCGGTCGAACCCGTAGCCCTGGGTGGCGGTCGCACAGGCATCGAAGGTGATGGCGATGAGGCCGTCGGGGTTCTGGACCCGGCTCACCACCCCGACCGGGACCGCCCGGGCGGTGCCGGGCCACAGAGAGAGCGCCGCGACCGGCAATCCGATCACGCCGAGCATGGCAATCATGCCGAGCACGCCGAGCACGCCGCGCCCGCCGAGCGCCAGCGCGGGCCCTCGTGCAGCTGCGCGCAGGCAAACCGGGCGGCAACGGGAGCGGCAGCAAGAACGGCAGGTCATGGGCATGTGGCTGAACGAAGATCGGGGGAGCGACCCGCGAGCTGAAGCGGCCCCTGGAATTCGGGGGGGATTGGGCCAGACCGCGCCGCTCACGTCAGGTCGAGCAGCATGACAATCGCATCCTCTGGATCCTCGGCGTAGTAGTTGGGGCGCACCCCGACCGCCCGGAAGGCAAAGCGGCGATACAGGCGCTGGGCCGCCGCGTTCGATCGACGCACCTCCAGCGTCACGCAGCGGCACGGCAAGGCCCGCGCTACCCCCACCATGTGCCCGAGCATGCGGGTCGCGTGTCCCATGCGACGATGCTCCGGATGGGTGGCGATGTTGAGGACGTGGAGCTCGTCCGCCACCAGCCAGTAGTTGGCGAACCCCACGACCTTGAGATCGGCGGTGTCTCTGACCACCTCCAACCTGGCCCAGTCCCGGGTCATCTCCTCGAGCAGCACCTGCCGCGACCAGGGGGCGGGGAAGGACAGCCGCTCGATCTCCATCACGGCGTCGATGTCCTCCACCTCCATCCTCGAGACCACGAAAGGCTGCGGAACTTTGCTCAGCGCCATCAGCAAGTCAATGCAGATTACGCGCCAAGGCTTTCATCGGCAACCGGACCGACCGGGGGCGCCTGGCCCGCGGCCTCGAGGACGGCCGCCAGGATGAGCTGCCACAGCGGCGCCACCCCCTCCCCCGTCTCGGCCGAGACCAGCAGGGGCGGCCGCCCCATCGCGTGGGCCCCGCCGCCGGGTCGCGCCGCCCGCGCCAGCTGTCCGCGCTCGCGCGCGTTCAGCTTGTCGACCTTGGTGAACACGAGCTGCGTCGGCACGCCCAGCATGGCCAGCCACTCGACGAGCTGCCGCTCCTCGGCCTGCAGTCCGCGCCGCGCATCCACCAGGACGACGAACAGCGCGAGCGTGTGGCGGCGCTCGGTGTAGCTCTCGATCAAGGGCTGCCAGGAGCTGCGCTCGGTCTGCGACACCTGGGCATACCCGTACCCGGGCATGTCGGCGAGCCGCAGCGCCCGCACGGGTGCGCCGCCGAGGACCAGATCGTAGAAGATGATCCCGCGGGTGCGTCCAGGGGTCTTCGAGGTGCGCGCCAGGGCACGCCGCGCGGCGAGGCGATTGAGCAACGTGGACTTGCCCACGTTCGATCGTCCCGAGATCGCGATCTCGGGAGGCCCGACGCCGGGCAGGGAGCCTGGCGTCCGCGCCTCGGCCACGAACTGCGCGTCGAGCACCAGCGGCACCGCCGGGGCGGCGGATGAGGAGGTGGCGGCGGGCACCGACACCGACACCGCTGCCGCTCCGCTTCCGCCGCGCGGGCCGGGCTGGGGGGCGCGCGCGGCGCGACGGGCATTTTTCTCGTTCGACAAGCTCGGTAGGTTAGCATCAACCCCGTGAGCGGCGCGTTTCCCGACGGATTCAGGCTGGTGGGCCTCACCGGGGGCATCGGCAGCGGCAAGTCCACCGCGGCTCGGCTGATCGCGGCGCGCGGCATCCCGGTGATCGACGCCGATCAGCTGGCGCGCGAGGCGGTCGCGCCCGGGAGCCCAGCGCTGCGCGAGATCGCGGCCACCTGGCCCGAGGTCATCGCGCCGGACGGACACCTCGACCGACGGGCCCTCGGGCGCAAGATCTTCTCCTCGTCCGAGGCGCGAACCCGGCTCGAGGGAATCTTGCACCCACGCATCATCGAGCTCTCCACCGCGCGGGCGTCCGAGCTCGCTGCCGCCGGTCATCGGCTCGCGTTCTACGAGGCATCGCTGCTGGTGGAGACTGGCCGCTACCGCGACCTCGACGGGCTGGTGGTGGTGGACGCCCCCGAGGAGGTCCGGGTGGCGCGGGTGGTGAACCGCGACGGCTCGCAGGAGGCCGACGTACGCGCGCGCATGGCGGCCCAGGCCACCCCCGACGACAAGCGCAAGGTGGCGACCTTCCTGGTGGACAACGATGGCGATCTCGCGCGTCTGCGGGCGCAGGTCGATGCCATGCTGGACGCCCTTGGAACGGGAACGGCGGCGACCGCGGCGACCTGACCCGACCCGTCGTACCGCCTCGCCCCGGGGCAGCGCCCCCGCCCCCGAATCGAGATCGTAAAGACCTAACCCGATTTGCGCGGTTCGGCGCATTCGGACATGAAGGCCAACTTTCTCCTGGCTCGGGTGCGTACGCTGCCTCACCTTCAATTCAGAACAATATTTGGCGGCCGCCGCTCATGCGCACGCCGATTCGAGTCGAAGGAGCAAGACCATGTCGTCGATTGATCTGGCCCCTTGGAAGATGCGCCGGGCAACCGCCCGTCGCCCCCACGCCCACCCGTCACCCCGCCGCAACGCCCCGCCGCGTTCAGGCTTCCGGCGGAGCGCCGCGGCTTTCCTGACCATGATCTTCCCGGCGGGCGTCGTCACGGCCGCGCTGACCTTGGGGGCGGCCGGTTGCGGCCCAGGGGTATCTGCCGGGCCCGCCACGAGCTCCCCTGGGAGCGGCACGGGTGGTGGGCCTGGTTCGAGCTCCATCGGGACCGGGAGCGGCACGGGGGCCCCGACCTCCAGCGGCGGCGCACCAGCCGTCGGGGCGTCCGGCGGCGCCACCACCCCTCCTGGCGGTTCGGGAGGCTCGGGTGCGACCGGTCCTTCCTATCCTCCTCCCACGCCTCCCGCGGGCACTGGCACAGCCGGGGGAACCGGCGGCTCGGGCACCGGGTTCCCGGGATCCGGGACCGGCTCCGGGTTCGGCTCGGGTCTGACCGGCTGGGGCGCCGGCGGGTCGCGTGCAGGCTCCTCGAGCTCGGGGGGAGCCCCGAGCACGGGCTCGGGAGGCTCGGGCGGTTCGGGAGCCTCTGGCTCGGCCCCGACATCGACCGACGGCCCGGCGCCGACCATGATTCCGGCCGTGAAGGGCACCTGCCCGACCATCGCGAGCGGGAGCGTCACCTTCGCTGGGCAGGCGGTGACGGTCTGGGCGGGCGCGGCGTCGGCCACCACGCACGGGCCACTCGTGATCTACTGGTACGCGACCGGATCGAGCCCGCAGGAGGCGCAGTGGGGCCTCGGCCAGGCTGCGATCAGCGAGATCACGGCAGCTGGCGGCATGGTCGCCGCGCAGGCCAAGACCACCGCGACGGGGACCAACACCGGGAACGGCGTCTGGTACACCGGGGACTTCGATATCGCCGACCAGGTGGTGGCTTGCGCCGTTCAGCAATTGCACATCGACACCCGCCGGATCTACGCGGCCGGCTTCAGCGCGGGTGGCCTGCAGACAGCCTGGATGTCCTACGCGCGCTCGGGGTACCTGGCGGCGGTCACGACCTACTCGGGGGGGACGTCGGGCTTCGGACGCCCGGCCGCCCAGGACGCGACCAACGTCCCCTCGGCGATGGTGGTTCACGGCGCCTCGGGCTCGGACGTGGTGGTCCTCGACTTCGCGACCGCCAGCGCGAACTATGAAGCCGACATCAAGGCCAAGGGCGGCTTCGCCATCGACTGCAACCATGGCGGCGGTCACATGATCCCGACCGCGGCCGTCCCCTCGGTGTGGAGGTTCATGAAGGATCATCCCTTCAAGGTCTCGCCGGAGCCCTACGTCGCGAGCGGAATCCCGTCTACCTTCCCGACGTACTGCAAGATCCCCTGACGGATGGGGATGCGCCTTCGGCGCTCGCGGGAAGGGGCGGACCCCTCCCCGCGGGCCGCGCTCGCGG
>CAZIOH010000010.1:0-67183 GCA_964540815.1 uncultured Myxococcales bacterium | reverse complement strand
CGCCTTCGGCGCTCGCGGGAAGGGGCGGACCCCTCCCCGCGGGCCGCGCTCGCGGGAAGGGGCGGACCCCTCCCCGCGGGCCCCTCCCGCGGACGACACGAGTCGCACCCGGATCTGCTTGGCTCGTGGTGTCTCCGGTGGGCAAAGCCCACCTCCGATCCGATGGGGATCGGGTAGGATGCGCGCCGATTGAGTAGCGCGATACAGATGCGGCTCGAGCGGGCCTTGATGGTGTCGGGTGTGGTGTTTTTGGGGTGTGCGGGGCGGGGGGCGAGCCGGGAGTCGGTCGCGGGTGGTGGCGGGGCGACATTCGGGGCAGGAGGGGCGGGGGCGGGTTCGTCGGACCAGGGAGGAGGGGGCGGGGGCGATGACGTGGCGGGGGGGTGCACGGTGGGGGTGGCGGCGCCGGGGGACGTGATCGTGTCGCTTGGTGATGTGCGGCAGAAGATCTCGGGGTTCGGGGCCTCCACCGCGTGGTCGTCGACCATGAGCACGGCGGACGCCGACCTGCTGTTCTCCCCGACCGCCGGGGTCGGGCTGTCCCTGCACCGCATTCGCATCGCCCCGGACGGCACCACCACCGAGACCAGCATCGCCCGGCTCGCGCAGGAGCGCGGGGCCTCCGTCTGGGCCACGCCGTGGTCCCCGCCCGCCGCCGACAAGTCCAACCACGACGTCATCGGGGGCACCTTGACCGATGGACCGGCCTGGGCGGCCACCCTCAAAAGCTTCGTCGACCTGATGAAGTCGAGCGGGGTCGACCTGCTGGCCATCTCCGCCCAGAACGAGCCCGACGCCAAGGTCTCGACCTACGAGTCCTGCAGCTACACCGGCGCCACGCTGGCGACGTTCATCGCGAGCGCGCTCGGCCCGGCCCTGGCGGGCAGCGGGGTGAAGATCCTCGGCCCCGAGAGCCAGAACTGGTGCGGGTTCAAGGCGCTGGCCGATCCCCTCCTCGCCGACCCGACCGCCGCCGCCTTCACGTCGATCATCGCCACCCATGCCTACGGCTGCAATCCCCTCGCCTACCCGGCCGCCGCCCAGGCCGGCAAGGAGCTCTGGCAGACCGAGATGTACGATCAGACCGCCGCCGCCGATCCCGGGATCAAGAGCGGGCTGCGGGTGGCCAAGCTGATCCACGACGCGCTCACCATCGCGAGCGTCAACGCCTGGCACTACTGGTGGGTCTACCCGAGCTCGGTCGGCAACGGGGCGCTGTGGGACAAGACCACGGGCCAGCCCACCAAGCGGCTCTACGTGCTCGGAAACTTCAGCAAGTTCGTGCGCCCCGGCTTCCTGCGCATCGGCACCGCGGCGGGCGCCGCACCCCCGGCCGGCGTCCAGCTCACGGCGTACCGTCACCCCACCGACGGCACGCTGGTGATCACCGCGATCAACGCCAACGCCGCACCCACCGACGTCTCCATCTTCGTGACCGGGGCCTCGCCGTGCGCCCTCACCCCCTGGGTCACGTCGCAGAGCGACGACCTCGCGGCCCGCGCCGCGCTCCCGCTCAGCGGCGCGCGGCTCGCCGCCACCCTCGACGCCCAGAGCGTCACGACCTTCGTTGGTCAACAGGCGGGTCAGCAGGCGGATCAGCAGGTGGCCGGCCAGCGGTAGGCGCGGAATTTGATAGAGTCGCGCGTTCCATGGCGAGCACCCAAGACGACGCACTCATCGAGGCTGGACGACGCCTCCTGCTCAACAACTACCGCCAGGCGCCCCTGGCGATGGCGCGCGGCGAGGGCTGCATCCTCTGGGACACGACCGGACGCCGTTACCTCGACATGACCGCCGGCATCGCCGTCTGCGTGCTCGGCCACGGCGATCCGGGGCTGGCGCAGACGCTCGGCGAGCAGGCGCGCCGCCTGATCCACACCTCGAACCTCTACTTCGTCGAGAATCAGGTCCGCCTGGCGGACGCCCTGGTGCGCCGCGGATTCCCCGGGCGGGCCTTCTTCTGCAACTCCGGCACCGAGGCCAACGAGGCCGCGCTCAAGCTCGCGCGCCGCTACCAGGTGACCACCCAGGGCCGATCGTCGCGCACCGAGATCGTGGCCTTCGAGAGCAGCTTCCACGGCCGCACCGTGGGGGCGCTGTCGGTGACCGGGCAGCAGAAGTACCGCGAGGGCTTCGGCCCGCTCTTCGGACCGGTGCGGTTCCTGCCGTTCGGCGACGTCGAGGCGGTGCGCACCCAGGTCACCGACCAGACCTGCGCGGTGATCATCGAGCCCATCCAGGCCGAGGGCGGGATCCACCTGCCGCCCCCCGGCTACCTCCAGGAGCTGCGCCGGCGCTGCACCGAGACCGGCACCGTGCTGATCTTCGACGAGGTGCAGACCGGCGTGGGACGCACCGGGACCTTCTACGGATTCGAGAAGGAGCGGGTGGTGCCCGACATCATCACGCTGGCCAAGGGCCTCGGCGGTGGGGTGCCGGTCGGGGCCATGCTGGCCGGCGAGGAGGTCGCGCGGGGGTTCGAGCCCGGCACCCACGCCTCCACCTTCGGTGGCAATCCCTTTGCCATGGCGGCCGCGCTCTACGTGCAGGAGGCCATCGATCGCCTCGCGCTGCTGGAGCGCTGCCGGGAGGCGGGATCCTACCTCGCCAATTCCCTGACCCGCATGGCCGAGCGGCGCCGACCCAAGACCCGCGGCGCACGGGGCCGAGGGCTCCTGCAGGGGCTGGTGCTCGATGGGGACGCGACCCCGGTCGTGGCCCGCGCGCGCGAGCGCGGGCTCCTGCTCTCGGTGGTGGGAGGGAACGTGATCCGCTTCGTGCCGCCGCTGATCGTGGCCAAGGCCGAGATCGACGAGGCGCTGGCGATTCTCGACGGGGTCCTGGCCGATGTCTGAGGTCCGACACCTCCTCAGCTTCTGGGATCTACCGGACGGAGGAATCGAGTCGCTCCTGAGGCGCGCCGACGAGTTTCGCCTGCTCCGAAACCTGCGTGAGGCCCACGCCACCCGCCCGGGGCGGGTGCTCGGCATGGTCTTCGAGAAGGCCTCGACCCGCACGCGCGCCAGCTTCGAGATCGCGATGTTCGAGCTCGGCGGGCACGGGCTCTACCTCGGGATGCAGGGCTCGCAACTCGAGCGCGGGGAGCCGATCCGCGACACGGCCCGGGTGCTCTCCGGGTACTGCCACGCCATCATGATCCGCACCTTCGCGCAGGAGCGCGCGCTCGAGCTCGCGCACTATGCGCGCGTGCCGGTCATCAACGGCCTCACGGATCTCCTGCACCCGTGCCAGGTGCTGGCCGATCTGCAGACCGTGGGACAGCGATTCGCCCGGCCCGGGCGCGATGTCGGCGAGACCCTGCGCGAGGTGAAGTATGCGTGGATCGGCGACGGCAACAACATGGCCAACTCCTGGATCGAGGCGGCGGGCATCCTGGGGCTCGACCTGGCGCTGGCGTGCCCGAAGGGCTACGGGCCCGACGAGAACGTGGTGCGGCGCGCGCGTGGGACCGAGCGCGGTCACATCGTGTTCCACGAGGATCCGGCCGACGCGGTGCGCGGGCGCCACGTCCTGTCCACCGACGTGTTCGTGTCGATGGGGCAGGAGGACCAGAAGCAGGAGCGCCTGCGCGCCTTCGCCGGGTTCAGCCTCGACGGGCGCCTGCTCGGGCTCGCCGATCCCCAGGCCATCGTCCTGCACTGTCTGCCGGCCCACCGGGGCGAGGAGATCACCGACGAGGTGATCGAGAGCCGTCAGAGCGCCGTCTGGGAGCAAGCCGAAAATCGGCTGCACGCCCAGAAGGCCTTGCTCGAATGGCTGCTCTGACGGGCAGGTTCACCGAAGGTTCGTGTATGACCTGGCCCCTTCACCAGTGAACTAGAGTGCGGTTCTCGTCGGCTCAAGCTCGCGCGGCGAGCCGCCGATGGGCCTGGAGATATGGCGCTCTTCTCGCGACCGAAGTTGCCCGACCCGGGATCCGCCGCGGGCCCGGCGGAGGCAGCCCGCGGGTCCGGCCTACCAGGCCGCGAAAGCCACGAGCCGCGAGGCGCCGCGGCGGCGACCAAGCCACGCACACCGCTGCCGACGCCCGCCGGCGCGCGTTCGCGCAAGCAGACGCTCAGCTCTCCCATCCCCGCGATGCTGGCCGCCTCGATGCTGGAGATGACCGACGACGTCGCCGAGGTGACCAAGGTCGCCGACGACACGCCCCCGAGAAGCAGCTCGCAGCGCGGCCGGTCTTCCTCCCCCGTCCTGCCCGCCGACGACGACGGTGAAGAATACGTCGTCGAGCTCGTCCCCAACGACTGATCCGCCCTTCAGCTCTCCGAATCCGCCTCCGCTTCCGGCTCGGTGGCCTTGGGCTTCTTCTTGGCGTGCGCGGAGGCCGGCTTGGTGCCGAAGGGGATGTCGACGTTCGGGTCGCAGGTTCCCTTGCCGAATCCCTTGGCCGAAAACTCGTGCTCCGTGGTCCCGCGCCAGTGGGCGCTCTGGATGCGGATCTCGACCGCGTGCTTGAGGGACTTGTTGCTGTCCTTGCGGCCACCGCCCTCGCGCTTCGACGAGCAGTACGAGAACACGTAGTCCTGTCCGAGCCTCGCCTCGATCTTCTCGGAGACCTCGGCGAAGGGACGGTCGAGCTCCCGGGTCTTCTCGGCCACGAGAGCCCCCGACTTGCCAACCGCCTCCAGCTCCTCGGTGGCGACCGCGTCCCCGATCCCGATGGTGTAGACCTCGGCCGGGGACTTCTGGACCCGGGCCAGAACGTCCTCCTTCGAGTGACGTCCGGCCTTGTCCCGGCGGTCGGTGACCACGACCAGGGTCAGCTCCTGGTGGGGAAGCTCGGACTGCTTGGCCGCCTCGTTCAGCCGGTCGAGCCCGGTGAGGAAAGCTCCCCACAGGTCGACGCTGTGATTCTTGGTGCGGACCTTCTGCATGCTGGCGAGGCCCGGACCAGGATCCTCGTCGTCGAAGCCCACGTAGAGGGTGACTCCGTCGCCATCGAAGCCCCCGATCGCGACCCGCGCATCGTCGCCGACCCGATCGACGAGGTTTCGCAAGGCATCGAACAGCGAGGACAGATACTCCGAGCCCATCAAGGGACCACTGATGTCGACCAGCACCAGGATCATGCGATCCACCGCCGACTGCGGCGGCAGGAGCGCTCGTTTGGCCTTCTTCACGGGCTTCCCGTCCTCGTACACGTTGAAGTCCGAGGCCTTGAGCATCACGGGTTGCCCGTCGTCGCGCGAGATCTTCATGTACAGCGCGACGTTGGCCGGGGGCATGGTCACGACCTCGATCTTCTGCACCTCGAGGCCCTTGCTGGTGCCGCAGCCGAATGCACCGCCGAGCCCGACCAGCAGCCCGATGGGAAGACACCGCCGCGACCACTGCCGCGACCACTGCCGCGACCGATGCAGGACGATTGCTGGCATGCCAAACCTTTCGCTGGGGCGGGAGGGAGCACGGAGGATCTGGCCAGACCCGATGACCGGGCTGGAGCGCCTGAAGCCACCGCATGATATCCACATCGTGGCTCCCGGGCGAATCGCCCTCCGACGCCCCACGACACCCGGCGCCGCCTCACGGCGGATGGCGCCCGACGGGCCTTTCTGGAAGAGTCGCGGCCATGACTCCGACGCCGAGCGTTCTGAAGATCGTCCAGGTGGGCCACCCGGTCCTGCGCCAGACCGCCCGCGCCCTCACCGGTCACGAGGTGCGGGCTCCCGAGACGGCGCGCCTCATCGAGGAGATGCGGGAGACCATGCGCGACGCCCCCGGCGTGGGACTGGCGGCACCCCAGGTGGGCCACGCCCTGCAGATCGTGGTGGTCGAGGACCGCCCCGAGTACGTCGAGCGCCTCTCGGTCGACGAGCGCCAGGCGCGCCTCCGCAAGCCGCTTCCGTTCCAGGTCCTGGTCAATCCCCGGCTGACCTTCCTCGATCGAGCTCCGGTGGCCTTCTTCGAGGGTTGCCTGAGCTTCGCCGACTTCATGATGGTGGTGCCTCGGGCCCATGCCGTGCGGGTGGACGCCCTCGATCACCAGGGCCACGCGTTCTCGCTCACCGCCGAGGGCTGGCCGGCGAGGATCTTGCAACACGAGATTGACCATTTGCACGGCGTCCTCTGCGTGGACCGCATGACCCCCCGCACGCTGACGTCCACGCGAAATCACCTTCAGCACTGGCAGCACGCGCCCGTCCAGTCCGTGCTCGCCACCGTCGGCAACACTTCCGAAACAGACGCGCTCCTGCCTTCGGCGTTCGGCTCGCCCGATGCCGAGCCCGAAGGTTGACTTCGCCGCAACGGCGACCTACTTTCATCGCTTGTCGGAATTTTGCGGGTTTTTTCCTCGGGGAGCGACGCACGGTTCGGGCGTGCGCGCGTATGGCCGGCGGCGAATGAAGGTCTTCCGGCCGTGGGCAATCGTTCTCCCGCGAGGCAACCAGACGGCGCCTCTGGCGAGATAGGTTCAGGTCCCTGATGCCGAAGGATTCCCCGGTTCCGGTCGAAACGTCGGTGGTCGCTGGCTCCCACGCTGGCCCGCCCCCTGATCCTTTCACCGGCCTGCCCAACCCGCGCACCGCTCCCATCCTGATCGGTATCGACGTGGGGTCGACGACCGCCAAGGCGGTGGTGGTTGATCCGGATTCGCTGAAGATGCTGTGGTCGGACTACCAGCGCCACCAGACCAAGCAGGCCGAGAAGATCGCCGAGTTGCTCGAGCGGATCGGCCAGGATTTCCCCAACGTGCCGCCCGGCGCCGTGCGCTGCTTCATCACCGGCTCGGGGGCCGGGCCCCTGGTCGAGCCGATCGGGGCCAAGTTCGTGCAGGAGGTGAACGCCGTCACCCTGGCGGTCGAGGAGCTTCACCCGGACGTGGGCTCGGTGGTCGAGCTCGGGGGCCAGGACGCCAAGATCATCATCTTCAAGGAAGCCAAGGCGCGTGCCGAGCAGCCGGGGGTCCCGGAGGCCGCCGCCGCCGCCGAGCTCGACGCCGAGCTCCGGGCCGAGGTGGAGGCGGCCGCGGAGGCCCCGCCGTCGGACGTCCCCCAGCCCGAGGTGGTGATCCCCGAGACCAGCCCGCCGAGCGGGACGAGCAAGAAGCGCAACAAGACCGCCATCGCCTCGATGAACGACAAGTGCGCCTCGGGCACCGGCGCCACCATCGACAAGTGCTTCCTCAAGGTCGGGATGCCGTCCTCGGACGCCATGCGCCTGCGCTTCGACGACAGCAAGCTGCACCACGTGGCGGCCAAGTGCGGGGTCTTCGCCGAGACCGACATCGTGAACCTGGTGAAGGCGTCGATCCCCTCGACCGAGATCATGTGCTCGCTGGCCGACGCCATCGTGATGCAGAACCTCTCGGTGCTCACCCGCGGCAACACCCTCCGCCACAAGGTGCTGCTCCTCGGCGGGCCCAACACCTACCTGCCGTTCCTGCAAGATTGCTGGCGCAAGCGCATCCCCGAGACCTGGGAGTCCCGGAGCTATGCCTATCCGAAGGACGTCCCCATCGAGGAGCTGATCCTGGTCCCCGAGAACGCCCAGTACTATGCGGCGTTCGGCGCCGTGATGTACGGGCTGCACGAGCCCGCCAGCGTCGGCCTCTACCGGGGCCTCGAGCCCCTGCGGGACTTCATCCGCGGCGGACGCAAGTCGAAGCTCGGCGAGGCGGCCGGCCCGCCGCTGGCCCGCTCGACGGACGAGCTCGAGGTCTTCCGCCAGCAGTACACCATCCCGAAGTTCACCCCGGCCACCCTCACGCCCGGCACCCGGGTGCGGGCGGTGATCGGGATGGACGGCGGCTCGACCTCCTCGAAGGCGGTCCTCATCGACGAGCAGCGCAACATCCTCAAGAAGGAGTACCAGCTCTCGAAGGGCAACCCGATCCAGGACGTCCGGGAGATCCTCGGGCGCCTGCAGGCCTGGGTGACCGAGCAGGGCTGCACCCTCGAGGTGCTGGGCTTCGGCGCCACCGGCTACGCCGCCGACGTGCTGGAGAAGACCGTCAAGTCCGACGTCAACATCGTCGAGACGGTGGCCCACATGATGTCCGCGACCAGCTACTTCGGGGACGTCGACGTGGTCTGCGACATCGGTGGCCAGGACATCAAGGTCCTCTTCATGCAGAACGGCGACATCAAGAACTTCCGGCTGTCGAACCAGTGCTCGGCCGGCAACGGGATGTTGCTGCAAGCCATGGCGGACCAGTTCGGGGTCAAGATCACCGACTACGCCGACACGGCGTTCTCGGCGGATCTGTCGCCCAAGTTCAGCTACGGCTGCGCGGTCTTCCTCGACACCGACCGGGTGAACTTCCAGAAGGAGGGCTACTCCAAGGAGGAGCTGCTGTCTGGCCTCGCCCAGGTGCTGCCGAAGAACGTCTGGCAGTACGTGGTGCAGATCCCGCGCATGGCCGCCCTCGGCAAGAAGTACGTGCTGCAGGGCGGGACCCAGTACAACCTGGCCGCGGTCAAGGCCCAGGTCGACTACATCCGGGAGCGGGTCCCGGGCGCCGAGGTGTACGTGCACCCCCACTGCGGCGAGGCCGGCGCGATCGGGGCGGCCTTCGAGACCCTGCGGGTGGTCAAGCGCCGGGGCTACTCGACCTTCGTGGGGATGGACGCCGCCATCAACCTCGAGTTCACCTCCCGCAACGACGAGTCGACCCGCTGCCACTTCTGCCCGAACCTCTGCGCCCGGACCTTCATCGACAGCCAGACCCCGGACGGCGAGACCGCCCGGTACATCAGCGGGTTCTCGTGCGAGAAGGGGACGGTCGAATCCGAGGACGCCATGCTGGCGCTCACCGCCGACCGGAAGCGCCTGATGAAGCAGTTCCCGAACCTGGTCGACACGGAGGCCAAGCTGCTCTTCCGGCACTTCTTCGACCACGAGCCCCTGCCCGCGCCCGGCACCCTCAAGGCCGACGCCGAGGTGAAGAAGACCCTGCTCGGCGCGCGGCGGGTGGCGGTGACCCGCCCGTTCGAGCGCTCGAGCCAGGCGGCCCAGGACCGGCGCGCGCGCATCCGGATCGGCATCCCCAAGGTGCTCAACATCTGGTCGACCGCGCCCTTCTGGCGGACCTACTTCGAGACCCTCGGGATCCAGCGACAGAACGTGGTCTTCTCGGACGACACCAGCGAGGAGATGTGGATGGAGGGCGGCAAGTACGGCTCGATCGATCCGTGCTACCCGTCCAAGGTCGGGCAGGCCCACCTGCACCACCTGCTGTTCCACCAGCACACGCCCGAGCGGCCGCTCGACTACATCTTCTTTCCGACGCTGACCCACATCCCGTCCTTCGTGAAGAACGCGATGGACTACACCTCCTGCCCGATCGTGGCGGGCGCGCCCAACGTGCTCAAGGCTGCCTTCACCAAGGAGGTGGACTTCTTCGCCCAGCGCAACATCCGCTACCTCGATCCGGCGTGCTCGCTGATCGAGCCGAACCTCCTGCGCCGTCAGCTCTTCGACTGCTTCCGCCCCCTCCTCGACCTCACCAGCGACGAGTCCGACTTCGCGGTCGATCAGGCCTTCGCGGCGCTGCGGCGCCTCGACGTCGAGATGGAGGCCCGAGGGCGCGCCATCCTCGACCAGGTGGAGAAGGAGGATCGGGTGGCGATCCTGATGCTGGGACGTCCCTATCACCTCGATCCGGGGCTGAACCACAGCGTGCTCGAGGAGTTCCAGCTCCTCGGTTACCCGGTGCTGTCGATCCGCTCGATCCCCAAGGACGAGGGCTACCTCGGGCGCTTCTTCGCGGACGATCTGCGGCGCGGGGCCATCCAGTCTCCGCTCGAGATCTCCGACGTGTGGCCGGAGAACTACTCGTCGAACTCGGCCATGAAGGTCTGGGGAGCCAAGTTCGCGGCCCGGCACCCCAACGTGGTGGTGCTGGATCTGTCGTCCTTCAAGTGCGGACACGACGCCCCGACCTACGGGATCATCGACAGCATCATCGGCGCGGCCGAGACGCCCTACTCGGCGCTGCACGACATCGATGCCAACAAACCCGGAGGCTCGATCAAGATCCGGGTCAAGACCTACGCGCACAGCTTGACGTTGCACCGGGAGCGCCTGGAGGATCTGTCGGCGCAGAAGAGCGAGATGCTGCACCAGATCGATCAGAAGCGCCTGGCCCTGCTGACGCTCAAGCGGCGCCAGCTCGTGGAGCGGGCGCAGGGCGACGAAACGCTCGAGCGCACCATCGCCGAGCTGACGGCGCGGGTGCGCGCCTACCAGGCCGCGAGGCAGCCGGCCTCACCCGCCGAGCTGCGGGCCGAGAACGCCGCCGAGCTGAAGCGGGTGGGAATCGTCAAGCTCGGAATCAAACGCCACGATGGGACCGTCCAGACGCTGGGCGCTGAAACCACCACTTCCGCCTAGTCATTGAGGAGACCGAGCATGGGAACTGCCAAGAGCCAACCGTTCCGCCTTCCGATCGTCGACGCTTCCTCCCTGGACGCCGGCACCAGCCTGCCCGACGTGGTGGATCTGGCTGATCAGGGTGCTTCACTGCAAGGTCTAGAAGACCTCGAGGCCGAGCTGGCCCGGCTCGACGGCCAGGCCGCCGAGATCGCGGGCCGGACCGGGGGCAAGCAGGTCGACATCAAGCACTGGTTCGATCCGATGATCAACGCCCAGTTCACCAAGTCCGAGCGACCGAATACCACCCTCCTGGTCTCGGGCCTGACGGCCGCCCACGACTATCTGGTCAAGGCAGCGCTGACCGGGCTCGGTTACAAGGTCGAGGTCATCGATGTGCCCGACAACCAGGCCCTGCGCTACGGCAAGGAGTTCGGCAACCGCGGGCAGTGCAACCCCACGTACTTCACGGTCGGCAACCTGGTCAAGTTCCTGATCGAGCGCGCCGCCGCCGAGGGCGTCGAGCCGCGCGAGATCGTCAAGCGCTACGTGTTCCTGACCGCCGGCGCCTGCGGGCCCTGCCGGTTCGGGATGTACGCCACCGAGTACCGCAAGGCCCTGCGCGACGCCGGCTTCGACGGGTTCCGGGTGCTGCTCTTCCAGCAGAAGGGTGGGCTCAAGCAGGCGACCGGCGAGGAGGCCGGGCTGGAGATGAACCCGGGCTTCTTCCTCGGCCTCTTGAAGGCCATCATCGCCGGCGACGTCATCAACGGCATGGGCTACCGCCTGCGTCCCTTCGAGGTGGAGAAGGGCGCGACCGACCGGGCCATCGAGAAGACCAAGCGCTACGTGCACGATGCGCTGGTGGCGCGCACCTCGGTGCTGGGCGCGCTCCTGCGCGGCCGGCGCGAGTTCGCGGGCATCGCGCTCGACTGGACCCGGCCCTGCCCGCGCGTCTCGATCATCGGCGAGTTCTGGGCCATGACCACCGAGGGCGACGGCAACTATCAGCTGCAGCGTTTCCTCGAGTCGGAGGGCGCCGAGTGCGACATCCAGTTCGTCACCAACTGGCTGCTCTTCATGCTGTGGGAGGGGCGCTACGACACCAAGCTGCGCGCCGAGCTGCGCGGGCTCGATCAGTCGGCCCGCAAGGGGTTGAAGGACGCCAAGTTCGGCAAGAAGCTGGCCGGGCTGTTCGTGGGGGATCTGGCGATTCGCGCGGCCTTTCAGCTCTTCGGCGCGGCGGTCGGCTACCGCGGGTACCACCTGCCCAACATGGACGAGATCGCCGAGTCGGCGCACGCCTACTACGACAACAACGTGCGCGGCGGCGAGGGCCACATGGAGGTGGGCAAGTTCATCCTGAACGTGCTGCACAACAAGGCGCACATGACCCTGTCGGTCAAGCCCTTCGGGTGCATGCCCTCGTCCGGGGTGTCGGACGGCGTGCAGAGCCTGATCACGGGCCTCTACCCGGAGAGCATCTTCTGCGCGATCGAGACCTCGGGCGATGGGCGGGTCAACGTCCAGAGCCGGGTGCAGATGTTCCTGTTCAAGGCGCGGCTCGCCGCCCAGCGCGAGTACGCCGAGGCCCTGCAAAAGCTCGGCGTGACGGCCGACGACGTGCAGCGGTTCCTGGCGGAGCATCCGCGCTTCGCGACCGGCCTGCGACGCTCGCCCCACGCGGCGGCCGGAACCGCCGCCGATCGCCTGGCGGAGATCGCCCCCTTCATGACCGGCGGGGCAGCCGGGAAGCCCATGAGCAACGGCGGCATCGCGGTGGCGCAGCTGCGGAGCTGGGCCGCGGAGTCCGTGCGCACGATCCGCGCCGCGCCCGATCGCCTGATCCGCCTGCGCAAGGCCTGGACCGAGAAGTCGCCTCGCTTCTTCGCGCAGGTGCGCGAGGAGTGGGAGGACGCGCGGCCCATCCTCACGGAGCAGGTCCGGGCGCGCGCCAAGGCCAGCGTCGACGGCGTGCGCGCGGCGGTCACGGGCCGCGGCCAGGGAAGGGCGTTCACCAAGCCGGTGGTAGAAGCCCGCGCCTGACTGCCGGCCTCGCTCGCGTCTCATCCCCTCCCTCCGCGAAGCGGGGGAGGGTCAGGGAGAGGGGCCCCATTTCAATCCGAGCCCGCACCGCGAGGTACCTCCATGGCAGACCGACGCGCCCGCCCGTGGCGGTCGTCGGTCCGATAGGTGTCGGGGTATTCCTGGCGTCTGCGACGGTGGGCCTGCCCCCGCGAGGACCCCGGCACGCCGAGGGCGCGCCGCTCACCGAGGCCGGCGATCGACTCGACGCCAGCGTCGTGCGGGCGGCGCTGACCCCGCTGCAGGACATCCTGGTCGTGCCCCGCGTGTCGTCCGCGATCACGCCACCCCCTGCGTCGCCTCGCATCTTCGGTGCGACCCTCCTCCCGAGGATCGGCCCCGAGCAAGTGATGGCCGTGCTGCTCGATCCACGCGCTCTGCGTGCGGCCTTGCCGTCCTTGATCCGCGCCGAGGTGGTGGCCTCGACCACGGCGCCGGCGCCTGTGCCCGCGCCTGCGAAGTCGCCTACACCCTCCCCTTCACCTTCACCTTCACCCGGCCCGGTGGAGCTCCGCCTTCTTGCCTGGGAGCTCGAGATTCCCTTCTTCAACCTGTCCGGCCGGGCCTGGGTCGCGCGGCGCGGAGACGCGGTGGACTTCCAGCTGGTGGACGGAGCCTTCTCCCCGGGGTGGATTCGCTTTCGTGCCACCGCCGATCCCGGCACCACGGGCACGGTCGTCACCTGCGAGAGCCAGCTCGCCTTCGCGTCGACCAACTGGCTCATCCGCCGGCTGGCCAGGCACGATCCCTACGCCGCAACCGCCATGGCGGCGGCCATCGACTGGGTGTCGCTGCGCGCCGTCGCCACGCGGGCCGGAGTGGACCCGGGCGCGCCGGTGCAGCGCCCGACCGGCGTGCCGCAGGCGCCCGATAGCCTCCGCGGCGACGATCTGTTCGCGCCTGGCCTCGAGAACCTGCGGGCGCGCGGCACGGTGCTGCGCGTTCGCCGCCGCGAGAACGGTCGGCTGGCGTTCGCCTCGGCCATGGTGAGCGTGGCCCGTCCCGAGGACGAGACGCGCGCTCGGCTCTCGGCGCCCGAGAGCTGGACCGCCTTTCCAGGCTGGAAGAGGGTGATTCGCCGTCCTGGCGATCCCACGCTGTTCGACGTCACCGACGACATCGCCTTCGTGGACTTCGACTCGACCTGGAGGCTCGGCGGCCTGACGCCGCTGTCGGCCCGCGCCATCGCCGGCCGCATCAGCGGCGCCATCCTGGCCTGGGATTTCGCTCGGGCCCCCACGCCTGTCCCTGGGCCTCGACCAACCGCCTCCGCCGTCCCCGCCGCCACCGCCACCACCACGGTGGTCCTCAGCATGCACCCCCGCCTCGACGCGGCTGGCTTCATCGAGCGCCGGATGGTGGCCTCCGAGCCACTCCTCGAGCACGCCCTGGCGCTCGGGCTGGTCTACGCCGACGTGGCGGGAGCCGCCTCGGCGCTTGCCAGCGATGCGTCGGCCCGTCCCATCCGGTAGCCCTTCCACCCGTAGAACGCCACGTAGGCGTACGCCAGGAGGGGCAGGATGAACGACGGGCGCAGGCTGTGCTCCGCATCGGCGATGTAGCCCTGGACCGGGGGCAAGAGCGCCCCGCCCAGGATCGCCATCACCAGGAGAGAGGCCGCCTGGCTCTTGTAGATCCCGACCCCCTCGATGGCGAGCGAGAAGATGTTGGTGAAGCCGATCGAGCTGAAGAGGCCCGCGCCGACCACGCACCACATCGCCACCGTGCCGCCGACGGCGATCGCGATCGCCAGCAGCGCCGACACGGTCGCCGCGAAGAGCATGAGGCTGCGCCCCGCCTGGCCGCGTCCCACCTGGAACAGCACCCAGGCCAGGAGCAGGAACGGCCAGTACATGCGCGCCACGTCCCACCCGCGCACCCCCCACAGCACCGCGAAGCCCGCCAGCGGAATCGCCGCCAGGATCAGGCGCTTCTTGCCCGGCGACATCAGGCTGAGCCCGGCCGCCCCCATGAAGCGCCCGATCAGCATGCCGCCCCAGAACACCGACACGTAGTGGCTCGCCTCCATCTTGCCGAGCGACGCGATGTCGGGCTGCCCGAGGAAGCTGATGATGCTGCTGCCGATCGCCACCTCGCCGCCCACGTAGAAGAAGATCGCCAGCGCCCCGAGCTTGACGTGCAGGAACCGCCAGGCTCCCACCCCGCCCTCGATCTTCTCGCCGGTCTGACCGGCGATCTCGGGGAGCTTCACGAACCCGAACGCCACGGCCGCCAGCACGAAGACCAGGCAGAAGACCAGGTAAGGCACCTTGACCGACTCGGCGCCGTGGGCCCCCGTGCGCGAGAAGTACTCGAAGATCAGCCACCCGCCCACCAGCGGCCCCACCGTCGTGCCGAACGAGTTGAACCCCTGGGCCAGGTTGAGGCGACTCGACGCGGTTCGCTCCGGACCGAGGATGGTGACGTAGGGGTTGGCGGCGATCTGCAGCATGGCGAACCCGAGGCCGACCATGAAGAGGGCCACCAGGAAGAGCCAGTAGGACTCGATGACCGCCGCCGGCCAGAAGAGCCCGCTCCCCGCCGCCGAGATCAGGAGCCCGAGGATGATGCCGTTCTTGTAACCGATGCGCGCGATCGGATCGCCGCTCTTGACCGAGATGATGAAGTAGGCGAGCGAGCCGAGGAAGTACGCGCCGAAGAACGCGAACTGCACCAGCATGGCCTGGAAGTAGGACAAGGTGAACGCATCCTTGAACCGGGGGATCAGGATGTCGTTGAACACCGTCATGAACCCCCAGAGGAAGAAGAGGGTGGTCATGAGGGCGAAGGGGCCGCGGCGGCTCGGTGTGTCGAGCGGCGGCGACGCGGAGGTGGAGCCAGAGGGGCTGGAGGGGCTGGCTGTGGTGTTGATGGCAACCATGTGGCCGAAACTCATACCACGTTGTCAAAAATGTCCGGAGTGCTTCGGAAACCTGAGACCGCGCGATGCGCCGGAGGCCGGGAGCACGGTCCTGCGCGGGTCCTCAAGCTGGCACGAAGGTTGTACGATGTTCGTCGGATGAACACCCCCTGCCGGATCTCCTTTGGCGTCCGATGCCGCCGCACCTCCTCCTGCACCCCAGGAGGTGTCGGTGCAGGCACCGCGCTGTCGGTCGCGCTGCTCCTGGTGATGGCCTGCGGAGGTGACGCCGGAAAGCCATTCGGCGCGGACGGGACGGGTGGCGACGGCGCCCTCGGCTCGGGTGGGCATCCGGGCTCCGGCGGTCATGCCGAGGGGACCGGCGGAGGTCCGAGCGGGACGGGTGGAGCTCCCGACACGGGATCGGGAGGCTCCGGCGGCGGGTCGATCGGCTCGGGCGGACAGAGCCCGGGCACCGGCGGCGCGGGGGCAACCTCGACCGGGGGCACCAGCACGGGAGGCAAGGTCGGCGCCGGGGGCAACGCGTCCGGCGGGCGTCCGGGCACCGGTGGCGGCACGGGCCCCGGCGGCAACCCGGGCTCGGGCACTGGTGGAAAATCCGTCGGCACCGGCGGCTCCGCCGGGACCGGAGGACACGGCGGCGTCGCAGGAACGGGGGGCGCCGGGGGGACGGGCGGGGATCCGGCGGTCGTCTGCAACGACCTCGTGACCGCCTATTCCAACGAGCTCCAGAACGCCAAGCTCTGCTCGACCACGGCCAAGGGGGCTTGCGGCATCAAGGTCTCGCGCTCCATCTCCTGCCCGGGCTGCCAGACCTTCGTCAACGACGACACCCAGCTCAAGGTGATCATCGCGAAGTGGCAAGCCGGCGGCTGCGACAAGGTTCCGCGGGCCTGTCCGGCCATTGCCTGTCTCGCCATCACCGACGCGGTCTGCAAGGCCGGGACGAACGGCACCGACGGGACCTGCGCCGACAACTCCGGCGTCCTGACGCCGGGGCCCGTGACCACGACCACCACCGCGTCCGCCGCCGCGGAGTGAGGCGCAATCGACAGGACCGACCGGTCGGGAGCCGCCGCCGAGCCGCTCACCCTCCGTAGTTGGCGACCACCCGCGTGACGAGCCCAGACTGGGGCGAGAGCTCCATGTACTCGCCGGTCATGGTGCCACGCTGGTTGCGGTAGTACAGGAGCACGCTGCCAAGCCCCCACATCACGTCGCGCAGCTCGAAGCGCAGGTCCGGGAAGACCCGGAGGCCGAGCGCGAAGTAGGCCCGCAGCGCCGCCTTTCCACGCACGGTCCCGGACGGCTCCCCGAGGCGTTCGGCCGCGACCGGCGAGGTCAGCACCACCTCCTCGGCGTAGTGCGCCAGGATCCGCGCGAGGTCATGGGAATTCCAGGCCTCGATCCACTCGCGCGCGAGCGCGCGTGCCTCATCCTCGGTGACAGCCACGCGCTCATGGTACCGTACCTCGGCCACCGGTGGCGTCAGACGGCGGTCAAGACAACCTTGCCCTGCACCTCCCCGCCAGCCAGCAGCTCCATGGCCTTCTTCGCCTCGACCAGCGGAAACGTCAGGGCGACCACCGGCTCGAGCTTCTTCTCGGCGACGAGCGCGAAGATCTTCGGAAGATCCTCGCGCAACGGCTTGGGGTCCTTCCGGTAGAGCATCGTGATGCCATAGAACACGCCCCGCCGCCCCCGCAGCCGTGCCACAACCAGCAAGTTGGCGAACATGGCCAGCGCGGCGGTCGTTCCGCGGACGCCCATGAACCCGTAGCCGACGACCGTGCCGCCACGCCTCGCGGCGCGGATGCACGGGCCGGTGTTGGGACCACCCACCGCGTCGAACGCGCAATCGACGCCCCGAGGTTCGAGCCCGCGCACCAGGCGATCGAGGCGCCCCGCGCGGTGGTCGATCGGGATCGCGCCCTGCTTGCGGACGGTCTCGTGCTTCCTGGCCGACGCGGCCCCGTAGGTCCTCGCGCCCACCAGCCGCAAGATCTGCAGCGCCGCCGTGCCGACGCCCCCCGCGGCGCCGGTGACCAGCGCCGTCTGGCCGGACGACACCTTCGCCACGCGCTGGATCATCTGCCAGGCGGTGACGTAGTTCAGGATCGCGCCCGCGGCCTGGATATCGGAGACGCCGTCGGGGATCGGCAGGAAGTGCTCCGCCTCCCGCACCAGGAGCTCTGCCATGCCTCCGTGGACCGTCAGCGCCGCGACCCGCTGGCCGAGCGTGAAGCCGGTGACGCCGGGGCCGATGGCATCGACGGTGCCGGCGATCTCGTAGCCGGGGACGACTGGAATCTTGGGGGCGTAGCGGTACCTTCCGGCCAGGACCATCAGGTCGGTCGCGCCGACCCCGGCCGCGCGCACGCGCACGCGCAACTGACCAGCGCTCGGCTCCACCACGGGCAGCTCGACGCAGGCCAGCGCCTCGGGCCCGCCGGGCGCGGTCACCATCATCGCCCGATATCGCTCCGTCATCGCGGTCGAGAGTATAGCGGCCGACCATGCATGCGGCATGCGGCCCCGGGGCGACAGCGTCGTGGCAGTCTCGGCGCGGGCGCGTGCGCTCGCGGTCGGGACCTGAGCTATGATCTGCCCAACGGCCATGTTTGCCCCCACGCGCCGCGCCGTCATCGGGATCGCTCTGCTCGCCGCGCGCGAGGATGTTCGAGCATTCGGGCCGGTCGCGCTCGCGCCCGCCCGCCCCGGAGGAAGCAGATGACGTCGTACCAGATGGCCCGCCGGGCGTTCCTGCGTGGTTGCGGCGGCTCCCTCGCCCTGCTCGCGCCCCTCCTGCGCAGCATCGAGGCGCGCGCGCAGGGGATGCCCGCGCCGCTCCGGCTCCTCATCATCCAGCGCGCCTGCGGGACAGAGCTCGATCTGTGGCGCCCCACGGCGACGGCCACGACCACGACCTTCACGCTGCCGCTGAACAGCGCGCCGTTCGCCCCCCTGCAGTCGAAGATGGTGATGATCGACGGCCTCAACCTGGTGTGCGCCGGCCCGAGCGGGGGCGGAGTGAGCTCCGCCGAGGGTGGGATGGTCGCGCTCATGACGGGCGTGCCCACCCTCGGGATGATCGGGGTGCAGGATCACGTCGCGGGCGGTCCTTCCATCGACCAGCTCCTCCTGGCGCGCTCCCCGGTGCTCGGGGGGGCGGGCGCCGCCATGGGCAGTCGGACGCCTTTCGGGTCGCTGGCGCTGTCGGCGGACGTTCGCTCGGATCGCGACGAAACGGCGCCGCGCGTGCTCTCCTACCTGCCGCCCACGGCCAACCCCAGCATCGCTCTCGCCCGCCAGCCCATCTACCCCGAGACCCAGCCGCTCAATTCGTTCATTCGACTCTTCGGCGGCGCGGTGCCGGCCGGCAGCACCTCGGCCGCCCTGTTCGCCCGGAAGCTGAGCGTCCTCGATTTCATGCGGAGCGATCTGACGCGTCTGCGGACGCTCATCCCGGCCTCGGAGAAGCTCAAGCTCGACACCCACGCGGACGCCATCCAGCAACTCGAGGCCAGCATCCGGGCGTCGCTGCCTGCCCAGGGAACGTGCGTCGTCCCGCCCCGCCCGCCCATGTTCGCGCAGACCGGGGTGGGAGCAAGCGGCCCCGCGGTCACGCCGGGGACCGGCGTCTCGGCGCTCTCCGGCGTCGACTACTACGTTCCCGGCGATCCCACGAGCCATCCCCACCAGGTCCTCGGGCGAGCCCAGCTCGAGATCATCAAGGCGGCGTTCTTGTGCGATCTGGTTCGCGTGGCGACGTTCATGTGGTCGGCCGCCACGAGCAACGTCCTCTTCCCGACCACCTTCGACGGCGCGACGCTTCCCGCTCCGTATGGCGCGTTGCCGGCCGCTCCCCACTACGAGCCCTTGAGCATGGATCCTGCGACCCCCGCCGGGAAGGCCACGCTCGCCTGGGGGGCCGCCATCGATCGCTTCTACAACGATCAGACCTCGCAGGCCTTGCAGGCGTTCGACGCGGCCACCGATCTCGACGGCAACACCTTGCTCGACAACACCGTCGTCCCGTACGTCAGCGACGAGTCCAACCGCTGGGACCACGGTCAGCTCAACATGCCCTTGATCGTCCTCGGCGGGAAGAACACCCGGCTCGCGGGCGGTACCTTCCTGAAGGTGACGGGCGGCCCGCTGCCGATGCAGCTCGATCCCGATACGGTCGGTGGGACCGGGAACCGCCCCTTCAATGACTTCTGGTTGGCGCTGGCCCCCATCTTCGGTGTCACGCTGCCCTCGCTCGGCAGCCCGGCCCAGTACACGGGGCCGTTGCCGGGCTTCGTCACCTGAAGCCGCGGGCGGCAGACATGGGCGCATCATGGGCGCCGACCGTGGGCCGACGCCGAAGCCCTCGGGACCGGAGGGCGACCTCGCCCATGAGCGTGCGCTCGTACCGGTGGCGCGTGAGCCGCAGGGCCGCGAACGCGACGATGAGCGAGAACGGGAAGGCCGAGCCCCGGCCGAGCGGCGCGATCGCGAGCAGGAAGACCATCGCGCCCGCGAGACCCAGCGTGACGAGCCGCCCCCGCAACGCGACGAGGACGGCGATCGCCGCCTGGCCGAAGGCGATGGCACCGACCATGACGCCCACGTGGCGCGCAAACGGGCCGAGGATGAATCGACGGTAAGGCTCGACCGCCCAGCGCGCGTACTCGAGGTACGCGCTCGGGGTCCGGATCGCGACGCGCAGGTTGGTCTGCGCCGCCCACAGGAAGAGGGCGAGGAACAGGAACCGCCCAACGTTTCGCCACCGCCAGCTGATGAGAAGGATCAGCATCGCGACGATGTTCGAGACGATGTTGGCATAGAGCACCTGCGTTTCGGTCATGACGATCGCTCCCGGCGGGGCTCCTCTCCGCCTGAGAAGGAGAAAGCAACCCGCGTACCAGCCGGACCTCGCGCGCGCCGGCGGCCAGCGCCGCAGGCCCCGCAGCGCATGCGTCGCGCGGGCGCCTCGCCGCAACGGTTGCGCCCGACTCCGGTCTCCGAGGAGGGCGATCCCCTCGGTTCACATCTCGCCGGGGGAAGGCGCCCGAAATCGAAAGGTTCGCGTCTGCACCAGGTTCGTCAGCATCTGCCGGAGCGAGAACCCCGGGACCGCCGCGCCCGCTCGATAGGCCAGCTCCACCGACCCCTGATCGCTCCCGGATTCCATGCGCCCGAGCACGAAGCGAAACCACTGCCGCGTCACGCACCACTCGACCTCGTCGCTGGCCGCCAGGGTGTCCACCAGATCGACGGCGTTCCGGAAGATGATCTTCGTCCCGCCGGGCGTGACCACGTCGCCGGACGCGTCGATGATCTGGCCGTGGTCCCCGAGGTCCATCGTCTGATATGCCCCCACGGCGTCGTAGTTTCCGAAAGCGAACCCCAGAGGGTCGAAGGACGCGTGACAGGACACGCAGGTCGCGTTCGAGTCCTGCTGCGTGTACACCTGGCGAAGGGTCGCCGCCGGATCGAGCTTGACGCTGGGTGGAAGCAGCAGACCCGGTGGGTGTGGGCTCGCAGGGGCGCAAAGCAGGCGCTGCCACACCACGACACCCCGCTCGATGGGATCGGGCAAGGTGTCCGACGCGTTCGTCGCGAGGAAGGCGATCTGGGTCAAGATGCCAGCCCGCTGAGCGGGATCCAGGATCAAGGGAGCGTAGAGCTGGACCTCCGGTGCCCCGTAGATCTCTCGCAGGAAGGTGGCGTCCTGGTACGTGTACGGTGCCGTCAGCAAGGTCTTCAAGGTGCCGTCTCCGGCGGATGGCGGGGCCGTCGAGACGACCCGCGACACGAACGTGTCCAGCTCGGAGCCGACCCACATCCCTTCGCCGACGAACTTCGGGAACATCGTCGGGTCCTTCGACAAGGACTCCGGCGCGGTCAGCCCGAGCCATTGCCGGTGAAAGTTCGCCAGTCCGGCCGTCGATCTTCCGTCCGCCAGCAGGCGATTGGCCTGCGCCAGGATCTGATCCGGGGTCGAAAGCTGATCGCTGTCCGCCGCCGCCAGCAAGGCCTCGTCCGGCATCGTCTGCCACAAGAGGTACGACAGGCGGGAGGCGATCTGGTACGGCGTGAGCGGGATGAGCCCTGCACTGCGGGCCGCGGGGGCGTCCCCCACCTCCCAGTGATAGAGGAACCCGGGTGACTGAAGCATCGCTCGCACGACCTGGACCAGCGAGCCCTGGACGTCGAACCCGAGGCCCATGGCCGTATCGAAGAGGGCGAGCAGCGCGGCCGCCTCCGCCTGCGTCACGGGCCGACGAAACGCGCGTCGTCCAAACGTGTGGATGAAGGTCGTGGCGCAGGCGGTGGCGTCGGCGCCGGCCCCCGTGACAGCGGCGGCGCAGGACGAGGCCGTGGTCGGCAGATCGGTGACCAGTTGCTCGGCCACCGAGAAGAGGCCCTGCGTCTGCGCCGCCCGGAGCTCCCCCGGGGCGAGGTATCCCGTATTCGACGAGTCGCCAGCATTCTCCAGGGGCGGAAGGCCTGCGTCGTCCAGCGCGGCGGCAACGTCGAACGGCGAGATCCCCAGCAGGTCAACCAGGGTGTTCTTCAGCTCCGCCACCGTGAGGTGCTGCAGGGCGAAGGTTCCCGCGCTCTCCGGCGTCGGCGTGGCATTCGGCGCCGGGGGCAGTGAAGACAAGGGACCGGGTAATCCGACGTTGCCGACGTTGCCCACGTTTCCGATGGTGCCGGCCGCGCCAGGCAATCCGCTGGTGCCCGCGGCGCCGGCCGTGCCTGCGGGGCCGGGCATCGCGTTTCCGCCTGCCGCGAGGCCGGCGCTCCCCGGGACCCCCTGGACGCCGGTGACGCCTCCACCGCCGAGCGCGACGGGGCCTCCACCGGTGCCGCTGACCGTGCCGGTTCCCCCGACGGCGCCCGAGCCTCGTTCGCCCGGACCTCCCGCGTCCGGGACATCGTCCCGACCAACCTTGGACGTCGGGTGACAGCCCGTCACCGTCGATGCGGTCAGCATGAGAACAATCAAAGGAACAACGTGCGCTTTCATGGCCTGGCTCCCTCGCGTGTCCCGGTCCCGAGCACCCTCATCCTCTGAGGGCGGCCAGTTCCCCGCCGTAGATGGCCTCGCCGAACGTGGGGGTGGGAAATCCCATGGCGTTCGCCAGCGCGACCAGCACCCCGTTGTGTGGCGTGTTCGTCAGCGCCAGGCTGCGGCCGGTCTTGAAGTACCCTCCGCAGCCTCCCGCCATGATCGCGGGAACTCCGGTCGTCTCCCGGAGCCCGGTCCGCATGTTGTTCATGGCCAGGAACACGGTGTTGTCGAGCAGGGTCCCCGCGCCGTCGAGGGCGCCCTTGAGCCCGCCTATCGCATAGGACACCTGGCTCATGAACCAGGTGTCGATCTTGACCTTCAAGGGGCCATTCGTCCTGGCAATGGCGTAGATGCTGTTGACATCTCCGGCGACCGCGTTCGCCGGATTCGGACCTCCCGGCGAGAGCCCCAGGGAGGTCAGGACGATCTGCGCGTCTCCTTGATCCCCGAGCTGGAGCACCACCACGCGGGTCGCGTCCGCGGCCAGCGCAGCGACCGAGAGATCGATCTGCAGCTTGGTGATGAGCTCGAAGTTCTTGTTCTCGCGGACCCCGACCATCGGTCCCAGATCGGGAGGCGCGCACGCGGGCGCCGCCGCGGCGACCTGTTGTTGAGCCAGGCGCTGCTCGAGATCGCGCACGTTCTGCAGGTGAACGGCCACCCGCCTCCGATCCTCCGTCCCGCCGACCCTCGCGGTGAATCGATCGAGCTCTCCCGCCACATGGTCGAGAACACTCCGTCGCATCGCCAGGATCTCGTCGAGCGGAGGCTGCGCCGACGATCCGAAGAGCTTGGAGAAGACGGCAAACGGGTCCTGGTTGGGACGGACCGGAACTCCCGCGGCTCTCCACGAGAGGCTCGCCGCTCCAACTTGCGCCTGCACCGCGAGGTTCAAGCTGCGAAGGCCGGGGTAGCCGCTCGCTTGCAGCTTGGCCCCGAGGTACTGGTCGATGGAGATCCCTCCCGCCACATCGGCAGAAGTGGCGGAGGAGAGGGTCGCGTAGAACGCCCCGGTCAGCATTCCCGGGAAACAGGCCACGGCGCTCCTCTCGCCGGAGCCGGGCATGTCCCTGATGAACTTGTAGTCGAGACCATCCATCAAGATCAGGTCTTGCCGACAGGGCTCGAGCGACGCCATCTGATCGGGCAGGGTGAAGTCGGGGCCGGTCGTGGCCCACGAATCGCCGCCCCCCAGCATCCCGTTCGCCCAGACCAGGATGAAGACCCTCTTTGGCCCCGAGACGCCGGAGCACGCGGCCCGGGCGCTTTCGGACGGCAACCACGGCAAGAGCGCGCAGCCGACGCCCATGGCCTCGAGGAAGGCCCGTCGCGACGGGACGTGTCGTCGGCTCATGCTTCAGTGTGGGCCGGCTCGGTTCGCCTTCCCTCTATCCGCCCCTGCGCCGGCCGCGCACACTTCCTCGACGAAGTCGCACACCGTCAGCCAGGCGGGAGGTCGCTGGCTCAGTTGCGGCCGACGCCGGCCGCGTCCGGATCCAGCATGGAGGCGACGCAGGCCGACACCGTCTCGATCCGCTTGACCACGTTGCGCATCTCGAGCAGGCGCTGCCGCTTCTTCGGCTCCGCGATCAGCGCGGCCGCCAGGACATCGGCCAGATCGGTGGGCTCCGCCTGGGACCACACGATCTGCCGCAGCAGCTCGCCCCCCTCGGCCACGTCGTCTGCAAGCCGGTTCACCAGCGCCCGGAGCACCTGATCGGCGTCGCGCAGCTCGCGCGGATCGGACACCGGCAGATCCTTCCGCACGCTCGCCGAGACGATCCGGTAGGGCTCGTCGGTGGCCAGCTCCTCGTCGAGGTGGACCCGGGTCCAGCCGCGCAGCACCACGTTGAACCGGCCATCCGGCAGCTCGTGCGCCAGCACGATCTCCCCCACCCCCATCACCGGCCGAACCGCGGGTCGCTCGGAGCTCAGCGCCTCCTCGGGAGACTTCAGACTGGCCACCGCCAGGTGCCGCCCCGACATCAGGGTGTCGCGGGCCATCTTGCGGTACCGCTCCTCGAAGATGTGCAACGGCAGGAGCGCGTTCGGGAACAGCACCACGCCGGGCAATGGAAAGATGGGCAACCGCTTGAGCACTTGCAGCAACGCCGCCGGAGACGGCGGGGAGGAGGCTGGCGGAGTGGGTGGGATCGAATGGTCCAACAATCTCGGCTTTCGCTCTCTTCAGGTTCTCGTTTGGTCCACGCCTGGCCTATCCGAACACGTCGAGGCAGGAGCCGGTCATGGCTGCCGGCGCATCCGCCGCCAGGTAGAGGGCCACCCCGGCGATGTCTTCCGGTGTCATCTTGGGCTGCGCACCAGGCATTCCCTGACGTAGCATGTCCGTGTCCACAGATCCCGGACAAATCGCGTTCACCACGATCCCGCCCTCGCGGACCTCCTCGGCGAGGGCACGGGTGAATCCCACGACGCCGTGCTTGGCCGCGCAGTAGGCGGTCAGCCAGGCGGTGCCCTGCCGCCCGGAGATGGACGCGATGTTGATGATCCTCGCGGGTCCACGCTCCGGCGCGCGCGCCCGCAGATCGGGCAGGAAGGCCCGGGTGACGAGGAACGTCCCGCGCAAGTTCGAGGCGAGCACCTCGTCGAGCGCGGCGTCGGTGAGATCCTCGAGGCGCGCCCGCACCACGCTCCCGGCGTTGTTGACCAGGATGTCGGGCGTCCCCCATCGCCGCCGCACGGTGTCCGCGAAGCGCGCCACCTCGACCGACACCCCGACGTCGCACACCTCGCTGCCCCCGCCGCCGTGCCGCGAGCAGCGCGCCACCTTGGCCCCTGCGTCCTCGAAGGCGGTCGCGATGGCGAGCCCGATGCCGCGCGACGCGCCGGTCACCACCGCCACCCGCCCCGCGAGCTTCACCGCGCGCGCCCTCCGAGGTGCGCGGCCTCGAGCAGGCGCGCCTTCAGATCGGGCCGGTCGCGCATGTCCCCCACGAAGGCGCTGGTCACCACGCCAGAGGCGTCGTGGCGCTCGCCGGGGAGGGCCAGGCACAGCTGCTCGGCCTCGATCACGCAGCCGGCCCCGCGCGCGCCGAGGTTGGCGCACAGCGCCTCGGCGATCTGGTTGGTGGCGCGCTCCTGCAGCGTGAGGCGCTTGGTGAAGCAGTCCACCAGCTCCGCCAGGCGCCCGAAGCCCACCAGCTTCCCGTGCGGCAGGTAGGCCACGTGCGCCACCCCCCGGTAGGGCAACAGGTGGTGGGGACACATCGAATGAAACCGCAGGCCGCCGACCACCACCACGTCGGGATCCGCCTCGCCCACCACCGGATCGCCCAGGATCACCGCCGGATCCATGGCGTACCCCGCCAGGAACTCCGTCGACCACAGCCGCGCCACCCGGTCCGCGGTGTGGCGCAGGTCGCCCGTCACGGTGGGATCGAGCCCGCACGCACACAGCAGCGCATCCACCGCGGCCGCCAGCGCCGCCGGATCGGCCACCCCGACGCGGGGCGGTGGCTGCTCGGGCTTGGTCAATCGCCCTTCAGTCCGCGCGCGAAGGCGTCCTCGGGATGCGCTCGTCGAGCCGTCGCCGGTTCGCGAAACCACCCTCGACGGTGTGCCAGTACTCGATGCGCTTCTCCCCGAGCCGCCAGCACAGCAGGATGTCGTCACTGCCCCTTCGACCGGGAAAGTCGACCAGGCCGAGATCGAGGTCCTTGACGTCGCCGCCCATGGCGCGGATCTCCTCCAGCCCCTCGGACAGCGCCTCGTAGTACCCTCGAAACAACGCGCGCGCATGCACCACCTGGGATGTTTCGGCGGCCTCGGGTGAGACGTCGGTGTCGGAGGAAGGTGGCGGCGGCGGAGGGGCCGCCTTGGTGGAGCGCGCCTCCTTGCCTCGCGCCGTCGATGGGACCGGCTCCCATTCCACGCTGGCCCCGGCCCGCTCCAGCTTCTTCTCCAGCGCCCGCAAACCCACCCGTAGCTGGAGGATGCGCGTGAACGTCTCCTCGAGGGACGGGATCAGAGATTCCACCTCAGCCACGGTGTAGTTCCGGCGTGCCATCGGCTTACCTTACAACACCCAGGCCCCCGGCAAAACGAATACTCGGTCAGCGGCTCGGACGGTGGATCCCGGCTCCTTTCCGATATGCTGCGCGACACATGCGCCGCACACCGACCGAGGAGCTGCGTCCGGATGAGCTGGCGGGCAAGGTCGCGCTCGTCACCGGGGCCGGCGTGCGCGTGGGACGCGCCATCGCCGAGGAGCTGGCTCGGGCCGGAGCGCGCGTGGCGATTCACTATGCACGCTCTGCGCACGGCGCCCGGGCCGCCGCGGCCGCCATCGAGGCCGAGGCCTCGTCGGCGCGTTCGTCGGCGACCTCGCTGGCGCGCGCGTCGTCGGCGGTGAAGGCGCGCGGGCGTTTCAAGGGCAACGCCGCTGTCACGCCCGGCCCGCCTCCAGGCAGCCGCACGCGCCTCTTCGCCGCGGACTTGCGGGCTGACCAGGCCTGCGAGAGCTTGATCGCGGAGGTGGCCGCCTGGGGGCGGCGGCTCGACATTCTCGTGTGCAGCGCCGCCGCCTTCGAGCGACGTCCATTCGAGGACATCGACCGCGCGGCGTTCCGGGACATGGTGGCCTTGAACCTCGAGGCCCCCCTCCGCCTGGCGCAGGCGGCGGCTCCCTTCCTGCGCGCGCGCCGCGGGCTCATCGTGAACATCCTCGACGTGGCGGCGTTCCACGCCTGGTCGGGTTACGCGCACTACGCAGCCAGCAAGGCCGGCCTGGCGATGCTGACGCGGGTCCTGGCGCTGGAGCTCGCGCCCAGGGTCCGTGTCTGTGCGGTCGCGCCTGGAACCGTCGAGTTCCCCGTGGACTACCCCCGGAGCGCCCGGCGCGAGGTGGTCGCCCGCATTCCCCTCGGCCGGGTGGGCCGCGCCGCGGACGTGGCGCGCGCGGTCCGCTACCTGGCCTCGGCCGACTACGTCACCGGCAGCGTGCTGGCGGTCGACGGAGGGAGGCTGGCCGGCACCCGCGGCATCTTGTGATCGGTGGACCGAGGCTGGGCTCCGTCGGCCATTGTCGTTGCGGGCGCGGACCCGGAGGGCCAGCGGGGCGCGTCTCGGGGGGCGCTCAGCGGGTGATGGGGACGACCAGGATTCCGCCGCCCGGGTGGCTGCTCACGAGCGCATCGTCCGCGAGCGGCACGATGAGCGGGTCGGTCGACGCCGCGGGCGGAGGCTGTGCGACCGGGCCCGCCGCCACGGATGGCGTCGGCTCCGCCGCCGTCCGGGCGCCCGACTTCCGCGCGATCCTGGGCAGCGACGCCCCCGCGCTGACCAGCGCGTCGCGCGGACGGGTCCGCTGCTCGCTGCGGACCAGCGCGGACATGGCGTGCTTTCCCGCCGATGGATCGACGCATGCCGCCCGCGCCGCCACCGCCTCGTGCTTGGCGGCCACGGCCTGGGCCAGCGCGGCGTTGGCCTCGGCCTTGGCGGCGTCGGCCTTGGCCCGGGCCGCGTCCGCCTGCGCCACCGCCGTCTCGGCGCGGGCTCGGGCCAGCTCCCGACGCACGACCGCCAGCTCCTTGGTCTTCGTCTCGTTCGACCGGAAGCGGCCGCGCACCGGAATCGGGCGGGTCGGATCCTCGGCGAACGGGTCCTTCCAGACGGTGGTGGGCGCTATCTGATCGCGCTTGGCGTCAGCCTTGGCCTGGGCCACGGCGCGGTCGATGCGCTTGGCGTTCGGCGATTCACCGTCGGAGCGAACCAGCGCCTCCAGCATCAGGTCGGTCTCGGAGCGCTCGGGCTTGGTCGACGCGTCGGCGGTGGGTGCTCCGCCCCCCCCGACGCCGACGCCTCCCTTGACGGAGCCGGTGCCGGCAGCGGACGGTCCCTTGGCGATCCACATGCGATGGGCAGCGCCCGTCCCGCCCGCCTGGAGGGACGCCGCGAGCACCGTAGAAGGTGAAGAAGCCGAAGAAAGGTTGGTCCCCCACGCTTCCCGATTCGCCTGACCGACGCCGCAGAACAGGGCCAGTTGAGAAATCACGATCGCTTGGAACCACATCGAAACCTCCCAGCCGCACGGGCTCGGATCTTTCCAGACGCGGCGGGATAATAGCTATCCGAAGTTCACTCGGAAACCGTTTTCGTCCACACTGCATTTGCGGGGTTCAAAACAAGACATTTGCCTAACCGTTCGACCGCACTGCGCTATCTTGACGCGTCGAAAAGCACCGCCGCTGGGACGGAAATGGCTCGGTCCCGCGGGTGGGATCGGGACCGGCCGGCGCCGGGGCCTGCACGACGGGACCGGCTCACAGGTCCGGGCGCGGATACAGCGGGGGGCGGCGGTTCTTCCCCACGCTCCGGCGGACGTCGACGTCGGCGAAGAAGAGCGCGGGGCTGACGATGGTCTGCGGGATGCCGGCGAACCCGATGCCCCCGTCCTCGAAGTTGTAGACGACCGGCTCCTTGCCCAGCGCCACGATGTCTCGCAAGGAGCGCGGCACCAGGCCCTCGAGCGTGAGGCCGCGGACCAGCTCCTCCTTGCCATCGGGCCGCAATCTGTAGACGACCAGGGGCTTCACCGACGGGGCGGACCGACCGCTCCCGCCCATCGAGATCATGGCGAACCCGTCGTCGGGGTTGCCCACCCCGGGCACCAGGGGATCGTCGAGCAAGCGGACGACGTAGCTCGCCTCGCTGCCGGCCCGGCCGGCGCGCAACATCTCACCGAGCAGAGCGGCACGCGGGACCGCCGCCCGTGGGTCGCCGGGACGCCCCGTCACGAACAGCGTCCCCACCGTGGCCCTCGGAGGGCCGAAGCGGGTCGCGCGCGCGTGGCCGTTCGAATGCCCGAGCTCCTTGCGGGGCGTGCGGGTCATGAGCAGACCCCGCAGGATCCCGTCCTCGATGAGGGACACCGCCGTCGCCGGGATGCCCTCGTCGTCGATGCGATACGCCCCCCAAGGCGGCGGCCGTACGCCCGCCACCGCCGCGGCCTGGGGGACCGACTCGCGCAAGGGATCGTCCATGACGCGCAGGAGTGGGGCGGCGACCTTCTGGCCGAGGCGATCGGAGAATTCGCTGCTCTGCCCCCGCTCGTCGTTCCCCGAGGCGGTGCGCGGCGCCGGCGTGCCCGAGAGGTTGTCGGCGATCAGGAGCTTGGCGATCTGCCCGGCCGCCAGCCCCTCGAAGAGCACGCTGGCGGTCCCGCTCGGGACCACCGGCGCGTCGATCATCGCCACCAGCTCATCGGCGAGGTGGCGGACCGCGCGCTGCATCTCCGCGAGGGGTGGCAGGCCCCCGGGGCCAAGGGCGGTGAACGGCACGAAGTCGACCAGGCGCATCCCGTCCGGCGCTTGGGTCTCCGCCACCACGTCGAGCCGAACGGTGGTCTTCTCCTCGTCGGACAGGCCGCCCTCGCTCGAGACGAAGCGCCGCCGGACCCGGGCCGAGACGGCGGTCACGCGCCCCACCGAGATCTGCGGGTAGCCGCGAAAGATCGCCGACAGCGCCTCGGCGATCGAACGCAGCTCGTCCCCGTCGGGCGCGGCGCCGCTCCGGGCGACCGCGAGCTTGGCCGGCACGTCGCTGGAGAAGTCGGCGACCTCGCCGTCGTCGCTGCGGCTCGACTGCCCGGAGGCGGTGGACTTCTTCTTGGCGAGCGCCTCGATGGCCGCCTTGTAGGCCTCGTCGGTGCGGAGCCAGAGCTCGCGGCGGAGGGCGGCGTAGTCGTCGTCCACCGGCAGCGCGGCGACGTTGGCGCCGAAGAGCGACTCGGAGGTGTTGCCGTTGTCGAAGGCCGGACTGCCCACGCGCACGTCGGTGCGCAGCGTGCGGCCGCGGTAGTCGCTGGTCGAGGTGACGGCGCCAAAGGTCGCCACCACGCTCGCCTGCTCCTCGTCCGAGAGGGCGTAGGCCAGGTAGTACGGCCGCGGAGAGTCCCCGAGCTTGAGCTCCTTCATCGAGCGGGCGAGCTCGTCGGCGAGGGCCCGCGACACCCGCCCGTCGTCCTCGACGAAGGTGTGGGCCGGGGGCAGATCCACCGCCACCCCGAGCCCGAGCACGCCCACCCCGACCAGCGAGGCCAGCGCCGCCGAGCTGGCCGCCGCCGCGGAGATCACGGGGCACCTCCGCCCGCCGGCGCGGCCGCGCTGGCGGATTGGGCGGTGGCGGCCGGCCGCGGGCTGGATGGCCCCGGCGCCTCGTGCAGCGGGGGCTCGGGCAGGACCGGCGGCTTGGTGTTGCCCTTGTCCTTGCGCTCGACCTCGATCTGCTCCACCAGCAGGCTCGGGCTGGTGGCGGAGACCGGGACGTACCCCGACTCGGCGCCGCACATTCCATTGAAGGTCTCGTAGTCATCGGCCGCGGCCAGGATCTTGGTCAGCGCCGCCAGCGGGGTGCCGACCAGATCTGCCCCGCGCACGAGCTCGTCGGGGCGGGCGTCCGCGTAGACCCGGTAGACCAGGATCGGCAGCACCTTGAACGCCTGCGGCCCGGTGCGGCCGGTGTTGGTGAACCCGCCCGAGATGTCGCGAAACAGCAGGCCATAGGCCTTGCCCTGGCGACGGGCCTCGTCTCGCAGCCGCTTCCGCAGCTCGGAGAACGACACGGTGTAGGAGGGCTCGACCACCAGGTTGCCCTGGCGCGAGACCACCGATTTTCCCTCCTGGCGGCGGCCGTGGCCGTTCGAGTGCGCGAAGCCCCGGATCGGCGAGCGGCCGAGCAGGAACCCGCGCAGCACACCGTGCTCCACCAGCACGGCGCGGCTGGCGGGGATGCCCTCGTCGTCGAAGCGATAGAACCCGTTGAGATCGAGCCCCCCGAGCCGGGTCAAGGTCGGATCGTCGTAGACGCTCATGAAGCTCGGCATGATCGGTTGACCGACCTTGCGGGCGAAGGTCTGTCCCTCGTCTTCGTTCTTCTGCCGATGCCCCTCGACCCGGTGGCCGAAGATCTCGTGAAAGAACACGCCTGCGGCCCGGCCCTCGAGGATCGCGGGGCCAATGTAGGGATCGGCGAGCGGCGCCCGCCGCAGGGCCTCGAGGTCCGCGACCATGGTGTCGGCGGCGCGGGCGGCAGCTTCGTCGCTGGCGAGCCCGGCCACCGTGGCGCCGTCGAAGCCCTCGAAGCGCTCGAGCTCCATCCCGTCCTCGGCCCGGCTGTCGGCCTGCAGGTAGAGGCGCGCGTAGGTGCGACCGTCCTCGATCAGGGTCCCCTCGGAGTTGACGATCCAGCGGTTGAGCGAGGTCACCTGCAAGGTCACCTGCGAATCGAGCAGCTCGGGGTGGCCGCGGAAGCGGGCGGACAGCCCGCGCAGGCGGCGCTCCCAGGTCTCCTTGTCGAGCTCGCTGAAGCCGTGGGTGGCCGGGGCAGCGGCGTAGACGATGGGCTTCTCGCGCGAGAAGTCGTCGGAGGGATCCTCCTCCAGGGTCTTCAGGGTCTTCTGCGTGCGGATCTTCACGAAGGCCTCGGCGGCGGCGCGGTACTTGCGGTTGGTGTCCAGCCAGGCGACCGCCCGCATGACCCCGGGATCGTCGCCGAGGGGCAGCGGCACGGCGCGCTCGCCGTTTCCGAAGTCGCCGTCGAGATCGAAGCCCTCGGTGCGGATCGGATGGGTCGAGTCGAGCTCGTAGCTGCCGACCCGCACGTCGGTGTCGAGCATCCGGGTGCGGCGCCGGGTGGACTGCACCAGCGCCCCATAGCTGGCCGAGATGGTGACCTCGTCCCGATCGAAGACCTCGTACGAGATGAAGTAAGGAGAAGGCTCGCCCTTGCGGGCGGCGTTGCCCATGCCGCCGAGCACGCTCATCGCGCGCCCGAGCTCCGCCTTCAATGCCGAGAGCCCCTCGGGCAGACCCGCGCCTCCACCTGACAGGGGATCGACCCGCTCCACCGGCGGCCCCGGGGTCGGCACGGCGCCGGACGGGATGTCGCTGATGATCGGGGTCGAGGCGAGGGCAGTGCGCGCGGGCACGCGCGGGGGTGGATGGCCGGCGGGGGCGACGGCGCAGGTCGCGCCGAGCGCGAGCGTCGAGCCGAAGAGGGCCAAGACCACGGCGGGACGGAAGACCACGGCGGGACCGAAGTCCACGGCGCGGCGGGAAGAGACGCCCGGCCGGCGAGAACCCAGCTCGGGGCTGCTGCATCCGACCCCTCGGGCGGCGGTCGGCGACGGGCGCATCATGCGGGGAACATATCGCACCGTCACGCGTCTGTCTCACGCCGCGCGTTGACCGTGTGGTACCTTCCGGGCCCACCATGCTGCACGCGAAACGACGCATCCGTCCTGCCCCGCTCGACGCCGCCATGCCGGACGTGGTGCGGCTGATCGACACCTACTTCAACGCGTACAACGCCGCCCGGCTGCGCGAGTCCTGCCAGGCCTTCGCGCGCATGATCGACAGCGGCGCGACCATCGGGGTGTCGCTGTCGGGGGCGCTGACGCCGGCCGGGCTGTCGTCGGTGCTGGTCCCGCTCATCCAGGCCGGGTTCATCGACTACATCTCGTCGACCGGGGCGAACCTCTACCACGACCTGCACTTCGATCTGGCGTTGCCCCTGTATCGGGGAGCGCCCGACGTGGCCACCGGCGCCCACGACGTGAAGCTGCGGGAGGACGGCATCATCCGGGTTTACGACGTGCTCTTCCCGGCGGACGTGCTGTTCAAGACCGACGAGTGGGTGTACCGGGTGATGATGGCGCCCGAGTTCCGGCGCCGCATGTCGGGCTCGGAGCTGCACCACGCGATCGGCAAGTACGCCCTCGCGACCGCGCGCCAGCGCGGGGTGGAGAAGCCGTCGATCCTGGCGATCTGCCACGAGCTCGACGTCCCGGTCTGGGTGGCCTCGCCCGGTGACTCGACCATCGGGCTCAACCTGTCGGCCATCCACACCGCCTACCCGGACCGGGGGCCGCAGGTCGATCCCGGGGCCGACGTGATGGAGATGTCGGCGGTGGTGCTGGACGCCAAGCGCAAGAAGAAGGGGCTTTCGGGGGTCTTGATCTTCGGCGGCGGCGCACCCAAGAACTTCCTCTTGCAAACCGAGCCGCAGCTGCAGGAGATCCTGGGCGTCGCGGAGAAGGGCCACGACTTCTTCGTGCAGATCACCGACGCGCGCCCGGACACCGGGGGGTTGTCGGGCGCCACGCCGAGCGAGGCGGTGTCGTGGGGCAAGATCGATCCCGAGAAGCTGCCGGACACCGTCGTCTGCTACGTCGACTCGACCATCGCCCTGCCGCTGATGGCGGCCTACGTGATGAGCAGGTGCAAGCCGCGCAAGCCGCGGCGCCTGTTCCAGCGGCTCCCCGACCTGGTCGCGTCCCTGCGGAGCGAATATCGCGCCTCTCCCATGTACAGCAAGTACTGGAAGGCCGAGGAGGACGCGGCCGCGAAGGGCACCGGCCCGGCCCCAGGAGGCCCGGCCGCCCCGCCGGACGCCGCGCCGGATCTGAAGACGCCCACCCGGCCGCCGAGGAAGAAGCCGGCCGCGAGGCGCTAGGCTGCAACGCGGGCCCGGAGAAGAGTGGGGCCCTTCTCCCTGACCCTCTTCTCGCTCCCGCGGGGCGAGGGAAAGGATTGGGGAGGAGCGGGGCTCGGCTTTCATCCGGAGCATTAGGCCGCTCGCACCCATCGGGACTCTCCCCGCTCCTCCATTTATCCCCTCGCCCCGCGGTAGTGGGGAGAGGGCAAAGGGTCTGTCGTGCCTGGAACCTTTGTTCACCTCCCGCTGTTCAGGCGAGGGTAGCGCGGCTTTGCCGCGCGGAGCGAGAGGGGCGCGGGGACGTGCGAGCGGCAGCGAGGCACGTCCCCGATACATACAAGGGTGAGAGAGAGGGGCCCCACTTCATTCCTGGCCACAACTTGCCATGTGGGGCAGGCCGCGGGATACGTAGCCCCATGGAGAACTTGCTGAGCCTCGCGTTCATCGACCTCGTGCTGCGGTGGAGTCACGTGGTCTTCGGAATCATCTGGGTGGGGCACCTGTACTTCCTGAACCTGGTGAACGTGCCCTTCCAGGCCGGGCTCGACAAGGACCTCAAGCCCAAGGTCAACCCGGGGTTGCTCCTGCGCGCGTTCTGGTGGTTTCGCTGGGGCGCCCTTTACACCCTGGTCTTCGGGCTGGCGCTCTTCGTCTACGACTACGTCGCCCCCGGGAAGGCCATGCACGACGCAGACGGCAAGATGACCGGGCGGGCCATGTGGATCCAGTTCGCCATGCTGCTCGCCATCGTGATGTTCATCAACGTCTGGTTCGTGATCTGGCCGCGACAGAAGCGGATCCTCGGAGGGCTCGCCGCTGGCAAGCCCGATCCCGACGCGGCCCGGCTGGCCGCCACCGCCGGCAAGGCCTCGCGCATCAACCTCTACCTCTCGGGCCCCATGCTCTTCGGCATGCTCGGGGCCCAGCACCTCGGGGCCATGAGCACGCCGGCCTTGCTCGCCACCATCGTGCTCGGGGCAGGCTTCTGGACCGGGATGGTGAAGCGCTCCTTCAAGGTCAAGCCGGTCGTCTGAGGCGCAGGTGAGGCGCACGCGCAATCTGGGCTCGGGCGGTCCCGCATCACCCGGTGGCCCGCGCCGCCCGCGGATGGTGGCGGCGGCGACGGCGCTCAACCTCGGCATCCTGCTGACGGTCGGAGGGAGCCCGGGGATCGCGCTCGGCGGCCCCGGCAACGGCCGCCACGTGGTGCACCCCATCTTCGTCAACGTGCCCGATGCCCCGCAGGACGACCTCGCGCGCGATCGCTTCGACCGCGCGGCCCAGCGGTTCGGGCTCGGCCCGGTCGAGGTGGTCGTCATCGATGCACCGCGGGTTCCGGAGGTGGTCGAGCGGTTGAAGACCGGGATCGGGCTCGTCACCCGGCTGGATTTCGGGCGCGGCCTCGCGACCCTCGACGAGGTGGCCGCCGACGTGGCCGCGACGGGCGGAGCGGGCCTCGACAGCCGAGCGCTCGCGGATCTCTACTTCCACCGCGGCTGGGCCATGAGCCGTGTCGACTTCAACCCCGCCCACGTCCCGGAGAGCGCCGCCCGGGCCCAGGGCTACGCGGATCTGGCGCGCGCGGCCGGCCTCGACGCCCACCGGACGGTGAACGCGACGCAGTTCCCGGCGTTGCTGGCCGAGGACTGGGCGCGGGCGGTGGCGGGCGCGCGGGACCCGGACCGCGAACAGGCCACCGTCGTGGTCCACGCCGCACCAGAGGCGTTCGTCACCCTCGACGGTGGCAATCCCGTTCGCGGCCCAGCCACCTTCGTCGGGGTCTCGAGCGGCGAGCATCTGGTTCACGTCGACGAGCCGACCTTCGCGCCCTGGGGCGGCACCATCACCACCGAGCGCGGTGTGCTCGACGTCTCCATTCCGGAGCGGCGGGCCCTCACCCTGCCGGATGTCGAGGCCGCCGCCCGGGCCAGACGCATGGGTATGCCGTTTGCGCTCGTGGCCGAGCCACGCCCCGGCCAGGGTGGGCTGTCCCTGGCCCTGCGGCTGGTCGACCAGGGCGGGGCGCGCCGCGACTCGGCGATCGCCCGCCTCGCCGGCGACGAGGGCGCGCTCGACGCCGCGGTCATGCGCCTCGACGAACAGGCGCGGCGCCTGGAGCTCGGCGAGGTTGCCCCCCCGCGAACGGCGGCCACGACCGCCCCCGGCGCCAGTCGCGACGGAGGGCGCGGGCTGGCGCTGCCCGGAGCCGCGGCGGCCGCCGTCGACGCGCCCTCGGCCCTCCCCGCCCCGGTCCTCGTCGCTCCGGCCCCCGCGCGTCCCGGCCTGCAGAACGATCCCGTGGGCTGGTCCCGCGACCACTGGCCCCTCGTGACCGCGGTGGGCGTCATGCTGGCCACGACCCTCATCCTCTCGATCGGCGTCGCCAGCTCGCACTGACGATCTCGTCTTCGTTCCAGCCGAGCGGCTTCCTAGCCGAGCGGCTTCGCGTGCTCGGCGACCACGGTGGTGGTGATCCCGCCGCGAACGTTGAAGCGACCTTCGACCCGCATGCGCCGCGGAGACACGGCGGCCACCAGATCATCGAGAATCCGATTGGTGACCGCCTCGTGGAACGCCCCCTCGTCACGAAACGACCACAAGTACAGCTTCAGCGACTTGAGCTCGACACACAGGGCGTCCGGGACGTATTCGATCCGCAGGGTGGCAAAGTCGGGCTGTCCGGTCTTCGGGCAGAGGCAGGTGAACTCGGGACAGTCGAACTGGATCACGTAGTCGCGTGCGGGGCGGGGGTTGGCAAAGGTGTCGAGCGTCTTCGAGGGTTGGGTCGGGCCGGTCACGATGGCGGCAGGATAGCCGAAGGATGCGCGCCGCGCGCAAGTCGGCCCACCGCATTGACAGGGTCCGAACCCGCACGGTACCGTCACCGGCCACGCGATGACGACACCGCGACGCTCCCGGACGCTCGCTCCCGCCACCTGTCTCTGGCTGGGGCTGGGCGTCGCCACGGCCTTGGCCGCGGGCGGTGCGGTGGCACGGGCCGGCACGGTGCGCGGCACGCTGCGTCTTCCCGAGGTCCTGCGGGCGGGGCGGCAGCACCAGGGGTACTGGCGCCTCGAGAACGGCAACGTGCCCGTGCGCTCGGCCCCTTCCCGGTCCCAGACCGTGGTGGTGGTCGACGGGGTGAGCGGCACCCACCCGCCGGCCCCCAAGACGGTCACCGTCGAGATCGCCGGGCTCGACGCCCAGCCCCGGGTGGTGGTGGTCGGACCGGGCTCGGTGGTCGAGTTCAAGAACGTCGGCAAGGTGACCCACGAGCTGTCCATGCCGGACAACACCACGCTCATGCCGATCGAGCGTCTGAACCCAGGGACCTTCCGCCACCAGCGGTTCGGCGTCCCGGGGGGCTACCTGATCCGCTGCGCGCAGTATCCGCACCTCACCATCTCGGTCATCGTGGTGGACTCGCCGTTCTACGCGATCGCCGACGAGCGCGGAGGCTTCGCCATCCCCGGGTTGCCCGACGCCGCCAAGGCGAACCTCAAGGTCTGGTCCCAGGGCCGGTGGGTGCACGAGCAAGAGGTGGACACCTCGGGGAAGCAGGACCTGACGATTCGCGTGGCGGCGCCGCGCGGCCAGGGCGACGCCGCCAAGGAGGCGGAGCCCAAGGAAGGCGACCCGGGGGCCGACCCATCCGGGGTCGGCTCCGGCTCGGGCGCTGGCACCGACGGCAAGACGTCCGCGGAGTAGGGCTGAAGACCGACCATGTTCCTGTCGAAGATCTGGTTCATCCTGGTGGCCATGCTGGCCGGTGTCGCCTTCAGCGTGGCCCTCACCGCGCCGAGGCCGATGGCCCAGAAGCTCGAGGAGCTCGAGGGCCAGCGCCTCGATCGCGCGCAGTACGCGGCCGAGCAGATGTTGAAGGTCGACGCCCACAAGTGGATCGACCGCGTGGCGAACCTCGGCCGGGACCTGGTCATCTCCGAGGCGCTCGACAGCGCCTCGCATGGCAGCGGCGAGCTGTCGGTGCAGCACCGGACCGTCCAGGCGCGCCTGCGCGCGCTGCTCCCGGATCTGGCGGGTGCCGGCATTGCCAGCATGGTGGCCATCGACGCCAACGGCCGGGTGGTGGCCCGGGTCGGCGCCGACGAGAAGGACTATGGCGACAACATCGGCGGCGCCGAGGTGGTCTCGGACGCCCTGCGCGGGTACCTGTCCGACGACGTGTGGGGCACGGGCGGCGAGCTCTTGCGGGTGGCGGGCGCGCCGGTGCTCTCGAAGAGCCGGGATCGGCTGGTGGGCGCGCTGTACGTGGGGGCCGACACCGGGCGAACCTTCGCCGAGCGCCTGAAGAAGAACCTGGACGTGGACGTGGCGTTGCTGCTGATGGGCAAGGTCGTGGCCTCGACCGTCGACAGCAAGACCCTCGCGCTGCTCCCCGGGGTGATCGATCAGCACCGCGCCGAGATCGAGGATGTCAAGCGCACCCCGGCGCTGTCGTTCGAGGTCGACGGAGAGACGCTGCTGGCGGTGGCGGCGCCCTTCCCGGGGCAAGCCTCCGAGCAGCAGGCGTACTACGTGCTCATCGGTCACAAGCCCGCCAAGGCGGACCTGGGTTCGGTGCTGGCCAACACCTCGGCGCGCGATCTGCGCTGGAGCACCTTCCCCTGGCTGTCGCTGGTCGGCGCGCTGCTGGCGATGATCGCCATCGGACTGTTCCTGCAGCGGTACGAGGTGGAGTGGCCCATCGCCCGCATGCGCGCCGAGCTGCGCCGCCTGGTCAAGGGCGAGATGTCGCGGCTCGACGATCACCGCTTCGCCGGTCACTTCGGTGGCATCGCGCGCGACGTGAACGCCGCGCTCGATCACGCCAACACGTCGATCTCGCAGGTGGGGGTCGGCGCCGTGGTGCCCGCCGTGCCAGGCCTCGGCGCGTCCGGACCGAACGGGGCCGGGGCCGCCGGTCCGCAGCCAGGCATTCCCGGGCGCGGCGGTGGTCTCGGGCTGCCCGCGGTCACGTCCCCGGCCGGCGCCGGCAGCCTCTTCGGGGTCGCTCCGAGCGCCCCGCCGCCGGCCGGGGACGGATTCGCGCCCCCTCCCCCACCGGGGTTCGCGCCGCCCTCGGCGCCGAGCGCCGTGCCGACCTTCGGGCCTCCGGTGCTGCCGGTGCTGCCGGCCCCACAGCTCCCGGCCGGGGTCCGCGCGATGTCCCGGGGTCCGGCCATCGCGCCCCTCGGCCAGGCCGCCCCACAGGCCGCCCGCCCGGCGGCCGGCCCGCCGGTGGTCTCGTCGTCCGATCCCACGCAGAGCGACTCCGAAGACGACGACGAGCTGCACATGCGCGCGGTGTACAGCGAGTTCCTGGTGGCCAAGCAGCAGTGCGGTGAATCGGTGGCCGGGCTCACCCTCGACAAGTTCCGGCTACGCCTGCAGGAGAACCGCAACAGCCTGATGGCCCGCCACGCCTGTCGGACCGTGCGCTTCGCGGTCTACATCAAGGACGGCAAGGCCTCCTTGCGGGCGACCCCGGTCAAGTAGCGAACGACAGCGGCTCCTCAAACCCGTGATCGTGATCGTGGCCGGCCCCGTCGTCGTGGCCGTGCACGTATCGTGCGCGTGCACGGGAACGCCACCGTGGACGTGATCGCGGGGGCGCTTCGGGATCGAGGGGCTCTCGATCGCGATCACGGGGGAGATCAGGTTCACGTGCACGGCCACGATCAAGGGGGCGATCAGGGACACGGACACGATCACGAGAAGGTTGACGGCTGGCCCTCGAAGAAGTCCCACACCCGACGCACGACAGGTCCTCAGCGCTTGGACGAGCCGCGGCCCGGGCGGCGGCCGCGCGAGGGGAAGGACTGGAAGAGCCGGCGGCGCGCGGCGAGGTCGGCGGACACGCGGGCGGCGAGCGCGTGATGCGCGCTGGCGAGCGCCGCCAGGGCACGCAGGCGGTCGCCTGCGTGCAGATCGACCGGGAGGCCGGTGGCCAGGCGGCTGGCCAGCGCCGCGGGGATCCCTGGAGCCGCGGCCAGCGCCTCGGCACCGTCCTCGAATGATCGCCGGAGGACTCCGGGGGCCCCGCGCTCCACCTCGGCCCGGCGGCGGTGCTGCTCGACGATCCGGACCGCGGCGAGAAAGGTCGAGGCGGCCGGCTCGGCCAGGAAGTGCTCGATGGAGTCCCACAGGGCCTCGGGCGGGGCGATCTCGGCGGCGCGCCCCGCGGCGAGGGCGGCCTGCGCCTGGCTCCAGAGCCGAGCCGCCAGCACGGCGTCGCTCATCGCGACGAGACCGCGTGGATGGGGACCAGCAGGACCTCGATGCGGCGGTTCTGGGCGCGGCCCGGCTCGTCCGCATTCGACGCCCGCGGGTGCTCGGCCCCGAACCCGGACGGGACCACGCGCCCGGCCGGGACACCGGCGCGCATCAGGACCCGCGAGACGGCCAGGGCCCGGGCCGTGGAGAGCTCCCAGTTCGAGGCGAAGCGTTCGTGGATCGGGCGATCGTCGGTGTGCCCGCCGACGAGCAGCATCTGGTCGGGCTCCGCGGCGAGCAGGCCGGCGAGGTTGCGCCCGATCTCGCTCATCAGGCGCTCCCCGCCAGGCCGCAGCGCATCCGAGCCCGAGTCAAACAGGACCTCACCCTGCAGGATCACCTTGCCATCCTCGACGGCGAGGGTGGCGGTCCCGGGCGCGAGCGCGCGCAGGCGCCGCTCGATCCGCGCCTTCTCGTCGCGGAGGCTCGTGACCTCGCGCTCGCGCGCCTCGAGGCGCGCGAGCAGTCGATTCTGCGCCACGAACGCCACGATGACGATCAGCACGAAGACGGCGAGCACGACCGTGAGCGCGTCCACGAACGCCGGCCAGGCGTTGAGGGGGAACAGCGTGGCGGGCCCGCGCCGGGATCTCACGCTGCCCCGACCGGCTCGGGAGGCTCGTCTCCGGACGTGCCGCCCTGGCCCTGGTCTTCCCCAGGCTCGTGCTCATGCTCTTGCTCTTGCTCTTGCTCTTGCTCTTGCTCACGCGCGAGGCCTGCCGCGCGGAGGTCCTCGCCACCCGCCGCCTCGTCCGAGATTCGCGTGACGGGCGGCGGCGGCGCGTGGCTCTCCTCGTCGGGCTGGCCGCTCGCCGGGACGTCTTCCGATCGAGCTTCCGACGGGCCTGGCGCGGCGGCCGCCGCGTCCGCGCGACCGGCGCGGACCAGCGCGCCGAGCCCCTCCACCGCTCCGCCCAGACGCTCGAGCTCGCCGAGGACCGCGCCCCCGAGCGCATCGTCGGGACCGCGCGCCGCCACCAACAACGCGACCTCGCGCGACAGCGCCCCCAGCTCCACCCCGAGGGCGTTCAGCCTCGGCCCGAGCACGTCGGCGCCCGATTGCAGATCGCGCGCCGCCGTGGCGAGGCCCAGCGCCGCGCGGTCGAGCGCGGCCCCGCCCCCGACCACCGCCTGCTCGAAGGCCGCCAGCACGGCTTGACCGCCGCGTTCCATGGCCGCCGTGTGCTCCCGGCCGACGCCTTCGAGCGCGGTCGTCAAGGTGCCGAGCCGCTCGGCGGCGATCGCCGCGCCCGCCACGGCGTCGCGCAGGGCCGCCTCGACGGCCGCCCGCTCCCGCGCCTCGCCAGCGAACAGGGGCCCGAGGCTCTGCGCCACGAGCTGGGCGGTCTCGCGGGTGGCGCGCCCCACCGCTTCGTGGGTCTCGCGCAGCAAGGCCGCGCCCGTGTCCGTCGACTGGCGCACCGATTCGCCGAGCAAGGACCCCGCGCGTTCGGCGACCGCCTCCACGGTCCCCGCCGACTGGCGCGCCGCCTCCGCGAGGACCCGGGCCATCTCGCGGGCCAGCGCCTCGGCGACCTCGCCCGAACGCCGGCTCGCACCCTCGCTGGCGGCGACCGCGCGCGCGCCGAGCGCCTCCGTCGTGGCGACCACCCGCGCGCTCATGCCCTCCGCGGCCCCGACCACCCGCGCGCTCATGGCCTCCGCGGCCCCGATCGCGCGCGCGCTCGAGGCCTCGGCGGCCGCGATCACCCCCTCCGCGCCGGCGGCCGCGGTCGCCCCGATGCGCTCGGCGGTCGCCTCGACGGCCCGCACGGCCGACGCGACCGCGGCGGTCGCCCGTTCGGTGGCCGCGATCTGCGCCGCGATCTGGGCCGCCGTGGCCTGCGCCAGCGCCTCCCCACCCGACTCGGTCAGCCCGCGCACCAGCGCGACGTGCGCCTCCGCCGAGCGCGACCAGGCCGCGGTCACCTCGACGCGCATCGCCTCGGTCACCTCGCGGTTGGCGGTCCGGAGGCTCTCGGTGGCGGCATCCACGGTTCGCGCCAGCGCGCGGGCCTGCCCGACCGCGGCCTCCTCGAGCGCACGCGCCTGCTGCTCGGCGCTCGCCCCGAGCCGCGAGCCCACCTCGACGCACAGGCGCGCGACCGACCCCTTGACCTCGGCGGTCAGGGCGTCGAGCCCCACCATGAGCCGCCCGAGCTCGGCGCGGTCGCGGGCGGTCTCGGCCCGGGCGCGTTCGCTCTCGCCGCGCGTCTCGGCGCCGATGGCCTGCACGCTGGCGGCGAGCGCCCGCGAGACGCTCTCGGCGAACGCCACCTCGAGCCCGCCGATGGCGCGCACCACCCGCTCGTCGGGGGCTTCGCCGGCGCGCCACAGCGCCGGGATCCACTCGTGGCACGTCCGATCCTCGAGGCGTGCGAGCACCCGCTCCTCGCAGAGCGTGAGATCGCCCTGGGCCAGGGCCAGCGCCAGCGTCGCGAGGATGGCCACCAGGCTGGCCCCGAAGGTGACGTGGAGCCCGGCGAGGGGTGCCGCCAGCACCTCGGCGCCATTGACGTGCGCGTCCCCGAGCAGCGGCGTCAGCTTGCCGAGCGTCTGCATGAGCCCGGCGAACGTCCCGACCAGGCCGATGAGCACCGTGGTCGCCACCAGGTATCGTCCAAGGTACGCGCGTCCGGCCTCCTCGGCGCGCGTCACCTCGGCGAGGACCTCGGGGTCGGGTCTGGCCCCCGCGGCGTGAATCTCCGCGAGGCGCGCCAGCCGCGCCGGCCAGAGCCATCCCCGTGGGACCGCGGAGTCGCTCTCCAGGGCCGCGAGCTCGCGCCCGAGGCGCAGCCGCGCCGCGCCCAGGCTCGCGAGCCCCACCAGGAGCAGGATGCCGGTCGCGACCACCGCGCCGAGGCCGAGCGTCATCTCGTGGGCCAGGTAGGTGCGCATGGCCCCGAGCGCGATCAGCAAGGCGAGCCCGGCGATGGCCACCGCGCTCGCCCAGCGCAACACGCTCACCCTCGACATCCCCTTCGGTGCATCAAGGCCCTTCGGTGAAAGTCTCCTGCGCGGGGCCGTGGTCGTCGTCGTGGTCGTCGTCGTCATGTGGGTGCTGGGATCGGGGGTCTCGCTCACGACCACGCCCGGGCAGCGTCGCGCAGCGCGGCCGCCAGATCGAGAAATGGCCGCCCGTCCGGCAGCAGCCCCCCGAGCCCGCCCTGGCCAGACAGCGCGCGCAGGCGGATCAGCGACGACAGGCGCCGCTCGAAGAGACGCAGGAGCTCCGCCGCCAGCTCCAGCGCGACCAGCCCCTCGAGCGCGACCGCCCGCGCCGATGCCGCCTCGGAGCAGGCGGCGGCCTCGTCGAGCTGTCGCCGCGCCTGCCGGAGCTGCTCGGCGAACGCAGGGTCGCTCGACATCGCGAGCGCGCTGTCCACGCCGTCCCACGCATGAGACGCCGTGGTGAGCGCGGCCGTCAGGTGGCCCTCGACCAGCCGCTCCATCGCGGTCAGGCATCCGGCCACCGAACGCCGGAGCCTGTCGGCCGAGATCCTCGGGGGCCGGGGCCGGGCGGACCCCGGCTCACGCTCCGCGACCCGCGACGTCATCCACCTGAACCCGGACGTGCGGTCGTCCTCGCCCTTGCCCTCGACCAGGGCCTCGAGCGCAGCCAGCCGAGGCGCCTCCGTGGGCTCACTCGATCCGGCGATCGGCAGCGCGCACGCGGCCCGAACCAGTTGCTGTAGACCGCGGTATCGAATGGACTCGCACCATAGGGTCGCCTCTCCACCGCTGTCAATCACCCTCGGCCCGAGCCTGGCCGCGGCGCGCGACCGCACGCGGGCCTCGCCCGTGAGTGCCTGGGGCCCTGACCGGGCGCGCTGCTACCTGTGGCACACGAACAGCGTCGCGGTGAGCGGAGGCAGCACGTCGGTCAACGCGTTCCCCGTGATGGGCACGCTGCCCCGAGCCTCCACCGCGGCGCCCCCAGGTCCGAGCACGTAGGCGCTGGCGCTCGTGAACGGCTTGCCGGCCCCCGCCAGCTTGATGCGCGCCGTGAAGCGCTCGGACTGGCTCTTGTTGATGACCACGATGGTCAGCCGTCCCGGATCCTTCGAGTCGGTGGCCGCATACACCGAGCCCTTGGTCAAATCCCCGATGCTCGCCGCCACCGCGGTGTCCCCGAAGGTCGCCCCCTTTCCGTCGAAGTTCCGGTAGAGCTTGAAGGCAGCGCCCACGTAGTCCGGCATCTCGCCCACCCCCGCCCCGCTGCCCCAGTAATTGGCCAGGTACACCCCCTCGCGTCCCAGGATACCGAGCACGTCCACCTGCGCGAGCCCACCCGACACGTGCTCGGGGGCGCCGAAGTTGTACTCGGTCATGGACAGCTTGGTCCCCGGATACCGCTTCGCGATGGTCTCCTTGAGCCACGGGATGAGCCGGATGGGCTTCTTCCACTCGTCGGTGATGGCGGTCTTCTCGCGGTAGGTGGGATCCCACAGGCTGCGCGGCGCCTCCAGCCGCGCCGCCACGGTCTTCGGCGACACGTCCGGCTCGGTGATGCGCTTGGTCCCGCGGATCTCGGGGTACCAGTGCACGTCGAGCACGTGCACCAGGCGGCGCTTGTACTTGGCCTCGAGCTCCTTCATCGACTGCAGGTAGAAGTCCACGTAGTGCCCGCCCACCGCCTGGTTGTGGGCCGCCGAATCCACCGCCCCCTCGAGCGACATGTACTCGGCCCAGCCGTACATCACGCCGCCGAGGACCTCGGCGTCCGGATCGAGCTCGGTGATCATGGCGGCGGTGTTCTCGCTCCGGCGCAGCACGTCCGCATAGGTCGGGCGGGTGGCGTGCACCCGCGGATGGGTCGAGGCCCACAGCGCCGGCTCGTTGTCGAGCGAATAGAACTTGACCCCGCCCGCGCTGGCGCGGCCGAGGCGCTCGAGGATGAAGTGCATGAACTCGTCCTGGTAGACCACCCCATCGCCGAGATCCGGCCGGGCGGCGAGCGGTCCCGGCTTGCGGATCATCGAGCGGACGTAGCGCGCGCTCGGCGCCCGCTCCGACTCCGGCACCGGGCCCTTCTTGTCGGCCGACACGTAGTCCGACATGGTCACGGTGAGGATCGACTGCACGCCCGCGCGCCGGTTGGCGAGCGCGAACTCGGTCATCTGGCCGGCGGGATCACCGCAGGTGTCGAACCCGAGCGTGGTGCACGACCAGTCGTCGTTCACGTGGTTGTAGTCCTGCCCGGCGCTCGAGGCGTTGGTCTCCCAGTTGTAGGCGGTCTGCCGGTTGCCACCCATCCGCCTGACCGTGGCCCCGAGCGCGTCCAGGTTCTGTGAATTGATGCCGTAGACGTAGGGGCTGATGGGCCCGACCACCTTGCCGGTCGCGATCTCGATGGGCAGCGCGCCACCGTCGACCACCTCGAGAGCCACCGCGGGCGGCGGCTGCGACAGCTTCACGTCGGCCCGATGGTCGGCCTGCTCGCTGGTCGGCAGATCCCACAGGACGTGCGCCTTGCCGAAGCTCTCCACGGTGAACCCGCCGATCTCCAGGGTCTCGGGCTCGTACCCGAGCCGCAAGATGATCTGCGCCCCGCCCGCCGGGTAGCTCTCGTCCACCGGGAAGCGGACCTGGATCTTGCGCCACTCGCTCGCGACCTTGATGGGATAGGTGATGGCCTTGTTGTAGGGCGCGGCGGCCCGCTCGAACACGAACGAGGTCTCGGCGAAGAGGGCCCCTTCCTGGATCCGGGCGGCGCGCAGGTAGAAGGTCGCGAGGACGAGATCCCCCTTCTCGACCGGCTGCCTGGTCGGGCTCTGGAGCTGCACCGACCACTCCGAGCCGCCCGCCTCCTTGACGCGGGCACGGAGGGCCCGACCGAAGGGCTGGCCGGTCACGTCGATGGGGGTGAGCTCGACCTTGTCGACCCCGCCGAAGAGCCGGAAGGCCCCCACCCCCTCGGGCCCCAGCAGATCGATCCCGGGGACGGTGCCGAACTTGACCTTCGGGGCGGAGGCGCCCGCCGGGCCACTGGCGCGGGCGGCCGCCTCGGCGGCGGCGTGCGCGTGGCTGCCCGGCTTGCGCATGATGCAGCCCGGCGCCGCGCCGCCGGCCATCAGCCCCGCGACCGCCGCCAGTCGCACCCCGGCCAAGACCATCCTCCTTTGCGCGAGAGAGCGGGAAATCACACGGAAAAGACCTGGGAGCGGGGGCTGGGCCATCGCGGCAGGATATCGTCGCCCCCTCCCCCCGGGAATAGCGGACGCCTGGATTGTGGCCCGGCTATGCGACCCGGCCGAGCTTGCTACAATGCCCTCCCTTGATGGCCCAGATCGCAGAGAGAGCTGAGAAGATCGACGTCTCCACCGCTCCGGTGCTGGATTTCGAGCGCCCGGTGGTCGAGCTCGAGCGCAAGATCGAGAAGCTGGTCCAGGTCAGCCGCGAGAACCCCGAGCTGCGTCCCCAGATCGCGCTGCTCGAGGCCCGGGCGCGCGATCTCCAGAGGGAGATCTTCGCCGATCTGTCGGCCTGGCAGAAGGTGCAGCTCTCCCGTCACCCCGCGCGCCCGTACACCCTCGACTATATCGAGCGGCTGGTGGAGGGCTTCGTCGAGCTGCACGGGGACCGCCACTTCGCGGACGATCCCGCCATCGTGGCGGGCTTCGGCACGTTCGACGGAACGCCGATCCTGGTCGTGGGCCAGCAGAAGGGACGCAGCACCAAGGAGAAGGTGCGCCGCAACTTCGGGCAGCCGAAGCCGGAAGGGTACCGGAAGGCGCTGCGCCTGATGGAGCTGGCGGCGCGGATGAAGCGCCCGATCCTGTGCCTGGTGGACACCCAGGGGGCGTTCCCCGGCATCGACGCCGAGGAGCGGGGGCAGGCCGAGGCCATCGCCAAGAACCTGGAGGTGATGGCCGGGCTACCCGTCCCCATCGTGTGTGCGGTGATCGGCGAGGGCGGCTCCGGCGGCGCGCTCGCGCTCGGGGTGGCGGACCGCATCCTCATGCTCGAGTACGCCACCTACTCGGTGATCTCGCCCGAGGGCTGCGCATCGATCCTGTGGCGCGACGACAGCAAGAAGCCCGAGGCGGCCGAGGCCATGAAGATGACCTCGACGGATCTGTACCGGCTCGGCGTGGTCGACGAGATCGTGCCCGAGGCGCTCGGGGGCGCGCACCGCGACCACGACCAGACCGCCCGCAACCTCGGCGACGCGGTGCGAAGGCACCTGGCCGAGCTGCTGGTGGCCTCCCCGGACACGCTGCGCGATGGGCGCTACGCGAAGTTCCGGCGGATGGGGGCCTACGTCGAGGGCGGCGACGTCTGATCCTTCCGCTCCCGACCCGGGCGGAGCGGCGGGAGCCGCCGATGGGCACCGGCCGGCCCCCGTCGGGGAGGCTGGGCTCGTCCGCGAGTCGCTGAGGCTGTGCGACCGCTACGTGAGAGAGGTCGTGCTCGCGTTCGGACTCTGCCCGTGGGCCGAGCCGGCGATGCGGGCGGGCCGGGTGGCCAAGCGGGTGTTTCCCGGCGCGGTGGTCGACCCCGCTGGCGTCCTCGGTACCATCGATGCCCTCGCGGGTCGCCCCGACCCGGCGCTCGCGGACGAACGCAGAGGCGATCAAGCCGGCCAGCATGACCGCGGGGGCGACGTCGAGGTGGCTCTTTTCCTCTTTCCGCGGTTCGCCGGTGGCTGGAGCGCCTTCGACGCCTTCGCCGAACGGGTGCGCCGCGCGGATCGCGCACGGCGCCAAGCGGACAGCCTACCGCCGTTCCTCGTCGCCACCTTCCATCCCGACTCCCCCGCCCCCGATGTCCTCGCCTCGGAGAACCTCGAGCACCGGCAGCTGACGCTGTTCCTCCGCCGCTCCCCCGATCCGATGCTGCAGCTCGTGCGGACGCGCACCATGGACCGCCTCAAGGCCAATCACCCCGACGCATCCGAGGCCCTGGCGGCCGCGACCTTCGCCGCCCTGTCCGCCAACGGTGGGGCGGATGCGCGGGCGCTCAGCCTCACGGTGCGCGACATCCACCGCGACCGCGACCACGCCTACGGCCGCTGATTGGCGAGCCCCCAAGAGCCCGTCCTCGTCCTCGTCCCACGAACGGACGCGACGAGTACGAGTACGAGTACGGTGACGGTGACGGTGACGGTGACGGGTCTTCGAGGAATCTGGAGGACCGTACTCAAAGAAGGTCCGGGCTCGGTCCGCCGCCCTCGCTGAGCCACCAGTCGCGCACCGCCCGCGCGGCGGGTGGGACCGCGCAGCGCCAGGCCCCGGCCTGCTTGCGAAACCAGGTCCGCTGGCGGCGGGCGTAGGTGCTCGTGGCGCTCTTGGCGGCCGACACCGCCGCCGCGAGCGGCAACGCGCCCGCCAGGTGCTGCGCGAGCTGCGCGTACCCGAGGGCTTGCAGCCCGCGCGCGTCGGCGCCGAACTCGGCGACCAGCGCCCGCGTCTCGTCGAGGAGCCCGGCCGCCATCATCGCGTCGAAGCGCCGCTCGATCCGCGGTCGGAGCTCGTCGAGCGGAGGGTCGAGGACCAGGACCTTCGCGGGCACGGCGGCCCCCGCGGCCGCGCGTCGCTGCAGCACGCTGATCCGCTCGCCGGTCTGTTCCCAGACCTCGAGCGCGCGGCTGACGCGCACGAGATCGCGCGGCATGACCCGCGCCGCCGTGTCCGGATCGATCGAGGTCAGGCGCGCATGAAGCGCCTCGGTCCCGAGGGCGGCCGCCTCTTGCTGGTGACGGGCCCGGATCGACGCGCTCGGCGGCGGCGCATCGAAGAGCCCCGAGAGCAGCGCCCGCAGGTAGAGCCCGGTGCCCGCGACCACCAGCGGCAGGTGGCCGCGCGCCAGGATGGCGGGGATCACGCCGCGCGCGAGCTCGGCCCAGCGGGCGGCGTGAAACGCCTCGCGCGGCGAGACCAGATCGAGGAGGTGGTGCGGCACGGCCGCGCGTTCCCGCGGGGTCGGCTTGCCGGTCCCGATGTCGAGCCCGACGTAGACCTGCTGCGAGTCGCAGCAGACGATCTCGATCGGCAGGTGGGCCGCGACCTCGAGGGCGAGGGCGCTCTTGCCGGCCGACGTCGGACCGGCAATCACCAGGGCGACGGGCGCGGCGCTGGCCGCGGAGGGCGGAGCGGCCCGGCCAGACCGAGCGGTCTCGTTCACGCCGGCCCGAAGTGCGCGCGCAGGGCGGCGAAGGGGATGGGCAAGCACAAGGGCCGCCCCCTCCGGCAAACGAAGTCCCGATCGGTGACGGTGTCAGCGTCGGCGTCGGCGTCCAGTCTCTGGTCGGCGCGGGCGCCCTCCCCGTCGGTGGGCGGCCCTGGTCGGGGCGGCCATGGTCGAATCGCGAGTTGTCCGAGCCAGTCCAACGCGAGCGCACCCTCGATGGCCTCCCCGGGTCGCACGCTTGCGGCGCACGCCATCACGCCGAGCAGATCTGCCGCCGGGGCGGGCTCCGGCTCCCCTGGCGCCGGCACCCGCGCGGCTGCGAGCCCCGCCGTCGCCGGAGGACCGGGCGATGCGAACCAGCGCGCGAGCAGGCCGAGCAACACCGGCTTCGGGGCCGCGTCCCCGAGGACCGCGGGCAGCCCGCGCAGGACCCAGGTCTCAGGTCGGGGTGCCCGCGGCGGCTCGACCTCGACGCCGAGCCGGGCGACCGCGCGCGCGAACGCCGCCTCCGCGGCGGTGTCGCGGGGCTCGCCCGGGGGGGCGGGCGCGATCACCGGCGGGGTCCAGTCGATGGGAATCGGGAACAGCAACTTCTGACCGTGGACCCGACCCGCCGCCCACTCGGCTTCGAGCGCGCGCATGAGCAGCCGTTCGCGCACCGCGTGGGGATCGAACAGGACCAGGGCCTCGCCGGACTCGCACACCCAGCAGCCAAGGTCGAGCTGACCGAGCAGGCGGCCAGCTCCGCCAGCCGTCTCCTCGGCCAGCTTCGGTCGGGCATCGCGGACGGTCGACGCCCGCCCGCCCGCCCAAGGATCGTCCGGGCGGCCCGGGGAACCGACCGAGCGCGCCCAGCCGGGAAGCGAGCGGGCCGATGGCCCGACCGCGTCGCGCCCCCCGGCCCGCGGCCCGAGCTCGGGTGGCGGAGGCGAGAATGGCGCGGCTCCCCTCCCGGCGGCCGCTCCGCGGTCGCCCTCGAAGGGGCCGGCGCCCGGCCCCGGGCTCCCCGCCCACGCCGCCTTTCCCAGCCCCTCGCGCAGCACGTGCCGGACGGCCGCGTAGACCTCCGCCCCGCGCGCGAACCGCACCTCGAGCTTCTGCGGATGGACGTTCACGTCGAGCTCGGAGCCGGGCACCTCGAGGAACACCACCGCCACCGGGTAGCGACCCCGCTCGAGCGAGTCCCCGTAGCCCTGCACCACCGCCTGCAGCAGCCCGCGATCGCGCACGAAGCGCCTCCCCACGAACAGGAAGGTGCCGCGCGCCGTCGAGGTGGCCTGCGAAGGCGCTGCCAGGAACGCGTGCACCCGGTGTCCCGCCTCCTCGCCTAGCACCTCGTGCAAGGCCCCGAGCCCGCGGCGCGCGAGCGCGGCCCGCACCCGCTCCGCCCGATCCCGGTGCGGCGGCAGGTCGAGCGCCAAGCGCCCGCCGATGCTCAGCCGAAGGTGGCTCTCGGGGTGGGCGAGGCCGAGCCGCAGGACCGCGTCGCTCACGTTCCCCGCCTCGGTGGCGTCGGCCTTCTGGAACTTCAGGCGCGCCGGCGTGTTGTAGAAGAGCTCGCGCACCTCGACCCGGGTCCCGGGCGGCATCCCGACCTCGCGCGCGTCGGTCTCCACGCCGGCCTCGACCACCAAGCGGAACCCGGCGCTCGCGCCCGCCACCCGGGTCGAGAGCGTGAGCCGCGAGACCGCGGCGATCGACGGCAGAGCCTCTCCGCGGAATCCAAAGCTCTTCAGGGTCCAGAGGTCATCCGCGTGCGCGATCTTCGAGGTGGCGTGGCGCCGCAGGGCGAGACGCGCCTCGGCCGGGGTCATGCCGCACCCGTCATCGATGACCCGGATCAAGCCCCGGCCCCCGCCCTCGAGCTCGACGTCCACGTGGCGTGCCCCGGCGTCGAGCGCGTTCTCGCACAGCTCCTTGACGGCGGAGGCCGCCCGCTCCACCACCTCGCCCGCGGCGATCTGGTCCGCGAGCTCGGGGGGAAGGATCGCGATGCGTGGGGGCACCAGGGGCGCGGCCGTCGAGCCGGCGCGTGACGCGGTGGCGATCGGAGCGCTCGGGGCGATGGGGCCGGTCGGCATGGGTACGCGCGTCATCGAGGGCCAGCCGAAGCCGGAATGGCCGTCACGTGGTGACGCGTCGGCTGGCGCGGGCATTCTGCCCGAAGGATCTCCGCCCGTCACCCCAGGGCCACCCGAACGACCCGCCTTCGCTGAGCCGTGGAATCACCCACCGGGCACCGTTCCCGGGCCGGGGTGTTGCAGGAATCCTCCCGCCGCGATATTGGCTTGGGTCAATGCACATCCTGGTGAACACCGGTGGCGGCGACGCCCCCGGATTGAATGCCGTGATCCGCTCGGTCACCCTCTCGGCCCTGCGAAGGGGCTGGAAAGTCACCGGGATTCGCCGGGGCTACCACGGGCTCATCGCCCCCGAAGATGGGGGCCTCATCGATCTCACGCGGGATCGGGTGCGCGGGATCGCCCACCTCGGCGGGACCATCCTCGGGACGGTGAACAAGGGTCATCCCTTCGAGTTCATCACCGAGGAGAATGGGAAGAAGGTCCTCACCGACATCTCTGATCAGGTGATCCAGCGCTTCAAGGAGGTGGGTGGCGACGCCTTGATCGCGATCGGCGGCGACGGCGCCTTCCGCATCGCCAGCCGCTTCATCAAGAAGGGGATGCCCATCGTGGGCGTGCCGAAGACCATCGACAACGATCTGTCCTGTACCCAGGCCACCTTCGGGTTCGATACCGCGGTGACCGTGGCCACGGAGGCGATCGATCGGCTGCACACCACCGCGGAGTCGCACGAGCGCGTGATGGTGGTCGAGGTCATGGGCCGTTATGCGGGGTGGATCGCCATGCACGCGGGCGTGGCCGGCAACGCCCACGTGATCCTGATGCCCGAGATCCCCTACGACATGAACAAGGTGGTGGCCCACCTCAAGCGCCGCTACGCCAGCGGGCGTCGCTACGCGCTGGTGGTGTGCGCCGAGGGCGCGGCGCCCAAGGACGGAACCTTGAGCACCATCGGCGAGGAGCTCGGCCGCGAGGTGCGCATCGGGGGCCTGGCCGAGCGCCTGGCGGATCAGATTGCGCGCCAGACGGGCTTCGAGACCCGGTCGCTCGTCCTCGGACACCTGCAGCGGGGGGGAGGCCCGACCCACCGCGACCGGCTGCTCGCGCTGCGCTTCGGGGCGGCGGCGGTGCGCATGGTGGAGGCCGGGCAATTCGGCCACCTCGCGGCCTATCATCCTCCGCACATGGTCCCCGTCCCCATCGACGAGGCCATCGCGGTCATGAAGACCGTCCCTCTCGACTCCGACACCGTCCAGACCGCGCGCGACCTCGGGATCTGCCTGGGCGATTAAGAACGCGCCTTCGGCGCTCGCGGGGAGGGGCGGCCCCTCCCCGCGGGCCCCTCCCGACGGACGACGAGAATCGTGGCCGGATCTGCTTTGCAGATGCCGTCTCCGGTTGGCAAAGCCAACCTCCGATCCACCGCGCGAGCGAACGCATCCTGGCAGCGGTGCTGATCTCTCCCACCTCCCTTTTCCCTTCCCCCGCGACTTGATCTCACGCGGACCTCCCTCGAACTCGGACTCGGACTCGGACTCGACTCGCGTTCCCTCCTTGCGAAGGGAGGGACACGGAGCGGGAAGGCTCAGGGGAGGTCTTTCGAGAGATCGAGCTTGAGGGAGCGGGCGGCGGTGAGGAAGGGGGCGGGGATGGGGGAGGTGACGTCGAGGGCACCTCCGCTGAAGCGGGGAGGGAGCGTCAGGCGGTAGGCGTGGAGCAGGAGGCGACCTCCGGTGCGCTGACCGCTCGGAGATTCGCCGATGATGGGCAGGTGCACCTCGGCGAGGTGGCGGCGAATCTGACGGGTGCGCCCGGTGTCGAGGTCCACCAGCAGTGCCGCCGCGGTGTCACTGCGTGCGAGCAAGGTCACGTGGGTGACCGCGCGCTTGCCGTCGAGCGGGCGGTCGATCGTGAGCGCGCCCGAGCGCCACAACCCCTCGGCCGATTCTCGGCTGGCGTCCGGGTCGACCGAGACCATGGCCAGGTAGCGGCGCGCGATGGCGTGCTCGGCGAACAGGGCGTTCAGCTCGACCTGCACCCGGGGCTGCCGTGCGACGACGAGCAGGCCGCTGGTGGCGGCGTCGAGCCGGTGGGTGACCAGGCCCACCTCGCCGAAGCGCGTGCGGACCACCTCCGACAGGGTCCCGAGCTTGCCGGCGCGGGTGGGCTCGACCGGCATCCCGGCCGGCTTGTCGAAGATCCAGAACCCGGGCCGCTCCACCACCAGGCGCAGCGGATCGGCTTCGTCCGGTCCTCCGCTCGAGCGGGCCCCGGCCTGTCGCGCAGGTGTCTGCCAGGTGATGGAGTCTCCCGTCCGCACCAGGCGCGAGCAGATTCCGCAGCGCCGTCCCCCGACGAAGACCACGCCCGCCGCGATCAGGCGTCGGGCTTCTCCGCGGGTCACGCCAGACTCTGGCCCGGCGAGCGCGCGGTCCAGCCGTTCGCCGTCGCTGGCGGTTGGGACGATGAGCTGATGTGATTTCGGGTTCGACATCTCGCCAGACCCCGAGGACCAGACCCCGAGGAACCGTTGGCCGCGCGGAGAATCGAGCGATATAACGGCCGAGCCCCCATCTGTCCATCCGAAAAGAAGGAGCCACCATGAGCATCACACTCGGTTCGACCGCCCCCGATTTCGTGCAGGAGTCCACCGAAGGCACCATCAAGTTCCACGAGTGGATCGGCAACGACTGGGCGATCCTGTTCTCCCATCCCCGGGACTTCACCCCCGTCTGCACCACCGAGCTCGGCACCGTGGCCAAGCTGAAGGGCGAGTTCGCCAAGCGCCACGTCAAGCCCATAGCGGTCAGCGTCGACGACGTCGAGTCCCACAAGCGCTGGATCGCCGACATCGAGGAGACCTCCCACACCAAGATGAACTTCCCGATCCTCGGCGACGCCGACCGCAAGGTGTCGACGCTCTACGGGATGATTCACCCCGACGCCAACGACACGCTCACGGTCCGTTCGGTGTTCGTGATCGATCCCAAGAAGAAGGTGCGGCTGACCATCACCTACCCGGCCAGCACGGGGCGTAACTTCGACGAGATCCTGCGGGCCATCGATTCGCTGCAGCTCACCGACAGCCACTCGGTCGCCACGCCGGCCAACTGGAAGGACGGCGAGGATTGCGTGATCGTCCCGTCGCTGCAGGACCCGGCGGTGCTCGCGCAGAAGTTCCCCAAGGGCTACAAGGTCGTCAAGCCCTACCTCCGCATGACGCCCCAGCCAAACAAGTAGCGGCGGAGGGGCGCAAGAGACGGCCGAAGCGGGGCGGTCGAAAACGGCCGCCACCGTCAGAGCCACCGGCCACCCAGGCTGTCTTTTCGCCGCGGTATCGCGCTATCATCCGACACGCATCCCAGGCCAGGAAATGACGTCGGAAGACACCAGCACCTCGATCCTCGATCCCTTCCCAGGCCGGCTGATCGCCGGGAACTTTCGAATTCAGCGGCTGATCGGCTCCGGCGCGATGGGGAACGTCTACCAGGCAGAGCAGATCTCGCTCGGCAAGGCCGTGGCGGTCAAGATCTTGCATACCCACCTGACGGACGACGACAAGCTCGTGCGGCGATTCCAGCGCGAAGCGAAGAGCGCCTCGCGCTTGAACCACCCCAACTCCATCCAGATCATCGACTCTGGTCGCGATCAGACCGGCGTGCTGTACATCGCGATGGAGCTCCTGGCCGGGCGCGACCTGTCCCGGGTGATCCGCGAGGAGTTCCCTCTGCCGCTGCCCCGCATCGTGCGCATCATGACGCAGGTGCTGGCGGCCCTGGACGAGGCCCACGCCCAGGGGGTGATCCACCGCGATCTCAAGCCGAGCAACATCATGCTGATCGAGCGGCGTGGAGAGCCCGACTTCGTGAAGGTCTGCGACTACGGCATCGCCAAGGCCCAGATGGACGATGGGCACACCGAGCCCCAGATGTTGACGATCCAGGGGCTCGTGTGTGGAACGCCCGAGTACATGTCCCCGGAGCAAGCCCGGGGGGAGCCCCTCGATGGGCGCGCCGACCTCTATTCGGCAGCGGTGATCCTGTTCCAGATGGTCACCGGCGACATCCCGTTCCACGGCAACACCCCCATCGCGATCGTGAGCCGTCACCTCAGCGAGAGCCCGGTCGTGCCGAGCTCCCGGCGACCCGGACACAAGCTCCCGTCGGCCCTCGACGACCTCATCTTGCGCGGGCTCGCGAAGGACCGGGAGCTGCGACCGGCGAGCGCGGCCCTCTTTCGCGAGGAGCTCGAGAACGTCGGCGCCGGACGGGTGGGACGCCGCCCGCGCTCGAGCGCCGCCACCTTGCCTGCGACGCCCGTCGACCCGGGACAGTGGGCGGAGACCGGAGCCCGCGGCGACCCGTCGGCGACCACCGCCGAGGTCCGCCGTTCCGGGCCCACCCGTGGAATCGTCGTTGGAGCCGCGGCGGCCCTCGCGCTCGGCGCCACCATCGGGCTCGTGCGGTGGGGCGGGCGCGGAGCCTCCTCGGGGTTCCCGGCCCCCGCTGGGGCGACGCTGTCCGGGGCGAGTGCCGCGGCCCCCCCCGCCCCGCCCCCCACACCCGTCGGCCTCCCCGTTCGCCCGGCCGCCACGCCCGGTCGGTCCGAATCCGACCCGCGCTCCCAGCCCGTGGCCGCCTCGGCCTCGGCGGTGGCTCTGCCGGCCGCCGTCGAAGAGCCGCTGCTCCCCGAGGGGGGACCCGGGGCCGAGCCGCGCCTGGCAGGCCCGCGCAAGACCCGGAGCGGCTTGCGGCGAGATCGCGCGGCCGCGGAGCCGTCCGGGCCGGCGACGCTCGCCGCGGCACCGCCGTCGCCCGGCAGGCCGACTCCGGCACGACGATCCGACCTCCGACCCACCCCTGCGGCCGGGACCGGCAAGGTGTCCGCGGCCATGGTGCCGAACACGACGCCGAGCGAGATCAACCCCTCCGGGAGCGGCAAGGGGGGCCTGACCGAGGCCGAGGGTCTGCTCGGACAGGGGGAGGTCGCGGCGGCCTGCCAGCGCGGCGAGCTGCTGCGATCGACGAGCCCGGGGACACCCGAGATCTACCGCTTCCTCGGCAAGTGCTACATGCGCTCGGGCAACTCCGCACGCGCCAAGGAGAACTACCGCCGATACCTCGAGCTTGCCCCCGACGCCCCCGACGCCATGTTCATCGAGAGCATCGTCAAGTGAGCCGCCCGCGCTCCGGGACGGGGACGCTGACGCTGAGGGGGACGCGGAGGCGCATGCGAGCCCGATCATCGCCGCGCATCGCGGCCGCGCTCGGCGCCGTGGCGGCGCTCGGGTGCACGCTCCTCGCCGTCGGCTGCCGGGTCGACCGGGCCAAGTTCGAGCAGCGGGTCTTCCGTTGCGACCCTGGCGCCCCCGGCCAGACCTGCGGCACCGACGAGAGCAACCGCCCGATGGCGTGCTTCTCCAGCAGCCAGATCGGCGGTGCGGACTTCTGTGCCCGGACCTGCGACCCCGATCCCAACGGAGGCGTCGCCCCCCTCACCGGCCCGGGGGCCAGTGACGGCACGGCCGCCTGCTTGAAGTCGAGCCCGGGGAAACCCAACGTCGAGCTTCAGACCTGCAGGCCCTCCGAAGACACGGACGCCGCGCCCACCGCCGCCTGCGGGAGCCCCGATCTGCGCTGCTACCGGACCGATCTCGTGAACAACGAGGGCGTGTGCACCACCATGAGCCCCTGCATGCAGGACGAGGACTGCACCAACCCGATCCGCTCGGTCTGCGCCTCGAGCTTCCTCGAGACCGTCGTCTACCCCGACTCGCGGGACGTTCATCTCGACCACCTCTTCTGCTTGCAGACCGACTGCAAGTCGCGTGGGTCGTCCTGCGCGGCCGGAGAGTCGTGCCTGCAGGACGTGGTGCCGGCGAACACCAATCCGCCCGACATCTGCGTCCCGAACTGCGACTCCAACCTCGACTGTCCACCAAACTTCCTGTGCTATCGCCGGGTCTCGACCGGGGTCACGCCCAAGGTCTGCATCCCGGGGCTGCTCGGGTTCACCTGTCTCGACGACATGGACTGCATGGTGGGCCGCTGCGAGAACACCGGCATCGGGTTCAAGGTCTGCACCACCCGCTGTATGACCGACGCCGACTGCACGCAGTTCGACGGGATCCAGGGGCTCTTTCTCTGCGTGAAGAACCCCGCCCAGCCGGACGACCCGGGCTACTGCCGGACTCCGAACTCGTTCCGGGGCTCCGACTGCTCCGAGGACAAGGACTGCCTGAAGCGCAACGCCAAGGAGGTCTGCACGCGGTTCGACCCGGCGGATGCGCTCGGCACCTGTCTGCTCCCCTGCGACGCCGACGGTGGGTGCACGCAGCGGGGCGGGATCGAGCACACCTGCCTCACCCCGCGGGGCGGACCGCAGCCGGTTTGCTTTCCCGGCTACTTCGGCTACCCCTGCCAGACCGACGGGAACTGCGTCGACAGCGCGAAGGATCTGTCGTGTCTGCCCACCGTCCCGGGCGCGCCGAGCATCTGCACCAAGAAGTGCACCCAGGCCTCGGACTGCGCCACAGATCGGTGGATGAAGGGCAACTCATGGTGCTCCGAAGCCACAGGCACGTGCCAGCAACTCCTCGACGATGGCAGCGCCTGTCCGGGGGCGAGCGCCTGCAAGTCGGGGGTATGCACCGGCTCGACGTGCGTGAGCGCGACGGGGGCGGGCGGATGAGCCGCGGCGCGTGGCCCGCACTCGGGACGGTGGTGCTCGTGCTGGCGCTGGTCGCGCGGGCCGGCGCGGCCGCGAGTCCAGGGGCAGGGCCTCCGCCGAGGGCCGCCGGAACCGAGCCGCCCGAGAAGCTGGCAGTCCTGGTCATGGGGACCACCGAGAAGGACGCCTACCTGGCGGACAACCTCACCGAGATCGTCATCGCCCACATCGCGCAGCGCAAGGACGTCGAGCTCGCCGGCCGGGAGGAGTTTCGGGCGCGGCTCGGGGTCGAAAACGAGCAGCGCGCCCAGGCCTGCATCGACGATCTCGGGTGCCTCGGTCGGGCGGCCGTGTCGCTCGGCGTGCGGCGCATCGTGGCCGGAACCGTGGGCTTGCGGGGTAACCAGTTCCTGTTCTCGCTCAACCTGAACAACGTCGAGAACAACACGGTCGAGAACCACATCTTCCGGCTCGTCGAGGGCGGAATCCCCGACCTCATCGCCGCCGTCGAGACCTCGACCGAGGAGCTCTTCCGGCCGCGCGTGGAGCCGGGTCGGATCCAGATCACCACCCTGCCCACCGGGGCCCGGGTCTCCATCGACAACGCCTATCTCGGCATCACCCCGCTCATCTCCGGGACGCTGCTGGCCGGAAGGCACAACGTGCGGGTCGAGGCCGACAACCGGTTTCCCTGGATCTCCTCGGTCGAGGTGGTTCCTGGGCAGGAGCTCGGCGTGAACCTGACCGAGCGCAATCTCCCCGAGCGCCGATCCTGGCCCGGGCCGGCGGCCGGCGGGAGCGCCGCCCTGGCGGCGGTGTCGTTCGCCACCGGGGGGTTCCTGGGGGTTCTCTCGCAGGTCACACCTTCGGGCGCGACCCGCGCCGAGGCCCAGAGCGACTTCGACCAGAAGCAGCGCTTCGGCACCGGAGCCAACGTGGCCTTCATCGCCGGCGGTGTCTTCACCGCGGCGGCCGTCTACCTGGTCGCCCGCTACCACGACGACATCTTCGGCCGCCCGACCAGCGAGCTCGGCCCTCGCTAGGGCTAGAGCTAGCTTAGCTACGCTAAGCTAGAGGCAGCCGATGCGCGCGGCTCCAATCGCGACGTCGTCTATCCACATCTCGCCGGCGGTCCCGGCCATGTATCGCTGGAAGCCGATGCGCTGCCGCATCAGGGCCGGGATGGTTCCGTTTTGCTTGCCGATCATCATGCCATCGACGTAGGAGGTGAATGTGCCCGCACCCCCGATGCCGGTGATCTGCCACTCGTAACAGACCCAGCTTCCCATCGTCATCTTGATGTTCGACGTCATCCCGGCGTCGCTGGATTCGAGGTTGGTGGCGAGGTTCATCCCCTGGGTGTTCACCGGGCGGACCCCCGTCTTGTCGGAGCCAGCACCGACCCGCGCCTCGACGTAGATCTGGTGACCACCGAGCGGCGCCATCGAGAAGATCCAGGCCCGTCCCCAGAACGCGTTCCCCATGGCTGGAAACGTCTTGCTCTCGGAGATGTAGCTCTGGGTCGCTGCGGTCCCGAAGCTGATGTGCACGGAGCTCATGCTGTTGTGTCCCTTGTTGGTCACGAGCTCGATGACGGTCGGCGCGGTGTTGTCGAGCACCCAGTCTGGGCCCAGCATCGCGCGCTCGAAGTCGTCACAGAGAGCCGCGCCGTTGCAGTTACCGCTGCCGCCACCGACACCCGGCCCGCCCGCGGCACCGCCGGTGGCGGCTCCGCCGCCGCCCCCCGGGATACCGCCCTGCCCAACCCCAGCTCCGCCGGCTCCCGCCGTGCCACCGCCGGTGGCGGGGGAACCGCCGGTGCCCACGGTCAATCCTCCCGTGCCGGGTGCGCCTCCCGTACCCGGTGCGCCTCCCGTACCCGGTGCGCCTCCCGTCCCGGGGGTGCCTCCCGTTCCGGGGGTGCCTCCCGTCGCGGTGACCCCGCCGGAGCCGACGGCGCCCCCCGACCCGACGGTGGACCCGCCGGATGCGGAAGGCGTCCCGCTGGAGGAAGATCCGCAGGCCGCCAAAGCGCAGCAGGCGAACCCGAGAATCGACTGGCGACCGAACCCACGCATGCGGACCGAAAGGCTGGTGGTCATCGGAAGCTCCTGGGTTGCTGGGGAGGGACTCGACAAAGGACCCGAGGAGGGTCCGAGGCAACCGGCATTGACGCCGATCACCGTACCAGTGTCGCCTGGGCGAGCGAGCGGGTCAATTCGCCCCTTCGAGCCACCCAGCCACTGACCCCTAGCCACTGAACATGCTGTGGTGGCAGGCGGCCTGGTCCGTCGAGTTACGAGCTGGTCCACCGCTGGCGGGGGCTCCCCACGCCCCGAGGGCGTCCGAAATGGGCTACGATCGTCCGATGTTCTCCCGTCGGTTCGCTTCGAGCCTCAGCTTCGGGGCGTGCATTATCGTCATGGGCGGGTGCAGCTCCCACTCGACCACCGGCGGAGGCGGTGCGGGGTCGGGAACCGGCGGACGCTCGGTCGCCGACGCTGGAGCGCCCGGCGGCGGCGGAGGCGGCCAGAGTGGCCCGACCACAGGGACCGGAGGCGACGGGGGCGGGGCCGGTCATGCCAGTGGCCAGGGCGCGTCGGGTGGCGAGCTCGGTGGCGCGGCCGGCGGCCTCGGGCCCGGCCAGACCGCGAGCGGCGGCGCGGCGGGGCTCTCCGGCGTCGCTGGAGCTCTCGGCGTGGGTGGAGGCGTCGGAGCGTCCGGTGGGGCCTCCGGGGGCCACGGGGGGGTGACGAACGGCGGCGCCGGGGGCCACGGCGCCGGAGCTGGTGGGACGGCGGGAGCCTGCGGCCTTTGCCCCCACCCCACGGATACGTGCATCGCCGACTGCGCCCTCTGCTGTCCGCGTGGAGCTCTCTGCGTCTGCCCATCGAATCCGCCCGGCGATGCCGGAATCGCCGCCGCGACCTGCCGTCCTCCCTGCGCGACCGGATCGATCTGTGTCGCCAGCGTCACGAACGGGGGAGCCGTCATCTTCGAGAACGATGCCGGAGCGTGCGGCCCGGGTTTGCATCCTTCCGGGGTGAGCGGGATCTGCGCCCGCGATCCAACTTACGCGTGTGCCCCGACGCCGGCCGCTTGCGGGGCCACGATCACCTGCGCTTGCGCAGGCACCCTCTGCGCGCCGCCGTCGATCTGTACGGGCGCATCCGCCGGCGGGCTCGACTGCGAGAAGAATGTGCCCTGACGGCTGAGCGGGCCTCGATCACCTCACCGCCGGCCACGACCTCACGGCTCACCGCGGTGGCCTTGATCGCGACCTTCTCCCGCGGGCGACGATCCCCCTCCCGCAGCCTCGCCCTTTCCCTTTCCTTGCAAGGCGGCCCGCTCGCTCCGGAGGGCCGCGACGGCCGCCTGCGCGCGCAGGCGCGCCGCCTCGGCCCGCGTCAGGTCCGTCCGCAGGGCATCGACGAGGCGGTCGCAGCGCTCGAGCTCCGCCAGGCCAGCGCGAAGGCGCTCATCGAGCCGGGCCAGCTCCCCCTCGATGCGCAGCCGCTCCGCCTCCGCGGCCTCCGCGGCCGCTGCGGCTGCGGCTGCGAGCGCGGCCTCGCGCGCCTCTCGGCGCCGACGCTCGGCCTCGACGAGCCGGCGCCCCTCCTCGAGCTCATCCTCCGCCCCGCCGGCCCGCCCTGGATCGTCGTCGAGACCGCCGCCGGTCGCAGGAGCGGGGCGTGCGCTGCCTGGCGCCGGCACCACCGCTCCAGCCTCCGCGATGGCTGCGCCGCCGAGGACGTCGAAGCCGGGGGCCTCGAGATCGGCCGCCAGGGCCCCCTCCTCGCCCCGGTCGAACCCTCCGTGGGCCGCGAGGGCCGAAAGGTCGATGTACACCCGCCGGAGGGTCGCCTCGTTCGACCCAGCGTGGCCCGCTGCCGTCAGGAGCTCGGCGGCTCGCCGGCGCAGCCCCGCCAGCGCTTCGCGGTGCGCGCGCGCCGCGCCGGGATCGCCGGACCGCAGCCGCGTCGCCTCCGCCAGCAACGTGTCGAAGGCCGCTCGTTCCTGGCGCCAGAGCTGGTTCACCGCCCAGGCCGAGAGCACCGGGCGGGGCAGCTTGGCAAGCCGGGCCGCGCCTTCCTTGTCTCCGCTGGCCTTGAGAGCGCGCGCGAGCCGCGTGCGCTCCGCCACGAACGCGTCGATCGCCATGCCGTAGAGCTCGGCCCGCGCCGCCTCGAACGACAGGGGTATCACGGCGTGCCCGTCACGGCGTGCCTGTCACCGGGTCACGCCCGGGTGCCCGAGGCCGACAGGACCCGCACGGCGGTGTCCGGGCGACGGTCGGCGCGGCTGGCGTCGAGGCTTGCGAGGATGAAGGCCACCCAGATGAGGGCATAGCCGAGCAGCTTGGGCAGCCGAAAGGGCTCGTGCCCCACGAGGACCCCGACCAGCAACTGCAGCGTCGGCCCGACGTACTGGAGCATCCCGACCAGCCAGAGCGGCAACCGGCGCGCCCCGGCCGCGAACAGCAACAAGGGAACGGCGGTGACGGGCCCCGCCGCCAGGATGAGCAGGCGCTCGCCCGCTCCGGCGGCCGCGAAGTGGTTGCCGCCGGCGCTCCGGGCCAGGACCACCAGCACGCCCAGGGCCACCGGGCCGAGCAGCAGCGTCTCGAGCGCCAGCCCCTCGAGCGCGCCGAGGGTGGCGACCTTGCGGAGGAGGCCATAGGTCCCGAAGGTGGCGGCGAGCACGATGCCAATCCAGGGAACCTGTCCGACCTCGATCGCGAGCCAGAGCACGCCCAGGAACGCCAGGCCCACCGCCACGGTCCGGACGCGAGACGGTCGCTCGCCGAGCACCAGCGCCCCGAGCGCGATGCTCACGAGCGGCGTGATGAAGTAGCCGAGGCTCGCGTCGACGATCCGGTAGCGCGCCACCGCCCACACGAAGGTGAACCAGTTGGCGGTGAGGACGAGCCCGCTGGCCAGCGACGCGCCCAGGATCGCCGGCGAGCGCAGCGCGGACCCGAGCCAGCCCCACTGCCGCCGCAGCGCAAGCACCGCGAAGACGAACCCCAGGGACAGCAGCATCCGGTAGAGGACGAACTCGAGCGGGCTCACCGTTCGCACGAGCCGCAGGTAGAGCGGGAAGAGCCCCCAGATGGTGTACGCACCCAGGCTGAAGAGCACGCCCCGACGAAGCTCCGGGCGCGCGGTCTCGGTGGTCATGGCGCCGATGATACGACGGCCTCGGCCATCCTCGGTTCGGTTGCCCCGCCCCTCGAAATAACTTGCTCGGGCCTGTCGATCTCGCCCAACCTCATTCGTCGCCCCTACGAACAACCATCCGGACGCCCGAGGCGCCCGCGGAAAGGACACGACGATGAAGGTCATGGTGATCGTGAAGGCCACGAGGAACAGTGAAGCGGGCGTCATGCCGGGCGAGGACCTGCTCGCCGCCATGGGCAAGTACAACGAGGAACTGGTCAAGGCGGGCATCATGCTCGCCGGGGACGGCCTGCACCCGAGTGTCAAGGGCAAACGCGTCAGGTTCTCGGGCAACAAGCGCACCGTCGTCGACGGGCCCTTCGCCGAGACCAAGGAGCTCATCGCGGGCTACTGGATCTGGCAGGTCCGCTCGATGGAGGAGGCCATCGAATGGGTGCGCCGGTGCCCCGATCCGATGCCGGGAGAGGACGCCGAGCTCGAGGTGCGGCCCGTCTTCGAGGCCGAGGACTTCGGCCAGGAGCTGACCCCCGAGCTCCGCGCGCGGGAGGAGCGCCTCCGCCTCGAGATGGAGCGGCAAAAGGGTCAGAGGTGACCCCGTCGGGGGCCATCGTGGGATCTCCGCGCCATGGGTGAATTCGAGGCTCCGACGCGCGCGACCATCGAAGCCGTCTGGCGGATCGAGGCGGCGCGACTCATCGGCGGCCTCGTCCGTCTGGTGCGCGACGTCGATCGCGCGGAGGACTTCGCGCAAGGAGCGCTGGTGACCGCCCTCGAGCGCTGGCCGGAGGCGGGGATCCCCGACAACCCGGGCGCGTGGTTGATGACCACGGCCAAGAACCGCGCCACCGACGAGGCCCGAAGGCGCGCCATGATGGACGGCCGGCACCGCGAGCTCGAACGCACCACCACGCCGTGGACCACGTTCGACGTGGAGTCCCTCGACGAGATCATCGGCGACGACGTGCTGCGCCTGGTGTTCATCGCCTGCCACCCGATCCTGTCCCGGGACGCGCGCGTGGCGCTGACCTTGCGACTCGTCGCGGGCCTGTCGACGGCGGAGATCGCCCGCGCCTTTCTCACCACCGAGGTCACGGTGGCGCAACGGATCGTCCGCTCGAAGCGGACCCTCGCCGAGGCCAAGGTGCCGTTCGAGGTCCCGACCGGCGAGGACCTGCACGCGCGGATCCCCCCGATCCTCGAGGTCGTGTACCTCATCTTCAACGAGGGCTACGCCGCGACCGCCGGGGACGACTGGCTCCGCCCGGAGCTGTGCGACGAGGCGCTGCGCCTCGGGCGCATCCTGGTGGGGCTCGTACCTGGCGAGGCCGAGGCGCACGGCCTGCTCGCGCTGATGGAGCTCCAGGCCTCGCGCGCGCGGGCACGGGTCGGACCGCGCGGGGAGCCGGTGCTCCTCGCCGAGCAGGACCGGACGCTGTGGGATCGCCTGCTCATCACCCGGGGGCTCTCGGCCCTGCATCGGGCCGAGGCGATTCGGCGGCCGCTCGGCCCATACACCTTGCAGGCCGCCATCGCCGCGTGCCACGCGGTGGCCACCCGCCTGGAAGACACGGACTGGCGGCGCGTGCTGGCGCTGTACGACGCCCTGGTCGAGCTCACGGGCTCCCCGGTGGTCGAGCTGAACCGGGCCGTCGCGGTCGCGATGGCCGACGGTCCGGCCGAGGGGCTGAGCCTGGTCGATGCGCTGTCGGACCACCCGGTCCTCCAGGGCTACCACCTGCTCCCGGCGGTGCGCGGCGATCTTCTCTCGAGGCTGGGCCGAAGCGCCGAGGCCGAGGTGGCTTTCGACGAGGCCGCCGGCCTCGCCACGAACGCCCGGGAACGGAAGCTCCTGCGGGCCCGGGCCGAAGCCTGCGCCCGGAGGTCCCGCCCTTCGGAATAGAGGCCCTCGCTCGACCCTTACTTGAACGCGGCGGGGTCGAGGGGAACCTCGACCGTGAGCGTGGCCCGGGCGCCGGATTTCACCTGCACCGAGGCCGTGCCGGTCCCGAGGGTGGTCTGGACGCCGTCCCGGATCAGCACCGCGAAGGTGAAGCTCCCGGAGTCCTTGTCGGTCCCGTACTGGAACGTCCCGAGGTTGTATCCCATGACCGCTCCTTGCGAGCAGGTCCTGATGTCGAAGCTGTCCGTCGCGGCGCCCGAGACCGACACGACGCACGAGTTGATGCGCAACAGCTTGTCGAGGCCGATCATCGGATCCTGCTTGACCGTGACGGTGACGTCGAGATAGTTGGTCTGCCCACAGCCCGAGAGCCCGGCCAGGCCCAGCACGGCGAGGACGGCGCCGGCGCGCAGGCCCCTTGCGCGGGGGGAACGGGGCGAACGGGCGGTCGTCTCGGCGGTCGTGGTCAGGGTGGCGGGGTCGAGGGTGGCCGTGGTCGTGGGCTTGGTCGTCATCGGGCTCCGAAGCAGCCAGCGGTGTACCTGGCGCCGCAAGGGGGAGTGTCGTTGGCGTTCCGGACCAGCATGAATGTCGCGGCCCCCGCCACCACCACGCCGCCCACGATCACCCAGAAGGGCCAGTCCTTCGCGAAGGCGAACTTGTCCTCGGGGGCCTCGGGTTTCTTTGGTCCCGCTGCCTTGGCGGCCGCGGCCGACGCCTGATCGTCCATGGCCTTCGGCTTCTCGGCGTCGGGCTCCTGCGAGGCGCCCTCGTCCGCGGCCAGCACGCGCGTCGCCGCGGAGGGATCGATGCGCAGGTTCACCTCCGCCGGCCGAGACAGCGGGCCGAGCGCGGGGGAAGCGAGGGCCGGATCGGCCGACGTCGACAGGGCCAAACACACGATCGAACAGGCGGCCAGGGAGGACACGAACCATCGTCTTCGGGGTCTCGACTGGGTCATGGCTGGCGGAGTATTACAGGACTTGGTCGGCTTCGAAAGCCCGATCCGGCTCGTCATCGGTCATCCGTCATCCGTCATCCGTCTTCCGTCTTCCGTCTTCCGTCTTGCCTCTTGGTCTTCTGTGGCATTCTCGGTGACCGTGCCACCCGCCATCGAGGAGATCACCGTGGAGGAGCTCGCGACCTGGCTCGGCGAAGGGCGCCCACTCGTCCTGCTCGACGTCCGCGAGCCGTGGGAGCACGAACTGGCCGCGCTCCCGAACAGCACGCTCGTGCCGCTCGGCGAGCTAGCCGATTCCGACCTCGGCCTCGACCAGGCGGATACGCCTGCGACCGGGGACGGGGACGAGGCGGCCCCCGCGCTCGTCGCGTACTGTCACCACGGGGTCCGCAGCCTCCATGCGGTGGCGATCCTCCGCGACCGGGGCTCGAGGCGACCCATGTACTCGCTGGCGGGTGGAATCGATGCCTGGTCGCGCCGGATCGATCCCGCCGTCCCGCGGTACTGAGGCATGTCCACCCGGCCCTATCGGCGAGGTGGGGCGTGCGCCGCGCTCGTGCTCCTGGCCTTCGTCGCCGGCCGCTGTCTGGTCCCGATGGACGAGACCGATCTGTTCTACAACCTGCGCCTCGGCGAGATCATCCTCGAGACCCACCACGTCCCGCGCACCAACCTCCTGTCCTTCACCCACCCGGATTTTCCCGATCCCAACCTGGCTTGGCTCTTTCAGCTCGGACTGGCGCTGGTGCACCGGGCCGCGGGAATCCCTGGCACGGTGTTGTTCAAGACCGCGCTCGTGCTCGGGACCTTCGCCCTGCTCTTCCGGGTGGCCCGGCGGCGCGGCGCCCATCCGGCGCTGGCAGCGGCCAGCCTGGCGCTCGCGGCCTTCGCCGCTGAACCCCGCTTCGTCGAGCGCCCCCACCTCGTCACGTTTCTCGGCATCGCCATCCTGCTGCTGGCCCTCGAGCGCGCCGAGGCCGGCCGCCCGCGCCTCCTCGTCGCCATGGTTCCGATCGGGCTCGGGTGGGCCAACGGCAACTCGTGCTTCTTCCTCGCTCCGGCCATCCTGCTTCTCTACGCGACGGGGGCCTTCGCCGATGGACGTGCCTGTGGCGCCGGACGTGCCTGCGGCGCCGGACTTGCCTGCGCCAGTCGTCGTGCCCTGC
>CAZIOH010000009.1:0-106241 GCA_964540815.1 uncultured Myxococcales bacterium | reverse complement strand
TGTTCCTGGGCTTCTTGCGGGGCGTTCCCTTCACCTGGACCCTGCGCCTCTTGCCGGCGTGGGCCATGGTCAACGGGATCCTGCTGGCGGTCTTCTCGGTCATCGATCGCTACCTCGTGCTGCGCGAGCGTCGGCGTCCCCGTCCAGCCCAGCTGCCGGTCTTCGATGCCGCGGCGGACGACGACGGCCCCTTGCACCTCGACGGTGGCCTCAACTTCGTCTGGTTGCTCGGGATCGTGGCCTTCGTGTTCTCCATCGGCTCGTACGGCAACCGGCTCTTCGGGGATTCGTATCTGCGGTCGGCCGTCCAGGTCCTCGGGACCGTGGCGTTCGGCGCTCTGTCCTTCGTCACGACGGCCCGCCAGGTTCACGAGCGAAATCGCTTCAGCTGGGGACCGATCATCGAGGTGGCCGTGGTGTTCGTCGGGGTGTTCCTGACCATGGTCCCGGCGCTCTCGTTCCTGGCCGAACGCGGGGCCAGCCTGGGCATCGTGCGCCCGGCGCAGTTCTTCTGGGCCTCGGGGGCCCTGTCGAGCGTCCTCGACAACGCCCCGACCTACCTGACGTTTGCCTCGCTCGCGACCGGGGTGGTCGACGCGGGCGCGGGCCTGCTCAGCGCCGGAAATCTGGGCGGGCTTGCGGCGCATCCGACCGGACAGCAGCTGCTGGTCGCCGTCTCCTGTGGCTCGGTGATGATGGGCGCCGTCACGTACATCGGCAACGGGCCGAACTTCATGGTCAAGGCCATCGCCGAGCAGCACCGGGTGCGCATGCCCGGCTTCTTCGGCTACGTCCTGTGGTCGTTCGCGATCCTCATCCCGATCTTCGGCCTGGTCTCCCACGTCTTCTTTTGAGCACCGGGCCCGTCGTCACGCCGACCTCACCGGCCCGCGCCGCTATTGCCTCGATCCCGCACGCTCCGGGCGCTCAGCGGTTCATCGCCAGGAGCTCGGCCACGGCCTGGCGCAATTCCGCGAGCGCGACGGGCTTGCGCAGGAGCCTGGCGTTCCCGAGGCGGGTCACCGTGGCCTCGAGATCGGGGCGCGCGACGCCGGTGATGATGAGGACGGGCGTGCGGATCTGCGAGTTGCGCGCGGAGCGAATCACCGCGACGCCCTCCATCCAGGGCATGTTGACATCGGTCACGATCAGATCGAACGGCCCCCGCTCCGCGAGGAGAACGACCAGCTCGGCGCCGCTGCTGGCTCTCGAGATCTCCGTGGTCGGGCTCGCCAGGCTGTGGGCCAGCAGCTCGACGCTCTCGGGATCGTCGTCGGCGATGGCGACCCGAGCAACGACCAAGCCGCCCTGAGACGACGCACCTCGGGTTCCTGACTGCGGGCTCGGGGGGGTGGTCGACGCGTCCATGCACGGTCCTTTCAGGGGCGGAGTGAATCTGGTATGCAGGAAAGGGGCCGGGAATATTTCCATCCTCCAGCGCCCGCCCCCTGGGCTCACCCGGCCATCCACAGCCTCACGCCGAGCCCAGACGCGCCCGTCGGGCGGGGGCTGCCCTGGGCCCGCCGGGCACAGTGGCTCCCGGTGGCAACGCCCAGTTCCCGGGGCGGGACATGAGCGACCGGGAGGGCGGCCCGGGTCGGCATTTGCTCCCTGAGGCCGGATCCGACCATGCCCAGATCTGGCCGCCGACCGACGTCGTGGACCATTTTTGTCGTCCGCGGCTACCCTCTCCACGTTCCACCATTCCACTTCCACATCCCACCCTCCAGGGCGATCGCCACCTCCCTTGGGCCTCGGCCGAGGGCGGACCCGTCGCGGTCCAAAGGCCCGGAAAAATCGTGTGTTGTTCCGAGCCGAAGCCTCGGGCCGAAAGCACTTGTGTAGGGAGACGTAAGTAGTCCACAATGCGGGTGTCTGCCAACGAGAGCCCACCTGGTTTCGGAGGCGGTCGTGAGGAACGGAGTCAGATGGTCTCTGGAGAGGCAGATGTAGGTCGCGACGACCCAGCCAAGGACCCCCTCGTTGGGACCGTGGTGAACGGGCGATTTCACATCGTCCGGCGCATCGCCCGCGGCGGCATGGCCAGCGTCTACTTCGCGACCCAGGTTCCCCTCAGCCGGCCGGTCGCGATCAAGGTGGTTCGCTGCGTGGACGCCGGCTCGGAGGAGGACTTCCGTCGGCGCTTCCTTCGCGAGGCCAGCATCCTGGCCCAGCTCCAGCACCCGAACATCGTCACCCTCCTCGACTACGGGCCCATCACGGATCTCTCCGAGGAGCACTACTTCATGGCGATGGAGTACCTGCGCGGCGAGACGCTGGCCAAGCGGTTTCGCCGCGCGGGCCGGATGAACATCCAGGACAGCATCCGACTGGCGCGGCAGATTGGCCGCGGGCTGCGCGAGGCCCACCGACGGGGCTTCATCCACCGGGACCTGAAGCCGTCGAACATCATGCTGGTCCCCGAGGACGACAAGAACGACATCGTCAAGCTGGTCGACTTCGGCATCGGGAAGATCATCTCGGCGCGCGCGGAGATCCCGGTCAACAGCGACAGCGAGGAGATGACCCGGGTCGGGCTCCTCCTCGGGAGCCCCCGCTACATGTCCCCCGAGCAGATCCGCAGCGAGCAGGTCGAGCTTCGGACCGATCTCTACGGGCTCGGCGTGATCCTGTTCCAGGCCTTGACCGGGCGGCTGCCCTTCGAGGGCAAGACCGAGGTCGAGGTCCTGATCGCCCACTGCTCGGTGTCGCCGCCCGCTCTCTCGGACGTGTGCCCCGATCAGTTCTTCCCCGAGTCCCTGTCGCGGTTGGTGAAGTCCCTGCTCGAGAAGCACCCCAGGAACCGCCCGACGATCGAGGAGTTTCTGGGCCAGCTGGCGGCCATCGAGGAGGAGGTCTTCGGTACCATCAGCGTCGCCGGGCCGACCCTCCAGGGGATAAGCGCGTTGCCGCCGCTCCCGCTGCGGCTCGACCAGCCGAACGGCCCGAGCGGCCTCGCGACCTCAGCGGGCGCGCTCGGCCGCTCGATGGATGAGCGCATCGGGCACCGCACGGATTGGGACCAGCTCGCGGAGGCCGGCCCGGGGGCGATGGGGGTGGATCTGACCCCGGCGACGGTGCCTGCGTTGCCGCTCTTGCCGGTGGTGGCGCCGCTCTTGCCCCCACAGATCTCACCCCCGCGTCGCAGCATGGTCTTCCCGGCGCTGGCCGCGCTCCTGGTGGTGGTGATCGTCGGCTTGTGGGTGACGCTCGGGGGCTCCCACCCCCAGCGTCCGGGCAGCCCACCCCTTCAGCCGGCGCCGAGCACCGCGACCACCCCGCAGGTGCCCCGGGGAATGCAGACCATGGCGGTGATGCACACCCCGACCCCCGACCGCGTCGGTGGGGCCAGCGCCGAACCCACCTCCTTCACCCTCAGCATCGACTCGACCCCGCCGGATGCGACGGTGATCGAAGGGGGCAAGCCCATCGGCTCGACCCCGATGGTCGTGACCATCGACCGGCGTTCGGTGTCGGTGGGACCACGGCGCTTCCTGCTCAAGCGGGATGGATATGCCCCGTTCACGCTGGATCAAGGGGACTCGAAGATCGCGGTCTCGGCCTCGGCCACGCTCTCGGTGCTCGGGCGTGGCGGAAGGGATCGCCCGCGTCGCCCCCTCTCCAAGCGGGCGGCCGCGGCCTCCGTCGCGCTGGAGCGCCCGACGACGACCGCGGAGACGCCGGTCGACACCTCGCCAGAATCCGGAGTCGCCCCGGCTCCAAGACACGGTGGAGGTCCAGCACTCGAGATTCGCACCCGTCGCTGAAGGGCGGCTGCGTTCTTCGTCCAGGTCACCTCCATCATCCACCCTCCACCCTCCACCCCTTTCCGGTACCCCCCTTGGGAGATCCGCTTTGTCTAGCTCCGCATCGATTCGTAAAGGTCTTGGCTTCCTCACCCTTCTGACTTGCTTTTCCATCCTCTCCGCCGACGCGCGCGCCACCGACGTCGCGGACGAGGCCGACGTCGAGTTCGGGCTCGGGGCCGAGCGCTACGAGGCGCGGGACTTCGAGCATGCCCTCGCGCACTTCTTGGCCTCGAACCGCCTCGCCCGCAACCGCAACGTGCTCTTCAACATCGCGCGCTGCTACGAGCAGCTGCGGCAGTTCCCGGAGGCGCACCGCTACTACTCGCGGGCCCTCGAGGGCGAGACCGACGCCGGGGCCAGCCAGCGTATCCGGGAGGCCCTGGCCCGGATCTCGCCCCGGGTGGCGATCCTGCGGATCGTGACCGACCCGCCGGGGGCGCGGATCTACCTCGATCGCAAGGATCTGGGAGAGCGGGGCTCGGCGCCGCAGAGCATGGCGTTGCCGCCCACCAAGTATCGGGTCATCGCCGAGCTCGACGGATTCGAGGACGCCACCAGCGAGCCGATCGAGGTGGTGATCGGCCGGGAGCGCAACGTCTCGCTCCGGCTCCGTCGCATCGTGGGGACGGTCCGCATCTCGGGCGGCGGCGGCGCGTCGGTGCGCCTGGATGCCGACAACGCCGGCGAGAGCTGCGTCGCCCCCTGCGATCTGCAGGTGCCGCCCGGGCAACACACCATCATCCTCAGCAAGCCCGGATTCCGCACGGTGCGGTCCCCCGTGATGGTGGAGGCCGAGAAGGTGTCCGAGCTCCAGCCCGAGCTGGTGGCGGAGACCGGCTCCCTGGTGGTGAACTCGGACGAGCGCGGAGCCACCATCGAGATCGACGGGGCGACCCAGGGATTCACCCCGGCGATCCTGGCGATCCCGGTGGGCCAGCACCGGGTGCGGGTGGACCTGCACGGTTTCCGGCCGGTCGAGCGCAAGGTCGAGATCCGGGCCAACCTGCAGACCCAGGTCTCGGTCGAGCTCCTGTCCAGCGACTCGGTCGAGGCCGCCTCGCGCATGGCCGAGTCGGTGGAAGACGCCCCGGCGTCGGTCTCGCTCATCAGCAGCCAGGAGCTGCGGGCGATGCGCTACCCGACCCTGGCCGAGGCGCTGCGCGGGACCCGGGGAATCTTCCTGTCGGACGACCGAGGGTACCAGTCGATCGGCTTCCGGGGGTTCTCGCGGCTCGGATCCTATGGCAATCGCGTGCTGATCACGCTCGACGGCGTCCCGCTCAACGACGATTGGGTCTGGTCCTCGTATGTGGGCAGCGATCTGCGCTCGGATCTGGAGGACATCGATCGCATCGAGGTGGTGCGCGGTCCCGGCTCGGTGGTCTACGGGACCAGCGCCTTCTCCGGGGTGGTCAACATCGTGACCCGCTCGAAGGAGGTTCCGACCGGGCGGGAGCTCGGCATCTCGGTCGCCAGCGACGGGCTGGCGCGGGCGCGGGCGCGGATCACCTATCAACCCGATCCGAGCGTGGGCATCTGGGCCTCCATCTCGGGCGGGCAGAGCGCCGGGCGGAACTTCTTCTTCCCCGAGTATGTGGCCGACGGTCCAGCGACCGTGGCCGGCAACGCCCGCGGGGTCGACGGAGCCAAGTTCGCGACCCTCTCGGGCAAGGCCTGGTGGCGGGCACTCTCGCTCACCTGGTCCTTCCATCAACACGACAAGCGGCTGCCGACCGGACAGTTCGAGACCCTCTTCGGGGACGGAAGAACCCACCAGGCGGACACCCGGGCCTTCCTCGAGGCCCGCTTCGAGCCGCAGCTCGGGAGCGCGGTCACCTCCCTCACCCGCCTGCACGCGAACTACTACCGCTACCGGGGGGAGTTCGCCCGGTCGCCCGGCGACGGCGGGATCGAGTACAACAACTACGACAGCCCCTGGGTGGGGGCGGAGCAGCGCTTCGTCATCACCCCGAGCGAGCACTTCAGCGCCAGCCTGGGCGGCGAGGTCCAGGATCACCCGCAAGCCCACCAGACCGACGGCACCGAGACCGACGGCTCCCTCCTCGACGACACCCGCCACTTCGTGCTGGGGGCCGTCTACGGCAGCGTCGACCTGCGGCCCTTCGATTCGCTCAAGCTCTCGGCCGGTGGGCGCCTCGACTACTACTCGACCTTCGGGGCATCGTTCAATCCCCGGCTGGCGGTGATCGTCCGTCCCTACGAGGGTGGCAACGTGAAGGTCATCTTCGGCAAGGCCTTCCGGGCCCCGAGCATCTACGAGCTCTACTACGCCGGGGTCGGACAGGTGCCCGCCCCGAACCTCCACCCCGAGAACATCTACTCGGGCGAGATCGAGTGGTCGCACCGCTTCTCCCAGACGGTGACGGGTACGGTCGCGGTCTTCACCAACTACATCAAGGATCTCATCTCGCTGCAGGACGGGCCGCCGGCGATGGACGGGACGGCGACGATCCAGAACGCCAACACCACCACCCCGGTGGGGACCATGGGCGGGGAGCTCGAGCTCCGGCGCGACTGGAAGGAGGGGTGGATGGTGTCCGCGTCGTACTCGCTTCAGCGCACGGTCTACCTGGCGAGCAGCTCCCTCGGGAGCCTCCTGGCGCTGGATCGCTCGCCCGATTTCAGGCAGGTCCCCAACGCTCCGACCCAGCTGGCGTCGCTGCGTGGCGCGGTCCCCATCCTGTCGCGGGCGCTCATGCTCATGACCCGCGTGTCGCTGGAGCAGGGACGCTACGATCGGGTCGATTCGCCCGATCTCGGCGCGGTGCAGGGATACACGCCGTCGGCCCTGCTCTGGGACTTCGTCTTCTCCGGCACCGAGGCGCGCTGGGGGCTCAACTACAACGTGGGCGTCTACAACGCGTTCGACTCGAGGGCGAGCTACCCGGTCAGCGCCGAGTTCCGCCAGCGCTCGATCCCCATCACCGGGCGGTCCCTGCTGGCCTCGGGGAACCTCACCTTCTGAACGACCGAGGAACATCGCCATGCCAGTGCCAGCCTCAGCCTCAGCCTCAGCACTTCGAGCCCTCAAGCGCGCCCGATGGGTCACCCTCTTGCTTGGTGGCCTCGCGGCGGCGGCCTGTGACCAGACCGCTCCCAGCGTCTACACCGCCCGGTTCTACGATCCGGTCGCGAAGTGCCTGGACGAATACACGCCGATCGGCCTGGTCGACAACGGCAAGCTGTCGGCGCTCTGCCCCCCGACCTGCCTGCTGGTGGGCGCGGATCTCTACGTCTCGACCGTGTGCGGACCCTATCCCGACGAGGGGATGACGGTCCTGCCCGCGGACTCGCAAGACTGCGTGAATGCGATCGCGCTGCTGCAGGCACCGAAGGGCACCTGCGGCGCGAAGTAACGGACCCCGTTCAGTCGAAAGGTCAGCGCCGCAAGGGGCCTCGGGCCTCGCGCCTCGTGCGTCCCACCATCCGGGACGGCACGAGCGTGCGCATCACCAGGTGAGGACCTTGCGGAGCTCGGCGGCCAGGGCGTCGCCCATGGCCTTGGAGGCCGCCATGTCCGGGTGATCGCAGGAGTTGCGGTTGGCGTACGGGCGCATGTCGAAGGTCCCGACATTCATGTCCCCGCCGGTCTTCAAGGTGGCGACCATCTGGTTGATGGTGGTGTCGGCGGTCGCCCACTCGATGACGTTCATGATGTACGCCTTGGGGTAGTTGGACCGGATATGCCGCACCAGCTTGAGGTACGCGTCGATGTAGGGCTGCCCCGGGTCACCCACCGAGAAGTCGTTGTTGGTCAGGTTCATGATCACGACGTGCGGCTGGTACTTGGAAAAGTCCCAGGCGGTCATGTCGGTGGGGATGGCGTAGTCGTAGCGCGCGGGCATCACGGTGTTCGGGGTGGGGGTGGCGGTCCCGTAGTTTCGCCACACCCCGATCCCGGACCACGCGATGGTCACCAGATCCGCCCCGACGCTGCGGGCGGCGATCGACCCGTAGGACAGGTAGTCGTTCTCGATCTTGTTGCCCGTGCAGGGCGGCCCCTCGATCCCCGCGCCGACCGAGAAGGAGTCCCCCACGATCTCGATCCGGCGATCGGGCGCCGGCGGGGGCGCCAGGAGCGCCCCTCCCATCCCGAAGTTGGTGAGCCCGATGAACTCGGTCGGACCGACGTTGGCCTCGGTGTCGCGCCACAGGAGCAGGTCGTGGACGCCGCTCGTGAGCCCGGTCGCCAGGACCAGGTTCTGTGCCGACGTGGCGAAGAGCTTCTTCGGGGTGCCGCCGTCGATCACCACCTCGAAGCTGTTGCCGTTGTTGCCGTCGTTGATCTGCGCCGTGACCTGCGTGCCCATGAACCGCGCCGAGACGCTGGAGCCCGACCACTCGAACCGGGTGCCTCCCATGGTCCCGGGGGCGGTTCGCCCGACGATCCGCGCGCCCGGCGCGCCGGTGGGAACCGCGCCACCGCCGCCACCGGCGCTGCCCGAGCTCCCCGCGCCGCCGGGCTGGCCCGCGGCGCCGCCACTGGTTCCGCCGGGGCCCGGGCCCGCGCCGCCGCTTGCCGTCGCGCCGCCGCTCCCCGTCGTGCCTCCGGTCGTGGCCCCCCCACTGCCGAGGACCCCGCCAGTGGCGACGATGCCACCGCTCCCGGTGGCGCCACCCGATGACTGAAATCCTCCCGTTCCAGGCCGGCCGCCGGTCCCGTTCGTGCTCGCGCCGCCGGTACCCACGGAGCCGCCACTTCCCACGGCGGGGCCAGTGCCTCCGGGGGTATCACTCCCGGAACAGGCGGTCGCCACGAGGGCCAGCGCCAGTGCGGAGAGACCGTGCCGGCTGCGGGGGAGAATGCGGAACGGCGAGATCCGAGCATGTTTTTTCGTCAAGATGGCACCAGGGCCGCAGTAGCAGCCGGTTCGCGGAGTGGGTCGCACGTCGGGAAAGCGGGGGCGTCCGTCAGGATGGCCCGAACCGTCGCCATGGCCAATGGTGGCGGCGGTCTGCGTGGCCGGGCGCACGCCCGGCCGATCCAGGCAGCAGCCAGCCAGCCAGCCCCCGACGACGCAGCGTTGCAGGCGCAGGCTCTGGCGGTCACGGCGGCAGCGTGCGCGCGCAGCGGAACCCGCGTCGATCATCGGGCAGCGCGGCGACGATTCCGAGTCGGGTGCTGACGGTCAACCAGGAAGGATCCGGATAGATGTAGTCTCCCCCGCGGAACACCCGGCCTCCATCCGGGGGCTCGGTGACCGCCCCGCAGTCCACGCATGGATCCGCGCTGTAAGGCGCGTACGCGTCGAAGACCCACTCCCAGAGGCTGCCTGCGAGATCGAGGTGGCCCCAGCGTCCGGCGCCCATGGGGAGGCTCCCCGCCACCGGGAGATCGGTGTCGTCGCACGCGGGATCCCCGTCGAAGAGGCACCCGTACACCGCGAGCGCCGGGGTGGGCTCGGCGTCGCCCCATGGGTAGCGCCGCTGCTCGTCGCCGCCCGCGGCCGCGTACTCCCATTCCGCCTCGGTGGGAAGGCGCTTGCCTTCCGCGTTACAGAACGCGAAGGCCTCGTACCAGGAGATGCAGCTGATGGGTCGCGCCTCGCGCGGGCCCGCGCCCGCGTCGGCGACGACCTTGGGGGTCCAGGTTCCTCCGCAGGAGGCGATCGCGATGTCGAAGCGCTGGCTCGAGGTCGGCAGCTGGTTGTTCCAGGCGGACTGCCAGCCGCTGCCCGGGAGCCGTGGATTGGCGCCGGTGCCGTCCGCCGGGGGGACGCCGCTGAACGACTGCAGGAACCTGCGGAACCGCCCCACGGTCACCTCGTAGGTGTCGAGCGCGAAGGCTCCGACCGTCACGAGGTGCGCGGGATGCTCGCTGTCGTCTCCGACCCCCGGCGGAGCGCCCGCCAGGAACGTCCCTCCCGGAACGACCCGATCGTCCGCGCACGGTGGGCTCACGCCGTCCGGGGCGCACGGGTGCGGGCCCACCAGCACGGTGAGGGCGGCGCGCGCGATCTGATGGAACGGTTCCCCCTCCACCGCCTCGAGGGTGATGGTGTGCGCTCCGAGCCGCGACGCAAGGAACGAGACCCGCATGGCGTCGGCTCGGGGATCGACGGGCAGGTAGGCGCCGCTCGGATCCTGCACGTTCCAGAAGAAGGTGACCGTTGTCCCCTCCGGGTCGAAGCTGCCCTCCGCCGAAAGATAGACGATCGCGCCCGGGACCGGTCCTTCCGAGGCGGGAGCGTCCGCGCTGTACGGGTAGTCGCTGTCGCCTTGCGGCGCGGTCAGCTGGTACCTGAGCTTCGCCACCGGTGCCTGGTTGCCGCTCGAGGTCGAGGTGGTCGACGTCGAGGTCGGGGCTCTCGTCCCGTCGCAACCGGTCAGGCTCGCGGCCAGCACCAGCAGCGCCGCGAGCAGCCGGGTTCGCCCGACGAGTCGGGGGAACGTGCGCCCCCCGCCCGGGCGCGTGCTCGAGCCAGGCGCGGCGTGAACCGCTGAGGGAAGATCGTGCGCTCCTCTGCGACACCGCATCGGCTGACCACCTCGCAGGACGTCCGACGTGAGTGGGTGATGCTATCGATGGTCGTGTGGTCGGTCAACGGGTCGGGGGATCGCCTCGACGTCGTGGAAGCGCCGCAGGTCGAGCAGGAGATCCCCGTTCGGCAGCTCGGAGAGCACGTCGGCGTGGCGGTAACCCCACAAGATCTGGCGGGCCATGTACCGGTGCGCGGCCTGCACGGTCTGCATGAAGATGTCGTCGAGGCCGATGACCATGACGTGCAGCTCGACCTCCTTGGTGGCCAGGGACTCGGCGGTCTCTCCCCACAGGGGACTGGACGGATCGATCGGGTGCAGCACGGTCCACGAGCGCGAGAGGGACATTGCGCGCGGCCGCGTCAGCGTGAGCTCCAGCATGCGATAGAACGGCTTGCCATTCCCCTCGATCTCGGTCCGGAGCATCGCCACGCGGATCTCCGCGTTGACCAGCTGGTTTCCGCGGACGTTGCTGATGCGAAAGGAGAGGGTGGACTGGCCGGGGTCCGAGCCGGAGGTCGAGGTCGAGGCGGAGGTGGTGGTGGTCGGCCCGATCACGGCCTCACGCGAGAACATGAGGTGGGCGCTCGATCGCGAGAACTTGGCGAACACCAGCCCGGCGGACAGCGCGGTGAGGAGCAACCCGATGATGGACTCGGCGACGACCAGGACGTTGGCCGCGTCGGACTTCGGATACAGAACGCCGTATCCGATGGTCCCCATGGTCTGGACGCTGAAGAAGAAGGCGTCCTTGAGGGAGCCGGGCGGCATGTTGGCGACCCCGCCGGTGGCGAAGTATGCCAGGGCGAAGAGGGCGTTGGCGGTCAGGTAGGTGGTGGCGATCAGCGCGAGGGTCAGGCTCCAGGGCCAGCGGAGCACCGCGTGGTACGCGTCTCTCCAGGAACCGTGGCCGGCGCCCACGACCTGGATCTGGTAATCCGGCTGGGGAGACGTCACGTCGAGCTGCTTGGGCACGATGAGGGCGGCCTATCACGCCGCCGCACACGGCTGCAAACGACGGATGACTGGGACGAGGCGCCGCGATAGGGTGCCGGTGAGGTGGTGAGGCATTGGAAAGCAACCAACCGGTCGTGATTCGCCGGGCCGAGGAGCGGGACCTGGCGGCCCTCGGGCGTCTCGGGGGCCAGCTCGTGCGGACGCACCACGCGTTCGATGCACGGCGGTTCATGGCGCCGCACCCTGGTCTCGACGAGGGCTACGGGTGGTTCCTCGGCGCGGAGCTGAAGAACCCGGATGCCGCGGTGTTCGTGGCCGAGCGCCAGGCCTCGCAGGACTCGCGGGCGGCGCCGGATTCCATCGTCGGCTACGCGTATGCCAGCCTCGAGGGCCAGTCGTGGAAGGAGCTGCGCGAGCCCGCGGGGTTCTTGCACGACGTGGTGGTCGACGTCACCTGTCGGGGGAGCGGGATCGGGTCTCGCCTGGCCGAGGCGGCGTTCCGCTGGCTGGCCGAGCATGGGGCGCCTCGCGTGCTGGTGTGGACCGCGAACGCCAACCAGTCGGCGCAGCGTCTGTTTCAGCGGCTCGGCTTTCGCACCACGATGATCGAGATGACCCGAGAGGTCGACCCCGACGAGGTGTAGATCGCGACGCTGCCCGCCTGCCAGGCTGACACGCTTTCGCCCGCGTGGGCGTCAAACCGGCGTGCCCCGTGCTGCCGAGGCCGAGCAGCTCGCGGGTGGGCTCGGCGCCGCGCGCTCCGATCGGCGCCGCGACCCGAGATCGTCGATGGCATCGGCGATGCACTGCTGCTGGTTCACCCATTTTCGGTGCTCTTCGCCAGGAGGTTCGCATGCCGTCCACCGCCACTGCCACTTCGAGCTCGTCGCCGCGCCGGGATTCTTGGATCGATTCAGGCCCGGCTGGCCTCGACCCGTGCCCGTTTCGCCGGTCGTGTCTGCTGCTCGCCGAGCGAAACCAGGAGCTGCGGGCGTTGCTGGCGTTCGTCTTGCGCCGCGACGGCCACGAGGTCGTCGCCGCGGCCGATGGGGGCGAGGTCCTCGAGGCCCTGGCGGCGCGTTCGGTGGCCGAGCCGCCGGACCCGCGCCTCCGAGAATTCGACGCCATCCTCTCGGCGCACGACCTCCTGGGAATCCCGGGGCTCGCTCTGCTGGCGGGGCTGCGCGCCCGGGGGTGCACGACGCCGTTCGTGCTCATGACCCCCGACCCGCACGTCCAGGCCCACGCACGACGGCTCGGCGCCGTGGTGCTCGATCAGCCCCTCAGCGTTCGAACCATCCGCAGCTCCCTCCACGAGGCGGCCAGGCTGGCGACCAAGATGATCGCCAGCCTGGCCGCGGGCACCCGTGTGACAATGGACCGCGATGGATCCGAGATCCGAGTACCAGGCGCGTCTGTCGCAGCGTCGTGAAACCGCCCAGGCCCTCCGTCGCCGGGACACGCTCTGGAGCTGGGTGCGCGGTGGCCTGGCGGCCGGCACGCTGGTCCTCGCCTGGCTGGCGTTCGGGAAGCGCCACGTCCTCTCGCCGGTTTTCCTCGGCCTTCCGATTGGGAGCTTCGTCGCGGTGCTGGTCGTGCACGACCGGGTGGCCGCGCGCGCGGCCCGGACCGGGCGGGCCGTGCGCATGTACGAGCAGGCGCTCGCGCGGATGGATGGCGCGTGGGATGGTCAGCCGGACGACGGGCACGCGTTCCTGGTGGAGGGCCACCCGTTCGCGGCGGACGTGGATCTCTTCGGCGCGCACTCGCTCTTTCAGATGCTGTGCACCGCCCGCACGGCCGGCGGACGGGCCCGCCTCGCGGCGTGGCTCGGTGGTCCGTCCGATGCGCCGGCGACGATCCGCGCGCGGCAGCAGGCCGTGCAGGAGCTGGCCCCTCGGCTCGACCTGCGCGAGGCCATGTGGGTGGCCGGAGAGGATGTCCGCGCCGAGCTGGACGTGGCTGAGCTCGACGGGTGGGCGCGCGCGCCGGCGCACCTCCCCTGGCGGTGGCTGAGGTGGGTCCTCCCGATCCCGGCCGCGACCCTGGTGGTCCTCGGGGCGGCTTGGCTCGCGGGCCGCGTACCGGGGGCTGTGGCGCTCGTGGCCGCGGGCCTGGTCGTCGTGGTGACCCAGGTGGTGAATGCGCGCGCGACCGAGGTGCTCCACGGCGTGGCGCGCCCCGAGTCTCGCCTGGTGCTGGTGGCGGCCCTCTGCCGCGTGGTGGAGTCGGCGCTGGCGGAAGGCCCGGTTCCCGCGCGATCTGGCGAGGCTCCCGGCACCGCCGGCGCGACGGGCTCCTTCCTGCGCTCGATTCACGAACGGCTCACGGCGGACGGGCAGCCGGCCTCGGCGCGCATCGCGGCCCTCGCAGGGCACCTGCGTCGGCTCGAGTGGCAGAAGAATCTGATGTTCGCGCCTATCGGCTACGCCCTCCTGTGGAAGCCACAGCTGGCCTGCGCCATCGAGGCCTGGCGCTGGCGGAGCGGACGGGTCATCGCCGCCTGGCTCGAAGCTTTGTCCGACATGGAGGCCCTGGTTGCGCTCGCGGCCCACGCGTTCGAATGTCCCGGGCTGCCCTTTCCCATCCTCATCGAGGATCCGGAGCAAGGTCCGCGGTTCTCGGCGACCGGGCTCACACATCCCCTCTTGCCGGGGTGTGTTCCGAACGATCTGGTGCTCGGAGGCCGGGGCCCAGGCGCAGGCCCACGCCTGATCGTGCTCAGCGGCTCGAACATGTCGGGCAAGAGCACGCTGATGCGCAGCGTGGGTCTCAATTCGGCCCTGGCCATGGCCGGTGGCCCGGTCCACGCGGCCTCCCTCGAGCTCGCGCCCCTGGCGGTCGGAGCCACGCTGCGCATCCAGGACTCGCTCAGCGCGGGGACCTCCCGTTTCTATGCCGAGATCACCCGCCTGCGGCAGCTCGTGGAGCTGGCGCGGGGCCCCCGGCCGCTCCTGTTCCTCATCGACGAGATCCTGGCGGGGACCAACTCCCACGACCGTCGCCTCGGAGCGGCGGCAGTCCTGCGCGGGCTGGTCGACCTCGGGGCGATCGGCATCGCCAGCACCCACGATCTCGCGCTCACGGGGATCGTGGACGAGCTGCCCGGGCGGGCGGTGAACCTCCACTTCGAGGACCACCTCGAGGGCGCCGCCTTGAAGTTCGACTACCGGCTGCGTCCAGGCGTGGTTCGACACTCGAACGCCCTCGCCCTGATGCGCGCTGTGGGGCTCGAGGTCTGACGGGAGCGCGGACTCGGACCCTGGCCCTCGCCGGATCATCGATGAAACCCGGGCAAACCCGGACAGCTCGTGGCTATGATCAGGGGGCGATGCAGAGCTCCGACGAATTCGACCTGGCTGGACGGAACGTGGTGGTGACAGGTGGCGCCGGCGCGCTGGGAGGCGCGGTGGTGGAACGTTTGCGCCTGGCGGGTGCCCTCTGCCACGTGCCGGTGCGCGCCGGGTCGCCCCCGGGGCACCGTGACGGCGAGGTCCCGGGGTTGCCAGCGGTCCGGTACGTGCCGGATGTCGAGCTGTCCGACGAGGGCTCCGTCGCGGCCTTCTACGAGGGCCTTCCAGATCCGCTGTGGGCCTCGGTCCACCTGGCCGGTGGCTTTGCCATGAGCCCGATCGCCAGCACCTCCGCGGCCGACCTGCGCGCCCAGCTCGAGCAGAACCTGGTGACGGCGTTCCTGTGCAGCCGCGAGGCCGTCAAGGCCATCCGCCGTGCGCGCGATCGCCAGGGCGGCAGGTCCGAGCGAGGCCCCGGCGCCGGGGCCTCCGGGGCCTCGGTAGCGGGCGGACGGATCGTGCAGGTCGCCTCGCGCGCCGGGCTGCTTCCTGCTGCCGGCCAGCTCGCGTACAGCCTGTCGAAGGCCGCGCTCGTCGCCCTCACCGCGGGCCTCGCCGCCGAGCTCGCCGGCGAACGGATCCTGGTGAATGGCGTGGCACCGGGGACCATGGACACCCCCGGCAACCGGCGTGCGATGCCCAACGCCGACCCCGGCAAGTGGGTGGCGCCGGCCGAGGTGGCGGCGCTCATCGTCTGGCTCGCCTCGCCCGCCAACGCGCGCGCCTCAGGGGCGACCATCCCGGTCTTCGGCGAATCCTGAGGGTCCTCACATGCACGGGATGGTGTTGAAGCGCACGGGAGCGCCGCTCGAGTGGACGGCGCTGGCGGATCGCCAGCCCGGGCCGGGGGAGATCCGGGTGCGCGTGGGTGCCTGCGGGGTGTGCCGGACCGACCTGCACGTGGTGGACGGGGAGCTGCCCGACCCCAGCGTGCCGATCATCCCCGGGCACGAGATCGTGGGGCGCGTCGAGGCGGTCGGCGTCGGAGTCGAGGGGCTGCGCCTCGGGGACCGTGTCGGCATCCCCTGGCTCGGTCACACCTGCGGCGTCTGCGCCTTTTGCCTGGCCGAGCAGGAGAACCTGTGCGACCGGCCGGTCTTCACGGGCTACACGCGGGACGGGGGGTTCGCGACGGCGGCGATCGCCGATGCCCGCTATGCGTTTCCGCTCCCCGCGGAGGCCGGTGCCGACGTGGCGCTGGCGCCGCTGCTTTGTGCGGGGCTCATTGGCTGGCGCTCGCTCGGCATCGCGGGGCGCGCACCGAGGCTCGGGATCTACGGCTTCGGAGCCGCCGGCCACATCGTCGCCCAGATCGCGCGGTGGCAGGGGCGCGAGGTCTATGCCTTCACGCGTCCCGGGGACGCGGCGACGCAGGCCTTTGCGATAGAGGTGGGGGCGGCCTGGGCCGGCGACTCGGACCAGGCCCCGCCGGCCCCACTCGATGCGGCGATCATCTACGCGCCGGTCGGCGCGCTCGTCCCCAGGGCGTTGAAGGCGGTCCGAAAGGGTGGCCGGGTGGTGTGCGCCGGCATCCACATGAGCGACATTCCCGCCTTTCCGTATGACCTGCTGTGGGAGGAGCGGCAACTCGTGTCGGTCGCCAACCTCACCCGCCGAGACGCCGTGGACTTCCTGGCCCTCCTGCCGAGGATCGGAATCGTCACCAAGACGCACACCTATCGCCTCGAGGACGCCAACCAGGCGCTCGCCGATCTGCGCGCCGGGCGCTTCGAGGGCGCCGCCGTTCTCGTCCCCTGACCTGGTTTCTGACTTCCTCCCGCGGGCACCAAAGGCGCGCTAGGCTCACGGTCCTTGTCCACCAAGAGCGGCCACCCGACCCGTTCGAAGAGCGAAGCGTCTGGCGACGCCGATGCCGTCACCCTGGTCGTGGGGACGCGCGAGGTGAGGATCACCCACCCCGACAAGCCGTACTTCACGCGGGAAGCCAGGCTCAGCAAGCTGGATCTGGTTCGCTACTACCTGGCGGTGGCCGAGGGCGCCCTGCTCGGGATCCGGGACCGTCCGATCGTGCTCAAGCGGTTCGTCGACGGGGCCGAGGGGGAGGCGTTCTATCAGAAGCGGGCGCCCGAACGGCGCCCGGAGTGGCTGCGCACGGCGACGCTGGCCTTTCCTTCCGGGCGTACCGCGGAGGAGCTGGTGGTGGACGACGCCGCTGGGCTCGCCTTCATCGTCAACCTCGGGTGCATCGAGCTGCATCCACATCCGGTGCGCTCGCGGGATCTCGAGCACCCGGACGAGCTGCGGGTCGACCTCGATCCTGGGCCCGGGGTCGCCTGGGACGACGTGCGCCGGGTGGCGCTCGAGGTGCGGGGACTGCTCGACGAGGTCGGGCTGGTGGGCTTTCCGAAGACCAGCGGCTCGCGCGGGATTCACGTCAACGTGCGCATCCACCCGCGGTGGACCTTCACCGAGGTCCGGCGGGCGGCGCTGGCGCTCTCCCGCGAGATCGAGCGTCGGGCACCGGCGCTCGCCAGCTCGAAGTGGTGGAAGGAGGAGCGCCACGGGGTGTTCCTCGACTACAACCAGAACGCCAAGGATCGAACCACCGCCGCGGCATACTCGGTGCGGCCGCTGCCCGACGCCCGGATCTCCGCGCCGCTCACCTGGAGCGAGCTCCCGGACTGCAACCCCGCGGACTTCACGGTGGCGACCATGCCCGGGCGGTTCGCGGCGGTCGGCGATCCACACGCCGGGATGGACGCGACCGCGGGTGGCCTCGAAGGGTTGCTGCAGCTGGCCGCGCGCGATGTGGCGAGCGGGCTCGCGGACGCGCCCTGGCCTCCGCACTTCGCCAAGGGGATCGACGAGGCGCCGCGGGTCGCGCCGTCGCGGGCCCGTCGGGCCTCGCAGGCCGCCGCGGGCTCGCCCGCAGACGGCACGGGCACGGCGTCCGGGCCCGGCGAGCCCGCGCGCGCGCCGGCCCGCACCCGCGCGGGGCGCGCGACGCCTGGGCTCGTGGTGGTGGCGCAGTCGACGAGCCGCGTGGAGGCGCTGGCTGGGCTCGAGCGCTGGAAGACGCGTCACCCGGCAGTGGCGGCGCACCTCGCCATCGACGACGTCCTCATCGACAACATGCGCGGTCGCTCCTCCACCTGGACGCGCATCCGCGTGAACCTGCGCCACGTCCCGGCCGCCGAGTGGCCCCCCGCCGAGCCCCCCGATCCCGACGACGAACCGACACGCCTCTGGCGTCAGCGTCGCAAGGCCGCCAAGGAACCAGGCCCACGAGACGGTGGCACCGGCGGCGCCGCCCCGTGAAGAGGGTGCACGTCAGATTCGTGGGATGAGTCTCGGTGAGCCGTGGCGCCCATCCCTATGGATGAAAGCCGACCTCCCCCTCTCGCCCCGCTCTGTCCTCTCGCGGTCGCCTTGATCCACTTCAGGCGTCGAGCCGCGCCGGGGTCTTCGGATTGCCCGGTCCTGGAGATCGCTCGGAGGACGGGCCACCTTCCGCTCGGAACCTTCGACCGAGGGCTGGCGAAGCTGGATCCGAACGCAGTCGAACGCCTGGCCGCCGGTAAGCAATACTTGGGGTCTACGTGAAGATCGTCTGGAGCTCGTGGGGAGGAACCACCTCGAGCTGGGCGTAGGTGCAATCGCGGGGTGGCTTGTCGGGGCGCCAGCGGCGGAAGTGCGCGAGGTGGCGGAAGCGCGTGCCCTGCATGTGCTCGTAGGCCACCTCGGCGACGAGCTCGGGGCGCAGCGGCTCCCACGAGAGATCCTTGCCCTGGCTCCAGCGGCTCTTGCCACCGGGGCGGCGCTGGCCGACCCCTTCCCCCCGGGCGGCGCCCGCATCCGCCCCGGCCTCGGCTCCGGAATCTTCACCGGCACCTCCGCCGGCACCTTCGGTTCCTTGGGCCCAGGCGCGCCATGGGTGGCCCTCCCAGGCGTTCACGCGGTAGGGGCCGAGCTCCTCCAGGAGCGCGCGCCGCCGCTCCGCCGTGAAGCTGGCCGCCACGCCCACGTGGTGGAGCACGCCGGCGTCGTCGTGGAGCCCGAGCAGCAGCGATCCCACCGCCATCCCCACGCCGCCCTTGTGCCAGCGAAACCCCGCCACCACGCAGTCGCAGTCCCGCTCGTGCTTGATCTTGAGCATCACCCGCTTGCCGGGCTCGTAAGGTCCGGCGGCCGGCTTGGCGATCACGCCGTCGAGCCCCGCGCCCTCGAACCGGAGGAACCAGTCGGCGGCGGTGTCCCGGTCGGCGGTGGCCGGCGTCAGGTGCAGCGGTCGTTGGACCGATCCCAGGGTCGTCTCGAGCAGCGCCCGTCGCTCGCGGAAGGGCAGGGCGCGCAGGTCGCGATCCCCGAGGCAGAGCAGGTCGAAGAACACCATCGACGCCGGGAGCTCGCCGGCCAGCATCGCCACGCGCGACGCGGCCGGGTGGATGCGGAGCTGCAGCGCCTCGAACTCCAGCCGCCCTCCCCGCGCGACCACCAGCTCGCCGTCGAGCACGCACCGCGCGGGAAGGGCGGCCGCGAGCGGTCCGAGCAGCTCGGGGAAGTAGCGGTTCAGCTTCTTCTCGTCGCGGCTCTGCAGAAAGATCTCGGCCCCGTCGCGAAACACGAGGGTCCGAAAGCCATCCCACTTGGGCTCGAAGATCCACCCGTCCCCCGAGGGCAGGGCCTCCACCCGCTTGGCGAGCATGGGCGAGATCGGTGGCGCGACAGGGAGGTCCATGCCCCGAGCATGCTACCCGAAGCTACCCGAACCGGGGCGACCCGAAGCGGGCAGACGCCTACTTGATGGCGAGCAGCTCGATGTCGAAGACCAGCGTCCCGGCGGGCGTGCCGGGGCGGGAGGGCTTGTCGCCGTAGGCGAGGTTGCCGGGGACCCAGAAGCGCGCCTTGTCGCCGACCACCATCAGCTGCACCCCTTCGGTCCAGCCCTTGATGACCCCGTCGAGCGCGAAGCTGGTCGGCTGGCCGCGCATCACCGAGCTGTCGAAGAGGGTGCCATCGGTGGTCCAGCCGCTGTAGTGGACCTCCACGGTGCTCGTGGGCGTGGGGTGCTCCTTTCCCTTTCCGTGTCGCAGGATCGCGTATGCGAGGCCGGACCTGGTGCGCCTGGCCGTCTTCGGCGCGGCGGCGACGTCCTCGGGAACCGCCACGGGCTCGGGCCGCCGCACGAAGCCCACCAGCTCGAGCTCGAACACCAGGGGCCCGGACGGCCAGCCGTGCCGGGGCGGGCCATCTCCGGAGATCAGCCGCTCCGGAATCCACAGCCGTCGCCGCTCGCCCTTCGCCATCGACTGAAGCGCCTCGCTCCAGCCCGTGGCCACCTCCGGGAGCGCGAACGAGGATGGCTCGCCGTTCGGGATGGAGCTGTCGAAGGCTCGCCCCTCCGGCGTCCACCCGGTGAACTCGACGGTCACCCGGTCGAAGGGGCCGGGGTGCTCGGTGCCGTGGCCCGCGCCGAGCCGTTTCCAGGCGAGCCCGCTGCTCGATCGCTGCGCGTCGGGGGGCGGGCTCGCCACGTCGGGCGGGGCAGCCGGTGGGCTCGGGGGTGGGGCCGACGGAAGGGGCTCGATCGGTGCGATGTCCGCGCTCGCGGCGGATCGAGGGGATTCCGCCGTGGCATGGCTGGCCGCCAGCGCGGTGCCCCCCGCAACCAACACCGCCGCACACCATCGGCGCACTCGGCACGGTCGGCACCATGTGCTTGCCAGGACATGCCCCCGCGAGCTCGCGAATCGAACCATGCCGGCCGCATACCACGAGTCCGGGAGAATTCGGAGAAAACCGGACCCCTGGAAATCACGAGGACCAGCGCCGCCGCCTCCGCGCGCGCGTTACCCATCGCGGATGGGCCGGACACGCATCCGAAATCGGATGGCCTCTAACCTTCTCGGCTCTCCTCGAGGTGCTCATGCTTTTGAAGGAACAGGTGCACGTGGTGATCCTGGGCGGCGGCTTCGGTGGCCTGGCGGCGGCGCGTGAGCTCGACCATCCAGGCATCCGGGTGACGCTGGTCGATCGCTCCAACCACCACCTGTTTCAGCCCCTGCTCTACCAGGTGGCCTCCGCAGCCCTGGCCGCGCCCGACGTCTCGGCGCCGATCCGCAAGCTGCTCTGGCGGCAGAAGAACGCCACGGTCCTGATGGCCGGCGTGCAGCGCATCGAGGTCGAGAAGAAGCGCGTGCTCATCGATGGGCACACGCTCGCCTACGACTATCTGATCCTGGCCACCGGCATGGGCCACGCCTACTTCGGCAACGAGAAGTGGGCGGCCCACGCCCCAGGGCTGAAGACCATCGGCGAGGCGCTGGACGTCCGCCGCCGGATCTTGCGGGCCTTCGAGGCCGCCGAGCTCGAGACCGACCCCGAGGAGCGCCGGGCCTGGACCACCTTCGTCATCATCGGTGGTGGCCCCACCGGCGTGGAGATGGCAGGCGCACTGGCCGAGATCGCGGGACGGACGCTGGCGCGCGACTTCCGCCGCTTCGATCCCCGCACCACGCGGGTGATCCTGATCGAGGCCGGCCCGCGCATCCTGTCCACCTTCCCCGAGGCGCTGTCGCAGCGGGCCAAGCTGCAGCTCGAAGGTCTCGGCGTCGAGGTGCGCACCGGGATCCGCGTGACCGACCTCGGCCCCGATTTCGTGGAGATCGGCGCCGAGTACATCCAGGCGCGCACCGTGCTCTGGGCCGCCGGGGTTCGCGCGAGTCCCCTCACCGCGCACCTCGGCGTTCCCCTCGATCGCGCCGGCCGGGTCTGGGTGGACGACGATCTCGCGGTGCCCGATCGTCCCGAGGTGTTCGTGGTCGGCGATCTCATCGCCAAGAACCAGGACGGCAAGCCTCTGCCCGGCGTGGCCCAGCTCGCCATCCAGAGCGGCCGGCACGCCGCCCGCAACATCGCGCTGTCGCGGCGCGGTCGGCCGCGGCTGCCGTTCCGCTACGTCGACAAGGGCTCCATGGCGACCATCGGTCGCAACCGGGCCGTCGCCCAGCTCGGGCGGTTCCACTTCTCCGGCATCGTGGCCTGGTGGCTGTGGCTCACGGTGCACGTCCTGTCCCTGGTCGGGTTCCGGAGCCGCCTCTCGGTGCTGATGGAGTGGGCATTCGCCTACTTCACGTGGCAGCGGCGGTCCCGCGTCATCCTCGAGGTGCCGCGCGAGATGGCGCCCTCTCCGCTGGTCGCGGAAGGTGGGCGGATCGTGCCGCTCCACCAGGCGCCCGAGCTCACTGCGGTGCGCCTGGACGGCGCGCCCGGAATGGCTGCCGCGAACATGCCCGCGAACATCGCGGCCCATCTCGGACGGTGAGCGTCCGGCCTGACCCGCGCCAGACCAGGCTCAGGCAACCAGTTGCGAACGATCGTCGAAGCAGCGGTCGCAGGAGAAGGTGATGGCGAGTCGGGTCCCGGCCCCGCGTTCGCTGTGCACGGCGATCTCGCCTCCGAGCTGGCTGGTCACGGCGCGTAGCGCGCCCATTCCGATGCCCCGCCCCGAGATGTCCGTGACCGCCGCCGCGGTCGAGACCCCGTCCGCGAACAACAGATCCGTCTGGTCGATCTGGTCGAGGCTCTCCGGGCCCGATCGCGCGGCGTGCCTCGCCCGCAGGGCATCCCAGTCGATCCCGCGGCCGTCATCCGCGATCTCGATGACGAAGCGGCGGCCATCGGCGAGGCGCCGCGCCGACATGGTGAGGTGCCCGTCCTCCGGCTTCCCGGCGGCCAGCCGCTCGTCACCCGGCTCGATGCCATGGTCGACCGCGTTCCGGACCGCGTGAAGGAAGACCGCCCAGAACGGGGCCCAGGGACCCCGCTCGAGCCGCAGGTCGCCGGGCCGGATCTCGACCACCAGCCGCTTTTCGAGCCGGGCGGCGAGCTGCTGGGCCTGTCCGGCGAAGTCGTGGAAGCGCTGCTCCACCGGCTCGAGGGTCAGCTCGTGCAGCATCCGCGCGAGCACGGACCGCGGGGCCCCCTCCTCGACCGCCCGCGCGAGCGCCAGGTGCTCCTCGGGGGTCATCTCGATGGTTCGTCGGCGCGCGCCAAGCAGCCGGTCGACATCCGTGGTCAGGCGTTTCCACCGCTCGCAGAGGGGGGCGACCTCGGCGGGACCGAGGCCCATCCCGTCGTCGAGCAGCGTCGATTCGAGCTCGTGACAGATGCTGGCCACGCTGCCGAGGCCGAACAGCATGCAGTTGCCCTTCAGCGTATGGAGATCGCGCTTGAGCGCGTCCCGCTCGGCGGAGTCGCCCACGTCACCGTCGCCGTTGGCGGCTTGGGCGTGGGCGAGGGCGTGGTCGGCGGCGGTGGGTGCGTCGGCGCGATCGTTCCCCATCGCCGGCGCGGACACCCGCCGCAGGATCCGTCCCAGGATGGCGGAGGCCTCCTCCTCGAAGGCCAGGAATCCCTGACGATCGGACAGCAGGCGCTCGAACAGCGCCAGGGTCTCCCTCCGCTCGCGCTGCAGGTTCTGACGCTCGAGCTCGAGGGTCACCTCGGAGACCACCACCAGGTAGCGCTCGGGCAGCTCGCCCTCGGAAGCCAGGCCCCCGTCCGCGCCGATGGCCTGGTACGAAAACGCGAACCGCCGACCACCGGCCACCAGGGTCTTCGGCAGTTGCTCGAGCGCGAGCTCGAGGCCGACGACGTCCTCCATGAGCTGGTCCCAGGCCACGGCCGCTTGCGCGCCGAAGTCCGGCGCATGACGGCCGAAGAAGCGGTGAAAGACCTCCCCCTGCGGCAACGGCCCGAACCAGATGCGGAGGATCGCCGAATGCTCGGGGAGCATCCGACCGGTGGCGTCCAGGATGAACACGCCCTCCCGCAGGTTGTCGAGCAGGAGCCCCATCTCGCCGTTGCGCTGGGCCAGGGCCTTCGTTCGCTCCTCGATGCGCGCCTCGAGGGTCTGCTGCAACCGCTCGAGCTCCTGGTTCCGGGCCCGCAGCTGGTTGAACATCGACTGCACGGTGTCCACCAGCGTGCCCACCTCGCGCGCGTCCCACCGCCGCAAGGGCGGCGGCGAGGCCGGCTCCCCGGCCCCGATCCGGGCGGCGAAGGTGGCCAGCTTGATGATCGGCCGCGCCAGCCACGACGCGAGCCCGAGGGCCAGGGCCAGCCCGACCACCAGCGAGAGCGCCAGCGCGATCAAGGTCGTGCGGCGGGCGCGCCGGGCCTGCTCCTCGATGCTCGCGTGGGTGCGGGTGAGGGCCACCACCCAGCCCAGCTCGTGGTCCCCGATGCGGGTCACCGCCGCCCGCACCGGGGTGCCACGCTCGTCGGTGCCGTCGCGCAGCTCGACCACGTCGCTCGGGCCGGCGCGATAGGCCGCCACCCCGGACAGATCCCGCAGCACCACCCGGCCCTGGGGATCGGACTCGGTGATGAGGCGGCCGCGCTTGTCGAGGACCCTCGCCTGGATGTTGCCGAGGCTGCTCACCACCCCCGAGGTCAGCTTCTGGATGAGCCCGAGATCGAGCGCGATCCCGAGGTTGCCGACCACGGCCTCTCGCCCGTCGCCGCCGATGGCCCGCACGGGGGTCCGGACGTGGATGGCGGGCACGCGCGACACCTTCCCGAGCTCCACCTCGGAGATTCCGGTGCGGCCGGTTCGCACCATGGCCTGGTAGTCGCCCCGGTCGTTCCGGTTCTGCCCCACCATCGACTCGGGTTCGGCGGCGATGGTCTTGCCGCTCTGGTCGCAGAAGATGACGATGACCGAGCCGGGGAAGCGCTGCTTGTGGATGCGGACCATCGACTGCAAGGTGCCGGCATCGCCGATGTGGCCTGCCCCGATCTCGGCTGCGCTCATCTGGAGCGCTGCGACGTTGGCATCCACCACCTGCGCGACGTCGCGCGCGAGCACGCGCGCCGCGAACGCCAGCTCGCTGTCCGCGTCCCGCTGCTGGACCTCTCGCCACCGGCGCACCTGCACGGCGCCGAGGTAGGCGAGCGGGGCCGCCGCCACCAGGATCAATGAGACCAGCAGGTAGGTCTTCAGACGTGGGCGCAGCATGGCTCTCGCTCCGCCCGAGGGTCTTCACCCGACCCGCCGACGGTGCTCTGGAGATCTCATCGGCACGGATGCGTCAACCTTGAACCGGTGCCCGGGACCGGGACCCGGCTCCGCCTGGACGCCGCGCGCCGTTCAGCCGCACGTCGTCAGCCGCGCGTCACCCGTGCACGATCCGGTCGGGCAGGTGCGCGAGCCCGATCGGTCCTCCCCCGTTGGCCTCGAGGGCCGCCTGCAGGACCTCGGACAGCTCGATCAGGTTGAGGGGCCAGCCGTGGAGCAGGAGGGCCCCCCAGGCCGCCGGCTCGAAGACCGGCCCGGCCGATACGGCCCGAGGTCGCCCGAACTTGCGCAGAATGCCGGCCGCCTGGGGGCCGATGTCCTCGACCCGCTCACGCAGCGGCGGGAGCACGACGGGCTGGACGGCCTCCCAGGCCGTCGGCCTCTGGTCGGTCGCGGACGTCTCGGAGCCGAGGCCGACCCGGTTGGTCCCCGCGATGACCTGGACCTCGACGTCGACCGCCGAGGTGGACCCGTACCACGACAGGCGGCCATCCAGCCCGATGCGCAGCAGGCGCTCCTGGACCGGGGCGGGGACCGCGTCGATGTCGTCGACGAACAGCGTCCCGCCGCCCGCCAGCCCATCGAGGAGCGCGGGAGCGTTCTCGCTGCCGCCCGCGACGAGGACACCACTTCCGAAGAGGCGGGATTCGAGCTCTGGCCGGGGGATCTCCGACGCGTCGACGGCCACCAGGTTCCCGGAGCGCCCGCTGAAGGCGTGGATGGCCTCCGCAAAGCCCCTCCTGCCGACGCCGGTCTCGCCCGCCAGCAGGATCTCCGCCCTTGATCTGGCGAGGCCGCGCAGTCGCGCGGTGGCGAGGGCCAGCTTGGGCGCGCGCGTGGCGAGCGGGCCGAAGGGGCGCGCCGCCTCCTCCTCGAGCGCGGCTTGCTCGGCCGGGGTGACCAGCCGAAAGACGAGCGCGTGGGAGCCGAGGAAGACCAAGCTCCCGTCCCGGATGGGGGTGGGACCGCTGATGGGGACGCCGTCGATGAAGGTTCCGTTGGTGCTGTCGGTGTCCTCGAGCATGAACGCTTCGCTCGGGGTCCAGGTGGCGGTCGCGCCCGCGCCCGCGCGCGGTGCCCGCGCGATGCAGGCATGTCGCGCGGACACCCGGCGATCCGCCACGACCAGGTGAATCGGACCACTCCCACCGGCAGGCGCACCCGTACCTGCACCCGCCCCCGCACCCGCGGGCGACCCCGTGCTCGCGCGACGGCCGATGACCAGCGCGTCGTCGAAGGGGACCGTGTAGGGCGCCAGGAGCGAGGCCATGGACTGGCCATCTCCGAGGACCTGCACCACGGGACGGCGGCGTGGACCCTGCCGGGAGGGTCGCAGCGGCAGGGTGTCGCTCTTCTCCTGCGCTCGCTCAGCCTGCGCATCCGCCGCCGACTTCGGCCTGCCCCGAGCGCTGGTCTCATCACCCGGATCCCGATGCGTCTTCCATGGCGACTCGCTCATGCCCCGACCTCCGTCCGCGTCGACTCGTCGTCGCGACCTCCCGGCGTTTCGTGTGCGCCAGATGGCGCCCAGGTCGGAACCATACGCCAGTCTGGGTCCGGATCACACCTGATGGGGACGGACCCCATCGGCGGCCTTGGAGGCGCCTCGGAGCCCAAGATCCCTCGAAGGGTTCCTGCGAAGGGTTCCTGCGAAGAGTTCCTGCGAAGGACTCGACCTCCGCCAACGCCGGGGTGGTTCGGTGTATGCTCAACGGTTTCAGAGAGGCAAACCCATGCGATTTGCGACCCCGGCGTGGCTGGTTGTCTTCTTGGGCTTCTTCTTGGGCGTCCTGGTGACCGGCGCACTGTCCAGCGGCTGTGCGCGGGTCAACACGGCTCCAGGTGCTGGCTCGGGCGGAGCCTCATTCCTGGGCGGCGGGGTCGGGGCGGCCACGGTCGATGCCGCAACCACGCCGGTGTTCGACGCCCTCGACAACAGCGATCGCGTGCTGATGACCAGCCACATGTCGAAATGTGGCGACGGGGTCCGGACCTCGGACGAGGCGTGCGACGATGGCAACACCGCGTCGGGGGATGGCTGCGCGGGCGACTGTCGCAGCGTCGAGTCCGGGTATTCCTGCGCGCCCGTGGGAAAGGCGTGCCACCGCGTCGCGCGTTGCGGTGACGGCGTGGTCGTGCTGCCGGAGCTGTGTGACGACGGCAACCAGACGGCCGGAGACGGGTGTTCGGACACCTGCAAGATCGAGCTCGGCTTCAAGTGCATGGGGAGCCCGAGCGTGTGCTCGGCGACCGTCTGCGGCGACGGCAAGGTCGAGGGGGCGGAGAGCTGTGACGACGGCAACGCCCTGCCGTTCGACGGCTGTTCGGCCGAGTGCCAGAGCGAGCCCGACTGCAGCAAGGGCGCCTGCGCGTCGGCCTGCGGCGACGGCATCGTCGTCAACGAGGACTGCGACGATGGCAACGGCGTCGCGGGGGACGGTTGTTCCGCGGGGTGCAAGGTCGAGCCGGGGTACACCTGCAAGCAGCCGCCGCTCGGCGACCGCATGTACGTCCCGGTCATCTACCGGGATTTTCGGGCCAAGAACCCGGCCGACTTCCAGCCCGGAGCCACCGGACGGACGATGCCCCTGCTCAACATCGTCAAGGCCGATCTGGATGCGGACGGGAAGCCCGTCTACTCCGGGGCGGTCGCCAACAGCTACATCACCAGCGTGGCCACCTTCGCCGAGTGGTACCGCGACACCCCGAGCGTGAACCACCCGACGGCCTCCAAGCTGACGCTGTGGAGCAACGGGAAGGGCGCCTACGTCAATCGCTATGGCGCGAACGGCGAGGCGTGGCCGGTGACCCTGCCGGCCTACTACTGTGGAAACGTCGGAGAGGAGGCGGCGGATCCCGTCACCGGGCTGCCGATGCCGTGCACGTCTCGCTTCGGCACCACCGACTGCGACAAGGATCTGGCCCTCGGGTACACGCTCCTTGCCTGCGTGGTCAAGGGGGGCAGCTACACCGCGACCTTCCAGACCGGGGTGCTCGACGGGACGCCCCTGTTCTTCCCGGTCGACGGTGATCCCTTCACCCCGGTGGCCGAGCGCAGCGCCGCGACCCTGGCCCCGCCCTACGATCCGAACTTTTCGGCCGAGGCGGGCACGCCGCCGCCCCTGCACAACTTCAGCTTCACGAGCGAGGTGCGCTACTGGTTCCAGTACGACGCCACCAAGGCTTACACGCTCGACTTCACCGGTGATGACGACGTCTGGCTCTTCATCAACAAGAAGCTGGCGGTCGATCTGGGGGGAATCCACACGCCCGTCCAGGGCTCGGTGACCTTCGGCGCGGGCGCGCCGCCCAACGCCTTCGGGCTCATGAACGGGCAGGTCTACGAGGTCGCGGTGTTCCAGGCTGAACGCCAGACCACCGGGTCGTCGTACCGGCTGACCCTGAGCGGGTTCAGCGCCGCCGCCAGCCAGTGCGCGCCGATCTGCGGCGATGGCATCCTCGGCATCGGCGAGGAGTGCGACGACGGCACCAACGCCGGGGGCTACGGCCAGTGCGGACCCGGCTGCAAGCTCGGGGAGTACTGCGGCGACGGCGTGGTCCAACCCGACCACGAGGACTGCGACGACGGCACGAACACCGGCCACCCCTGCCCCTCCGGTTGCAAGATCCTGACGGTCAACTAAGAGCGCCTACGGCGCTCGCGGGAAGGGGCGGGCGGACGGACGCGCCTACGGCGCTCGCGGGAAGGGGCGGACGGGACGCGCCTACGGCGCTCGCGGGAAGGGGGGGACCCCTCCCCGCGGGCCCCTCCCGCGGACGACGAGAAGCGTGCCCGGATCTGCTTTGCCGGTGCGGTCTCCGGTTGGCAAAGCCAACCTCCGATCCACTGCATGGAGGGCGTGGACCCGGGGCACGAGCCAACCAGAGACTGAGCCCCAACCCTTCCTATCCCCTCGCCCCGCGAAGTGGGGAGAGAGTGAGGGAGAGGGGCCCATTTCCTCGTCCTCGTCCTCGTTCCCCGCCGTCGCCTACGGGCGCCACGTCCCCGATACAAGCGCCCTTCAGTTTCTCGCGGGGAGGTCGATGTCCTGGCGGGGGAGGAGGGGAGGAATGTTGACCAAGAAGTCGGTGATGATTGTGGATGACGCGGCCATGATGAGGCTGGTCATCACCAACCTGGTCACGAGCGACAGTCGCTACAGCGTGGACTCCTACTGCTCCAACGGCGAGGAGGCCCTGGCGGCCCTCAAGAAGGTGACCCCCGACATCATCCTGGTCGACATCGAGATGCCGGTGATGGATGGGCTGACCTTCATCCGCCATGCGCGCCTCAAGACCCGGGCCAAGATCGTGGTCTTGTCCTCGATCGCCGCCGAGGGATCGCCGCAGGCCCGGACGGCCCGACAGCTCGGCGCGGATGCGGTGGTGCAAAAGCCGTCCGGCGCCGTCTCCTTCGATCTGGCGGAGAAGATTGGCAGTCAGCTCCTCGCCACCCTGAAACGACTCTCGCCCTGATCCGAACCGAGGAGCCCGCCATGTCGCAAGATGATGACGCGCTCGACATCGAGGAAGAGAATGTCGAGCACACGTACCTGACCTTCTACGTCGGCGGCGAGGAATACGCCGTCCCGGTCAGCCACGTCACGGAGATCGTCCGCTTGCAGAAGTCGTACGCGGTCCCGGACGTGCCGAGCTACATTCGCGGGGTCATCAACCTGCGCGGGAAGGTGATTCCGCTCCTCGACGTGCGCAGCCGCTTCGGCCTGCCAGAGGAGCCGTACACCGACCGCACGGTGGTGGTGGTGCTCGAGCTTGGAGACTCAGCCACCGGCCTGGTCGTGGACGGAGTGTCCGAGGTGGCGGAGATCCTCCCCGAGCACGTCGAGCTGCGCGCCGGGATGAAGAGCATCGGCCGGCCCTCGATGGTCAAGGGCATGGGCAAGCGGGCCTCCCGGGTGAGCTTCATCCTCGACGTGGGGGCCCTCCTCGACCTCCCGACTCCCGAGGCCACCGGGCCCGCCGGGAACGCCGCAACCGGCGCTGCGCACGCAGCCCGCTGAACCGTCTCACGAGAAGAAAGCAAAGGACCACGACCATGGGCAACACGGAACAATCGACTCTTGGTGCGACTCTTGGTGCAACCTCGGGCGGCGGTGCTCCCGCGGGCTCCACGGCGGACGCGATCGAGTTGACCCGCTACCGGGCGGCGATCGAGGGCGTCACCACCAACATCATGATGGCGGACTCCGAGCTGCGCATCGTCAGCATCAACCACAACCTGATGCGGCTCTTCGAGACGGCGGAGCGCCAGATTCAGTCCGAGCTGCCGCAGTTCTCGGCCCGCGGCCTGGTCGGTCGCTGCATCGACGACTTCCATCGGCGCCCCGCCCACCAGCGGGGACTCCTGCGCAACCTGCGCGGCCAGCACCGCACCCAGCTCAAGATCGCTGGCCTGGTGTTCGACCTGGTGGTCACGCCGGCCCGCGATCAGTCCGGCGAGATCGTCGGCTTCGCGGTGGAGTGGAACGACATCACCCAGAAGCTGGCGATCGAGGAGGAGCGCAATCGCATCTCGGCCGAGGCCCAGCGGCTCAAGAGCGCGCTCGACAGCGCCACCACCAACGTCATGGTGGCGAACGACAAGTACGAGATCGTGTACATGAACGAGAGCCTGCTGCAGATGCTGAAGCGCAACGAGGCGTCGATCCAGAAGGAGCTGCCGCAGTTCAGCGCCCACGGCCTGATCGGCCAGTGCATCGATCGGTTCCACAAGAACCCGGCGCACCAGCGCCACCTGCTCTCCAACCTGCGCGGGCACCACAAGGTGCAGCTCAGCCTCGGCGGGCGGTTCTTCGATCTCACGGCCGGCGTGGCCCGCGACGATTCGGGCAAGGTCATCGGGTTCTCGGTCGAGTGGGTCGACACCACCGACCAGGTGATCGCACAGCGGGACATCGAGCGCGTGCTGAACGGCGCGATCACCGGCGATCTCACCCTGCGTATCGAGGCGGAGCGCTATCAGGGGTTCCTGCGCAGCATCGGCGACGGGATGAACCGGTTCCTCGACTCGGTGGCGGATTCGTTCCGCCAGGTCAAGGTGGCGGTCGAGCAGATCGGGCAGGCCGCCACCCAGCTGCGAACCACCAGCCAGATGATGTCGTCGAGCTCGGTCCAGCTCAACCGGGCCGCCGCCGAGTCGGCCGGCTCGCTCACCAAGACCGCCGCCATGGTCAAGTCCAACGCGGAGAACGCCGCCACCGCCAACCAGCTGGTGGTCCAGACGGCGACGGGCGCGCAGGGCGGACAAGCCCGCATGGAGGAGATGAGCTCCGCCATGAGCGACATCAACGCCTCGGCCCAGCAGATCGCCAAGATCATCAAGGTGATCGACGAGATCGCCTTCCAGACCAACCTGCTCGCCCTCAACGCCGCGGTGGAGGCGGCGCGGGCCGGTCGACACGGCAAGGGCTTCGCGGTGGTGGCCCAGGAGGTGCGGAACCTGGCCGAGCGCAGCGCCAAGGCCGCCAAGGAGACGGCGCAGCTCATCGAGGACTCGGTGGCCAAGGTGTCGCAGGGCGTGAAGATCGCCGATGGCACCCGGGAGGCCCTCAAGCAGATCGTGACCAACGTCGCCAAGGTGGTGGATCTGGCGGGGGAGATCGCCACGGCATCGGGGGAGCAGTCGCGGAACATCCGCAGCGTCACCGATTCGATGGGGCAGGTCACCGAGGGCGCGCAGGCCGGCAGCCAGCAGAGCAACGAGGTGGCAGCCGCGGCCGAGGAGATGGGCCGCCAGATGGAGATTCTCCGGCAGCGCATGGAGAAGTACAAGATCGCCGCCCTCGCCGCACCGGGCTCCGGAGGCTTGCCGGCGGGGATGACCGCCGAGATGTTCGAGCAGGTCATCGCCATGCTGCGCACCCAGGGGATGTTCCCGCCTCCCGCCGGCGCCGGGGGCCCCTACACCCATCCCCACGCGACGGGAGGGGGCCACGGCAACGGTCACACCGGGCCCCGCAACGGGTCGAGCGATCCCAGGTCGGTGCTCCCGCTCGATCGCGACGAACGAGGCTTCGGGGGCTTCTAGGCGGCCCGACGCGGTCTTGGCATCGGGCGAGCCAACATGAGCTTCGACGAGGACGAGGTCTGGCATCAGTACGCCGTCGACGGCGCCGAGGCGCTGCGGGCGATCGAGGCCAGTCTCCTCGAGCTCGAGGAGCGGCCCGGCAATCGCGCGCAGATCAACCAGCTCTATCGCGGACTGCACACCCTCAAGGGGAACTCCGGGTTCGTCGGCATGCGCCAGATCGAGCGGCTGGCCCACGCCGCCGAGGACATGATCGGCCTCGTCCGCGACGGGGGTGTCGCGCTCGACCATCCGATGGTCGAGCTGATGCTGGCGGTGGTGGATGGTCTTCACCGGGTGGTCGAGACGGCGGCTCGCGAGCGCCGCGACGGTGACGAGGCGCTGACGTCGCCGTTGACGGAGGCGGTGGTCAAGATGACGGCGTCGCTCGGCAGCGCCCGGGCCACCGGGTCATCCCCGGCGCCGCAGGCGGCGGGCCAGTCGGTCGAGCCACCTGCCGCCCCGGTCGAGGCCACGGGGGCCACAGCGGCCGCGGAGGCGGCGCCGGCTCACGCGGGCTGGGAGGAGCTCGACCTGATCGATCCCACGCGGGACCCCGGCTTCGTCGAGGTCTTCCTCGCGCTCGCCGCCGAATCCTTGCCCAGGCTCGGGGCCGCGATGGCCGAGGCCCTGTCCCCCGAAGCGGGACCGGCGGCCCGGGCGGCCATCGCGCAGCTCGCGGACGAGCTGTCGCTCGCCTCCGAGCGGATGGGGTACGTGCACGTCACCCTGCTGCTCGACAAGATCACCGCCGCCGGGGCGGGGTCCTCGGTCGCGGGTGATCTCGCCGCCCTCGAGCTCGATCTCTACGAAGCGCTGGTGGCGATCGAGGCGCAGTATCGCACCCTCACCGAGACCCCCCAGGACTTCGGCATCACCGCCCAGTACCAGCGCGCCTGCGCGAACCTGGCGTTCGGCGATCTGGCGCGTCTGCACGATCTGCTGGCCGCCGCTCCGGGCGAGCTCTCCGAGACCGAGCTGTCGGGGCTATTCCGGAGGCTGCGCGGGGCTTGCGAGTACTACGGCTTCGACCGGGCGGCGAGCGCGTGCCTCGACCAGGCCGATCAGCTCGGGCGCGCGCTCGAGTCCGGGCAGGCGCCCACCAGCGCCCTCATCGCCGATACCTGCGCCTTCATCGAGCAGCTCGGGCAGACCATCCACCTCGTCAACTCCGGTGCGGCGGAGGGGACCACGGACTCCGCCGAGAGCTCGGCGATGGACGTGCCGGCCCGGGCCCGGGAGGCCGCCGACGACCCGATGAAGTTCGCGCCAGAGGCGTGCGGGCTCCCGCTCTCGACGCCGCTCCTCCACCAGATCACCCGCACCGCGCTCGGGGCGCTGTCGCGGGCGCTCGAGCGGGGCTGGACCGTGCTCGAGGTTCATGCCGACCTCGAGCGCCGACCGACCCTCTTCGAGCCGTTCACCAGCTGGATCCGGCAGTCGGGCTCCGCCCTGGTGACGAGCGCGGTGGTCATGCCTGGGGCTGCGAGCCGGGTCACCGTCTATCAGTTCCTGCTCATCACGCCGCTGCCCTTGCCCGAGGTGGTGCGGGCCCTCGGCGGGCTCGACGGAAGCTCCTTCGGGGTCCATCGCCTCGAGGTGGGAGGGCCTCCGTTCCCGGCGAGCGGCCCCGAGAGAGGACCTGCCCCCGGCGACGCGGCGAGCCCCGCCGTTCCCTTCGCCGCCCCACCCACCGCCTCCGCCTCCGCCACCGCCTCCGCCTCCACCTCCACCTCCACCTCCACCTCCGCCGAGGTCGAGGTCGACCCCGGAGGCGACCAGGACGATCGGCCGGAGCTCGAGGAACGCAACGAGCGCCAAGAGTACGACGAGCGCCAGGAGTACCGCGGAAGCAAGGAGCGGACCCCCGCGGTCGATTCCACCAAGGTCGAGTTTCTCCGGATCGACGCCCGCAAGGTCTCCCTCATCATGGATCTGGCCGGGGAGATCGGCCTCGCGTCGAGCGCGGTGACCCATCACCCCGAGCTCGACGGCTCCGAGCGGGCCGGGTTCCTGTCGGCCTCGCACAAGCTCGAGGTGCTGGTGCGCGAGCTGCAAAGCGAGGTCTCGGCCATGCGGCTGCTCCCGGTGGCGGGGGTGTTCCAGCGGATGCGCCGGGTGGTGCGCGACGCCGCGCGCCGCTCCGGCAAGAAGGTCAATTTGATCCTCCTCGGAGAGGATACCGAGATCGACAAGGTGATGGTCGACAGCCTGCAGGAGCCGCTCATCCACGTCCTGCGCAACGCCATCGACCACGGCATCGAGGCACCCGAGGCGCGGGCTCGCCTCGGCAAGCCCGTGACCGGGACCATCGTGCTCGAGGCCTCGCACCAGGGCGGCGAGGTGACCGTGGCGGTCTCCGACGACGGCCGTGGCCTCGATCGCGAGCGCATCCTCGGCCGCGCCCGTGAGCGCGGCCTGGTCGCGGCCGACGTCCGCCCGAGCGACGCCGAGATCGCGGACCTGATCTTCCTGCCTGGGTTCTCCACCAAGGAGACGATCGACGAGCTGTCGGGGCGCGGGGTCGGGATGGACGTGGTCAAGACCAGCATCGAGGGACTGCGCGGGCGCGTGTCGCTCGAGAGCACGCCCGGGCGTGGCACCAGCATCACCATGAGCGTGCCCTTGACCCTGGCCTTCGTCGAGGCGATGGTGGTGCGCGAGCGCGAGCGCCTGTACGCGGTCCCCATCGAGCGGGTCTTCGAGGTCTTCCGCGCCGCGGCCAGTCAGGTGTCGCACAACCTGGCCGACGGCCAGTCGGTGGTCCGGGTGCGCGACAAGCTGGTCCCGGTGCTGTGGCTGCATCGGTACTACGGTGAAGGCCCCGCCGACGAGACGCTCGAGGGACGGGTGGTGGTGGTGGTCCAGACCTCGCAAGGCGATCTGGCCTTGCCGGTGGACGCCCTGCTCGGCAACCAGCAGGTGATGCTCAAGCCCCTCAAGGGAGCGCTGTCCAAGATGCGCGCGGCCGCCGGATACGGGATGCTCCGCTCGGGCGACGTCGCGGTGACCCTGGACTGCGAGCAGCTCCGTGGCTAGCACTGGTGCGTCGGCGTCTCCCGGGAGCCTCGCCCCGGGCGCAGGCTCTGACCCGACCGTGCTCGAGGCCCTGCGCTCCTGGGTCCGGAGTCACTTCGGGCTCAGCTTCTCGGGCGACCAGGGGGAGCTGTTCGTCAGCCGGATCGAGAGCTTCTGTTCAGAGCGGGCCCTGCGCCCCCAGGAGCTGCTGCTCCAGCTCACGGCCGGCCAGCGCGCGCTCACCGGCGCGCTCGCCGACGCCCTGTCCACCAACCACACCTTCTTCTTCCGGGAGAAGGAGACCTTCGATCTCCTCGACACCAGCATCCTGCCGTCCCTGGCGGGGGGCGCGGTGCGGGTGTGGTCGGCCGCGTCGTCGAGCGGCGACGAGGCGTACAGCATCGCCATCGCCGCGCGCGAGCGACTCGGGGACACGGCGGCCGCGCTGGTGAAGATCCTGGCCACCGACCTCAGCGACCGGCAACTTCGCCTGGCGGAGCAGGGCCTCTTCCCCGCCGAGCGCGTGGCCCTGGTCAGCGCCGAGCGGCGCGCCCGCTGGTTCGCCCGCGCCGGTCTCGGGCAGTGGCAGATCAATCCGGAGCTGCGCAAGATGTGCACCTTCCGTCGGCTGAACCTGACGACCCATCCCTGGCCCTTCGAGCAGCGCTTCCACCTCATCTTCCTGCGCAACGTCCTCTACTACTTCGAGCCCAGCACCCGGCGCGCGATCGTGGAGGCGTGCTTCGACGCCGCCGAGCCGGGCGCCTGGCTGGTCACCAGCCTCACCGATCCGATGCTGGACATGGTGACCCGCTGGACGCCGATCCGGCCGGCGATCTTCCGAAAGGGCCCGCCGTGAGCGGCTCCGACTCCAGCGGGAGACGCCCCATCCGGGTGCTGATCGTGGACGACTCGGCCCTGGTGCGCAGCGTGCTGTCACGCGGGCTCGCCGCCGACGGCGGCATCGAGGTGGTGGGGACCGCCAGCGATCCCTACGTGGCGCGGGACCTCCTCGTGAAGCTCCGGCCGGACGTGCTCACCCTCGACGTGGAGATGCCACGGATGGACGGCGTGACCTTCCTGAGGAAGTTCATGGCGGTCCTCCCCACGCCCACCGTGGTGCTGAGCTCGCTCACGACCCGGGGCTCGTCCCTGGCGGTGCAGGCCCTCGAGGCCGGCGCGATCGAGGTCTTGACCAAGCCGAGCATCGGGGTGGCCTCGGGCATCGAGGAGATGATGGCGAGCCTGATCCGCAGCGTGAAGATCGCGGCCCAGAGCCACGTCGCCCGGCGCGAGATTCCGCCCATCGAGCCTGCCGCCCCCAACGCGACGGCCCTGCAGCGCAGCACCGACTTCGTGATGGGCCTCGGCGCCTCGACCGGCGGGGTGGCGGCCCTCGGTCGGATCCTGCCGATCTTTCCGGCCTGGTCGCCGGGGATCGTGATCGTCCAGCACATGCCCTCGGGGTTCACGGCCGACTTTGCCAGCCGCCTCGACGGGCTGTGCCAGATGCGGGTCTCGGAGGCCCGCGATGGCGATCGGGTGCTGCGGGGGCACATCCTGGTGGCACCGGGCGGCGCGCGCCACCTCGAGGTGCGGCGCTTCGGCGGCGAGTACCGGGTGCATCTCATCCCGGGCGATCCCCAGTCGGGTCACGTTCCGTCGGTCGACGTGTTCTTCAATTCGCTCGCGCAGTACGTGGCGAGCAATGCCACGGCGTGCCTGCTGACCGGGATGGGCGCCGACGGCGCCGCCGGGTTGCTCAAGCTGCGGCAGGCGGGCGGGCACACCTTCGCCCAGGATCGCGAGACCTCCGCGGTCTGGGGCATGCCCGCGGCGGCCGCCGAGCTCGGCGCGGCCGAGCGCCTGGTCCCCCTCCACGAGATCCCCTCCGTCCTGCTGGGATGGAGCGGCGCCCACTCCTGAGCCGAGAGCGGCCTTCCGAGCGGCCGCGGACCGGTGCCGCCGTCAGGCCGCCCGCGAGGGCGGGAGGACGGGTTGCACGACCGGTGTCGGGCTGGGTTCGGCCCGACTTCCGGCTCCATTTCGCACGCCGCCGCTGAGATCCAGGTGGCGGACGCAGTTCTTCCCGGCCTGCTTGGCGGCATAGACCAGGGCGTCGGCTCGACGGAGGAGTTCATCGAGGGCCGGAGCCGGCGCGTCGACGGTGATCGCACCGACGCTGACGCTGGCCGGCCAGCGCTCGCTGACGGTGCTCCGCAGCGCTGCCGTGAGCTTGAGCAGCACCGCCTCCGCCGCCGGTCCATCGGTCGCCGGGAGAAGCACCACGAACTCGTCGCCGCCATAGCGGGCCACCACGTCCACCGAGCGGAGGTTGTCGGTGAGGACGGCGGCCACCCCGGCCAGCAGGCGATCCCCCGCGTCGTGTCCGCTCGAGTCGTTCACCTTCTTGAAGTCGTCGATGTCGAGGTAGGCCAGCGAGAGGGGCCCACCATAGCGCGCGATGCGGTCGAGCTCGCGGTTGGCCGCCTCGACGAACGACCTGCGGTTGAGGGCCCCGGTCAGCGGGTCGGTCCTCGCGAGCCTGGCTTCGTGCTCGGTGGTGACGCGGAGCTTGGCCAGTACCGAGGCCACCACGAGGAAGAACCCCAGCTCGACGACGGCGTTCCACCACGACAGCAGCGGGTGGGCGAGGTGGCTCGGGCTCGAGCAGACCTCGGGGAGCCGGACCAGGGCCGATAGACCGCAGAGCAGGAGCCCGTATCGCACGTTCAGCCACCACGTCGCCGCCGCGATGGGAACCAGGTAGAAGAGCGCGATGGAGGCGTCAGAGCCTGTCAGGTAGTCGAGCGTCCCGATGGAGAGCAACAAGAAGATGCACCCCGGCAGCAGGAACCGCGGGCGATTCCTCACCCGTCGCCACAGATCACTCACCTCGCCCCTCCCATCCGCCGGTGCTCATCGTCATGCCGCCAAGGACTATTCGAGCGCCCGGTCGATGTGCTTGAGGGCGTCCGAGCGCAGCCCGAAGCTGGCGCGCACCCGGTTCAGATCCACCACCGTCTTGACCGACAGGGGAAGCTCGACCGGGTGATCCTCGACGTGCCAGCCGCTCTCCGACAGGTCGAAGATCAGGTTGGCGGCCTGCAAGCCCAGCGCCTCGTGGTCAGGCACCACGGCCAGCGTCCCGAGCGGAGAGCGCGGATCGACGAAGTTCGAGACCCCCACGATGAGGGGCACCTCGCCGTCCCCGGTCTCGGCCCGCCAGGCGTCGTCGAGGAAGTCCTCGTCACGGACCAGCGCATTGTCGTTGAGCATCCAGATGGCGTCCACCTTGTTCCGGATGACGAGCGTGTGGATGGCATCGCGCAGCCCGTCGGCGCTCACGTCGTTGGGCACCGACGCCGCGACGATCTCCACGTGCTCCCGGGTCGCGAGCGCCCGCTGACGCTCGACGAACTTACGGAAGGCGGGTCGAAACACCACGCCCACCCGGTTGAGGGGCTTAGTCATCACCGCCCGCAAGTTCACGAAGGCGGTGATCCCCGGGACCTCGTAGGCGATCCCGGTCGAACGGCGGATGAGGGGCTGCACCTCTTCGACAAAGGACGCCATCAGCAGGACCGCCGGTGGCAGGACAGCCGTCGGACTGCTCTGCTGGACCTGGCGATAGAGGTTCATGGTGGCGTTGTTCATGAGAACCAGGCAATCCGGCCGGGACGACTGGATGGCTGCCGCGAGATCCGCGGCCCGGGTCCCGGGGCTCACCGTGAACGTCCGGACGTTGAAGTTCTTCTGAACCTCGGCGACCAGGCTCTTGCGCACATCGACGAAGTTGGCGGAGGTGGGCATCGCGATGAGCAGCGTCGGCGCCCCGGTCTTTGCAGGAGGGTCGAGGACCGCGGCAGCAGCCGCCGCCGGGTGACCCGCTCCCGAGCCCGGGTCGCCCCGCTCGCTGCCGGGGCCGGTCGCACACCCGAGCCACAGCAGCGCCGCCACCCCGAGCCACCCGGCGCGAGGACCTCGCCGCGCCGTCCGCTGCGTCGTCCGCGTCATGGGACGCTCCAAGCGTCGATGCCGAGCAAGTGCTTGGTCGTCGAATCCAGGTTCTGAAATGATTTCACCACCACCTCGCGGACGCTCGGGTTGAGCACCGCCACCGCTGACAATCCTACCCCGGGACCTGGCAGCTCCCGGGTCTTCATCACGAGCCGGGTTCGCTCCGTCAGCTGCCCGAGCATCGAGCTCGGCAGCACGATGCCATCGGCCGCGGAGAACTCCAGCAGGGGCAGCAGGTCTTCGACCTTGGCGACGCGCTTGGCCTTCACGTCACTGGTCTGCAAGAGACCATTCAGGAAGGCCTGGGTCCCGTCGCGGCCGAACAGGTCGACCACCCCGATGCTTTTTCCCCCGAGGGCGCCTTCGAGCGGGTGGTTGACCGAGACGAGAACGTAGGGCTCGTTGCTCTTGCCTCCACGTTGTCCTTGGAGCGTGAGGGCCTCGCCCCGCTGGAGCAGGACCGGGGTGATGCCAACCACCGCGTCGGGGTGGCCACTCGCGAGCCCATCCTCGAAGTCGCGAAAGCGCCCGAACACCGTCACCGTCAGCTCGGGGAGCTTGGCCTGCAAGGTCTTCTCGAGGACGCTGGCCTTGGTGTCGAGCTGCAGGAAGACGTGCACCACGGGCTTGGCTCCCCCCACGGCGCGGCCGTCGCCGATGTCGGCGAGGCCCGCGAGCCCGAGGACCAGCAGCGACGCCACGAGGAGGCTCCACGACCACCGCGCGCGCGGTCGTCGTCGAGACGTTCGTTGATGGAGGAAGGCTCTCTTCATGAGGCGGAAACGTAAGCCCCGTCGCGTCAGCTGCCAGGGCTTCTTGAAGCTCGGAGCTATGCGTCCACAACTTTAGTCCAGCCCTCGAGCCTGGAAATCCCCAGCCATGGAGGATGTTTCCGGCGGCCCGGTCCAGGGACGAACGCCGGACCTTCGAGCGATGACGCTCAAGGATAGAGGACGAACCACCGAGCATGATGCAGCAGGATGTCGGAGCGCGGAGAGTGGACGGCGGAGGATGGGCTGTCGGTGGGGACTTCACCGTCGACGGATCGCGCGCGTCCTCCGCGGGCGGTGCGACCGCCGGCTCGCCCGCGCTCGCGCCCGCGGTCGCGGTCGCGGTCGCCCAGGTTCATTCGGCTCGTCCCCTGGCTGTCACTGTCGCTGTCACTGTCGCTGTCGCTCGGGTGGGCATGGGCATGGCCGTCGACCGGTGCCGCGCAGCAACCAGCGCCCCCGGGAGCTCCGCCGGCTTCCGCCGGCCCCGCCGCCGACCCCTCGCCCTCCTCCGTGCCCGAGCCCCCGGCGGAGATGCCGGTCGACACCATGATTCCCTCGGGCGGCGATCTGGCCTTTCCGACTGGCCCAGAGGACCTCAGCCTCGAGGCCCTGTTCAACACCGACATATCGATCGCCTCGAAGAGCCTGATGAAGCAGAGCGAGGCCCCGTCGATCGTCACGGTGATCACCCGCCCCATGCTCCAGGCGCTCGGCAGCCGCAGCGTGGCCGAGGCTCTGCGCGACGTCCCCGGGTTCTTCCTGGTCGACGACGGGGTGACCTCCAACATCGCCGTCCGTGGGGTCAACGCCGGCCCCAACTCGTGGAGCCGCATCATCAAGGTCATGGTGGATGGACACCCGGTGACCGACTACAGCACCGGCGGGACCTTCCTCGGCCCGGAGCTGATTCCCATCGAGGTCGTCGAGTCCATCGAGATCATCCGGGGGGCGGGCTCGGCGCTCTACGGCGCCAACGCGTTCCTCGGCGTCATCAACATCGTGACCCGCAAGCCCAAGGAAAAGGGGGCCTACCTGGAGGCGGGCGCCGAGGCGGCCAGCACCCACGGCAACCTGGGGGGCAGCGGACACGCCCTCGGGAGCGTGACCGTCGGGGACAATCCCCTGTCGTATCTGCTGGTGTCTGCCCGCCACGACCAGATCGATCGCTCCGGCCTGCGGGTCCCCGCGAGCTCACCCAGTCTGCAGGACTTCGCCGGGGTTTCGAGCAAGGGCGATCTCTCCCGCCCGACCAGCGTCTTCGTCAAGGGGGTCTTCGATCTCGGCGGCCTCGGGAGCCTGGCCACGCAGTACCAGCTGCAGCGGCTCGATGCCATGGCGGAGTTCTCGGATCTCAGCATCCTGAGCCACGACAACCGCATCGCCCGCTCGAACAACATCCTCGGGGCGGACCACACGCTTTCCTACCTCAAGGATGCGCTCGTGGTGCACACCTCGGGGACCTACACCGACACCCAGGACCTCCCGGCCCAGACCCTCGACTCGGGGGACACCCTCTACACCTACCGCCGCGAGCGCGCGAACCGCACCTACCAGGTGGGCAGCGAGGTCTCCTATCGCTACAAGCGACACTCGGCCCTGCTCGGGGTGGACTACATGTCCACCAGCGACACGGGGGACACCCTTTACCAGGTGGTGCGGCAGGCGGCGAACGTCCAGAACGCCGGGAACCAGATCCTGTTTTCACCCGGTCACCCCCTCGACGTCGGCAACGCCGGGGTGTTCGGGCAGATCATCCTGCGCCCGCACCGGAAGGTCGGGATCACCGCGGGCATGCGCTACGACTGGAACGATCGCTTCGGCAATTCCTTCAACCCGCGCTTCGCGCTGGTGGTGCAGCCGTTGCCCAGCATCTACCTCAAGGGCCTCTACGGCACCTCTTTCGTCCCCCCGACGCCGGTCCAGCTCTACGCGGTCCCGCTGCGCTTCGATGGGGGCGTGCTCGGCAACGACCAGCTCAAGAATCAGCGGGCCCGCACCGCCGAGCTGCAGGTCGGCTACAAGTCCAAGGACGTCCTCGACGTCGCGCTGAATGGCTTTTACACCCTGATCGACGACCGAATCGAGTTCGAGGCGGTCGGCAACCAGATGCGGGCCCGGAACCTCAACACCAGCCACTCCTACGGGATGGAGCTGTCGTCGTCGCTCAACCGGAAGCCGATCTTTGCCCGGGTCGGGGCGTCGTACCAGTTCACCAGGTCCGACGTGCCGTCCCCCACCCCCCTGTGGTGGGAGCGCCTCTACGCGCCCGGCGGTCCGGGCGGCGAGCGCTCCCTCGACTTCCCGGCCCTGATGGCCAGCGCGACCGTGGGTGTGACCTCGACGCGCTTCCACCTGCAATCCGCCGTGACCGTCCGGGCCGTGAGCTCCCGCAAGGCCTCGGCCGCCAACAGCTACGTGGCCGGAACCACCTACCTCCTCGATCCCTACTATCTCGTCGATCTCAACCTCTCGACCCTGGAGCTACGTCCCTTCGGAGGGCGCCTGAGCACCCTCTCGCTGCACGTGAACAACGTCCTCGGCCGGAGCTATTCCGAGCCGGGCTACCTCGGCGCCGACATCCCATCCATGGGCGCCGCCATCTTCCTCAAGCTCACCCAGGAGCTCGGGGGCGGCCCGAAAGAGTACCGCGAGTAGCCCCGTCCTCGTCCTCGTCCTCGTCCTCGTTCTCCGTCGCGTCCGCTCGTGGGACGAGCACTCGAACGAGGACAGGCTCGGACCTCCGGGCGACTCAAGCCGCCCGCTCGAGCTGACGAGGAACAGGTGGGCTCCCCGGTCGGGGTGCCCGTGGTCGAGTGCATGTGCATGCGTGGACGTATCCAGGTGGATGCCAGGGAGGGCCGAACCGATGTCTGAGCTCCGGAGCACGATTCGTGGGGGAATTCTGATCGTGGGATCGATCGCCGCTTTCGCGGGAGGATGCGGGGGTGGCTCCGCCGCCAAGCCAAGCCCGGCCGACGGAGGTGATCCGGATGGCGTGTCCCGCACGGTCACCGGACCGCTCGCGATCGGGTTCCTGATGCCCGCGACCGGGTCGCTCGCCGACCAGGCCGCCGTCTGGGAGATGGGCGTGCAGCTGGCCGAGACCGAGATCAACGCCGCCGGCGGCCTGATGGGCCGCCCACTCACGCTCGACATCCGCGACACGAAGTTCGACAACCCGACCGCGGTGGCGGAGGCCCAGGCCCTGCTGGACGACACCCACGCCTCGGTCCTGCTCACCGCCGACGGAACCGGCCCGGTGATCGCGGTCCTCATGGCTCAGGCCACCTGGCCCAAGCCGGCGATCCTGATGGCGTCCACCGCCAGCGGTGACGAGCTCGTGGCCATGGATCCCACGGACTCGGTCTTCCGCACAGTCGCCTCGGTCTCGCTCATCGGGGGCGGGACCGCCCGCGCCGCGCTCGACAAGGGCGCCAAGACCATGGCGATCCTCCAGGGCAACAACCCCTATACCCTGGGCTGCGCCGACGCGGCCGCCGCGTACTTCGCCCAGGGGGGAGGAACCATCACCAACCGCGTGACCTTCCCGTATGCGCCGAGCACGACCTACGACTACTCGGCCGATCTCGCGACGGCCAGCGCCGGTGCGCCCGACACGATCTATCTCGTGCCGCACCCGGCGGTGGGCATCAGCTTCCTCAAGGCCTGGACCGCGGCCGCCACCGGCAAGTTCGCGGGCCAGTGGTACCTGAACGAGACCCTGCGGACCGGCGCCATTCCCACCAACGTGGGGACCGCGGCCACCAACGGCATGCGCGGGGTGGTCCCGGCCGGTAACGCCACTGGAAACGCCGCCATGGTCGCCGCCTTCACCGCAGCCTATGGGACCGCCTCGGGCAGCCCCAGCATCCCGCGGGTGGCCGAGAACTACGACGCCGTCTACCTGATGGCCCTCGCCATCGCGCAGGCCGGCAGCAGCACCGACGTGGCCGCCATCCGCACGGCGCTGCGCGCGGTGGCCAACCCGCCCGGCGTGGTGGTCGGTCCCGGCGAGTTCGCCAAGGCGATGGATCTCATCAAGATGGGGATGGACATCAACTACGAGGGCGCGAGCGGCACGGTCGATCTGGACGACAAGGGCAACGTCAACCCGCTCCTCGCGGAGTGGGAGCTGCAGAACGGCACGTTCAACGTCCTGCGGACCTTCACCCCTTAGTTCTCGATACCCGTCCTCGTCTCTGTTCTCGTCCCGCGACCGGGCGCGACGGGGAACGAGGACGAAATGGGCCCGGACTTCGGGCCCGGGATTTTCCGGCCTGGCAAGGATTCGACTATAAGGTGCGCATGGAATCATCTGCGTCACTGGAAGGAATCCTCATGAGCCGAACCCCGACCTCGAACTCAGCCCGGAACCTCCGCTCGGGCCCGCGCGTCCTCGGTCTCCTGTTCGCCGCCTGCGTCGGTGGCCTGGCGGTGCGCGCCGACCGGCCGGTCTTCGCGGCCGCGCCGATGGCCAAGACCGCTGCCCCCGGCTTCTACCGGTTCATGCTCGGCGACTTCGAGATCACGGCCCTCAGCGACGGGACGGTCGACCTCCCGTTCGATCAGCTCCTCAAGGGGACCACGCCGGCCAAGGTCAACCAGATGCTGGCCAAGGCCTACCTCAAGAGTCCGGTCGAGACGTCGCTCAACGCCTTCCTCATCAACACCGGGAGCAAGCTGGTCCTGGTGGATACGGGAGCGGGCGCCCTGTTCGGGCCCACGCTCGGCCGCTTCCTCACCAACTTCAAGGCCTCGGGGTACAAGCCCGAGCAGGTCGACGAGATCTACATCACCCACATGCACCCGGATCACGTGGGCGGGCTGACGAGCGCGGGAAAGATGGTCTTTCCGAACGCCATCGTCCGCGCCGACAAGCACGAATCCGACTTCTGGCTCAGCCAGGCCAACCTCGACAAGGCGCCGGCCGATGCCAAGGCCTTCTTCGAGGGAGCCATGGGCTCGCTCAAGCCGTACGTCGCCGCCGGCAAGTACAAGGAGCTCGAGGGGCCGACCGAGCTCGTGCCGGGCGTCAAGTCCTTGCCGAGCAAGGGTCACACCCCCGGTCACACCAGCTACGTGGTCGAGAGCAAGGGCCAGAAGCTGGTGCTGATCGGAGACGTGGTCCACGTGCTGGCCGTGCAGTTCGACGAGCCGGCGGTGACGGTGGCCTTCGACAACGATCCCAAGGAGGCCCAGGGGGCGCGCCATCGGGCCTTCACCGAGGCCGCCAAGGACGGCGAGCTCGTCGGGGCCGGGCACCTGCCGTTCCCGGGCGTCGGCCACGTGCGGATGAACGGCAAGGGATTCCAGTGGTTGCCGATCAACTTCATGCGCCTGCCTTGAACGGCCAGCGCCGAGGCGTGTCGCCCTCGCTTGCATGGCCGGTCTCGCTCGGCTAGAGCGAAAGCACGGCCGCAATGTCCTTTGACCGCAAGGTCGGCTCGGACGGTCGTCCGACCGGACGAGACGAGCTGGGGACGACGGGAGGAATGCCATGACAGCGCCTGAATCAACCGGCACCGCCACCGCCGCCGTGGCCACGGGCATCGGCCACGAGGTCAGCCGGCGATCGCCCTCGCCCTCGCGGCGGGAGCTCATCGTGGGGGCCCTCGGCAGCGGCTTCGCGATGTCGGTGCGGCCCGTGTCCGCGGGGACCCTTCACACCGACGGGGCCGGCCTCGATGCCGAGGAGGTTCGCATCCCCACGGACGCCGGCGACATCCCGGGGTACCGGGCGATGCCCAAGGGGCACGGTGGCCGCTTGCCGCTCTTGCTCGTGGTCCACGAGATCTTCGGGGTGCACGAGCACATCAAGGACGTGTGCCGCCGCCTGGCCAAGCAAGGCTACTTCGCCATCGCGCCCGAGCTCTTCGTCCGGCAAGGGGACGTCTCGAAGCTCACCGACTTCAACGACATCCGCAAGATCGTCGCTCGGGTCTCGGACGCGCAGGTGCTCGCGGATCTCGATGCCACCGTGGGCTTCGCGAAGGCGAGCGGGGCCGCCGATGTCGCGCGCCTCGGCGTCACCGGATTTTGCTGGGGTGGGCGCATCACCTGGCTCTACGCCGCGCACAGCCCGACCGTGAAGTCGGCCGTGGCCTGGTACGGCCGGCTGGACGGGGATCGCGAGCCCCTGCATCCTCGGCATCCCGTCGACGTGGCGGGGGCCCTGCACGCCCCGGTCCTCGGGCTCTACGGCGGCGAGGATCAATCGATTCCCGAAGCGCAGGTGACGGCGATGCGCCGCGCGCTCGCCTCGGGGCCGGTCGCGGCCCAGCGCTCGGAGATCAAGGTCTACCCCCAGGCCGGACACGCGTTCTTCGCGGACTACCGGCCGAGCTATCGGGCGGACGCGGCCGAGGATGGCTGGAAGCGCATGCTGGCCTGGCTCAGGGTCCACGGGGTCGGCTGAGGCTTCGGCATCGGGCGCCATCAGAGCTCGATGCCCGCCACGAACCCCGGGTATATCCGCACCGTCGTCGAGCCACTGCGCTTCACGCTCTCGAGCCAGGAAGGGCCGAGATCGAGATCGGCCCCGCTCCATCCCACCGCGACGTTGAAGGTCGGCCCCGCCATCAGGGCGAGGTGGGGCAGGAGGCGCCACCCGAAGGTGAGCCGGAGGCTGCCGAGAGTGGTGTTCGCCGCCGCGCCTTCCCCGACGAACGGGGCATGGTGGACCCCGTAGCCCATGAGCGCGAGATCGAGGAAGTGCGTCTCCCTGGCGAGCATCCGGTACCCGACCCCGAGCCCGAGCGCGTAGCGACGCGAGCCCCGGGTCGGGACGACGTCGTTGGGTCCGTCCGAGCCCGGAGCGAACCCGAGCTCGTAGGCCGTGTAGAGGTGCCGGGTCCCGAGCTTGAGCCCGAGCCCGAGCGGAGCCACGTCGCTCGCCAGCGCGTCCACCTGGTGGATGCCGTTGCCCGCCCAGGTCACGACGCCAAGGCTCTCGCCCTCCACCTCGTCCGCGACGTTGACCACGCCGAGCGAGAACCCCTCGACCTTGCGCTGCACGTTCACCACCCCGATGGTCTGGCCCGTGTGAGCGTCGGCGAGGTTCACGACCCCGAAGGCGGCCCCGCGATGGGATCGCGCGAGGTTCACCACCCCGAAGCGGGCGCCCTCGAACTGTCCTTCGCTCAGGTTGACCACGCCCATCTGGGCCCCCTGAAAGGCGCCCACCGCGACGTTGACCGGCGCGGCCTGGAGCCCGTGAAACTGGCCGGTCGCGATGTTCACCCCGGCCGACAGCTGCAGCCCCTCGGAGTCGCCGCGCGCCAGGTTGAAGGCATTCGAGATCTGGGCACCGCGCATCCGCGCTTCGGTAACCGAGCCGACCAGCGAGAGCTGCACGCCATCGAGCTCGTCCGAGTGCCCGATCAAGAGCCCGAGCACGAACCGGTTTTCGACCCGCTGACCGGGGCGCGCATCGAGGCTCGGCCAGATCCCCACCGCGAACGGGACCGTGACCAGCGTGGGCGCCGCGGGCGCGGCCGTCGCGGTCACCTCGGCCGCCGGTCCGCCGTTCCCAGCCGCGCCGACCGCCGGAGCCGAGGGGTTGGCCTCGGCGGTATTCTGTCCCCCGCGCACCGCGGCGAACATCGGCGGCAGGGCCGTGAACTGCTCCTCGGCGAGCGCGACCGAACCGCCCTCCTCGAGCCGCACCGAGGCCTCGCCGGCGCGTCCGTCGCGGTCCAGCACCACGTGGTAGGCGCCGGGCTCGAGCCCCAGCTCGACGGGGTAGGTGGGCTCCTTGCGCAGCTCCGCCACCAGCCGCCCGGCGTCGTCCCGCACGTAGATCCGTCCCGCCATGTGCTCGGGCATCACCAGCCGCGCCCGCGGCGCGTGCAGGTCGGTGATCACCAGATCCCCGGTCCCGGCCAGCTGGATGTCGTAGGCGGGATGTTGCGCTCCCGCCATCGAGCCCTCGGTGCGGCGCAAGGTCTCGTTGTAAGCAAAGTGGTACGCCTCGTTCAGTGTCACGCGCCGATCGCGGTTGGTGTCCGCGGCGCCCCGCAGCCCGGAGATGAAGTAGTGGGTGAAGAACGCCGCGCCGATCCGATCCGATTCCTGCGCCGACTCGTCGGCGGAGCTGGCGGTCAGGTAGGCGTGTCCCCGGGTCTGCGCCGACAGGTCGCTCAGGAAGGGCGGCCGATGAACTCCACCCTTGAGGCGGACCAGCGCTCCCGACGCGCACGAATCCAGCACCGCGATGCGCACGTCCGCACCGGCGTCCTCGATCCAGCCGCGCAGCTCGCGATACGGGACGCGCTCGTTGCCGAGCAAGAGGCCATCCTCGTCGGAGTGCCCCGAGTAGTACACGAACACCTCCGTGCGAATGCGGGTACCCGCCAGCGGCTGCATCTGCGCGCGCAGCCCGGCAAAGGCCGCGCGCAGGCGCTCGCGCGAGGCTTGCTTGACCTCCACCAGATCCTGGCGCTCCACGCCCCCGAGGCTCTCCAGCACCCGGGCGATGCTCCCGGCGTCCGAGTCCGCGAAGTGCAGGCTGGCCCGGCCTCGACCTCCGTCGTTGGACGAGATGACGAGCGCGAACCGTCGAAACACGGGGGCGGCGTCCGCGGCACCCGCGCCCGCGGCAGCCACGCTCCCGGCGGCCGCGTTCAGCATCAGGGCGACCAGCGCCGATCGCCAAGGCCCGCGAGCAAGCCGTCGCTCTTGCCGTCGCTCTTGCCGTCGCTCTTGCCCGCGATCTTCCTTGCGACTTCCCCAGATTCGACCGAGACCGAGCTTCATGGCACGTCCTTGATGAGGGTGATTTCGGCGGCGCGCGCGCCCGGTCCGAGCGGCAGGGGTCGGCCGGTGGCGAGCGCCTCGATGAGCGGCCGCGTCTCGAACGACGTCGGCGCGGTCACGAAGACGAAGCGTTCGAAGCCCGGGCTGTCGTCGAGCTCGAAGGCGTGGGGCAGGGCGCGTTCCCCCGAGGGTTGCAAGGGCGCTGCGAGATCGCCGCCCTCCGGCCAGTGACGGCTCACCTGACCGCGGGCATCGATCGACACGATGAGCCCGAAGGCCGCCGACGCGGCAACGTAGCGAACCTGCAGCATCTCCCCCGGCTTGACCCGAGCCCCGTCGGCGAGCGCGCTCGGACCAGCGCCCAAGCCGGCCCCGGCGTTGGCGCTGTCGCGTCGGTAGATGTGGAGCCGCGCTTCGCCACCCCGCAACCCGATGACCTCGGTCGGATCGTTCGTACCCCGCTCGCCCAGACCCTGGCTGCTCGTGGGCAGTCCGCGCCCCGGCGCGCGCCCCGGGCCCCCTTGGCCGGTCTCGAGCACGACGAGCAGGGCCGAAGCCATGGCCGTGGCACCGAGCAGGGGCAGCGCCCAGGGCCACCGCGTCCCGGCTCCGCCCCCCGCGCTCACGGTAGGCGGGTTCGAGCTGGCGGACGCGGTCCAGCGGCGCTCGACCTCGCGCGCGACCTCGGGTGCCGGGTAGCGCTCGAGGATCTCCAGATCCGACGCGCGGAGCTCCGCGAGCTCCCCGGTGCGACCGGCCCGCAGGAGCGCGGCTTCGACCGACGCAGCCCGCTCCGGCGGCAGCTCGCCCCGGACCAGCCGCTCGGTGTCGTAGGCCGACGGCGCGGCGGGGCTCGCTGCGGCGGCTCCGGGCGTTGCCGGAAGGCCGGCCGAGCCGTCGCCGGTCCGGACAGGCCCGCTCACGACCGACTCCCCAGATCTCGCGGGAGGCGCTCCCGCAGGGTGCGGAGCCGCTTGCGCACGCCCGAGACCGAGAGGCCGACCTCGGCCGCCACCTCCTCGAGGGTCAGTCCATCCACGAAGTGCAGGACCGCGAGCACCTGGGTCGAGGCGGGCTCTGGCGCGAGCCACCGGTCGAGCCAGCGCCGGGCGAGCGAGCGGCTCTCCGGTCCTTCCTCGGTGTGGTCGAGGATCTGGGCCAGCCGTTCGTCGTCGGGGTCTTCGGGGTGGCGCCGGTCGGTTCGCAGCCGGTTCAGGCACACCCGGGTCGCCATGGTGAGCAGGAGCCCCGTCGGGGCCGTCACCTCGAGGGTGTCCTGGCGGCGCAGGACTTCAACGAACACATCGTGCATTGCATCCACGGCCTTCTCCTCGTTCCGGAGCAAGCGACGACACCGACGGAGGACCGTCGGCCCGTGGGAGCGGTAGAGGCCCTCGACGTCTGTCGCCATGACCGGATTCAACAGGATGAACACCGGCCGGGAGAAACGCTGTCACCCGGATCTCACGTCCACGGGCTCCAGGATCGTCGCGATTCATTCGCGGCAAGCCGCGTGCCATCGGCGGACCGGCGTGCGCTGGCGCACACCCCACGACGGCCCATCCACCTACGACCTAACTCACCGATATCGCAGCGCTTAAAGGCCGTTACCCTTCACGCGACCCGTCGGACATTCACGCAGAGACAGTAAGGTCCTCGTTTGCCTGGCGGAATCACTGAGCTGCAAACGGAATCGTCGGTGTATTGGCCTGATATCCGCCATGACCGCGACCGGAGCGTCCTAACACGCTCCGCGTGAGGCAGTGGAGGACCGTTTTTTCCGGTTACTGTTACTGGTTCCCGAAAAGATCGAGCCCGGCTCAAGTCGTTCAAAGCACACGTCGAGGGAGGGAGCGCCCATGAAGCTACGGACCACCTTGCACACTTATTCAATATGGCTCCTCGCCGGAGCCCTGGCGGGGGGCTGTACGGGCGCCATAGGACCGAAAGGTTCAGGAACTCCCGACACCCAGCCAGCGGGAACAGGAACCGGCTCCGGGACGACCGGGACCGGCTCTGGAGCTCCCGCGAGCTCGAGCACCGGGACCCAGGCCAACGGAACCGGCCAGGGCTCCACGGCCAACTCCGGGAATGGTAACCCGACGACGTCGAGCCCGGGATCTCAGACCACCACCACACCGCCCGGCGCCGGTGCCGCCAATCCTGGCGTTCGCGACCCAGGTCGGGTCACCGCGCGCAGGCTGAACCGCGCCGAGTACGACAAGACGGTCCATGACCTGCTCGGCACGACGCAAACGCTCGGGGCCTCCCTCTTCCCCGACGATGCGCCGCAGGTGGGCTTCGACAACAACGGCGACCTGCAGACCCTCTCGCCGGTCCAGTTCAACCTCTACCAGCAGGCCGCCGAGACGCTCGCGGCCGAGGCGATGACCGCCGGCTCCGCCGAGCGAGCCAAGCTCGTCACCTGCGATCTCACCACCGCCGCCTGCAAGACCAGCGCGGTGACGAGCTTCGGGTTGAAGGCCTTCCGCCGCCCGCTCGCGGCGACCGAGGTGACCAACTTCGTGAACCTCATGTCCACCGCCGCCACCGCCGGCGCGACCACCGACGAGCAGTTCCGCACGGTGCTCGAGGCCATGTTGCTCTCGCCGAACTTCCTCTTCAGGCCGGAGATCGATTCGGATCCGACCTCGCTCACCCCGCACCTCCTCAACCCGTACGAGACCGCCTCGCGCCTGTCGTACATGGTCTATCGCAGCATGCCCGACGATGCCCTCTTCGCGGCGGCGGCCGCGGGCAGTCTCGCCCAGGCCTCGGACGTGAAGACCCAGCTCGAGCGGATGCTGACGGATCCGAAGAGCGTCTTCTCGCCGACCTTCGTGTCGCAGTGGCTCGGGACCGGCGTCGTCAACACCCAGACCTTCGATGCGACCCTGTTCCCGAAGTTCAATCCCACCCTGGCCAAGTCGATGGGCCTCGAGGTGAACAGCTTCTTCAACGAGTTCGTCACCCAGAACGAGCCGATCTCGCAGCTGCTGACCGCCAACTTCACCTACCTCGACAGCAACCTCGCCACCCTCTATGGCGTGGCAGCGCCGGCTGGCGCGACCCTGACCCGTACCACGCTCACCACCCCTCAGCGGGCCGGTCTCCTGACGATGGCGGGCGTGCTGGCGGTGACCTCGTATCCGACCCGCACCTCGGTGGTCAAGCGCGGCGCCTGGGTGCTGAGCCAGCTGCTCTGCTCCTCGCCGCCGCCTCCGCCGGCGAACGTTCCGCCCTTCCCGACCGCCGCCATCACGGCGACCGCTCAGAAGGAGGTGCTCGCACAGCACCGGGCCGATCCGGCCTGCGGCGTCTGCCACACCAGCATCGACAACATCGGCATCGCGATGGAGAACTACGACGCCATCGGCGCCTACCGCACCGTCGATCTCGGCACGCCCATCGATGCCTCGGGCAGCTTCGCCGGCGCCATCGCCCTTCCAGGCGGCGGAACCGGGCCGACCTTCACCGGCGCCATCCAGCTCGCCTCCACCGTCGCCGCTGACGCCCGCTTCGTTCCCTGCGTCGCCCAGAACGTGATGGCCTACTCGCTCGGCCGGGATCTGCTGCCGTCGGATGCGCCCTACCTGACCGACATCACCGCGGCCGCGGCGGGCGCCTCCGTGGGTATGCGAGACGTTCTCATGAACGTCGTCGCCAGTGACACCTTCCGCATGCGTCGCGGAGATCCGACCACCATGACCGGAGTCAAGCCATGAGCATCCTGCGGATTCAACCGGACAAGAACCTCAGATTCGACCCGAAGGCAATCGACGCCGAGCGCCGTAACCCGACCCGTTCCATCGTCTCCCGGCGCGCCATCCTGCGGGGCGCAGCGGCCTGCGTGGCGCTCCCGGCGCTCGAGTCCATCCTCACCCCGTCGGAGGCCCGCGCGCAGGCGGCGGCGGGGCCCCAGCGCTTCATGACCTGGCACATCCCGGTCGGGGTCTGGGGGCCGAGCTGGTTCCCGACCGACACCGGCGTGAACTACACCCTGACGCCGACCCTCACCTCCCTCGCACCCGTGAAGAGCAAGGTGCTGGTGTTCGCGGGCATCCAGAACACCCCGGCGGTGAACTCGATGGGCTCGCATGGGTGTGGCCCTCCGGGAATGACCACCTGCGTTCAGGGACAGAAGCCCGGCATCATGATGGGCATCTCCGTGGATCAGGTGTACGCCCAGATGATCGGCAAGCAGACCCGGATCCCCTCGATGCAGATCTCCGGGACCGACTCGACCTTCGCCGACACCGGCTATCCCGCCGTCTACAACGGGACCACCTCGTGGGCCAGCGCGACCCAGCCACTGTCTCCGGTGGCCAACGCGGGCGTCGTCTTCGACCAGCTCTTCGCGGGCGTGACCGCGGCGCCGACTGGCGGCGCGGCCCCGGACCCTGCCGTGACCGCGGCCCTCGCCAAGCGCAAGGCGCTGCGCAAGAGCGTCCTCGACGAGGTCATGGGCGAGCAGACCTCGCTGTCGGCCAAGCTCGGGATCACCGACCGCAACAAGCTGGACGAGTACCTGACCAGCGTGCGGGCCGCCGAGACCGCCGTGCAGCAGATCTCGACCGTGCCGGTCAACACCTCGGCGTCTTGCAGCTCGGGCGCGAACACCCGTCCCACCATCGCGAACGGTCCGCTCACCAACGGGAACGGCAAGCAGATCGCCGATCCCCCGACCTACACCGCCGCGATCATCAACCTCATGACCCTGGCCTTCCAGTGTGACGCCACCCGGGTCATCAGCTACCAGCAGATGAACGGCGGCCACTCCTCGTACTCGAGCTTCCCGTGGCTGAACGTCAACGCGGATCACCACGGGTTGTCGCACCACAACGGGGACGCCACCAAGGGTGCCCAGCTGGCCAAGATCGAGGCCTGGGAGATCTCGATGTTCTCGTCCTTCCTGCAAAAGCTCGACGCCATCAAGGAAGCCAACGGGATGAGCATCCTCGACAACAGCCTGATCTTCCTGTCGAGCGAGCTGGCGGACGGCAATGCCCACAACCAGGGCACGACCACCTACGCCGGATTCAGCGGCCCGACCGGAAAGCCCATCCTCCTCGCGGGCAGCGCCGGTGGGAAGATCAAGACGGGACGGCACGCCATCTACAGCAACTCGCCACAGCCGAACCTGTTCATCGCGCTGCTGAACACGCTCGGCGTCCCGGTCACGACCTTCGGTACGGCGGGCAACGCGGCGCTGACCGGACTCACCTAGGTCGGCCACCGGCTCCAGAACAGCCGGTAAGTGGAGCTCGAGATCGGGCGGGTGCTTCGGCGCCCGCCCGATTTCGTTGGTGCGGACGACGACCGACGCGGCCGGCGTGGAGGCGGTCACAGGGTGGCATCTCGGACGGTCGAGCTGGAGCCAGGCCCGCTCCGGGCTGCTAGTCTAGTGCACCCATGCCCCCCTCCCGTCAGACGCGGATGCTCTCCGTGGCGGCTGCAATTATCGCGGCCTTGCTGCTGGGGGGCGCGGGGCCGGCCGAGGCGTACGTGCGCCGGACCAACGGCTCGGGGGTACCGCTCTGGTGGCGCCCGCGGGCCATGAGCATCGCTGGCTACGAGCAAGGTTTCGATCCCGATCTGACGCCCGACCAGATCGCGGCGGCGATGGCCGATGCGGCCCTGCAGTGGACCGCCGGGAACCCCGACCTGACCACCTGCACCGATCTGGCCCTGCCGGTCACCACCCACGATCTCACCGAGGCGGCACCGCCCATCGCGCGTGACGGCGTGAACACCATCGCCGCCCGCCCGGTGTGGGACTACGATCACGTGGCCCTGGCGCAGACGTCCCTGTTCTTCGTCAAGAGCACGGGGGAGATCCTGGAGGCGGATCTCGAGGTCAATGCCCAGGACTTCACCTGGACCGACGTGGACACGGACCGGCGGCGCGGCCTGCAGGATCTCCAGAATGCTCTCACCCACGAGCTCGGGCACTTCATCGGGCTCGACCATCCCTGTTACCTGGCGGATCCGACCAGCGACGAGACCGATAACACCGGGCAGCCGGTTCCGAGCTGCGGGGACGTCGCCTTCGACTCGCCGATCCGGGCGACGACCATGTTTCCCTCCGCCGACCCTGGTGACACGTCGAAGCGGACCCTCTCCCCGGACGACGAGCTGGCGGTCTGCGACATCTATCCGCGGGGAATGGCCACCGCCGGGAGCAGCGCCATCCCCCCGGACGATTCCACCGGTTGCAGTTGCGCGATCGCCGCCGGAGTGCCGTCACCCCGGCCGGTCGTGGATCACCTCGGGGCGGGCGCGCTGGCGCTGGGCCTCGGCGGGCTCGTCTTGCGAGGCCGGCGGCGCGGATGAGGCGATGATTCACTGACCGGCCGGCCGATCTTCCAATCTTCCGATCAGCCGATCTCCGCGATCTCGCGATCTCGCGGGGTGGGTTTGGGAGTAGTCTTCCGCGCCGTGGGCCAGCGTCATCGACCGGAGCGACCGCGCGCGCAGCTGCGACACCGCACGCGCGCCGTGCAGACCGACAGCGACCGGCTCGAGCGCCTGGCCACCCAGTTGCCTGGGGCCTCCGGTGACCGCCCGTTCTCCGTGGCCACGGCGTCGGTGATCGCGGTGAAGGCGCGGGCCTTGCGCTGCTTCCGGTGCGAGGGCGAGCTCGACGTCGGGGAGGACAGCGCCCAGAAGGTGAACGACGAGATTCTCCGGCGGGTCGAGCTCACCTGCCGACAGTGTCGGGGCGCCCGGGTGGCCTGGTTCCGGATTGTCCCCGTGCTGCCGAGTTGAGGCCCGCAGAGCCGCGCCACCCTGACCGAAGCCCCCCCGCCGATCCGCGCGGGCCAAGCGGCGACCGGCGTGAGTTTCGCCGGTCGGCCACGGTGGTCGCGGCCGGGATCCTGGCCAGCGGGCTCGGCTGGCCCGGGCTGCTCGGGCGGTTGCCGTTCGGGCTCTTGCTCAAGAACCAGCTCGGGGCCTCGCCGCAGCAGGTGGCGGGCTTCTGGGCCATCGCCACCGTGGCGTGGTACCTCAAGCCCCTCATCGCCCTCGGCTGCGATTCGTACCCCCTGTTCGGCACGCGGCGGCGCGGCCACCTGCTGGTGGGCGCGCTGCTCGGGAGCCTGGGCTGGCTGGCCTTCGCGGTGGTGCCGCGGGCGCTGGTCCCGTTCCTGGTCGTGATGGTGGTGCTCAACCTCGGGCTCGTGATGGTCAGCGCGGCGACCGGCGGCCTCTTGATCGAGGTCGGGCAGCGCCACCACGCCACCGGGCGCCTGAGCGCGCTCCGCACCTCGCTCGAGGGCGTGATGGCCCTGGTGACCGGGCCGCTCGGCGGAGCGCTGGCCACGGCGGCCTTCGTGTACACCGCGGCCACCGGCGCGGCGGTGGTGGCGGCCCTGATCCCGGTGGTCTGGTGGCTCGATCGCGGGCCGGACGACCCGGGACCCCGGCTGGCGCCGGTCGCCGTCGCCCGCAAGCAAATTGCCACCCTCATTCGGTCGAGGCCGGCCTGGGCGGCCTCGCTGCTGCTGTTCCTGGTCTTCCTGTCGCCCGGGATGCAGACCCCCTTGCTCTACTACCAGCAAGACGTCCTCGGGCTGTCGGCGCGCATGATGGGCATCCTGCAGATGGCCGGCGGGGTGGGGGCGCTGGCCGGGGCCGCGGTGTACGCCTGGGCCTGCCGCCGCGTGCCGTTGCGGTGGTCGCTGCCCGCGGGGATCGGGCTCGGCGCGGTCTCGGCCCTGCTGTACCTCGGGTATCGCTCGGCGGGCGCCGCCCTCGCGATCGACGCGCTCTCGGGTTTCCTCGGGGCCCTCGCGACCCTGCCGCTCTTCGATCTGGCGGCGCGCGCGACGCCGCGCGGGACCGAGAGCCTCGCTTACGCGCTGCTGATGGCCGTCCGCACGCTGGCGGTCACGGGGATCTCCGATCCGCTCGGCGCCTGGCTCTACGGCCGCTGGCACCTGCACCTCGGCGCGCTGGCGTGGGTCAACGCCGCGGCCACCTTGGCCGTGCTGCCGCTCCTCGCCTGGCTTCCGCGCGAGCTGCTGGCCGCGCCCGAACCCGCCGTCCGCTGATCGCCGAGCATGCCGGGCGTCGTTTCGACGTTCGCCCGGATGCGCCCGGGCAAAGACCTGCTACAAACCTTGCTTGATGCGTGACGATCGAGACTCCCCGCCCCCCACCTCCGCGCGCGATGCCGAGGAGCAAGCGGCCGTGGCTTCCAAGGCCCTGGTCGATGCCGCCTTCGTCTGCGACCTGGTGCTGGTGCGTGATCTGCTGGCCCTCGGCGCCGATCCCAACGTGCGCGACGAGGACGGTCGGACGCCGCTGTTCTCGGCGGTGCTGGGTGGCAGCCTCGGGCTCGTGGGCCTGCTCATCGAGTCGGGCGCCGAGGTGAACGCCCGCGACACCCAGGGGTTCAGCCCGCTGCATTACGCGGCCCAGGAGGACTTGCTCGAGATGGCGAGGCTCCTCATCGCCAAGGGGGCCGACGTCAACGCCCAGGACGAGGACGGCAGCTCCGTGCTCTGGCGCGCCGTGTTCTCCGAGCGCGGTCGGCGCGATCTCCTCGAGCTCCTCCTCGCCTCGGGGGCCAAGCCCGATCTGCCGAACCGGGCCGGCGAGACCCCGCGCGCGCTGGCCGAGCGCCTCGGCAGCGGGGCCTTCAGCGCGAACTGAGCCCCGCTGATCCCGGGGCCTGGGCGGGCCGCCGGCGCGTCGCCTCAGCGCTTGCCCGTCTCGGCCGCGTCCTTCCTCTGGAGCGCCTGGTTGGCTGCGATCTGGACCTCGACCCGGCGGTTCTTCTTCCGACCTTCGGCGGTCTGGTTGTCGGCCACCGGGCGATCGTCGGCGAGCCCCTGGCCGGTCATGCGCGCGCGCGCCACGCCGTTCTGGCCGAGGAACGCGATCACCGACTCCGCCCGCTCCACCGAGAGCTTGCGGTTGAGCTCCTTCTTGCCGGTGTTGTCGGTGTGTCCCTCGATGACCAGATCGGTCTCCGGATACTTGGTCAACACCTGGGCGAACTCGGTGAGATCCTTCTGCGATTGCGGTTTGAGGGCCGCCTTGTTGGTGTCGAACAGGATCGCCGAGTTGAAGCGCACCACCAGCTGGTTGCCTTGCCGCTCGATGTTGGCGCCCTTGACCTTCGCGAGATCGGCCTGCTGCTTGTCCATGTAGCGGCCGATGAGCGCCCCCGAGCCGGCACCCACCCCGGCCCCGAGGGCGGCGCCGAAGAGAGCCCCGCGGCCCCCGCCCGCCAGGGCCCCGATCCCGGCGCCGAGCACCGCACCGCTGCCGGCCCCGATGCCGGCGCCCTTGCCTTCCTGCGTGGCGCAGGCGCCGGTCAGCGTGGCGGCGGCCACGAGGGCCGCGATGGCGGTGGTGGCGGCCCTGGGCAAGTGGCGGGCGGGGCGGCGGGCGGTGGCTGGCGGCGGCGGGACGATGGGCTCGGCGGTCGCGGTCATGGTGTTCCCCTCGGTCACAATCGAAGCGGTCGCATTTCGCGAGCGGTGACAATCGAACAAGCGGTAGCGATCGGTTGATAACACGGACCGCCCTTCCGGTTCAGACGTAATCTCCTCCACTCCATGGATGAAGGCGCGCTGGTCCTCGAGCTCGAACATGCCGCGTACTGGCGGGGCGAGCGCACGATCTTGAGCGGAATCGACTGGCGCATCCGTCGCGGCCAGCACTGGGCCTTGCTCGGGGCCAACGGCTCCGGGAAGACCACGCTGCTCAAGATGGTGGCCGCCATCGAGTGGCCGTGCGACGGTCACATCCGGGTGCTCGGCCAGCGCTTCGGCGAGGTGGATCTGCGCGAGCTGCGCCGCTCCATCGGGGTGGTGAGCTCGGCGCTGGTGCCTTACTTCCAGGATCGCCAGCCCGCCCTCGCCATCGTCGAGACCGGCATCGACGCGGAGCTGGGATGGTGGCGGACCTTCGACGCCGATGCCGAGGCGCGCGCGCGGGCAGGTCTGGCGGCGCTCGGGATCGCCGCGCTCGCGGACAATCCCTACGGCCAGCTCTCGCAGGGCGAGAAGCAGCGGGTGCTCATCGCGCGCGCCCTCATGAATGCGCCCCACCTCCTCATCCTCGATGAGCCCTGCGCCGGGCTGGATCCGGCGGCGCGCGAGCGCTTCCTCGAGGATCTCGGGCGCTTCGTCGAGCGCCCCGAGACGCCCACCCTGGTGATCGTGACCCACCACATCGAGGAGATCCCGGCGTTCGTGCGGCACGCGCTGGTCCTCAAGGACGGTCGCACCCTCGCCCAGGGCGCGATCGCCGAGGTCCTCCGCGCCGACGTCCTCGGCGAGGCCTTCGGCCGCCCCTGCCGGGTCGAGCCCACCTCCGCCGGTCGCTACCGTTTGCACATGGACTGAGCCGCGTCACGTCAGCCCATTGCCGGGCCCTCGATTGTCATGGCCCCGGTCCCGGCCCGTCGCCGCGGCTGGCGCGGTCGAGGGTCCTCGCCACGGTTCGGGCCGCCGCCCTCGCGATGCCGCGCGGATCCGAGTACGCCGACCCGGCCACCGTCCCGCTCGGCGGAACCCGGGGCGCGGAGGCCGCCGGGCCGCGTCCGGCGGCCCCTTCCACCGCCGCCGCCAGGACCGCGACCGCCACCGAGCCGCCCTCGACGATGCGCCCGTTGACGATGAAGCTGGGTGTGGCCAGGACGGGGATCGCGGCCCCCTCGGCGTTCTCGGTCTCCACCGCGGCGGCCAGACCCTCGCTGGTGAGGGCCGCCTCGAACTGTCCGTCGTCGAGGGCCAGCCGCTCGACGAGCTGGCGCACGCGGGCTCGCAAGCTGGCTTCATCGATCGTCCGGGCCTCGTCGATCAGCAAGTCGTGCATCGGCCAGAAGGCCCCTTGCTCGCCAGCGGCCCGCGCCGCCCGCGCCGCGAGCAAGTAATCGTCGCCGAATCCGCGGTCGGCGTCCTTCCACCAGATCCGGATGGCGGGGGAGGCCGCCCCGGCGAGTCCGCCGGCCGGCGCGCCGTCGGGACGGGCCAAGCTGCGCAGGAAGGCATCCGCCTCGCGGGTCGCGGGCGAGTGATAGTCCCCGAGCTCGGTGACACCGATCGGGGCGTCGCTCGGTCCGCGGGGCTCCCAGTCGCCCCTGGCCTCGGCCTTCGGCACGGAGATCGGGGCGTCCATGCTCTCCAGCAGCGCGAGGCCAATCTGCGGAAACGCCGATGCGACCACGGCGGCGCGCGCGCGGGTGCGCTCGCTGCCCGATTCGCCGGCGGGCGGCACGGGCCCGCGTCCCGTCGTGGGGGAGCCACGCGGCGGGCCGGGATGGAACCGATCGAGCGATCCCTTGGCCGTCATCTTGGGCAGATCGAGGGGCACATCGCCACGACCGGGACCCGAGGTGGCTGCCCCCGGCGTGGCGGACGCGAGCGCCACCACGTCCCGCTTGACGCGCCCGAGCGGGAGATCCACGCCGAGCACCGGACGGCGAAACGGCGGGACCCCCGCGAAGCGGAGCTCGGGGCCGCGCGCCGCCAGCACGAACCTCAGCAGCGTCTCTGCACGCACCATCGACGGCGGCAGGTCGCCCGCGTGCGCCGACGTGGGGCCGCCGTCGGCCTCATCGCTCGGCACCGGCTCGCCCGAGCCAGCGGCGGCCCCCGGCGGGGCCACCACCATCCCAGCGAGGCGGCCGAGCCCATCGAAGAGGGGCGTGCCCGAGGCGAGCCCCCGGGCGTCGGCAGCGAGCGCGACGAGCCGGCCCGGCGCCACCGCGGACGACGCCGAGGTGGCGGCCGCGACGGGGGCGACACCCGCGACCTCGCGCGCTGGCTCCGGGAGGGCGCGCCCCGCCCAGAGGCCAGCCTGCGGGTCATGGGTGACCGCGAGCAGCCCGGCCACGGCGCCGTCGGCCCGAGCCGCGCCGCCCGTGGCCGTCGGCGGTGCGGGTCCGCGCGCGATGGGCATGTGGGGCAGGAACACCGCCGCCGGTGGGCGCGCCTCGACGAGCGCCAGATCGAGCGCGTCGCAGATCGCCACCACCCGCACAGGCATCGCGGCGGCCAGGTTGCGGGCGGCCAGCTTGCCGTGGGTGCCGAGCACCATCGCGAGCGTCCCCCGGCCCTCGACGGCGGCGGCCACGGCGCGGCGACTGGTGAGGGCCAGCCCGGAGGCCGTGATGAGCGTCGCCGGCCAGATCGCCGCCGAGCCCGCCTTGTCCGAGCGCGTCGCTCCGTCTGCCGGACTTGGCTCCCCCGTCGTGGTGAGCACGACCACCCCGGGCGCGACCCGGCCGAGCAGGTCGCCAAGTGCCACGGTGCGCGCGCTGCCAGCCCCACCAGGGGGGACCCCGCGGGGCGGCTCCTCGGCGTGCCCGTGGGCGGACATCCCCCAGGTGAGGACAAAAACCACAGTAGATACAGTATTGCAGGTTACGCGCATTTGCCGTTTAATTAGACCACGAAAACCTCCCGCCGTCACCTCCACCGGATGGCCTGGACAGCCATCGACCGTCCTGCGGATGGGTGCGTGCGCCGCGGGCCACGAAGGTGGCGTCGGGCCACGGGACGAGGTGGGTCGTGTGGTTGATCCGGCGCTGGGAGAGAGGAGCGGGTATCCTGGGCGCGCGTGGCCAATGCCGACGATCGTGACCTCCCTCCTCCTGCCGGGCCGGTGGTGCTCCGGGTGGCGCGCGACGGCGATCAGGCCGACGAGTGGACGCTGGTCCTGACCGCGGTCGGGATTCCTTCGCAGGTGGTGCGTGCGCCGCCGCCGAACGGAGAAGCGCTCCTGGGCGATCCCGCCGCTGCCTCCCTCCCCGGCGGCGGCCCCGGTCCTTGGGGGGGCGGGCGCCTGGCCCTGTGCGTCGCCCCCGAGCAGGTGGCGGCGGCCGCGCGGACCCTCGCCGAGTACGAGCGCGAGAGCCGCGAGGGGGCCGACGAGCGCCCGGTCCTGGCACCGGAGCGCGGCTCCGGCGCGCTCGGGGCGGTGGTGGGGCTGCTGCTCGTGCTGTTCGAGCGGGTGACCGGCTTCGCCGAACAGACCGCCGATTCGCGCTGGGATTCACGCTGGTTCACGGTCGGCGTGGCGAGCGCCGCGCGCATCCGGGCCGGCGAGTGGTGGCGCGCGGTCACCGCCACGACCCTGCACGCCGACGTGATGCACCTCGCGGGCAACGTCGTGGCGTCGATCATCTTCGTCGGCGCGGCCGGGCGATGGCTCGGCTGGGGGGTCGCATCGATGCTGATGGTACTGGCGGCGTGCGGAGCCAACCTGGCCACGGCCTACGTGAAGCCGCCCACGCACGAGTCGCTCGGGGCCTCCACGCTGACCTTCGCGGCCCTCGGCTTGCTGGTGGGCCTGCAGGTGCTGCATCGCTGGCGCGGTGGGGGCCTCGCCCGGCGGCGGGCCTGGCTGGTGGGGTTCGGAGCCGGGCTCGGGCTCATGGCGATGCTGGGAATGGGGCAGCAATCGGACGTGTCGGCGCACGCGTTTTCCCTCGGCTTCGGGACCTTGCTCGGGCTCGGCGCGGGGGCGATCCTCGACCGACGCCGCCGCGACGACGCACGGGGGCCCGCGTGGGGGGCGGGTTTTCGGTCGGGGTGGCGGGCCTGGGCGCAGCGCGGTCTCGCCATCGCGATCCTGGCGGCGGTCGCCGCGGCCTGGCGGCGGGCATGGTCGTGAAGCCCTTCGCAAGCGGCGGCCCGCACACTCGATTTTGACCCGAGCCCGTGTAATGTGTCCCGCATGCATGCCGGACGAACTGGACGTGCCGGGCTCCGCCGCGTCGGAGCGCTGGAACCGCGGGCAGCCGGGGTCCTGCGCCTCGCCGCGGCCTCGTGGGGGCTGCTGTGGCTGGCGGTGGGGGCAGGCGGTGGATGGTCGACCTTCGGGTGCCAGCGCGGAGCCTCGATGCACGCGGCCGGGAGCACCACGGCCAGCGGCGGCGGCGACAGCCCGGTGGTGGCGCGGATCGACGACGTGGTGATCACCGCCGCCGACGTGCAGGACCGGATCAACAAGCAGTCGCCGTTCGTGCGGGCCCGCTACAGCGATCTCGAGAAGCGCAAGGAGTTCCTCGACAACCTGATCCGCTTCGAGGTGATGGCCAAGGAGGCCGACAAGCGCGGCTACGCCCACGATCCGGAGGTCGTGCGGGTCATGAAGCAGCAGATGATCTCGAAGTTCCTGCAGAAGGACTTCGAGTCCAAGCTCCGCGTCGAGGACGTCCCTGCCGCCGACGTCGAGAAGTACTACAAGGAGCACGCCGAGGAGTTCAACCGGCCCGACGAGGTGCGCGTGAGCCAGCTCGTGGTCAAGGACAAGGCCCGGGCCGAGAAGCTGGCGGGCGAGGCACGCGCGGCGAGCCACGTGGACGGCAAGGCCTTCCGCGAGCTCGTGACCAAGTTCTCCGAGGACGAGGACTCGAAGGCGCGGGGCGGGGATCTCACCTCCTTCGACAAGAGCTCGACCCTCTATCCGAGGGAGCTGGTGGAGGCCGCCTTCGCCTTGAAAGAGGTCGGCGACATCTCCCCGCCCGTCAAGACCGACAAGGGGTATCACGTGCTGCGGCTGACCCAGAAGCACCCGGGGTTCTCGCGTCCGCTCGGGGAGGTGAAGCGCCAGATCCAGCAGCGGCTCTTCCGCGACGTGCGGGCCAAGGCGCTCGACGCGTTCGTGGCGGATCTGAAGACCAAGTACGCGGTCTCGATCGACGAGGCCAATCTGGCCAAGGTGACCATCGACTCGGGGGATGGCCAGCCGGGCGGGATGGCGCGGCCCTCGAGCCTGCCGGGTGCGCTCGGCGTTCGGCATGGCCTCGGGGGGGCGCTGCCGGGGATGCCGTCTGCCTCCGGTCCCCCTTCCACCTCCCCGGTCGCCCCCGCGCCCGCTGCACCAAAGGCCCCCTGACATGACGACGCTGCACGGCCCCGGCTCGCGAAACCTGCGAACTTCACCGATGACCTTCGCCCGGCGGCGGACGATGGCGGTGGTGTGCGGGCTCGGCCTGCTCCTCGGCGGGGCGGTGGCCTCGGCCCGGGTGGTGGAGAAGGTGGCCGCGGTGGTCGGGCCGAACATCATCCTCGCGAGCGAGGTGGAGGAGAAGGCCGGCCCGATGATGGCGGACGTTTCCCGCATCACCGACGCCGAGAAGCGCGCCGCCCGCGCCAGCGCCCTGCGCCGCGAGGTGCTGGATCACCTGATCGACGACGAGCTGATCGCCGAGCAGGCGGTCGAGCTGCGGCTCAGCATCACGCCCGAGCAGGTGGACGCCTCGATCGCCGAGATCAAGCGCCAGAACAACATCGACGACGAGCAGCTCAAGCAGGCCCTGCGCGGGCAGGGCATGACCATGGCCGGCTACCGGTCCGACCTCAAGAAGCAGCTCCTGCGCTTCCGGGTGCTGAACATCGCGGTCGGCTCGAAGATCAACGTGTCCGACGAGGACGTGCGGGCCTACTACGAGCGGCACTACAAGGCGGGCGGCGCCAACGTGCAGGTGCGCGCCAGCCACATCTTCCTCTCCATCCCCGAGGGAGCGGACGCCGGTGCGGTGGCGGACAAGGAGGCGCTCGGTCGAAAGCTGGTCGAGCGCGCCGCCACCGAGGACTTCGCCAAGCTCGCCAAGGAGTACTCGGACGACGCCGCCACCCGCGGTGAGGGCGGTGACCTCGGGTTCTTCGGCAAGGACATGCTGCCGAAGCCCATCGAGGATCTGGTGTTCGCCATGAAGCTCGGCGAGGTGCGGGGCCCCGTGCGGGCCGAGCGCGGGTTTCACGTCATCAAGCTGGTCGATCGCAAGGTGGCGGAGGCCAAGCCGCTGGCGGAGGTCGACGAGGAGATCCGGATGCAGCTTCGTCAAAAGGAGATGGAGAAGCAGACCAAGGGCTACCTCGCGGACCTGCGCAAGCGCACCCTGGTCGACATCCGGTACTGAGGGCAGGGCGGCCCCGCGCCATGTCGCGTTCGTCCTTCCAGGCCCGGTCCCAGGCGCGGCTGCGCGGCGTGAAGCTCGAGACCGAGGTCGCGCTCGCGGGCCTGACCACCCTCGGGCTCGGCGGCCCGGCGCGGTTCGTGGTGACGCCCGCCGATGAGGCCGAGGTGCGGCTGGCGCACGACTGGGCCAGGTCGAGCCGGCTGCCGCTGGTGGTGCTCGGGGGCGGGTCGAACCTGGTGGCGGGTGACGCCGGGTGGGGCGGGGTGGTGTTGCGGGCGGGGCGCCTGCGCGGTGAGGTGGTGGAGGTGCGGGGCGACGAGGTGTGGGTGACCGCCGCCGCCGGCGAGCCCTGGGATGCGTGGGTCGCCTCCTGCGTGGGTCGGGGCTGGGCCGGCGTGGAGTGCCTGGCGGGGATTCCGGGCCTGGTCGGCGCGACCCCCATCCAGAACGTGGGGGCGTATGGCCAGGAGGTGTCCGAGACCATCCGGGCGGTGCGGGTGTTCGATCGGACGCGGGACAGCGTGGTGACGCTCGGGGTGGAGGACTGCGGCTTCGGGTATCGCGACAGCGTCTTTCGTCGCAGCCCGGACCGGTTCATCGTCCTCGCCGTCACCTTCGGGCTGCGGCCGGGGGGCAAGGCGGCGGTGCGCTACGCGGAGCTGGCGGCGGTCCTCGCCGCCGAGGATGCGGTCGCAGGCGCCGTCGCAGTCGACGTCGACCTCGCGCGCGTCAGCCAGGCGGTGCGCCGGCTGCGGCGCGGGAAGTCCATGCTGCTCGACGATCCGGACGACGAGAACCGCCGGAGCGTGGGGTCGTTCTTCACGAACCCGATGGTGTCACCCGCCGAGGCCACCGCGACCGAGGGGCGGGCCATCGGCCTCGGGGTGCTGGTCCCGCCGGCGCGCATGCCGCAATTTCCGGGGTCGGACGGGCGCGTCAAGCTGTCGGCCGCCTGGTTGATCGAGCGGGCCGGCTTCCTCAAGGGCCATCGCCACGGCGCGGTCGGGATCTCCACCCGGCATGCCCTGGCCCTGGTCCACCACGGTGGCGGGACCACCGCCGAGCTGCTCGAGCTCGCCCGCGCCATCCGGGACGCGGTCCACCTGCGCTTCGGCGTCGAGCTCCGCCCCGAGCCGGTCTTCCTCGGCACCTCCTGGACCTGAGGATTCGGCCCGCAGGGGCCCGATCCTTGCAAATCGAACACGCGGTGTTCATTTACAAGAATGATGATCGCCAGCGGACGCTGAGCACGATGTCAGCCAGGGGCGGGCGCTGTCAGGTCGTCGGGCGGCCGGGCCTCGGGCGGAGGGCGACGAGCTCGGTCAGGCGGGCGCGCGCGGCGGCCAGGCGGTCGCGCTTGTCGGCGTCGTCGAAGGCGTAGCTGAGGCGCATGTCCGGGGACAGCTTCCAGCGGCTGTGCCGGGCGGAGACCAGTCGCATCACGCTGGCGGGCTCGAGCGGCGAGTCCGGGCCGAGCGACAGCAGCAGGCGCGCCGGTCCGAGCTCGTAGCCGAGCGCCCCGATGGCGCGCACCAGGAGCTTGTGCCCCATGACCTCGGCGAGCAGTCGGCCCTCCTCGGGGACCGGGCCGTAGCGGTCCTCGAGCTCGGCCAGGGTGGCGCGGATGTCGTCCTCGTCGCGGGCCTGGGCGAGCCGCCGGTAGAAGTCCAGGCGCTGACCGGTGTCGGGCAGGTAGTCGTCGGGCAAGAAGGCCGGCACGTCCGCCGAGATCTCCGGATCGCGCTCGTTGCGGATGGGCTGACCCTTGAGCTCGGCCACCGCCTCCTCGAGGATGCGCGCGTAGGTCTCGAAGCCGACGGTGGCCACCGCGCCCGACTGCCGGTCGCCGAGCAGCTCGCCCGCCCCGCGGATCTCGAGATCGTGGGTGGCGACCTGGAACCCGGCGCCGAGCTCGGTGAACCGCTGCAGGACCGAGAGCCGCTGCTTGGCCTCGGGGGACAGGCCGCTCTCGTTCGGGACCACCAGGTAGCAGAAGGCCCGCTCGCGCGAGCGCCCGATGCGCCCACGCATCTGGTAGAGCTGGGCCAGCCCGAACCGCTCGGCGCGGTTGACGATCATGGTGTTGGCGCGCGGGATGTCCAGCCCCGATTCGATGATGGTGGTGGAGACCAGGATGTCGATCTTCCCGTCGACGAAGTCGATCATGATCTTCTCGAGCTCGCCTTCCCCCATCTGTCCGTGGGCCATGGCGAGGCGGGTGTCCGGCGGGGAGATCTCCCGCAGCTTCTCGGTCCACTCGCCGAGATCCTCGATCCGGTTGTGCACGAAGAACACCTGCCCGCCGCGCCCCAGCTCCTTGTGGATCGCCTCGGAGAGGAGCTCGGGGGCCCAGCGGCAGACGAAGGTGCGGATGGCCAGCCGGTCGGCGGGCGGGGTGGCGATGATCGAGATCTCGCGCAGACCGCCAATCGCCATCTGCAAGGTCCGGGGGATGGGGGTGGCGGTCAGGGTGAGGACGTCCACCTGGGTGCGCAGCTCCTTGAGGCGCTCCTTGTGGGTCACCCCGAAGCGTTGCTCCTCGTCGATCACCACGAGGCCGAGATCCCGGAAGCGAACGTCACGCGACAGCACCCGGTGGGTGCCCACCACCACGTCGATCTTCCCGGCGGCGAGCCCGGCGATGGTGCTCTGCTGGTCGGCGCGGCTGCGAAAGCGCGAGAGCACCGCCAGCTTGACCGGCAGGTCGGAGAAGCGATCGGAGAAGGTCACGAAGTGCTGCTCGGCGAGCACGGTGGTGGGGGCCAGGATCGCCACCTGCTTTCCGCCCTGGACCGCGAGCAGCGTGGCCCGCAGCGCGACCTCGGTCTTCCCGTAGCCCACGTCGCCGCAGACCAGGCGATCCATCGGGCGCTCGGACTGCATGTCGGCGAGGACCGCCTCGATGGCCTTGGCCTGATCCGGGGTCTCCTCGAAGGGGAAGGTCTCCTCGAGCTCGCGGAACACGGCGTCGGGGGCCGGGAAGGCGAAGCCCGAGAGCGCCGCCCGCTGGGCGTAGAGCTGCAGGAGCTCCTCGGCGATCTTGCGCGCCTCGGCCGACACGCGCCGGCGCTTCTCGGCCCAGGTCTTGCCCCCGAGCTTGTCGAGCCGGATGGCGGCGCCGTCCCCGCCGAGGAACCGGTGGAGCAGGCCCACCCGGTACACCGGCACGTAGACCAGGCCCCCGTCGTACTCGAGGTGCAGGAAGTCCTGGGTGACCCCGCGCACCGCCAGCTTCTTGAGGCCGCGGTAGCGACCGACGCCGTGGTCGTCGTGCACGATCACGTCGCCCTCGGCGATCTCGCCGAGATCGCCGAGAGTGGGCAGCTTGCTCGGGCGGGCCTCGCGGACCTGGCGGCGACCGAAGATCTCCTCCTCCGAGACCAGCACCAGCCGGTCCGCGGGCAACCGGAAGCCGTGGCTGAGCGCGCCGGTCAGCACCGCCAGCCGCGGGCTGCCGAGATCGCTCGACGGATCGAGGAGCTCCGGCAGCGAGGCGTGGAACGACGGCAGCACCGACGGTGCCAGCTCCCAGGAAGCGAGCAGAGCGGTCAGGCGCTCGCTGTGGGTGCGGTTCGAGGCGACCAGGCGCACCCGCTGGCCCGCGGCCATCCACTGCCGCAGCCGCTCCCGAAACGCCCGCCCGAGATGCGTCTCGGCGTCCATGTTCTGCCGCCCAGCTCCGCTCGCATCGGTCTGGTGTAGCTCCGCCTTCAGCGCCGCATTCGACTCCGCCCGCAAGCGCACCCGCATCCTCCGCGCCCGCCACCTCGAAACGTCCTGATCCCCGTCCTCGTCCTTGTCCGAGTCCCCGTCCTCGTCCCCGTCACCGTTCCCCTCCGTCATCTCGACGGTCCTCAGCTCCACCCGATCTCTCCGGGCCAGCAACCGGCGCGCCTCCACCTCCGAGAGCACGAAGTCCGTGGGATCGAGCGCGATGCGGTGATCGGCGCGCCGGCTCGCCGCCGTCTCGCGCAGCTTCGACAGGGCGCGCCGCATCTCGTCCAGCACGCCGTCGGGCTCCTCGATCGCGAACACGACGTCCTCAGGGAGATAGGCCGTGAGGGTGTCCATGCTGGCGTGATACGCGGGGGCGAGGGCCTCGGCCCCGAAGAAGGACTCGCCCGACTCGATCTGCTCGATGGTGTGGCGGATCTTCGACGATGGGACGATCGCGGCGTCGGCCAGAGCCTGCAGCCGCGCCCGCGGATTGGCGCCCGGCGTGCAGATGGTGTCGCGCACCGGGTGCACGTGCACCTCGGGGATCTCGCGCAGGGTCCGCTGGGTCCCCACGTCGTAAAGCCGCACCGACTCGACCTCGTCGCCGAAGAGCTCGATGCGCACCGGGTGGTGGTACACCGGGGGGAAGACGTCGATCACCGCCCCGCGCACCGCGAACGTCCCGGGATCCTCGACCACCGCGGTCTTGCCATAGCCGGCCCGCGCCAACGCCCGCACCGTGTCGTCGCGGCTGATGGCGTCTCCGCGGGCGATGCGGGCCGACAGCCCGTCGAAGGCCACGCGTGGGAAGAAGCGGCGGCAGAGCGCCGAGGCCGAGACCACGAACACCGGCGCGGCGCGGTGCTGCGAGAGCCGAAAGAGCGCGGCCATCCCCGCCAGCAGCGCGCGCCGGTCCGGCTGCATCTCGGTGTAGGGCGACAGCTCCGGTGCGGGCAGCCACAGCACGGTGGGGATGGCCAGCGGATCGTCGCTGGGGCGGGTCGCCGGCAGGAAGAACTCGAGATCGCGCACCCGATCCTCCGCCGCGTCCTCGTCCGGGACGACGTACACCACCCGTGGCGCTCCCGGTCCTCGACGCTCGTCCGGCGGCGGTGGCGCCTGACTCGCCAGCCAGGCGGCCATGGCCGGCCCGAGGGCACCGGCGGCGCCGTAGATCTCGACCACGCTCGGCCGCTCTCCGGCTCGGCCCGGCCGCTGCCCGAGATGACCGCGCAGGGCGCTCAACGCATCGAGGACTCGCTGCTCGGCGGGAATCACGTGGCCTCGGGGCCCATCGTACACTGCTCGGGATGACGTTGCCGCCGCTCGTGACCTCCCGGCTCGTCACCCTGTCCCTGCTCGTCGCGGCGGTCGGGCTCGACGTCGGGCCGGTGGCCAGGGCGGGTGGGCTCGGCGCCGGACAGGGGGTCGGGCCCGGTGGGTCGGCCGGGGGCGGCGTGCTCGAGGCGGCCATCGGAGCATTGGCCGGGAGCATGCGACGCCGCCGCGGTCTCGACGGCGTCGGCCTCGGCGCTCACGGGGCCATGGAGCGTGGCCCGAGGAGCAAGCCAAGCAACCCGGGCGCGCAGGGCAGAGCTCCCGTGTCCCCTCGCGACGGCGGCCCGCCGCAGATTCACTTCGTCGATGCCGCCGAGCTGCGTGCGATCGTCGACGCCCGTGTCCTGGCCGACGCGCGAGCGATGGGCCCGGGGGCGGTCCGGGCGCCGCTCCACCACGCGATGGGGCTCGGTCCGCCGCCGGCCTGGTCCGACGGCAGCCTCCCGGACCCGGGCGACCGCGCGGGTGAGGAGGCGGCCGGGGCGCTCTACGATCTCGCCAGCGGGCGCGTTCTGCTCGCCGCCACCGCCGCCACCGCCGCCGCCGCGCGCGATGACGACGCGACCGCCCGGCGGATCCCGGGGGCGGCTCGCGACCTCGCGCCGTTCGTGCTCTGCCACGCCCTGGCGCTGCAGATCCTCGATCGTCATTTTCACCTCGGGCCCTTTCTGCGGGACGGGCAGGTGCCCGCCCCGGCTCGGCCGGTCCGAGTGCGCACCGCGCCAGGGCTCGTCGATGCCGACGACGGAGATGCGGCGGTGGCGCGCCAGGCCCTGGTCGAAGGCGATGCCCTGATCCAGGCGCTCGAGCAGATCCTCCCGGACGGAATGCCGTCGGCGCGTGGGCTCGGCCTGGCGGCAGACCGCGTCCGGGCGACCCTGCTCTCCGGGCCAGACGATCATTCCGCGCGGGACGCGCTCCACCCCGACCAGGGCATCGCGCGGGCGCGTCGCCTCTTTCCCCAGACCGCCGGCGTGGCGTTCGTCGCGGCCTTGCGGGCCCGCTGGTCCTGGGCCGAGATCGATCGCGCGCTGTGGTCGCGGCCGCCCGCCTCGACCGAGGAGGTGCTGCACCCCGATGCGTACCTGCGCGGCGAAGTTCCAGATCCGGTCGCGACCCGCCTGCCGCTCGGGGCCCTCGGGGACTGGCGTGTCGCGGCCGAGGACACCCTCGGTGAGCTCGGGGTCTCGGCCTTTCTCGGTCCGTCGGTGGGCGAATACCGGGCGGCCCGCGCCGCCGCGGGGTGGGCGGGCGATCGCGCGGTCTGGCTCTCGTCCTCGCGCGGAGGTGACGCGCCCTTCGCCGTGTGGCTCACCACCTGGGACGACGAGACCGACGCGGTGGACTTCGCGGAGCAGGCGACGGTGGCCCTGGCCACGCTGACCGAGAGCTCGCCGCCCGACGCCCTCTTCATCGATCCGGCCGGCCGCCGCTTCGCGATCGAGACCGCGCCCCGCACGGTCGGCCTGCTGTTCTCGGCGCCCGAGGCCGGGCAAGCGATCCTGCGTCGGCTGATCGCCGCCGCCGTGCCGGTGGCGACCGCTTCCCCCGCGCCCGGGCGCGCCCCGCGCGCACGTGCCGCCCGCCGCTGACGCCGCCGCGCGGAGCGCAGGGCAGGTCGGGACCCGGCCCGGCTTCAGGCGCGAGCCAGGTGCTCGCTGATGGTGCGCAAGGCCGCCAGGCTGGCGATGTCGTGCTCGAGGAGGGGGATCTGCACGATCGGAATGTCGGGACGCCGCGCCGCCAGCCGCGCCAGCTCGCGCTGCTCGTCGGCGACCAGCTGCTCGCGCTCGTCCACCAGCTCGGCGAGGCGGCGCGCCGCGAGCCGGACGTCGTCGGGAGGCAGCCCGCCCGTCTCCGCCCGAGCCCGCAACCGACGCTCGAGCTCCAGATGGCTCGGGACCGCGGTCAGCGGCGCCCCTGCGCCCGCGCCGGCGCCGGCGCCGGCGATGATGCTGCTCGCGTGGGACGGCGGCCAGGGCGCATGCACCCGGTTGACGACGAAGGCGCCGAGCGCGATCCCGGCATCCTGCAGCTGACGCGCGAAGGTCAAGGCCTCGTCCACCGCGGACGTCTCGGGGGACAGCACCAGCAGGAAGCTCACGTCGTCCTGTCGCAGCCGTGCCTCGATGCTGTGGGCGCGCTCGAGGAACCCCGCGAGGACCACCTGGAAGTCGGTCAGGAAGGCCGCCACGTCCTCGAGAAAACGGCTGCCCACCAGCTTGCCGAGGCGCTTGAGGACCAGGGCCCCGCCCGACCGCAGGCGCTGCCACGAGAAGCGGGACGCGTCCGCCGGGCGCGCGAACCAGCCGAGCGCCGGGCTGGAGATGGCGTCCGAGATCCGGCGCGGGGCCTCGAGGAAGTCCAGGGCGTGCGCCGCCGGAGGCGTATCGAGCACGATGAGGTCGAACTGTCCCCCGCGCACGAGATCGTAGAGCGCCAGCGTGGCGGCGTACTCCTGCGATCCGGTGAGGGTGGTGGTGATCTGCCGATAGAGGGGGTTGTCGAAGATGCGTCGGCGCATGGCCTCGTCCGGCACCTGCTCCTCCACCAGCTTCGCGAAGGCCCGCGCCGTATCGAGCCGCGCCACGAACAGCCGATGCGCCCCGAGCCCGAGGGCGGCGCCGACGGTGGCCGGCACGGCGGCCGGCTCCGCGGACAGGGTGACCCCGAGCGCATCGGCCAGGCGCGGTGCCGGGTCGATGGTCGAGACCAGGGTGCGCGCACCGCTCGCGCGAGCCGCCGCCAGCGTGGCCAGCGCGGCCGAGGTGGTGGTCTTGCCGACTCCCCCCGGCCCGACGCACACGATGATCTTCTTCCGCGCCAGCAGCGCCCCGATGACACCCTGACCAGCCCCGACGAGCGGCTCGGCCGGAGCCCGCGCGTCTTCAGGCAAGGGAATCCCGGCGGGTCCTGAGCGCAGGTCCCCGCAATTTCCTACTCGTCTTCACGTCGATCCATCCCGCCCGGCCGCAACATTTCCCCCAACGTTCCCCCACGCCCCGACCCAGATCAACTCCTTTCGCCGCGCCCGCTCATACCCCCTCTTGCCCGTCCTCGTCCTCGTCGCCGTCCTCGTCCCCGTCGCCGTCCTCGTTCCCCATCGCATCCGGCCACCCACTCTTCTCAGGCCTTCTCGACCGCCCGGTGCCACCGCTCGAGGTGCGCCGCCCGCTCCTCGCTCGACATCCGGGGCAGGAAGGTCCGGCTCCCAGCGGGGGCTTGCCCGTCTTGCCCGGCTCCGTTCTCCGCCGCCGCCGTCAGCGACTCCGCGCCGCCCGGGGGCGCCCACAGCCCGAGCGCCCGGGCCGCGAGCTTGGCGGCGCCGAGCGCCGTGGACTCGAGCATGGCCGGGCGCACGATGGGGATGCCCATGAAGTCGGCCTGCATCTGCAGGAGCAGATCGTTCGCCGCCGCCCCACCGTCCACCCGCAGCTGACGGATCCGTCGCCCCGCATCGCGCTCCATGGCCAGCATCAGATCCACGTTTTGCAGCGCGATCGCCTCCAGCGCCGCCCGGGCGATGTGGGCCCGGGTGGTTCCGCGGGAGATCCCCACGATCACGCCGCGCGCCTCCGGCCGCCAGTGCGGGGCCCCGAGCCCGGTCAGCGCCGGGACGATGGTGACGCCGCCCGCGTCCGGCACGGTCGTGGCCAGCGCCTCCACCTCCGCCGCGCGCCCGATGATCCCGAGCCCGTCGCGCAACCACTGCACCAGCGCGCCGGCGATGAAGGCGCTGCCCTCGAGCGCGAACGTGGTCTGGCCGTCGATGCTCCAGGCCACGGTGCCGAGCATGCCCGTCCCCGACAGGACCGGGCTTCCCCCCACGTTCATCAGCAGGAACGCCCCGGTCCCGAAGGTGCACTTGGCGTCCCCCGGGCGCACGCAATCCTGGCCGTAGAGCGCCGCCTGCTGATCGCCCGCGACGCCGGCGATGGGAAGCCCGTCGGGGAACGGGGCCGCGCCGCGCGTGCGCGCGACGATCCCGGAGGACGCGCATATCTCCGGCAACACCGCCATCGGCACCCCCAGCCAAGCCGCCAGATCGCGCGCGAAGGCGCGGGTGTGCAGGTCGTAGAGCAGCGTGCGCGAGGCATTCGACGCATCGGTGGCGTGGACCTCGCCGCCCGAGAGCCGCCACAAGAGGAAGGTGTCGATGGTTCCGAAGGCGATGTGCCCGGCCTCGGCCCGCGCCCGCAGACCACCGCCGCCTTGGTGATCCAGCATCCAGGCGATCTTGGTCCCCGAGAAATAGGGGTCGAGCACCAGCCCCGTGCGGCGGCGAATCTCGGTCTCCCGACCGGCGTCCTTCAGCGCCTGACACGCATCGGCCGTTCGCCGGTCCTGCCAGACGATGGCCGGCCCCACCGGCACCCCGGTCGCGCGCTCCCACAGCACCGTGGTCTCGCGCTGGTTGGTGATGCCGATGCCCGCCAGCGCCGTCGCCGGCACACCGGCGTCGTCGAGGGCCTGGGTGGCTGCCACGCGCACCGACTGCCAGATGCTCTCGGGATCGTGCTCGACCCACCCGGGCTGGGGAAAGCTCTGCGGGATCTCGCGATATCCGCGCCCGGCAACCTGCATGTCCGGGTCCACCACCAGCACCGTGGTCCCGGTCGTTCCCTGGTCGATGGCCAAGACGAAACGCGCACGCGGCGACATCGCCCGAGTCTATCAGCGCCCTCCCGGTTGTCCTGTCCCGCGAAGCGGGTCGCAGCGGACCGAGGCGAGCCGAGCCCCGCGCGGGGCGAGGGGCTGCGAGGATGAGGCAGGACTGCCCGCGCCTGGTCTTGCTCGCGCGGAGCGGGGCAAAGTACCATCCGCGCGGATGAATGAACCGTCCCGGGTGAACCGCGCGCTCGCCAGGGTGCGCGGGCGATGGCCCGAGGGGGCGATCCTCCTCGCGTACACCGTCGCCCTGGTCATTCTGGCCTGGCACCACGAGCTCTGGCGGGACGAGGTGCGGGCCCTCAACATCGCGGCTGGCAGCCACTCCCTCGGGGAGCTGATCTCCAACCTGCAGAACGAAGGCCACCCGATCCTGTGGTACCTGCTGCTCTCGGCCGGATACCACCTCACCGGATCGATGCTGGTGCTCAAGCCCATCGCGATCCTGATCGCGGTTGGCGCGGCGCTGATCTTCCTCCGGTGGGCGCCCTTCCCGCGGTGGTTCAAGGCGCTGTTTCTTTGCGGCCAGCTTCCCCTCTACGAGTACGCGGTGATGTGCCGCAACTACGGCATCAGCATGTTGCTCACCTTCGCGGCGGCCGCTCTGTACGGCCAGCGTGGCCGGCGGCCGCTGACCTTCGCGCTCTGCCTGGCCCTCCTCTGCAACACCAACGGCCCCTCGTGCATCCTGGCGGTGGCCTGGCTGGTCGTCATCGTCGCGGAGCGCGGGCTCGTGCGTCCGCCCGAGGGAGCTCGAGGCCCGGGGATCGGCCGGGTGGCGCTCGCGGCCGGCATCGTGGCCGCGGGCCTGACGCTCGCGATCCGGGTGAGCTGGCCCGACTCCACCTCGGTGGTCTTCCGCCGGCACGATCTCGCCGAGATCGGTCGCGCCTTGGTGACCGCCTCCGCCTCGCTCATGCGCGCCCACCGAGGCGCGTTCGGGATCTCCGACGAGCTCTTCCTGAACGCGATGTTCTACTTGCTGGTCGCCTCCTTCCTCGGCAGACCCTGGCTGGCGCTGGGGCTCGCGACCGCCGGGGTGGGCTTCGCGCTGTTTCCGCTGCTGGTCTACCCTTTTCTCCTGCGCCACAGCGGGCTCCTCGTCATCTTCGGCATCGCGCTCACCTGGATAGAAAAGGGCGCCGGCCCGGTGCTCCGCTTCGGGCCGCGGCTCGACGCCCTTGTCGGCGTCCTGGCCAGCCGGCGCGGGGTGGCGGTGGCGCTGTTCCTGATGCTGCAGGCGGCGCTCGGCCTGGAGACCGCCGAGCGGGACCTGGCCGCGACCGTCTCGGGAACCGCGGAGCTCGGCGCCTTCCTTCGCCGCGAGCCCGAGCTTCGCAATGCCATCGTGGTGGCGGAGCCCGAGCCGCAGATCGAAGCTCTCCCCTACTACGCGCCGAACCCGGTGTTCCTGGTGCGCGAGCGCAGGTACCTGGTCCGCGTGAACTTCACCACCCTCAGCCAGCGCCGCATCACGCTCGACGAGATGGATGCGCTGGCGTCGGGCCTCGGCCGGCAGACCGGTCGCCCGGTGGTCTTCGCCTTCGGCTATCCGCTCGCAGCGGGCGGTCCCTTCGAGCACACCACCGCGGTGGGGCAAGTGTTCTCCTACTCGCCCGAGTCCTTGCGGAGGTTCGCCGCGCACACCACCGCCCTCCGGATCTTTCGCGGCGAGCTCGGCGACGAGAACTTCTACGTCTATCGCACCAACCCGGAGCGGACGCCCGACGGCCGGTGAGCGACCGCCGCCTCAGGCGGCGGCGGAGCGGGCGACGAAGCGGCGCATGAAGCGGGCTACGGCGGCGCTCACCAGCTTCCGTTCGACGTCGACGCCGATCAGGTGGAAGGAGCGCTCGAGCCACAGCGACTCGACGATGGGCGAGCCGAGGCTGGCGGCGAGCTCGAGGCCGTCAGCGAGCGGGACGGTGTGGTCGAGACGGGCGTGGGCGACGAGCGCGGGCTGGCGCACCTCGGACAGGTGGCCGCGGACCTCGGCCATGAGCTGGAGCAGGCTCTCGAGGCCGAGGAGCGGCATCACCGGGAGACAGGGGTTCTCGGCGCGCACGGCGGGGTCGGACACGTCCGAGCCCCGCAGCTTGGGGATGGCGCGCATGGGCCCGACGCGGAGCTGGCTCGGGACGTGGCCGAGCAGGCGAATGCCCCGCACCTGCGACGGTCGAAGGCGCAGCGGGACCGACAGGAGGCAGAGGGCGGCGATGCGCTCGGGGTGGCGGAGGGCCAGCTTCAGCGCCAGGAGGCCCCCCATCGAGAATCCCACCACCCCGAGGGGTCCGGTCACCCGCGCGGCCAGGGATTCGAACGCGGCCTCGGCGGAGGCCAGCCAGTCGGGCCACCGGGTGGCCTCCATGGCGGCCGCGTCGAGGCCGTGACCCGCGAGCAGCGGCACCTCCGTGGCGAACCCGGCCGCCGCCAGCTCACCGGCGACCGGGGTGACCTCGAAGGGGCTACCGGTGAAGCCGTGCAGGCAGAGGACGCCGCCGGTCAGCGGGCGGCTTTCGGAGACGCCGAGATCGCGCGGCCGGCCCGCAGCACGCGGAGGCGCCCGCGGCTCACGGGGTGACGGCGCACGAGACGATCGCGTTGGTGGTGGCCGTGGCCATCGGAGGGGGCCCGCACGCCTGGTCGTAGCAGATGGTCAGGATCTGCGAGTTCGGGCAGTGCCCCGCGTCCTGGTCCAGCTTCCAGCAGGTCCCACCCGCCGACGCGGTCGTCCCGTTGTTGCAGTACGGCAGCTGCGCGTCCGTGAACAGCGCCGGGTTGGTCGGGTTGGTCGTGCGGAGGAGGACGTTGCAGTCGGGAGCCCCGTTCACCTGCGTGACCTTGCCCTTGATGCACTGGACGCCGAGCTTCTGGCCGATCGCCGTGGCGATCTGCTGCAAGGCCGGCTTGAAGTCGTCGGCGCAGATCGGCAGGAAGACGCCCGACATGTCGGTGGCCAGCTTCACGAGCCGCACGCCCGGGTCGGCGTAGGTGCCGTCGGCGGCCATGCACGAGTGCTGGATCTCGGGCTGCATCTCCATGCTGCCATTGGCGAGCTGGGCGGTTCGCGCGTGGACGGTGTACGGGGTGGCGGGGCCACCGATGATCGCGAGGAAGAGCTTCTCGGGCACCTTGACCTGGTTCAGGAAGCCAACGAAGTCCGCCTCCGGCGTCAGGTGGTAGAGGGCGGGGGTGAGGTTCTCCTCGGACATGCAGTTCGTGAGGGTCATGGGCAGGCCGGCCGCCGTGTGGGGCAAGGGCTGGTCACACTTGTGGCCGAACTCGTTGCACCGGTAGGACCAGAGGCCGCCGAGGGGCGGCTGGTCGTTCACGGAGGAGACGGAGGTGTTGAAGAGCTGGGAGTCGGCGGGGACCGAGCAGTCGTCCTCGTTGGTGAGCATGATGATCCCGAGGAAGGCGTCGTCCCGCCAGAACCCGGCGTTGGGCGCAACGTTCTGGACCGCATGGATGATCGCCTGGCGCGTGGACTCGAACTGGTGCTCGAACCCGCACCCGCCTTGTCCGAGGAGGGCGAGGCAGCTGAACACGGTCTCGATCTGACCGGTGAAGTTGTTGGCCGTGCCGTCCTGGGAGGCCTTGATGAAGGTGTCCCCCCCGTTGAGGCCACACCCGGACTTGACCTGGAAATCTCCATTGTCGTTGCCCGGGGCCCCGAGGCCGCAGCCGGGAACGTCGCCGTAGGCTCCCGCCCCGAGGGAGGACGAGATGATGGCGACGTGCAGATCCGGCAGCCCCCCCGGCAGCGTCTTCAGGACCGCCATGAAGTCCGGCAGTCGGGCCGCCATCTTCGCTTGCAACGGCATCATCGACTGGGAGTCGTCGACCATGAACAAGAGGTCGAGCTTGCGGTTCTGCGACTGCAGGACCTTGGCCTGGACGATCTGGCTCGGTGCGCCGCTGGGGTTGGCGAGCTTGCGGCTGTTACAGGCCCAGAGGGCCGGGATGGCCGCCGCGCACAGGATCCATCGGAGATTGCGCCAGCGAAGGGGGGCGGGAAGGCGGACGCTCGGGCGGTTCATCGGGATCCTCCTCGAAAACGGGACGGACGGGGGCGTGGAAGTATAGGGATCTGGGGGTGGGGTCGCAATGGGGCGATCGCGCCGGGCCCACCTTCGAAAGACACGAATGATGACAGGCATTACAGCAAGCCTTGGGCCGAGGCAATCCCGCACGGATGCAGGGTCTGCGGGGGGGCGCTCGCCAACCAAGTTGCCTACGGCCCTGAACTTAGTTGACCCGTCGTCGCCTTTCTTCGTCGTTCGCGTTGCTGGTTCTCTGTTGCTGTCGGGGCGGGCCGGCACGGCGACGGGGACGAGGACGGCGACGAGGACGGGTTGGAGTCAGTGTGTATCGAGGGAGGGGTGAATGGCGGCGCAGAGCATCTCGCCGGCCAGGAGGGGGGCGCTCGGGGCGTCGGAGAGGCGTCGGGGGCGCAGGATGCTGTTCCGGATGTTGCCGCGTTCGTCGCGGCGCGTCTCGGGCATCCCCGGATCGACGTAACTCCGGCGCGTGACGCCGCCGCGCGCCTCGAGGAAGGTCACGCGGCCGTCGGGCGCGCTGTCGACCACCAGCCCCACGTGGTCGGGCGTGTCGCAGTCGCGGCGGCGGTCGGGGAAGCGCTGGAAGAAGAGGACGTCGCCGGGCTGGATGGCGGAGGGATTCACCCGCCGATGGGCGCGTGACGAGCCGAGATACCCCCACAGGGCCGCCACCGAGCCGTCGGTTCCGAAGCGCGCCCCCTCGCCCTGCAGCGCCGCCACCACCAGGTCGGCGGCCGGCTCGCGACCGGCTATCCCCGCCCGCGGGGCCGGCGGCCGCGGGGTATGGGTGACCACCCCGCCCACGGCCTCGGCGGGCGCGCGCGCCGCCGCCTCGACCCAGGCGGGCAGGGGCGGCGCGCCGCGCGGCGTGGCGGCGCACCCCAAGAGACCCGGCAAGAGAGCTGGCAAAAGACCCGGCAACAGAGCTGGCCAGACTCCTGGAAAAAGAGCCCCCGCAACCAGCGCCATCCTCACGCGCCGCCGCAACGGCGAGAGCACACCCGATCCAGGCATGCCACATTGTATGCCTATGCCTACATTTGTCTACTCAGTGCTGGTCCTCGGCGCCCGCACCGGAAACGCAGCCGGATGGATCCGGATGCGGTAGTACACTTGGAACATGAGGGATGTCGTCATCGTCGGCAGCGCCCGGACGCCGATCGGAGCCTTCCAGGGCGAGCTCGCCAGCCTGCCGGCGCCTCGGCTCGGTGCGGCGGCCATCCGGGCCGCGCTCGGCCGGTCCAGGGTCCCGGGCGACCAGGTGGGCGAGGTCTACATGGGCTGCGTTCTCGCGGCCGGCCAGGGGCAGGCCCCGGCGCGCCAGGCGTCCATGGCCGCCGGCATTCCGTCCTCGGTCGGGGCCGTCACCGTCAACAAGATGTGCGGCTCGGGGCTGAAGGCGGTGGTGTTCGGGGCCAACGCCATCGCCGCCGGCGAGCACGACGTCGTCGTCGCCGGGGGCATGGAGTCCATGAGCCAGGCGCCCTACCTCCTGCCCAGGGCCCGCGAAGGTTACCGGCTCGGGCACGCGCAGGTCATCGACAGCGTCATCCAGGATGGCCTCTGGGACGTGTACGGGAACGTGCACATGGGCGATTGCGCCGAGCTCTGCGCGCGCGAGCGGAACATCACCCGCGCCGATCAGGACGCCTTTGCCGCCGAGTCGTACCGGCGTGCGCTCGCCGCCCAGGCGGCCGGACACTTCTCCGCCGAGATCGAGCCCGTCGAGGTGCCCCAGCGCAAGGGCCCGCCGAAGCTGGTCGCGCTCGACGAGGAGCCAGGGCGCGGGGACGTCGCCAAGCTGTCGTCGCTGCGTCCCGCCTTCCAGAAGGACGGCACGGTCACCGCCGGTAACGCCTCGTCGATCAACGACGGCGCCGCGGCGCTGGTGCTGGCGGGCGCCGATGTCGCGCGGGCTCGCGGGTGGAGGCCGCTCGCGCGCGTGGTGGCGTCCGCGACCTTCGCACAGGCGCCCGAGTGGTTCACCACCGCGCCCACCGGGGCCATCGAGCTCGTCATGAAGCGGGCAGGCTGGAAGCTCGGCGACGTGGATCTGTGGGAGATCAACGAGGCCTTCGCCGTGGTGTCGCTGGCCAACAACCGCGCCCTCGGGCTCGATCCGGCGCGCGTCAACGTCTGGGGGGGCGCGGTGGCCCTCGGTCATCCCATCGGGGCCAGCGGCGCGCGGGTGCTGGTGACGCTGCTCTCGGCCCTGCAGGCGCGGGGCGGGCGGCGCGGGGTGGCCTCGCTGTGCATCGGCGGCGGCGAGGGCATCGCGCTCGCGGTCGAGACCCCGGGCGCGCTTTAAAGCCATGGCCATTCCGAACGGCGCGCTCGCCATCGAGCGACTCGGGATCGTGGGGGCCGGGCAGATGGGGCGGGGGATCGCCCAGCTGGCGGCCACCCACGGCATCGACGTGGTGCTGGCGGACGCGGGTCGGGATCTGGCGGAGCGCGCGCGGGGCCTGGTCGCGCAGCAGCTCGCGGGCCTGGTCGCCAAGGGCAAGCTCACGCCTGGCGCGCGCGAGGAGATCCTCGGGCGCATCCACCCGGCGGATCTCTACACCGATCTCGAGAGCATGGACTTCGTCATCGAGGCCGCCACCGAGAGCCCCGGCACCAAGCGCGAGATCTTCCGGGCCCTCGAGGTCGGCTGTCGCCCCGGGGTGATCCTGGCCAGCAACACCTCGTCGATCAGCATCACCGCCATCGCCTCGGCGGTCATGCGCCCGGGCCGGGTGATCGGGATGCACTTCATGAACCCGCCGCCGCTGATGGCGCTGGTCGAGCTGGTGCGCGGGCTCGCCACCACCGACGAGACCTACGCGACCACCCGGGCCCTGGCCGAGCGCCTGGGCAAGACCACCGTGCTGTCGCGCGACGTCCCCGGATTCATCGTCAACCGCCTGCTCATGCCCATGCTGAACGAGGCGTGCTACGCGCTCTTCGAGGGCATCGGGACGGTCGAGGATCTGGACGTGGCGGTCACGCTCGGGCTCAAGCACCCGATGGGACCGATGACTCTGATGGATCTGATCGGCCTCGACACCACGCTGTCGATCCTCGAGGTCCTGCACCACGAGCTCGGCGACCCGAAGTACCGGCCGTGCCCGCTCCTGCGCCAGTACGTGGCCGCGGGGTGGCTCGGGCGGAAGAGCGGCCGCGGGTTTCGGACCTACCCCGCCGCGGGTGCGGGCGCGGGGGAGGGCACGGCGGGGGCGGCGGCGATCCCGCCCGCGAGCAACATGGGAATCGCAAAGACATGACGCCACCCGACGCACGGCCCGGCCCGGAGGGCGCTGGCGCGCCGACGGTCGTCGTGACCGGCGTCGACGGTCCCGACGGGACGCCCGGGGCCATCCGGATCGTGACCATCGACCGCCCGTCGGCCCTGAACGCCATCGATCCGCCGACCATGGCGGCGCTGCTGGCGGCCTTCGAGGACGGCGGCCGCGCGGCCGCAGCCGACTCGGGCCCGGGCGCCGTGCGCGTGATGATCCTGACCGGGGCCGGTCCGCGGGCGTTCGCGGCGGGGGCGGACATCGCCGCGCTCGCCGGCATGTCCCCCGGCGAGGCGCAGGCCTTCTCCGAGCTCGGGCACCGGGTCGCCGCCACCATCGAGGGCCTGCCCGTCCCGGTCATCGCCGCGGTGAACGGCTTCGCGCTCGGTGGTGGGTGCGAGATGGCGCTCGCCTGTGACTTCATCTTCGCGACGGAGGCCGCCCGCTTCGGGCTGCCCGAGGTCAAGCTCGGGGCCATCCCGGGCTTTGGTGGCACGCAGCGCCTGCCGCGGCGAATCGGCGCGGCGCGCGCGCGCGAGTGGCTCTACACCGGCGCGCTGGTCGGCGCCGAGGAGGCCGCGCGCGTGGGGCTCGTGAACCGCGTCTTCCCGGGGATCGACGCGCTCATGGCCGGGACGCGGCAGGTGGCCGCGCAGATCGCCGCCCAGCCGCCGCTGGCGGTCGCCCAGGCCAAGCGCGCCGCGCGCCGCGGGCTCGAGCTGACCCTGCCCGACGCCTGTCGGCTCGAGAGCGCGCTCTTCGCCGAGCTCTTCGCCAGCGACGATCTGCGCCGCGGCATGCAGGCTTTCATCGAAGCGGGACAAGCCCGTCGCAAGGGACAAGACCTGAAAGAGACCTGAAAGGAACCATGGACTTCGAGCTGACCAGCGAGCAACGCATGATCCGCGACACCGCCCGGGACTTCGCCCTGCGCGAGATCTTGCCCCAGGCCGCCGCCATCGATCGCGAGCACCGCTTCCCCAAGGAGATCGTCGACAAGCTGGGAGCGCTCGGCCTGATGGGCGTCACCGTGCCCGCCGCCTGGGAGGGCGCTGGGATGGACACGGTGTCCTATGCGCTGGCGGTCGAGGAGATCTCGCGCGGCTGTGCCTCGACCGGGGTCATCATGTCGGTCAACAACTCCCTCGGCTGCGTCCCCATCGCGACCTACGGCACCGAGGCCCAGAAGCGGGCGTGGCTGCCGGCGCTGGCCACCGGGCGCAAGCTCGCCTGCTTCGCGCTGTCGGAGCCGGAGGCCGGATCGGACGCGCGCGCGCTGCGCACGTCGGCGACGCGCAAGGGCGATCGTTTCGTGCTGTCGGGGACCAAGAACTTCATCACCAACGGACCGCACGCCGACCTCATGATCCTCTTCGCTTCGACCGAGCCGTCGGCGGGCGCCCGGGGCATCACCGCCTTCCTGGTCGACATGAAGTCGCCGGGGGTCGAGGTCGGCAAGCCGGACCAGAAGCTCGGCATCCGCGGCGCCGCCTGCGCGCAGATCTTCCTCACCGAGTGCGAGGTGCCCGCCGAGAGCGTCCTCGGGGCGGTGAACGGGGGCTACAAGATCGCCCTCGCGGCCCTCGACGGCGGGCGCATCGGCATCGCGGCGCAGGCGGTGGGCATCGCCCGGGCCGCCTTCGAGGAGGCCACGCGCTACGCGCTCGAGCGCAAGACCTTCGGCCACCCCATCGCCGAGCACCAGATCATCCAGTTCAAGCTGGCCGACATGTCCACCGAGATCGACGCCGCGCGCGGGCTCCTGTGGCGGGCCGCCGCCAAGAAGGACGGGGGAGGGCGCATCACCACCGAGGCGGCCATGGCCAAGCTCCTCGCCTCCGAGGTGGCGAACCGCGTCGCCAAGGAGGCGGTGCAGATCTTCGGCGGGTACGGCTACCTCTCGGACTTTCCGGTCGAGCGACACTACCGGGACGCCAAGATCACCGAGATCTACGAGGGGACGAGCGAGATTCAGAGGCTGGTCATCGCGCGCAATTTGATCGAGGCCTGATCCGCGACGGGATGCAGTATGCTGGCGGCCGCCATCGATTCCCCACCGAGGAGGCCATACCCATGACGCGTACCACGAAGTGTACGATGATGTGTACGACGACGCGTACGACGACACGCACGACGTTCGGATTCCTTGCCGTCCTTCTGTCCGCCACCGCGACCTTGGCGGCCACGGGCCTCGGGTGCGCGAGCGGCGACACGCAGGCCGGGGAGCAGCGGGTGCGGGTGGTGCGCTCCGCCGAGCCCACATCGGAGGCGGGGGGCATCGCCCCGGACAAGCAGGCGGAGATCCAGCTCCTCTTGCAGCAGCGGGAGCCTTCGACCACCAAGTGCTACAGCGACGTCCTCAACGACAAGCACGACCGGGCCTTCAAAGGCACCGTGGCGGTGATTATTTCCCTCGAGCCATCGGGGCAGGCGTCCGATGTCAAGATCGTGAATTCGACCCTGAACAGCCCCGAGGTCAATGAGTGTCTCATCGAGAAGCTCAAGGGCTTCGAGTACCCTCAGATCGAGCACTCGGGATCGATGCAGTACGTCTATCAGTTTCAGCCCGCCTACTAGCTCGACGAGCTGCGCTTGTTTGACGAGCTGCGCATTGCGCCCGGCACTTACTCCTGCTTCGCCTAGCCACAGCGAGATTGGCCCTCGACCCCTCCTTTGACGCGCCGCCGCTCCTCGAAGAGCTTCGGCGCGGGTCTTGCTCTGTCCCCCGTGTCGTCGTGTCTTTGGAGGTCTTCGAGGTCGGTCGGAGCTACCACCACCCGTGCCGGAGGTCGGATCGCGCATGAAACCCAGGTTCTCGGTTCCCGCTCTGTGTCTGGTGATCGGGGGTGGGGCCTCGGCCGGCATCGGGTGCGGAACGGATGGATCCGTGCACAACGCATCGGCGATGAACCGCGCCCCGCGGGCGCGCGGGGCCGATGCGGACGCGCCATCACACGCCGGCCCGCGGGTCGCCGAGATGGGCCTCGAGAACGAGGTTGGGGTCTACGAGAGCGCTGACGTGGAGGCCGCGCTCGCCGAGCGCATGGACGAGGTGCGGGGGTGCTACCGGCGGGCCGGGCGCGCCCAGCGCTACGCGGGAGGAACCGTCACGTTACGTTTCGCGGTGCAGGGTGACGGCACCACGGAGGACGTGCTGGTGATCGGCAGCGACCTCGGCAACTACGAGGTCGAGCGGTGTCTGGTGGGAGTGGGGCGAACCGTCAAGTTCCCGGCCCCGAGCGGCAACAAGGCCACCACCTTCGAGTACCCGGTGGAGTTCCGATCCACCCACGAGCTGCAGGTGCTGGATCTCGACGAGAGCATCAAGATCGAGCACGACATGGCGGTGTCGATGCACCTGCTGGCGGGATGCGGCCCGGTGTCCGAGACGGGGGCCTCCGCCATCTTCTACGTCGAGCCGAGCGGGGCGATCGGCTCGGTGGGTCTGGCCACCAGTTCCCCGGTCAACGAGGAGGCGGCCGCCTGCACGGTGCGCGAGATGCGGCGTTGGCGGATGTCCGCCACGTTGCCAGGGCGCATGCTGCGCTATCACGCCAGCCTGCCGGCCATGATCGCCTCGGCGGAGACGCGGCGGGCAGCGCCCCTGACGGTCGCCAGCCGCCGCCGGCGCCGGTAGCCGCCGCAGCGCCGGCAGGCGGGGCAGCGGGGCCTCAGAAGCTGGTCGCCGGTCCGTCGGCGCGCGGCGCCATTTCTCTCGACGGGTCGGCGGAAATGCCCGATAAGTGGGGCATGGCGCAACATTGGTTCGCGACGAAGTCGGTGGAGCAACTGAAGGGCGACGCCAACGATTCGTCGCAGCTGCGCCGGACCCTGGGGGTGGCGGACCTGATCATGCTGGGGGTGGGGGCGATCATCGGGGCGGGCCTGTTCGTGCGAACGGCGGCCGCCGCCGCCAACAATGCGGGCCCGTCGGTCACGCTCGGGTTCGTGGTGGCGGCGGTGGGCTGCGCCTTCGCCGGACTTTGCTATGCCGAGTTTGCCTCGATGATCCCCATGGCCGGCAGCGCCTACACCTACTCGTACGCCACCATGGGGGAGCTCGCGGCCTGGATCATCGGGTGGGATCTGGTGCTCGAGTACGCCATCGGGGCGGCCACCGTGGGGATCGCCTGGAGCGAGTACCTGAACAAGCTGCTCGAGTACGTGGGCTTTCAGATCCCGTACGCCTGGTGCCACTCGCCCTTCGAGGCCCTGCACGACGCCGCCGGGCAGGTGACGGCGCACGGGATCATGAACGTCCCGGCGCTCTTCATCATCTGCGTGCTCAGCCTGCTGCTCATCCGGGGGACCCGCGAGTCGGCCTTCGTCAACTCGCTCATCGTGGTGGGCAAGGTCTCGATCGTGATCCTGTTCATCGTCTTCGGCTGGGGGTTCATCAACCCGGTGAACCACGTGCCGTACATCCCGCCGACGGGGACCTTCGTCGACTCCCAGGGGGTGGCCCACGCCTACGGCGGGCTGATGGGGATCCTCGGCGCCGGCGGGGTGGTGTTCTTCGCCTTCATCGGCTTCGACGCGGTCTCGACCGCCGCGCAGGAGGCCAAGAACCCCAAGCGCGACATGCCGATCGGGATCCTGGGCTCGCTGGTGCTGTGCACGGTGCTCTACATCCTGTTTGCCCACGTGCTGACCGGGGTGGCCTCGGTGCAGGACTTCCGCACCCAGGGCAAGGAGGCCTCGGTGGCCTACGCCATCACCCGCTACATGACCGGCTACGGGTGGCTGGCCAAGCTGGTGACGGTGGCGATCCTGGCCGGGTTCTCCTCGGTGATCCTGGTGATGCTGCTCGGCCAGTCGCGGGTCTTCTACACCATGAGCACCGACGGGCTTGTGCCCAGGGTCTTCTCGGCCGTGCACCCGCGCTTCCGCACGCCGTACAAGTCGAACCTGGTCTTCCTGGTGTTCGTGGGGGCGTTCGCGGCCTTCGTGCCCGGGGACATCGTGGGGGACATGACCAGCATCGGCACCCTGTTCGCGTTCATCCTGGTGTGCGCCGGGGTGTGGATCCTGCGGCGCAAGCACCCGGACATGCACCGCGAGTTCCGCACCCCGCTGGTCCCGCTGGTCCCGATCCTCGGGATCGTGGTGTGCGGCGCGATGATCGTCGGGCTCGGGTGGACCAACTGGCTGCGCCTCGGGGTGTGGCTGGCGATAGGTCTTTGCATCTACGCGGGCTACGGCCACCGCCACTCGAAGCTGGCGAAGAGCATGCGCCAGTCGCCCCCTCCGTGACCAAAAGAGAGTGGGACCTCTCCCTGACCCTTCTCCCCGCTTCGCGGGGCGAGGGGACAGGAGGGGAGGGGTTCGTCCTTGGCTCGTCGTTGAGTTGCTTCGCTGAGGCTCCGCCCCTCGCCCCGCCTTTCTTATCCCCTCGGCCCGCGGAGCGGGGAGAGGGTCAGGGGCACCACTTCACTCCGGGGCGGCAGCCCCCCGAGGAGTTTCCCGGCGGGCCGCGCGGAGGAGGACGATCGCCGTGTAGACGACGACCACCACCACCATCCACTGCACCGCATGGAGCGGCAGCGACCGGACCAGGTAGGCGGCGATCAGGACCGCCGGGACGCCGCCGAGGGTCAGGCCCAGCGCCGCCCGCCGATCGTAGCGCCCGCTGCGGATGAAGCGAAAGCTGGCGGCCGGCATCAGGAAGGCGCACGAGCCCATCATGATCGGGAAGGCGGTCTTGGGGTTCATGCCGAGCAGGCTGACCATGATCATGCAGGGCGCGAAGAGCCCGATCCCGAGGGTCATGAGCGCCCCGAGGACGAGGTTGGCGAAGAAGCCTATCGCCAGCAGGGGCCCGTCGATCCCGAGCGCCGTTCCTCCACCCGGCATCCCCCCCGCCTGGCGGGCCACGATGATGGCGGCGGCCACCAGCAGCAAGATGCCCATACCAATCTGGATGCGTCGGCGCGACCAGCCGGCCACCACCCCGGCGCCGAGGTAGGCCCCGAGGACCGAGGCGGCGATCAGGGCCACGAGGGTGCGCATCTCGACCTGGATGAGGGCGATCGAGATCAGCGCCTCGGCCAGGGTCGGCAGCGCGTGACCGACGTTGAGCGTGCCGGGGATGTCCCGGTCGTCGACCACCCGCCCGAGCTTGAACAGCGAGGTGGTGGTGGCGAACGAGCCGACCCCGAGCTGGTCGAAGAAGTTGGTCACGAAGCCGAGGCCCATGTGCAGGGGGCGGGGCGCTGGCGGTGGCGCGCCCGGGCTCGTGCCTCCCGCGTCCGATGGGGCCGACGCGCCCCCGGCCGCGCCGGCCCGCGCCCGCTCGCGGGCCCGCGCCCGCTCGACCACCGCCCAGTAGACCACGAAGACCACGAACAGGAGCCCGAGCAGGACGAACAGCACGGTTTTGGCCGACACCCCAGCACTCTATCGCGCCTTCGGCGCTCGCGGGAAGGGGAGGACCCCTCCCCGCGGGCCCCTCCCACGGACGACGAGAAGCGGTCCCGGATGTGCTTTGCTGGTGCCGTCTCCGGTTGGCAAAGCCAACCTCCGATGCACCGCATGGAGGGCGTGGACGTGGGGCGTGAGCCAACCCGAGGCTGAGCCCCAACCCCTTCTCATCCCCTCGCCCCGCGAAGCGGGGAGAGGGTCGGGGAGAGGGGTCCGCGCTCGAAAGGTCGAACGGCTTGGAGGGTTGCCCCACGCCGCTCGACGTCCGTCATGATCGTGGTTGTCGAGGCCAACCCTCAGTTCGTGCCGCGGCCCACGGCGGAGCACCCGACGGGCCGCCTTGACCCCCGACGCCAAACCAGGCAGCGTCGGGATCTTGCTGCGTCACAAGCTGTTTCTGCGCAAGGTTTCGGGGTCCGAGGGCCTGGCCGGCGGGCCGGTCTGGCCCACCCTCAAGCGGACCCTCGGGACGGTGCACCTCGTGCTCTTCGGCGTCGGGGCCATCGTGGGGGCCGGCATCTTCTCCAGCATCGGTCAGATGGCGGCGGGCGCCGACGGACAGGTGGGCGCGGGACCGTCGCTGGTGATCTCGTACCTGCTCACGGCGGTGGCCTGCGGGCTCTCGGCCCTCTGCTACTCGGAGATCTCCGCCATGGTGCCCGTGGCGGGCAGCGCCTACAGCTACGCCTACGCCGCGCTCGGCGAGATCTGGGCCTGGATCATCGGGTGGGATCTGATCATCGAGTACGCCGTGGGCAACGTCTACGTGGCCCAGAGCTGGGCGGACTACTTCCGGTCGTTTCTGCTCGGCGCGTTCGGGGTGGATTTTCCGGCCTGGATGGCGACCGATCTGCAAACCGCCGCGCACGATCCGGCGATCTCCGCCGTTGCGCCCCACCTCGGCGGGGTCACCGTCGCGTTCAACCTGCCGGCGGCGCTGATCACCGCGGCCCTCACCGTGGTGTTGGTCTGGGGCATCCGGGAGAGCGCGCGCCTGAACGCGGCGCTGGTGGTCTTCAAGCTCGGGCTGGTGGCCTTGTTCGTGGGGGTGGGCGCGGCCTTCGTCAAGCCGGCGCACTGGCATCCCTTCGCCCCGGGTGGCTGGCACGGGATCTGGACCGGGGCCTCGCTCGCGTTCTTCTCGTACATCGGCTTCGACGCCATCTCGACCGCGGCCGAGGAGACGCGCGCGCCCGAGCAGACCATCCCGCGCGCGATGCTGATCTCCCTCGGGCTGTCGGCGGCGATCTACGTGGCCGTGGCGGTCGTGATGACTGGCCTCGTGCCATCCTCGGAGCTGGGGGTCGGAGATCCGCTGTCGCGCGCGCTGCGCCTGGCGGGCCTCGAGCGGCTCAGCACCTGGATGGCCCTCGGCGCGGTGGTGGCGGTGACGGCGGTGCTGCTGGTCTTTCAGATGGGGCAGCCGCGCATCCTGCTCGCCATGGCGCGCGACGGGCTCTTGCCGCCGGCCTTCGCGCACGTCCACGGGCGGCGCCGAACGCCGGTGGTCGGGACCGTGGTCACCGGGATCTTCGTCGGGTTGGCGCCGACCTTCCTGACCGAATCCCAGGCGCTGGAGCTCACCAGCATCGGGACGCTGTTCGCCTTCATCATCGTGGCCGCCGGGGTGATCGCCTTCCGCGTCATGGAGCCGGACCGCGCCCGGCCGTTCCGCTGCCCCGGCTATCCGTTCACGCCCGTCCTCGCGATCCTGTCGTGCTTCGGGCTCATGCTCGGGCTGCCCGCCGCCAACTGGTGGCGCTTCGGGATCTGGCTGGTGCTGGGCCTCGCCATCTACGCCGCCTACGGTTATCGCCGCCGCCGGTGAATGACGCCGGCACGATCTCGTCGGTGTTGGCCACGAAGGCGCGCCAGGCGTCGCGGTGACGCGCCGGGAATTCGAAGGCCAGATCCACGTCCGAGGCGCGTGGTCACGAGCAAGCGGTCACTCCGAGGCCTTGGCCTTGCCCTTCCGCGCGTGCTTGGTCGTCTTGGCGGCCTTCTTGCTGGTGGTCTTCTTCGAATCGGCGCCGCTGGCGTCGGCCTCCCCATCGCCGTTCGCCTTGTCGTCGCCGCCTTCGGCGCTCGAGGCGGGCTCGTCGGACTCCTGCGAGTCGCCAGAGGACGCAGCCGGCTCCTTCGATTCGTTCTGCTCGGCCTTGCGGCGCCTGGCGTCTTCCTCGTCACGCTGCTTGCGCTCGGCCTCCTGAGCGTGCCGGGTCTCGGCCTGGATCTCCTTCTCGAGCTCCTTGGCGCGCTTCTCCTCGCACCCCTTCGGCTCGCAGTCTCCCGGGCAGTCGCACTTGCCTTTTCCCTTGGGCCCGCAGAAGCAGCTCCCGGTCGAGTCCCGGTAGCACCCACAGGCGTTGACCGCCGGGGCCGCGGCGGCCCTTCGCTCCCACCCGACCCGCAGGCCGCGGCCACCGCCGTCGCCGTGGTTTTGCCCCAGCGAGACTCCGAGCTGTGTCGCCACGACCATGAGCCCGATCCGCACCACCACCGCCGGTACCACCGGCAATGTCACCCTTGGCAACACGTTCCGCATGTCCCTCTCCTCGACTTGGGTTGGCCCGCGGCTCCTCACGGGGCTCGGGCTCGGGTTAGAGTGTACACGTCTCGCCGCCGGGTGGTGACCGCTCCTGTGCGGGCGCCGGGCGTGCGATATATTGCGCGGCTCGATGGATCTCTCCCGTTATCCCCTCGCCCGCATCGCCGATCAGGTCGGCACGCCATTCTACCTCTACGACGCGATGCTTTTGCGCGATCGGTTGCGCCGCCTGGCCCGGCTCACCGACGGGCCGGGCGTGTCCGGCGGCCCGGGCGGCTCCAGCCTGAAGGCCAGGTTCGCGATGAAGGCCAACTCGTCCTGGAAGGTGCTGGAGCTGGTGCGCGAGGCGGGGATGTGGATCGACGCGGTCAGCGGCAACGAGGTGCTGCGGGCGCGGCGGGCCGGGTTCGCGATGGGATCGCGGGTGCCCGTGGTGATGCTGACCGCGGACGTCTTTCGGGACAACGCCTTGACCGTGGTGCTCGAGCACGGAGTGCTGCCGAATCTCGGCTCTCCGGGAATGGTGCGCGAGCTGCAGGGGGCCGGGTATCGTGGTCCCGTCGCGGTGCGGCTCAACCCGGGCTTCGGTCACGGGCACGTGCAGTCCTGCGACACCGGGGGACCGTCGTCCAAGCACGGCATCTGGTTGCCCGATCTCGAGTCGGTGGCCGCCGAGGCCAGGGCAGCGCACTTCCCGGTCGTCGCCCTGCACGCCCACGTGGGCACGGGCCCCGAGATTCGCGAGTTCGACGCGAACATGCGCCGCCTGGTGGAGGTCTTCGCGCAGCTCGTGCCGCGGTTCCCCGACCTCGAGGCCGTCAACCTCGGGGGAGGCATTCCGCACCCCTACCGGCCCGGCGCGACCGCCTACGATCTCGACTGGTACCGGCCGGTCCTCACCGACGCGGTGGCGCGGCTGGCGGCCGCCGCTGGGCGTCCGATCCGGGTCGAGATCGAGCCCGGCCGGTACGGCGTGGCGGGGATGGCGGTGCTGGTGACGCGGGTGAAGGACCTGAAGAAGACCACCGCCAACGCCCGCGGCCCGGGGCACGAGTTCGCGATGGTGGACGCGGGGTTCGTCGACCTCGTGCGCCCCGCGATGTACGGGTCCTATCACCACATCTCGGTGGTGGGTGCTGGGGCCAGCCGCCCGCCCGAGCCCTTCGTCGTCGCGGGTCCCCTGTGCGAGAGCGGCGACGTCTTCACGCGGGACGATCGCGAGCTGCTGGTGCCGCGCCCGTTCGGGCGACCGGACGTGGGCGATCTGCTGGTGCTGCACGACGCCGGCGCGTACGGGGCCGCCATGAGCTCGAACTACGTGTCCATCGGGCGCGCGCCCCAGGTGCTGTGGGACGACGACCGGGCCACGCTGATCTCGCGGCGAGAGCAGCTCGACGACATCGTCCGCCTCGAGTGCAACGAGCCGCTGACCTGACGGAGCGTCCGCCCGCTCAAGCCACCGAGGGAAGAGCCGGCGCAGGAACGGGGGCCGGCTCGGGCTGGGCGGAGGACGACGGCGAAGTCGTCGTCGGCGCGAAATCGACCGGGGCGCCCAGGGCATAGCGGATGGCGGGCTCGATCTGGTCGATGGCGAAGCCGCGCCAGTAGACGTGCCAGTCCGCGAGCCGGACCACCCCCTCGCAGTTCTTCACGTACCAGGACGAGATGGGATTTTGCGGGCGAGCGCGCCAGAAGAAGCGCGGGTAGTCGCGGGTCATCACCGCCCACAGATCGCCGCCGATGCCTTCCCCCTGGGCCTGACGATCGACCGCGAACTTGGTCAGGTAGGTGCCGACCGGGGTGGGGGCGAGCACGGCGGCCCCGAGGTACTGATCGTCGACGTAGATCCGCTCGATGGGGCGGGCGAAGAAGTCCGGGGCGAGGGTGCGGCCGAAGGCCGACTCGATCAGCGCCGCCAGGCGCCCGCGGTCGACCGTCGAGGTGTCGCGGTGGCTCTCGATGCGCGCCCCGCGTCGGATGAGGGTCCCGGCCCCGTTGATGGTGAAGAGCTCGCGCAGGAGGTGCAGCGGGTTGACCACCGTGGCGGTCATCCGGTGTGGCGTCTGATCGAGGATGTTCTTGCTGTGGCGGAGCAGGGAGGCATGGCGTCGCGAGAGGGTGCCGCCGGCCAGCAGGAACTCATAGTCGGTGTTGAGGTTGACGGTCGAGATGGGGGGCGCGCCCTCGCGCTCGAGGCCGGCGCTGGTCGACAGGAAGACCAGCTTGCGGGTCTCCAGCCCGGTCACGAGCTCGCGCAGCAGCCCGAACCGGGCATCGAGAGACGCATCGCGGGCCGGCTCGAGCGAGAGCAGGGGGATGGTGTTCATGTGCACGGTCTCGCGCACCACCTCGACGAGGGCCGGCGAGACGGTGGGCGCGAGGGGGACGATCTGCGCGCGCACCTCGTCCTCGAGCAACCACGCGTGGACACGCGCCGCCTGGCGATCCGCGTCCTTTGGCTCGAAGAGGCCCACGACGACGACGGGGGTGAGGCCGAGCCCAGCCAGGATGCGCAGATCGAAGTGGAAGGGATCGAGCGCGGTGTTCACGATGCGCTCGCTGGCGCAGATGACCGCGAAGCTCTCCTTCTTCTGAGAGCGGAAGAGCTTCAGGTAGAGCTCGACGTCCGCCTTCTGTCCGACGCTCTCGAGGAAGCGGGCGATGATCTGCGTCTCCATCACGGACGCGCCTTCGGCGCTCGCGGGAAGGGGAGGATCGGACGCGCCTGCGGCGCTCGCGGGAAGGGGAGGACCCCTCCCCGCGGGCCCCTCCCGAGGGACGACGAGAGGCGGGCCCGGAGCTGCTTGGCGGGGGTGGTCTCCGGTGGGCAAAGCCCACCTCCGATCCTCTGGGGGAGGAGTTGGGTCATGGGGCACCCTGCTGCTGGGTGGCGGATCTGGTGCAGGCGTCGAGGAGGTGGGCGAAGGTGGCGCTGGCGGTTTCGAGCTGGGAGAGCTCGACGTATTCGTCGGCGGCGTGGGCCTGCTCGATGTGTCCGGGGCCGAAGACCACCGCGTCGATCCCGGCCTGGGCGAGGAGGGCGGCCTCGGTCCAGAAGGCCAGATCGATGGGGGCCTCGGCGACCGGGCCGAGCCAGCGGACGAAGGCGGGGAGGTCCCGGGTGTGAAACGACGGATTCGAATTGACGTGGGTCCAGGTGATGTCGTGGTCGAGCCCGGGCGGCAGGGCGTCCCGGGCCAGGCGCTCGGCTTCGGCCATGAGGGCGTCCATGTCCGCCCCGGGCGCCGGCCGCCAGGACAGGCGCAGCGTCGCCGTGGTCGGAATCACGTTGAACGCGAGCCCACCGTCGATGGCGGCGATGTTCATGCACAGCCCCTCGAACCCTCGTGGTCCCTGGTGGCGGTGGCGTCGGCCGAGCTCGTCGAGCGCCACGGCGGCCCGTGCCAGGAGGGCGATCGGTGCGGGCAGGTGGTCCGCACGGGAAGAGTGCCCCCCGTCCGAGCGCGCCGTCATCTCGGCCGCGGCGATCCCGCGGTGGCGCCAGCCGACGGCGCACCCGGTGGGCTCGCACGCGATGGCGTAGCGCAGCCCTTCGCGCAAGGAGGGCTCGCGCAGGAAGTCGCGCATGCAGGTGCCTCGGCTCTCCTCGTCTCCCGAGAACAGGACGGCGACGTTCGAGATGGGCGCGCCCGCCTCGCGGCGGGTCGCCAGGGCCTCGAGGACCGCCGCGATCGAGCCCTTGGTGTCGGCGGCCCCGAGCCCCACCAGCCGCGATCCGACCTGGCGCAAGGCGTGGGGGGCGGCGGTGTACCCGGCGTTGGCCGGAACGGTGTCGACGTGCGCATTGATGAGCAGCTCGGGCGCCCGCGCGCCAAAGCGCGCGTACACCGACGCGTGTCGGCCGACCGTGCGGGTGTGCACCTGATCGGCTCCGAGCGCTCGCAGCTCTCCACCGAGAAAGGCCACCATGGGGGCCTCGTCGCCGGCGGGATTCTGCGTGTCGAACGCCACCAGCGTCGCCAGGCGCGCCGCCAGCGACCGCTGATGCGCTGGGAGCGGCGCTTGCGCGTGCGGGATGGGCGGGGACATGGTCGCGGGCGACATGGCGGATGCTCGGTATTAACATATGGCGGATCGTGCCGTGTCGCGCCTGCCCATGATGACCTGCCTCCGGGCGCGGAATGGCATCGCAGGCCTCGCCGGCGGCCGGGCGTTGCCCGTGGCGGTCTTGGTGCTCCTCGGGCTGGGGGCCGAGGCCGGGTCCGGGAGGTCCGTGCGAGCGGCGGAGGCGTCCCCTCCCGCTCCGCCTCCCTCCCCCTCGCCGCCGCCCTCGCCCTCGCCATCGCCCTCTGCTCCCCCGTCTCTTCCCTCGCCTCTTTCTTCGTCTCTTGCATCCTCTCTCGTCCGCCCGAGCTCCCCCTCGGTGCCATCCGCCGCCGCGGACGGCCCAGACCACGGTTCGGGCCAGGCGGTGGTCAACCCGCTCGGCCGCGGGCAGCTGCTGCTCCCGAGCACGCGCGGGGCGCCGACGGCGGTGGCGCGGCGGGCAACCCGGCCCTTCGTCATCGACGGCCAGCTCGACGAGGGCGACTGGAACCTGGGACCCGCCCCAGCCTATGACGGCTTCATCCAGCAGTTTCCCGCCGAGCTGTCGCCCCCCAACGAGCGCACCACCTTTCGGGTCCTCTACGATGACCAGGCCCTTTACGTCGGGATCGACTGTGTGCAGGTCGCGACGCCCGTCTCGGCCCTGCTCACCCGCCGCGACCGGGTCGGTCCAGGCGATCGCGTGACGGTGGACATCGCCACCCGCGGGGATGGCGCACAGGCCGCACACTTCGGGGTCTCGGCCGCCGGGGTCCTCGACGATGGGACCTACTTCAACGACTCCAGCTACTCCGATACCTGGGACGAGAACTGGGAGGGCGCGGCGTCGATCGGGCCGAAGGGCTGGTCGGCCGAGCTTCGCATCCCGTTCCGCATCCTGCGGATCGAGGACGCGCGCGCGCGTGCGCCCTCGCATCGCTGGGGCTTTCAGGTCCAGCGCTACACGGGGCTTCGCAAGGAATGGGATCTCTGGGCCTTCCGTCCGCGCAGCTCGGCCGGGGTGGTGTCCACCTTCGGCGTGCTCGAGGGCATCGAGAACATCGGGACGCCGCGGCCCATCGAGCTGCGCCCCTCGGTGCTCGCCCGGGTCACCCACCGCGACCTCGAAGCGCGCAGCGCCGGCGCCCCCGCCGATGTCTGGTCGCCGTCGATCGGCCTCGATGCGCGCGCCCATCCCACCGCCGGGACCACCCTCGATCTCGCGTTCAACCCGGACTTCGGGCAGGTCGAGGCCGATCAGGTGGTCTTGAACCTGACCAACATCGAGACGGTCTACCCCGAGAAGCGGCCCTTCTTTCTCGAGGGCCTCGACATCTTCACGACCCCGCGCTCGATCCTCTACACCCGCCGCATCGGGGCCAGGCCCGCCGATCCGCGGGTCGGCCCGAGCGAGACCGTGGTCGAGTCGGCCGACCCCTCCCGCCTCTGGGCCTCCGCCAAGTGGGTGGGCGGGATCGGCAAGGGCACCAACCTCGGGATCCTCTCGTCGCTCGCGGGAGAGAACGACGTCGCGATCCGCCAGCACGATCCCACCGGCGCGTCCCCCGACGCCACCATCGAGCGTCCCGCCAGCCCGCTCACGCTCTTCAACGTGCTGCGCCTGCAGCGTCGGTTCGGCGGGCAGGTCGATCTCGGGGTGATGGCCACCGCGACCAACCACCACGAGCATGTCGCGGACTATCCCACCATCCACTTCCTCTGCCCGAGCCGGGTGGACGCGCTCGATCCCGCGATCGCGGCCAACCCCGGGCTGGCGGCCCGCTGCACCAACGACGCGTACGTCGGGGCGGTGGATGGGCTGTGGCGGTCGCCATCGGCGGACTACGCCGTCACCGCGCAGCTGGTGGGCTCGTTGCTGGCCGGCGGGCCCCCCCGGCCCTCGCGGGACGGAATCGCGACGCGCACGGGGCACCTCGGCACCGGCGGGATGCTCACCTTTGCCAAGCAGGGCGGGCGGCACTGGCTGGCCACGCTGGCACCCGCGTTCGATTCGACCGAGGTCGACACCAACGACGTCGGCTACCTCGAGCGCAAGAACCACAAGAGCCTCTACGCGGATCTGACCTACCGGACCGTCGAGCCCTGGGGGCCGACGCTCGAGACCGACACCACGCTCGCGGTGTCACACCGAGAGACCTTCGCGACGGGGGGCGCCGGCGACGGGGGTGGTGGTCGCGGTCTCCTCGGCGGCGTGCCGCTCGAGAACAACCTGCGCCTGTCCACCTACGCCATGTTCCCGAGCTTCTGGGAGGTAGCGCTCACCGGCTATCTGCGGGCCCACCACTTCGACGACCGCGAGACCGGTGACGGGACAGCGCTCGAGCGCGCGGCGATGGTGGGCGGCGAGCTGTGGGTGGGCAGCGACGGCCGACGGCCGGTCGCGCTGTCGCTCTGGGGCCAGTGGCAGCGGGTGCGGGAGCGCAATCAAGCCCAGATGAACGTGACCGTCACCTGTCGGCTGAGCGCGCGCCTCGATCTCGAGCTCGCACCCGGGTTCGGGCACGCGGCGGGAGAGCCGCGCTTCATCGCCCGGGAGGCGGGGACCTCGACCTACGACTTCGGCGAGCTCGAGGCCAACAACCTCAGCCTCACCGCGCGCTCGACCCTGGGGCTCACCCCGCGCCTCACGCTGCAGTTCTATGGACAGGCCTTCCTCGCCACCAAGCACTACACCGCGCCGAGCCGGGCCGATACCGGCGGCGTCGCGCGCGCCCGCATCGGTCTCGCCGACCTGCAACCTGTGGCGGCCCTGCCGGCGGGCACCGCCGATCCGGACGTGCAGCAGGCGGTGCTCAACGTGAACCTGGTGCTGCGCTGGGAATTTCGGCTCGGGTCGATCCTCTACCTGGTCTACGCCCGCGCCCAGACCCCGGACTGGGCCCCGGCGGTCACGGGCAGCGGCGGTGCCCAGGCGCCCACCGCGCCCGCGCTGTCGGCCACGTCCCTGCTCGGAAACCGGGGCGCGACCGACACGCTGATGCTCAAGCTCGCGTACTGGTGGGGATGACCTCGAGGGCGAGCGCGCCGGGCTCTGCGATCGCGCCGATCGCGCCGATCACATCTGGGGCGGCCACTCGGCCTTGCTGGCGCAGCTCCACTTCGAGGCCGAGGTCCCGGCGACGCACACGCAGTACCCGACCTTGAGGGCGTTGCTCGAGTCGCGGTAGGAGCTGGCGGTGGCCGACCCGCACGGCATGCAGGCCGGGGTCGTGCAGGCGGCGCCGCTCTGGACCAGCATCATGCCCGACGGATCGGTCGGATCCGCCGGACAGGCCGTCTCGGTCGCGGGCAGGCGGTAACAGGAATAGTCTCCCGGGTTGAAGGCGCAGGTCGGACAGTCCCAGACGTTCGAGTTGCACGTGCAGTTCTTGTAGCCGGTCTTGCTCGGGCCGCAGGTGTTGGCGCAGGCCATGTCGGTCCCGCTGACGCAGGCCGCCTTGTTCTTGGGCGCCGTGGTGCAGAGGGGAAACGCGCCGCTGCCACCGCCGCCAGACGTGGTCGTGCCGCTGCCGCCGCCGTTGGTCGACGCGGTGGCCCCCCCGGATGCGGCCGTCGTCGTCGCCCCGCCGGAGCCGGTTGCGGTTGCGCCGCCGGAGCCGGTTGCGGTTGCGCCGCCCGAGCCGGTCGCGGTTGCGCCGCCCGAGCCGGTCGCGGCCGCGCCGCCCGAGCCGGTCGCGCCTCCCGAGCTCGACGTCGTTGCGCCGCCCGTGCCGCCGGTCTTGCTGGGGGTTCCGCTGCTGCTGGAGCTTCCGCAACCGAGCGCCAGCGCGCCTGCGAGCGCCAGGACGCCGAGGCGGCTGCTGATTCGAGCCATGCGCCGTGCCATGCGATTCATCGAGTGATCTCCGGTGTCAAGTGGTCATCCATGCCCGCCCGAACCGCGGGCGACGGGACATGGGTTGAACTTGGCGCCCGAGACGGCTCACCGGGCGCGCGCAGCCAGGTGAGCTCCCTCGGCGGGACCCCGGGGCCGGTCCCGGCGCGGAGGCCCGCCGTCGCGTCAGACCGCGCCCGGAAACGCGCCGTCCACGGCGCGCGGCAGGAGCGCGCACAGCCCCGCCAGGATGACGAGCCCGACCACGAGCGCGAGAAGCGGGGTGCGCCAGTCGAGGGGCCGCCGCCGGCCTCCACCGTCGGCGGCGCCGCCACGAGGGAGCTCGGTTGCGGTCGGGGCGGTGAGGGGCCGAGCGAGGAGCAGGGCGCAGAGCACCCCGCACGCGAAGCCACCCCCGTGCGCCGCCAGGTCGATGCCGCGGATCTGGAGCCCGAGCACCAGGTTCAGGACCACGAAGGTCGCGGAGCGGTTGACCAGGCCTTTCAGCATCGGCTTGGGGATCGACCCGCGGTGGCGTGCCAGGTATCCGACCAGGGCGCCGAAGACGCCGAAGATCGCCCCGGAGGCCCCCGCCGACACGACGTCGGGGTGGACCACCAGCGACGCGTACGATCCGGCCAGGCCGGCCAGCAGGTAGGTCACCAGGAACCGCCCGTTGCCGAGCAACCGCTCCACCAGGAAGCCGACCTGCCACAGCCCGTACATGTTCATCGCGATGTGGATGATCCCGATGTGGATGAAGGTGTTCGTCAGCATGCGCCACCACTCTCCGCTCGTGGTGAGGGGGCCGAACTCCGCGCCCCACCGCACCAGGCTGAGCGTGGTCGGCCGCGACGGCGAGACGCCCGACAGGACCATGACCACGAAGACCGCGGCGTTGAGGCCGACCAGCATCGGGGTGACCCACACCCGGGGCGTCGCGTGGAAGAGGGCCCGCCAGAACGCCTGCGGGGAGGTGTGCGGCGCGCCGGCCGTGAAGAAATGGGCGTCGGCGTCGGGCGGGGACGAGGATGGCGACGAAGGTGGCGGCGCTTCCGGGGTGGACATCCGGAGGTTCTAGCGCGCCCGGGCTGGGGCGGTACGGGCATTGGCAGCCCTGACGCGCCGATTGCGCTGACGAGGTATCGTACCGAGGCCATGACCGGCCCCCAAGGCGTCTACGACGTTCAGCACCCCCACTTCCGAGACCTCACCATACCGACGGTGGTCCCGGTCAAGATCGCCGACGGGATGGTATGGGCCGAGGGGCCCGTTTGGTTCTCCGAGCACGACTGCCTCATCTGGAGCGACATCCCCAGCGATCGCATGTGGCGCTACTTTCCGGGGCTCGGCACCGCCGTGTTCCGGGCGCCCTCGAATTTCGCGAACGGGAACACGCGCGACTGGAACGGCAGCCTCCTCACCTGTGAGCAAGGGGGCAGGCGCGTGACGCGCACGCGCCCCGACGGGACCATCGAGGTGGTGGCGGATCGCTTCGAGGGGCACCGGCTCAACTCCCCCAACGACGTGGTGGTGGCCCCCGATCAGGGCATCTGGTTCACCGACCCGCCTTACGGGATCCTGAGCGACCACGAAGGGCACCGCGGCGATCCCGAGTACGGTGGTTGCCACGTGTTCCGCGTGGATCCCATGAGCAAGCGGGTCGAGGCCATGGCCACGGACTTCGTCAAGCCGAACGGCCTCGCCTTCTCGCCGGATGCCCGGCGCCTTTACGTCGCCGATTCGGGACGGACCCACGATCCCGCCGGCCCCCACCACGTCCGGGTGTTCTCGGTCGACGGGTTCAAGCGGCTCTCGGGCGGCGAGATCTTCGCGGAGATTGCGCCGGGCGTGCCGGACGGGCTGCGGGTGGACATCGAGGGCAACGTGTGGATCAGCGCCGGCGACGGCATCCACACCTATGCGCCCGACGGAACCCTGCTCGGCAAGGTTCACCTTCCGGCCACGGTCTCGAACCTGTGCTTCGGCGGCTCCCGGCACAACCGCCTCTTCGTCACCGCCACCGACGCCGTCTGGGCCATCGCCGTCAACATCAAAGGCGCGATGCGCTGAGCCCCTACGGCGCTCGCGGGAAGGGGAGGACCCCTCCCCGCGGGCCCCTCCCGGCGGACGACGGAGGCGGGCCCGGATCTGCTTGGCTCATGTCTTCTCCGGTTGGCAAAGCCAACCTCCGATCCACGGTCCTTGGACGATGGCGGCCTGGCCTCGGGCGTCGTGACACCGATCTTCACCAGCCGCGCAGGGCGCTGGCGGGGGGAAACGACCCCGGCGGGTCATCAGCTTCGCGACGCTGAAATCCAGGGTTGCACAGCCGTGACGAACCGAAGCTCGTTTGGGCTCCGATGATGGACGAAGACGTCGATCATCTCGCGTCGGAGGGAGAACCTCGAGCGCGCCAGGGGCGTCTCCGGTTCGTCGACTCGCGGTCCCGCTTCACGCTTCGTCAGCGTCGGCCTCTTCCAAGGGCCCCTGCGCCGACGCCGGATTGGATCGAGGTGCGACGCGATCCGGGGCGCGATGGAGGTAGGCTGCGAGCTCCAGGAGCGCACGAAGCTCCTGCAGCCGGCGGGCGACGGCCACCTCGAACGGCAGCTCCCTGGCTGCGGGCCCCTCGTGCGCCAACCGCTCCGCCGCCGCCGCGACGGTTTCGGGAATGTACGACGCGCGCAGCACGGCCATCCGCGCGGCCACGCCGGGGGGCGGTTCACGCGTCCGGCACTCGGGGGTCGACTGCCCACCCGGGTGGTCTGACCGGTCACGGCTCATCCGGACGCTCCAGTCTTTCGAGATCCGCCAGATCTTGCGACCTCGCGGCGATGCGCTTCATGCGCAGCAAGGTGTCGCGAGACACCACGGACAAGGAGCCTTCCGGCAGCATGACGTCGATGCGGTCGTCGAGGAGCCCTGCCAGAGACGAACGTGCGAGGAGCAGGTCGAGCAAGAGGTGTTGCCCCTCCAAAACCTTGCTCACACGCTGAACGTGACGCTCGCGCTCGGTTCCCTCGTCGAACACCATGGGGAGCGCGGCGAAGGCGTAGCCAAGGGGGCGAACGGCGTCCAGGGCCCGGGTGAGATCCTCGGGCCCGATCAGCACGTCGATGTCCTTCGTCGAGCGCGTCGCTCCGTGGATGGTGACGGCCACCCCGCCGCAGACCGCGTACGGGATTCCGGCGCGGGTGAGGGCCGCCGCGATTGCATGCAGCTCGTCGACCAGATTCACTCGACAACGCTAACATGTCGTCTTCGACCCGCCGTCATACGACTCGGAGGGACGGCAAGACCCTGCACCACGCCACGCGCGCGCTACCGTCCGGTGAGCGTGAACAAGCTCACGTCCGGGCGGGCGTACGCGCGGAAGGGGAGATCGACGGAGCCGAGACCGCGAGAGACGAACAGGCTCACGTCGCCGAGCTGGTAAAGGCCCGCAGGCCAGCGGCGGCCATGCTCGCCATGGACGACGACGGGGCCGGACGGCAGCGCAATCTGGCCGCCGTGGGTGTGACCGCACAGCAGCAGGGCCAGCCCGCGGCCTTGCAGTATCGGTACGCCCTCCGGTGAGTGCGACAGCCCGATGCGCAGCCCGGCGCCCTCGGCACCCCGCAGGGCCCGCTCCGCGTCCGGCTTTCCGGCCCAGGGATCGTCGAGGCCCACGAAGGCGACGTCCTCGAACGGGGCCGGGAGCACCAGCGCCTCGTTGATCAGCACCGTCGCCCCGGCCGCGCGCAGGGCGGCCTCGATGCGATGGTGGTGGGTCCATAGATCGTGGTTGCCGAGGATCGCGATCTTGGTGCGCGCCGGCACCGCCGCCACGCGTGCCTCGAGCTCGCGCGCCATCTCCGGGGTCGCCTCCATGTAGACGTAGTCGCCGCCCAGCACCAGCACGTCGGGGCGCAGCCCCGTCAGCAGGGCGAAGGCATTGTCGAGGAGGCCCGGCGCCGTCAGCGGTCCGATGTGCATGTCCGAAGCGAACGCCACCCGCAGCGCGCGTTCGCCGCCACCCGGGCGCGCAGGCAACAAAGCCAGGTCGTGCCGCAACAGATCCACGGCCGTGCGACCCGGAACGAGCGCCCAGGCGCGGGCGGTCCAGCCGCCTCCGTACACGGCGCGCGCGATCGACTCGCCCACGAGCCGCTTGCGTGAATAGTGACGTCCCCGCCCGGGCGACCTCGGCTTCACCAGAAGGGAAACGAACACAGCGACCCGGGACCGCGTCACGCGACGTCCATCATGTGGACCGTGAGGATAAGGGCCGAAGTCAGTCGCGGGAAGGGGAGGACCGGAGCGCGGGAAGGGGAGGACCCCTCCCCGCGGGCCCCTCCCGACGGACGACGAGACGCGTGCCCGGAACTGCTTTGCTGGTGCCATCTCCGGTTGGCAAAGCCAACCTCCGATCCACCGCATGGAGGGCGCGGACGCGGGGCATGAGCCAAACTGAGATTGAGCTCCAACCCTTCCTCATCCCCCCGCTCCGCGGAGCGGGGAGGGGGACCCCACTTCGTCCGGGGCGGAACGTTCATCGCCCGCGCACGGCCGCCGCTCGTTCAGGGGGCGCGACGCGTGCCGCGACGAAGGGCCGCGAATACAGGTAGCGGTACACGCCGTCGGCGTCCGCGATGAAGGTCGCCGAGGTCGTGCCCGAGGCGTCGACGAAGTTGTCGGCCGCCGTCGGCATCAGGTCGAGCGGGTGGTGGGATCGAGGGTCGGGACGAGGACGCTGGGCCCATCGGCCCTGGCGGTCACGTCCACCTCGCCGAGCGCGAACGGATCGTCGTAGGTGCCCGCATGGGCCGGAAAGCGATCGGGCCGTGGGCTGAGATCGGGCGGGGCGCTCGGCGCCGGCAGATCCACCAGGGTCGAGATGGCGGTGACCAGGCTACCAATGAAGTCCGCGCCGTCGCCGTTTGCCAGGGTCACGAAGCAAAAACTTTCCTCCGGGAGGCAAGACAGGTTCGCGGAGTAACCGGCCGGCGCGCCGTCGTGGGCGAGGAACTTCAGCCGGTAATAGCTGACCGGCATTTCGGGCGGCGCCAGCAGGATGCCGGGCGCGACCACCAGCTCGCTGAAGGCCTCGACCAGCCCCGCCGCGGCCAGCGTCATCAGCTCGTCGTCGGAGCGCTGCGCCAGTTCGGCCGCCGCGCGTCGCGGCCCCAATGGCAAGAGCTGGATGATCGGCGTCTCCTTCGGCACGATGCCGAGTAAGACCCCCCGCCGGGCGCGGGCGTCTAGAAAATCGTCGGTCGGGTGGTCGTCACGATCGCACGACCTTCACCACCTTGCCGGCCCTTGCCGGCCCTTGCCGGGTCCTGATCACGACTTCTCGCCGTGGCGGTGGATGTGCTCGGCCAGGGCCTCATATTGCTCCTCGAGGTGCCAGGGGACGTGGGCGTAGACGTCCTCGAACATGGTGCGCAGGGGAGGCTTGGGGGCCACGGCCTCGGCATAGCGGACGGCCTCGGCGATCTCGTCGTTGATCTCCTCGGCCCACTGCTTCTCGAGCGCGGCCGAGAGCTCGTTCTTGGCGAGCAGGTACTTGCGGTAGCGGTCGATCGGATCGCGGTGCTCCCACTCGCGCGGCTCGGCCGGATCCCGGTAGACCGATGGGTCGTCCGACGAGCTGTGCGAGCCCCGCCGGTACGTCCGGGCCTCGATCAGGGTCGCGCCCTCGCCCCGCCGCCCGCGCGCCGCCGCCTCTGAGATCACGTGGATCATCGCGAGCACGTCGTTCCCGTCGACCAGGATGCCGGGCAGCCCGTAGGCGATGCCCTTCTGGGCGAAGGTCGGGGTCACGGTCTGGACCGAGCGCGGGACCGAGATGGCCCAGCCGTTGTTGCGGCACACGATGATGGCCGGGACCTTGTAGATCCCGGCGAACAGGCACCCGGAGTGGAAGATCGGGGTCGAGGTCCCGCCGTCGCCGAAGAACGCCACCGCCACGTCGTCCTTGCCCTGGAGCTTGGCGGCCCAGGCGGTGCCGACGGCGTGCGGGATCTGGGTCGCGACCGGCGAGGCCACCGTCACGAAGTTGAGGTGACGAACCGAGTGGTGCACGGGCATCTGGCGGCCCTTGACGGGGTCCTCGGCGTTCCCGAAGAGCTGGCACATGAAGGTGCGCAGGTCGTAGCCACGGTAGAGGGCCGCGCCCACCTCGCGGTACGCGGAATAGAACCAGTCCGAGGTGCGCAGGGCGGCGGCCGCACCGATGTGGGTGGCCTCCTCGCCGGTGGTGGTGACGTAGAACCCGAGGCGCCCCTGGCGTTGCAGGCGCAGCATGCGCTCGTCGAGGATGCGGATGCGCAAGAGCGCGTGGAGAATTTTCCGGTGCTCGTCACCCGACAGGCTGGGTTCACGGTCGGGGTGCAGCACCCGGCCCTCGTCGTCCATGACGCGAATGACTTCGAGCTTCAAGGTTTCACCGGGTCGGTCCTTAATGCGTCGTCCAAGGTGCTGTCAAGCGCCGGGTGTGGTAGGGGATCACTCGTCATGGAGCCGACCAAGTTGAGACCGCGCGATGTGATCGCCTACCTCGGACGCGACTACGTGGTGGAGGGGGTGCTGATCTACAAGCTCGGTGGCAAGGTTTACCCGCTGGCCAAGGCGGTCGACGGCGAGGCGATCTTGTGGGTCGAGCCGGTCCTCGACGCGCTCGACGACCGGTTGCTGATCATGAGCCAGGTCCACGATCTCGACGTCGCCACCCCGCCGCCGCCCTCGATTTCCTACCGCAAGAGCGCCTTCCTCCCGCGCCTGTCCGGGACCGCGTCGGTCGAGGTCCTGGGCAGCGTCGACGAGCGGTTGCCAGGGTCCTGCGATCTCTGGCGATACCGGGCGGCGGGGGATCTCTTCCTGCAGATTGAATCGCGGTCCGGCAGCACCACCATCCTGTTCGGGGAGGCCATCCACAAGGGCATGGTGGATGTCCTTCCCGGTCCCTGACCGGAGCGCATGAGCAGCACGTTCGGGACCCTGTTTCGGGTCAGCACCTGGGGCGAGTCGCACGGTCCCTCTGTCGGCGTGGTGGTCGACGGTTGCCCGCCCCGGATGCCCATCTCGCGCGAGGAGCTTCAGGTCGAGCTCGATCGGCGGCGGCCCGGGCAGAGCATCATCACCACCCAGCGCCGCGAGCGCGACGAGGTGGAGATCCTGTCGGGGGTGAGCGACGGCCTGACGCTCGGGACCCCGATCGCGCTCCTCGTGCGCAATCAGGACAACCGGGGCGGCGACTACGAGGACATGCGGACCAAGTTCCGTCCCTCCCACGCCGACTACACCTACCAGGCCAAGTACGGAATTCGCGCCTGGCAGGGGGGGGGACGGGCCAGCGCCCGCGAGACCGTGGGGCGCGTCGCGGCCGGCGTGCTCGCGCGCAAGACGCTGACCGGGCCGCTCGGCATGCCCATCGAGATCGTGGCGTACGTCAAGCAGGTCCACGGGATGGTCGCCACGGTCGACCCGGCCACGGTGACCACCGCCGCGGTCGACGCCAACATCGTGCGCTGTCCCGACGCCGCCCGCGCGGCCGAGATGATCACGGCCATCGACGAGGCCCGCCGCGCCGGCGACTCGCTCGGGGGCATCGTCGAGGCGGTGGCGCGCGGCGTTCCGGCGGGATGGGGAGAGCCGATCTTCGACAAGCTCGATGCGGATCTGGCCAAGGCCATGCTGTCGCTGCCCGCGGCCAAGGGCTTCGAGGTCGGCAGCGGCTTCGGCGGCATTGCCCTCACGGGCGCCGCCCACAACGACCCGTTCTATGCCGAGGGGGGTCGGGCCCGCACGCGCACCAACCACTCGGGCGGAATCCAGGGCGGCATCTCGAACGGCGAGGACATCCTCATCCGCGTCGCGTTCAAGCCGACGGCCACCATCCTGCGCGAGCAGGCCACCGTCGACGACAGACTGCAGGACACGACCATCAAGGCCCGTGGCCGTCACGATCCCTGCGTCCTGCCCCGCGCCGTCCCGATCGTCGAGGCCATGATGGCGCTGGTCCTCGCCGACCACGCCCTCCGTCAGCGCGGCCAGTGCGGGTGAGGAACGCGCCTACGGCGCTCGCGGGAAGGGGAGGACGGACGCGCCTACGGCGCTCGCGGGAAGGGGAGGACCCC